>DASVUH010000030.1:0-50368 GCA_036387135.1 Pyrinomonadaceae bacterium | reverse complement strand
GCTTGCGCGATTAAAGTGCCGATGGTTTTGTCGCCGTTCGCGGAAACCGTGCCGACTTGAGCAATTGCGTCGCCGGAAACCGGGTTAGCAAGATTTTTAATTTCGTTGACGACTTGCTCAACCGCTTTATCAATTCCGCGTTTGAGCGCCATCGGGTTTGCTCCGGCAGCAACAGTGCGAACGCCTTCTTTAAAAATCGCCTGTGCCAAAACAGTCGCGGTTGTCGTCCCGTCGCCGGCAACGTCTGAAGTTTTAGAAGCGACTTCGCGCACCATTTGTGCGCCCATATTTTCCAAAGAGTCTTTTAATTCGATTTCTTTCGCTACCGTTACGCCGTCTTTGGTAATCGTCGGCGAGCCGAATTTTTTGTCAATAACGACATTGCGACCTTTCGGTCCGAGTGTAACTTTAACAGCGTCGGCGAGTTGATTAACACCGCGCAAAATCGCCGCACGCGAATCTTCTCCGTGAATAACTTGTTTAGCCATAAATTTCCTCCAATTACTAATTTATTAATGATTTATTAGGCGGCTGCGCCTGCGCGATTGATGATGCCGAGAATTTCGTCCTCGCGCATAATCAAAAATTCTTCATTGTCGAGCTTGATTTCCGAGCCGCTGTATTTGCCGAAAAGAACGCGGTCGCCTTCTTTGACGTCAAGAGTTTGGCGTGTGCCGTCTTCTTTATACTTGCCTTCACCGACGGCGATGACTTCGCCTTCCTGCGGTTTTTCTTTGGCGGTGTCGGGAATGTAAAGCCCTCCGCGCATATTTTCTGTTTCTTCAATTCGTTTCACGATAACTCGATCATGCAACGGTTTAATTTTAGTAGCCATTTCGATTTTTGCTCCTTTCGATTGATAAATACTGATGAATTGATTGTTGTTGATTATATGTTAGCACTGTTCGCCAACGAGTGCTAATTTAGCGGATGCGGAAAGTTTTGTCAAGAGTGTTAGAAAACTTGATAGCAGTATTGTTAGATTTTGAAATCGGGATTTACTGCCGAGTAGAACGCGACAGCAATGGTTTTGGAGTTTTTGTCGGCGCTTGATAGGCGGCAACTTTTTTGGATAACGTGTTGCGGTGAATGCCGAGCGCGTCGGCGGTTTTTGAAAGGTGATTGTTATAGCGTTCGAGGGCTTTTTGAATATAAATTTTCTCAAATTCCTCGCGGGCTTCGTCGAGCAAAATATGCCCGTCAAGCATTTCATTAATCAATTTTTCAAGACGTTCGCGCATAAGCATTTTAGATTTAAATTTTAGATTCAACTCCGATTTGCGCCAAATAAACCCAAAATCTAAAACAAAAATTAAAGAGTTTTTCCGGTTAAAATTTCATAAGCCTGTAAGTATCTTGCCGTCGTCGCGGCGGCGATTGATTCGGGTAAAGCAGGCGCGGGCGGTTGTTTATTCCAACTTAAGGTTTCGAGATAATCACGCACGAATTGTTTGTCGAAAGACGGCTGCGATTTTCCCGGCTCATAAGTTTCCGCCGCCCAAAAACGTGAAGAGTCGGGCGTTAAAACTTCGTCAATCAAAATTATCTCGCCGTTTTCATCGAGTCCGAATTCAAATTTTGTGTCGGCAACAATAATTCCGCGCGTGCGGGCAAAATCGGCGGTGAAATTATAAATCTTGAGCGTCAGATTTTTCAGCCGTTTTGTATTTTCCAAACCGATTATTTCAGCCATTTTCGCTTCGCTGATGTTTTCGTCGTGTCCGCTCGCCGCTTTGGTCGCGGGCGTAAAAATCGGCGCAGGCAGTTTTTCGGATTCTTTCAAATTCTGCGGCAGGTTGTGTCCGCAAATTTCGCCGGTCGCTTGATAATCTTTCCAGCCCGAACCGCTCAGATAACCGCGCGCCACACATTCGACAGGGAAAACTTCGGTGCGCTTGACGAGCATTGAGCGCCCGCGCAACGTTTCGGCGTATTTTTTGAGCGTCTGCGGCATTTCTTCAATTTCGGTTGTAACCAAATGATGAGAAACGCCGATTTGTTCCAGCTTTCCAAACCAGAAACGCGAAATGGCGGTCAAGACTTCGCCTTTCCGCTCAATCGGAGTCGGCAAAATGCAGTCGAAAGCTGAGATGCGGTCGGTGGCTACGATTAAAAGATGCCGGTCGTCAATCTCGTAAACGTCGCGCACTTTGCCGCGCGCCGCGAGCTTTAAATCTGGAAAATTTGTTTCCGAAACGAGCATCGTTAGTGAATCGTAAATCGTGAATCGTAAATCGCCGAAAAGCAGATTCAATTCACGATTTATGATTTACGATTCATTTATTAAAACTTCGCGAAGGCGGCGAATCTGCTCTGCGTGTCCGTGCGCGTGAGCGGCGTAAATTTCGAGCCATTTTTCGACTGAATAACGACCGTTCTCTGTGTGCCAGCCTTCGCGCTGCCAATCTTCTTCCGATAAATTTTGTAGAATTTGCAGGCTCGTGGCTCGTGCGGCGCGAAAAGCGTCGAGTGCGGGAGCTAGATCGCGTTCGTTATAGCGCAGGCGTTCGGCGTAATTGTCCTGATCGTAACCGTGAATCACCGGAAAATCTTCGGTCAGCAATTTTCTCAGACGAATAGCGCTTGTCATTTCGCTGTCGGCGAGATGCTGAACGATTTCCGCGGCGCTCCATTTTCCGGCGAGCGGTTTTGCCGTTAATTTATTGGACGGAAAATCTGCAAGCGCGGATTCGACTTCGGAAAAACCGTCGCCGTATTTATTAATTAATGTGTTTCGCTCAATAGCGTTCATAATTTTAATAAAAAGATTGAATTTAAAAACCTGCGATAGTCTTAACCGACAAGCGCCGGTTCGTCAAATTCAAAAATGTAAATCGGAAAAAGCAAAAAAAAAGTGACAAACAAAGTTAAAAAGTTGCATAATGATTTCGCGCGCAAATTTTGCTTCGCGCAGCTTTCCTTTTTTCCCAGAATGAGAAATCTTCTGTTTCCCTTTAACTTCTTGACGAGAAAAAAATGAACACCAAATTGAGGATGCCTTTTTTTTACTTTCCGAAACAAATCCTACCGAAATCCGCAGCTCGCATTTTAAGTTTTCAAGGCGGCAAAATTGCGTACTGTTGTGCCGTCGTTTCGGCTTTTTCAACCGAAATCTTTGGACAGAGCTTAGCCGAAGACGACTCATCCGGTGATTATACATTGCTCTATCTCGGATTAGTTGGCATTGCTGCCGCCGTCGGCGTTATCTTTTGGTCGCGAGTGAAAAAGAAAAACCAGGAGCGTTATCCGAAAAGCAAAACGGAAACCACCATTCGACGCGCGGGTGCGCGCCCCGTTTCAAACAACGGCAAAGACCGGAAAGTTGACGATTGGATTCAAGCCGGTTCCCCGGAAAATAAAAAGCGACCAAGCGGGATAAATAATTTAAACGGCGCGGCGAAAAAAGCTAATTCAGCAGGGGCGAAGAAAACTTTTGAAGATTTCCAGAGTTCCAAACAAAACGGCTTTGCCAAAGAAAAAGCGCCGTCCGGCGAACCCGCCGTTGATTTAAGTTTCTGGCAGCTTACGACGCCGCAGCCGGTTCCGCCGCTGCCGAGCGGCGCGCACGACGAATCTGTGATGGACGCGCTCGAACAGCTTAAAGAAGACGACGATGATGAAATGATGCGCTCGCTCGCAATCCGCGTTTTGACCGCCGCAAAAACGCGGGAATCAATTGAAGGTTTGTCGCAGGTCGCGCTCTACGACGCCAGCGCGAGACATCGGATAGAAGCAATTATGGCTCTCGCCGCTTTTGACCACGAATTGGTTTTTGAGCCGGTTTTGCTCGCCGGCGCAGACCCTTCGAGAGAAGTTAGGGCGGCTGCGGCGCGCGCTCTGTCGCGTTTGAGCTTCGACCGTTCGGACGCTTTCGTCCGCGTTATCGGCAGTCACGATGTGGAACGTTTAAGATTGGCGGCGCTCGCCTGCGTCGAATCCGGTTTTGCCGCGCGCGCTTTCGAGCGGCTTTCTTCTTCCGACGGAAAACAATCTTATGAGGCGTTTGCGATTTTGACTTTGCTGACTAAAGCCGACGAATTTCGTCCGATTTTGCAGACAATCGCCGAACATCCGAGCTTGCAGGTTCGATTGGCGACCGTCAAAGTTCTGCACAATTTAAATTCGAGCAAAATGACGCCCGCGCTTTACGAGCTGTCTTTAAGAGAAGATTTGCCCGAAGAAGTGAAGAACGCTTTGAAAGAGCTGTTATTTCATTTTAGTACGACTGTCTAATCAACAAATCGAAAAATAAAAAAAGCTGCCGGTTATTGTTCAGAATAACCGGCAGCTTTTTTATTTTTCGGCAAGCTCCGCGACAATCGCGGCAAGCTCGGCGGTTTCAACCGGCTTGGCAACAAATGTCTGAAATCCCGCCGCCAAAATCTGTTTGCGGTCTTCAATTCCGGCGTAAGCGGTTAACGCCGCCGCCGGAATATTTCCGCCTTCATTCGGACTCAGCGCGCGAAGTTTATTGATCAAAGAAAAACCGTCTTCGTCGGGCATTCCGATGTCGGAAATAATCACGTCCGGTTTCCAATGCCGCAATATTTCGAAAGCCTCTCGCGCGGAAGCGGCGGTTTTGACTGACGCTCCGTATTGCGACAAAGCCGCAAAAAGCAATTCGCGCGCATCCGTTTCGTCGTCAACGCAAAGAACTCTTAAGCCGTCGAGTTTTGATTCAAAGCCGCGAGAGAGATGAAAGTGCGGGTGTGCCGTATCGAGCGCTTGTGTTTGCTTGACCGGAAGTACGATTTCACTCTGAAGAGCGGTTATCGGCAAATTGACCGTGAAAATTGCACCGCGATTTTCGCCTTCGCTTTCGGCTGAAACCGTGCCGCCGTGCAGCTCGACTAAGTGACGCACAATTGCCAAACCTAAGCCAAGACCGCCGTGAAGCCGAGTCGTCGAAGCATCGGCTTGGCGAAAACGGTCGAAAACGTGGGGCAAAAATTCCGGCTCGATTCCTTTACCCGAATCCCGAACTACAATCTGAACGTGAGAATTGATTCGTTGGAGCTTAACGCCCACAACGCCGCCTTTCGGGGTAAATTTGATGGCGTTTGAAAGCAGATTCCAGATGATTTGCTGCAAACGATGCGCGTCGCCGTTGACGTGCGCTTTGCTTTGGCGCAGCTCGGTTTCGAGCCGAATTGATTTTGCTTCGGCGGACGGTCGAACCGATTCGATTGCGGCTTCGATCACCTCAGCCAAATCGAACGGCGCGATTTCAAGCCGCAACTTTCCGGTGATGATTCGGGAAACGTCTAAAATATCTTCGATAATCTGCTGCTGCGAACGAGCATTGCGCTCGATGGTTTCCATGGCGCGCGTTTGCATTTCGGTCGTTAAGCTCCCGTTGCGAATGAGATTCGACCAGCCGAGAATCGAATTGAGCGGCGTGCGTAATTCGTGCGAGACGGTCGCCAAAAATTCGTCTTTCAGACGATTGGCTTTTTCCGCCGCCTGTCGCGCTCGCTCGGCGGATTCAAAAAGTCTGGCGTTGTCAATGGCAATCGCGGCTTGACCGGCGAGTCCGACGACGATTTGTTCGGCGCGTTCGTTGAAAACGCCCGATTTTTCGTGACCGAAAAACAAACCGCCCAAAACCTCGCCGGAACGCGAAATCACAGGAACGGCGAGATAACTGGCGACCGGCAAATGATCTGCGGGCATTCCGAAATACGGCGAGTTTTTGGCGAAACGCTCGTCTTTGTGAACATCGGAAATTCTGACAACGCCTTCGCCGCGAAACGTCGGACCGAAAAGCGCGGTGGCGCGCGGCATCGGGAAATTTTCAAAATGACTGCGCGGCACACCGGAAATCGTGTAAAGCGTAAAAGACGCGCCGCGCTCGTCCAAAACATTGTAGAAAAACGCGCCGAATTGCGCTCCGCTCAGCTCGGTCGCCGCGTCGGTCAGAGATTGCACCAGCCTCTGCAAATCAAGCTCGCCGGAGAGCAGCTTGCCGATTTCGTTGATTGAACGCAGAGCTTCGGTTTGGTCGCGCAAAACGTTCTGGATTTGTTTTTGCGCGGAAACATCCTGAACGATGCCGATTATTCCGATTGCATTCCCGTTCTCGTCATAAAACGCTCGCCCGCGAGCCGAAACCCAGACTTGTTTTCCGTCTCCGTGATTGACGCGATATTCAAGGTCGTATTCGGTTTTTTCAACGACGGCTTTTTCAACCGCCAGACGCGCAGGTTCGCGGTCGCTTTCGACTAAGTGTTCGCGCAACTGCGCCCAAGTCAAATTCGGATGCGGCTCGATGCCGAAAATTTCGGCGGCGCGCGGTGAAAGAGCGACAGAATCGGTTGCCGCATCCCAACTCCAATCCCCGAGCTGCGCAGCGTCAAGCGCAAGATTTAATTTGTCAGAACGCTCGCGCAGCTCTTCTCTCGTTTGCTTTCTAATCGAAATGTCACGGAAGTGCGCCGTAAAACCTAAAACGCGCCCGTTTTCGTTAATATCTGGAATGTAGGTGACCGCAACGGCGCGCGTTTTACCGTTTTGATAACGAAGCGTAGATTCAAATTCGATTCGCTCGCCGGATAAAACCCTTTCCAGATAAGGCAGAACTTTTTGAAACGCTTCATCGCCCACGACTTCGGCTAACCTTTTCCCAATCAGAGACTCGACCGGGCAATCAAACAGCTCTTCGTAACCTCTGGTCAAAAAACGATATCTTAAATCCGCGTCAATATAAGAAATGAGCGCGGGAACCGAATCAAGAACCTGTCTCAAAATCACATTGTCTGCGGAGTTTGTATGTAAAAGCTGATTAATCTGCGTTTCGCCGTTCATAAATTTTTGAGGATTCGATGAGAAAAGACGGAAATTGGACTTTAAACTATGTTTGCTTCATCGTCAACACGACAAAGCGCCGAATCATTCGGATAAGGTAAATAATTATAATCTAATTTTTACGGACAAAGAAAGAATAAAATTAAAAAATAAGAAAAGTAAAATGCCCGACGAAATTTCGTCGGGCATTTTACTTTTCTTATTTTGAGAACCGTTAATTCGGCAAGCTTCTCTGCGGCTGAACGATATTTTCAGTGTCTTTTACATTTTCGACTTTCTTTGGCTGTAATTCTTTACCTTTTCGCTGAACAGGCGGCGGAGGCGGGTCTTCATCGTCGGGCTGTAATTGCTGCTTGCTTTTTTCGGCTTTATTTTCGTCCGCCGTGTTTCCTGCTTCGTCTCCGGCTTCAGCCGTTTCCTGGTTGTTTTCTTCACCTTCTGCGCCGCGCCCGGTTTCTTTCATCTCCGCTTTTTGAACCGGAGCAAAACTGGTTGAAATCGAATTGATTTGTTTCAATTCGGATTTGCCGTCCGCAGATTTAATGTTTTCGTTCAAACCGGCTTCCTTTTTGTCGGCTAGCGAATTTTCTTCGCCAGTTTTAGCTGTTTTGTTTTCACCCGTCGTCGAATTGGCGTAAGGCGAAACGTCTTCAGATGAATACGGCGCGGCGGATTCGGCATAAATCGAGCGTTTATAAAGCTCGGCTCCAATGAATGCGCCTGCGACAATTGCGACCAGAAGCAAAGCCAAAGCTGCCGGAATCCAACCCCAGCTTCGGTTGGGTTGAACCACAGTCGGCTGCGCAACGTAAACGACTTGCGGCTGCTGCGGAAAAGCTCCGAGCGATTCGCTTGGAATCGCGGCGACGGGAATTACAGGCTGAACCGGCGCGGCGTGTGCAGCGTCAAAATTCGGCACCGGCGGCGGAAGCGATATTTCCGTGTCCTCATCGCTTACAAAAGTATCTTTTTCGTTAAGGTTTGTTTGGTTATCGTCAGTCATAGCGCACACCTCTCGTAAAACACAGTGCAAAGCTCGTTCCACTGGATTTTAATTGAATAAACTTCTAAATATTACCGCATTCCCGCTTTCACCCGACAAAAGCGTTCTAAGATGTGACAATCAACGTCTGCGAGCGATACGCGGCGGCGTAGTTTTTCAAAATGTTAAAATGTAAAAAATGGAGAGAAAAATATGAAACCGAGCCGTTTTGTCATTCACGAACATCACGCCACAAATCTTCATTTTGATTTTCGGCTGGAAATCGCCGGAGTTCTAAAATCGTGGGCTGTTCCAAAAGGAGTTTCGCTCAATCCAAATGAAAAACGGCTCGCCGTGGTAGTTCCCGACCACGCCGTTTCTTACATTGATTTTGAAGGCACGCTTGCCGAAGGCACTTACGGCGCGGGCGAAGTCAGAATCTGGGACAATGGCGAATTTGAGATCGTCGGCGGGCAATTGGAAAAGGGAAAGCTGATTTTCAGGCTTTTCGGCAAAAAGCTGCAAGGCGAATTTGCGCTTTTGCGAATGAAAGGAAACGAGCGAAACTGGCTGCTGATTAAATCAAAAGATGAGTTTGCGGATCTAAATTGGAAGCTCGAAACAGTTCTTCCATTGAAAAACAAAAAGGCGAAAAGCTGAATCTCCAATTTTTCGCCTTCACATTTAAAACTTTGGTGGGTCGTACCAGGCTCGAAAAAGTGATCCGTTGATTAAGAGTTATTTTCAGCATATTTTCACAGAGCGTCACTAAGTATCTTTTGATACCGTGCGGCTCTGCTGCGCCGGAGCTTCATTAATAAAAATATGAACGGTGTAAAATGCCGAAACTTCTAACGAATCTATATGTAACGCTCTAAAAGTCGCCTGGCGGCTTTCAATAATCCTTTTATTGGTTTATTATCAGAATGTAAACCTTGTTAATAGAATTATTAACCGAAAGCCTTTCTTTCCGATAACAGGTAAAATCTTAAAAAAAAATAATATGAAATTATCCCCGTTTGCGCGTTCATTTATAATGACGTTTATTCTCGTTATCACCGTATCCATTTCAGTTCAAGCGCAAGCTACTTCATTCAATTATCAAGGACGTTTGACGGATGCTTCTATGCCGGCAACAAGCGGAACTTATGATTTCGAGTTTGCATTGTATGATGCTAACGGAACGCTCGTCGCGCCAAACTCAACCGCAACTACAGGAATTACGGTCACAAACGGTAGCTTCGCAATTAAACTCGATTTCGGTTCATCAGCATTTAATGGCGCGGATAGATATTTGGAAATTCGGGTAAAGAAACCCACTGATTCAAATTACACACAGCTTTCTCCGCGTCAGCAAATTAATTCTGCTCCTTATGCGATTCGCTCAATATCGGCGGGAACGGCAGATACAGCAACTAATGCCACAAACGCAAATACGCTCGATAACATTGATTCAAGCAGTTTTGTGCAAACAAATAGTAACCAATTTATTCGTAATCAGACGACGCTGGAATTAAGCGCCAACTTCAACGTAGGTGGGACGGGAAGGGCAAGCATCTTCGATGCGGCAACGCAGTACAACATCTTAGGAAATCGAGTATTGAGCGTTGCCGGAACAAACAATTTGTTTGCGGGCGTTAACACTGGAGGGGCAAATGTGTATGGTAGCGGCAACTCGTTTGTTGGCACAGAGGCAGGACAGAACACTACAGGTGGAAGTAACAACTCGTTTTTTGGCTATAGTGCTGGCAAAGGAAACACACTGGGAATCAAAAATTCGTTTGTCGGCTATTTCGCGGGCTACAGCAACCTGACTGGTAACTCCAACTCGTTTGTCGGCTCTAAGGCAGGTTTAGTCAATAGTGAGGGTAGCAGTAACTCATTTTTTGGCGATAGTGCCGGTTCCAGCAATACGACAGGTGAGTACAACTCATTTGTCGGCGCAGGCACAGGCTTCCACAATATGACAGGCATCAGTAATTCGTTTGTAGGGGCAAGCGCCGGACGCGAAAACACAAATGGCAACCGTAACTCATTCTTTGGTAATACTGCGGGATACAACAACACAACAGGCAGTAACAATACGATAATGGGATACAGTGCCAATGTCGGAGACGGTAATTTGTCCTTCGCAGCCGCTCTCGGCTCAAACGCTTTAGTCAGCGCAAGTGATACGATTGTATTGGGCAAAGTTGCCGGTACTTACAATGGCACGGCACGTCCCGCAGATACAGTTCAAATTCCGGGCAATTTAACAGTTGCAGGCACTCTATCCGCTAACATTAACGGTTCAAGCATCACAAACTTGAATGCATCGAACATCACAACAGGAACGCTCGATAGTGCCAGGCTTGGTGTTATCCCAATCGTAAAAGGCGGAACAGGTTCTGCAACACAGAATTTTGTTGATTTAACGACAAATCAGACGATTGCAGGCGATAAGACATTTTCTAACACGCTTTCCGGCAACGCAGTCAATTCAGCGACACAATATAACATTGCCGGTAATCGTGTTTTAAGTGTTTTTGGAATAAGTGATTTGTTTATTGGCATTGGTGCCGGAGCATCAGTAAGTACAAATGCGGGTAGCACTTTCGTCGGTACCCTCGCGGGCAACAGTAATACAACTGGTGCTCAGAATGCTTTTTTTGGCAATCAGGCTGGACGCGCTAACACAACCGGCGGAGCAAATGCATTTTTCGGTAGTCGCGCCGGAGTTTCAAACTCGACGGGGAACTACAACTCGTTTTTCGGTTATGACACAGGTTTCAGTAATACAACCGGCGAAGTCAACTCTTTTTTCGGTCACGCCGCAGGATTTAACAATACGAGCGGTTTTCGTAACTCATTCTTTGGAGTCCAGGCTGGTACAAGCAACACAATCGGCAATTATAATTCATTCTTCGGCGGATGGGCGGGATATTCAAATTCAGGTGAGCACAATTCGTTTATGGGTGACAACGCGGGCAGAAACAATACGTCGGGGTCGAGGAACTCGTTTTTTGGTAAAGATGCTGGCTTAGGCAACACAGACGGAAGCAGCAATACATTAATGGGCAGCAAAGCCAATGTTAGTGCTGGCAATTTAGTGTATGCAACAGCCGTTGGTGCAGAGGCACTTGTTTCAACTAGCAATACAGTTGTTTTGGGCAGAACGGCTGATACCGTCGTCGCTCCGAATTTGCTGCAAGTTGGTGCTTTGGGTGCGGCTGGCAGCACTGCGCTCTGCCGCAATAATTTAAATCAAATCTCGACATGTGCGGCGGCAAATTTAAATGAAAACAGCCCCGTAGAGCAAAATACGACAACAGCAAACGCGCTTCTTGAACAAAAGGCACAAATCAATGCTCAACAAGCGCAAATCGAACTACAACAAAAAGAGATTAACGAACTCAAAGCAATTGTTTGCTCAATCAAATCCGACGCCACAGTCTGTAAAGGAACAAAGAAATGAAATTACTTATCGCTTTATTAACCACGCTTTTCATATTTTCCGCAGCGGTTTCAGCGCAAACCACAGCTTTTACATATCAAGGGCGTTTAAGAGATGCTTCAATGCCGCAGGGAAATGGAAGCTATACAATGAAGTTTCGCCTTTATGATGCTGAAGCCGGGGGCAATCAAGTTGGCAACGAACTAACCGCCCTTGTTACGGTTACGGATGGGGCGTTTACGACAACTCTTGATTTTACTGCCGCACCATTCTCAAATAGTCAAACTCGCTGGCTTGAAATTCAAATAGGCGAAGTAACGCTCTCACCCAGACAGCGTATTTCTTCTACGCCTTATGCTATTCGTTCTTTGAGCGCAGCAACGGCAGATACCGCCTCGAATGCTACGTATGCAAACAATGCCGATAAACTTGACAACATAGATTCGAGCAGTTTTGTGCAACTGAACAGCAATCAGTTTATCCGCAATCAGACAACGCAGCAGAGCGCCGAATTTAATGTAAGCGGAACGGGCAAGGCAAACGTCTTTGAGGCGACATCGCAGTACAACATCCTCGGCAAGCGGATTTTAAGCAATGCTGGAGTATACAATCTGTATGTGGGCATTAATGCTGGATTTTCAAATACAGGCGGCTTCAACTCGTTTGTCGGCACAGATGCGGGCTATTACAACACGACAGGTTACCACAACTCGTTTGTGGGTGCCGCAGCGGGCTATTACAACAGGACAGGCTACAGAAACGCGTTTGTCGGATCGAGCGCAGGCGAAACTAACTCAACAGGCAGCAACAACGTATTTCTCGGCGCGAGTTCCGGCATTTTCAACGCCACAGGTGACAACAACTCTTATGTTGGAAACGGAACGGGTATCAGCAACAGAACGGGCAGCAACAACACCATGATTGGCTCCAATGCCAATGTAGGCGCTGACAATCTCACCTTTTCCACTGCCATCGGCGCAGAGGCGGTCGTTGACACGAGCAACACGATTGCTTTGGGACGCAACAGCGGCAGCGACAAAGTGGTTATCTACGGTTTGGGCGCGGCTGGCACTCCGCAGGCGACCTTGTGCCGCAATACTCTCAATCAAATCGCCTTTTGTTCATCAAGCCGACGTTACAAAACTGATATTGAGCCTTATAAAGACGGCTTAAATCTAATTAACCAACTAAAGCCGGTCAGTTTTAACTGGAAAACAACGAATCAAGCGGACATCGGTTTGATTGCCGAAGAGGTGGCAAAAGTTGAGCCAAGACTAGCTTACAAAAATCAAAACGGTGAAATTGAAGGCGTTAGTTATTCGCAAATGAGCGTTGTTTTGATTAATGCAGTCAAAGAACAACAGGAACAAATCCAGGTTCAGCAAAATCAAATCGAAGAGCAAAAAACGATAAATCAAAACCTGCAAAGCGAGATTCAAAGACAACAACAGCAAAACAAAGCACAACAACAGCAAATAGATGTCTTAATAAAACTGGTCTGCTTACAAAACACGAAAGCTGAAGTTTGCAAACAAAAGTAAATAATTAAGGGCAACCGAGCACTGGACAGCTTACTTTTATATTTATCTTTAAGAGCACTGCCGCAACTTCTAATAAATAAAAGCCTTTAGATTGCCTTATTCCATAGGGGGAATTGAGATGCTTTTCGGAATTCAATAACTGGATAATAGGCACATTAACCCATAATTAGCCGGTAAAATTACGTCCTCCCCACAAAGGCACGATTAGTCCCAGTGGTATCGAGTGGTTCAGGATTTACGATTTACGTCAAACATTCGCTACGCGTTTTGCAGAGTCGAGAGGTAACCTCGTTTCTCTCAAGGGGTTATAGGGGCATACAAATATTCAAAAGGTTGCACGATACGCTCATTCGACCGAAAGTCACCAATCCTGATGCAATCAAGAAAATGGAAGGCGCTCGATTGGCAATACAAGCATAAAAACTAAAAAGTGCAGGTAGCCGCTGCATTTTTCGCTACACTGCACTTTTTGATTTACTTGCTACTTGCTGTAAGTCCTTGAAAATAAAGTGGGTCGTACTGGGCTCGAACCAGTGACCCGTTGATTAAGAGTCAACTGCTCTACCAACTGAGCTAACGACCCAAAGCACAAATTAAAATACAACAAAAACCGTTTGGCTTCAATCGTTATTAATCGGCTTTTGTTCCGGTAAAGGACAATTCGGGAATTCCCGGTATCGAAGCCGCAACGCTGCCTATCATCGAATTGCCTTCGATTGTGCCGTTGATTTTGACTTCGATTGATTGACCTTGAAAGCTAACGGCGCTGACGGCAGTGACTTTATTGCCGTCAATCGAACCGCCCGTGATGTCGGCGTTACCAAACAAGGGAGAGTTGATCGTGCCGCCCAGATTGCTGCCGTCGGTTGTTAAACTGACCGAAATCGGCAAATCGCCTTGCGGAGTTGAAACGGAAAGATTCCAGGTTCCCTCAGCCGTCGTGTTTTCTGCGGAATTGTTCATAGTTTTATTAAGTTCCTTTGATTTTCCCGAAGCGTCGAAATATTCGATTTTCTCGGCAAAGGGTTTGATTTGTTCGCTAATTGCCGCAGCATCGCCGACGATGACGATTGCGAGCCGGTCGGGCATAATGTATTTTTGCGCAACACGCTGAATGTCCGATGCGGTTACCGCATTGATATTTTCGCGGTAAGTCGCCAGATAATCAGTGGGCAGATCGTACAACTGCGTCGCCAGAATCTGTCCGGTCAAGCCTTCCTGCGTTTCGAGTCGAATCGGGAAAACGCCGGTCAGATAATTCTTTGCGTCTTGCAGCTCTTGCGCGGGCACTTCTTCAGTGCGAATGCGGTCAAGCTCGGTGAAAAACTCTTTGAGCGACGCGCCCGTCACATCGGTACGAACTTCCGCGCTCGCTTCAAAGGCGCCCGCCGTTTTCCGCATATCAAACGACGAGTAAGCGCCGTAAGTGTAGCCTTTCTCTTCCCGCAGATTCATAAACAGACGCGAAGAAGCGCCGCCGCCCAAAATCTGATTCATCAATAAAACCGGAAAATAATCGGGACTCGTGCGCGCCAGAGCGATATTTGCCAGAGCGATATTCGACTGCGCCGAACCGGGACGGTCAACGACGTAAATGCTGCGCTCATCGCGCGCGGGCGGAGACGAAAAGCCGGGATTTGCGGTTTCGCCTTTCTGCCAATTGCCGAAAAGCGTTTCGACTTCCCGCATCATCGCAGCTTGGTCAACATCGCCGACAATTATCAGCACCGCGTTGTTCGGAATAAACATCTGCCGGTGACAAGCGACAAGCCGCTCGCGCGTCATCGAGTTGATTGATTCGGGCGTCGGTGCGACGCGGCTGTACGGGTGTTGTCCGAAAATCACTTGCGACACTTTCTCATTCGACAGAAAATCCGGCTGCGAGCGTTGATATTGCAGATTTTGCAGAGTGTTTTGTTTGGCGAGCGCAAGCTCGCTTTCGGGAAACGACGGATTTAAAACCACGTCCGCCATCAACCGCAGAATCTCCGGCGCGTAATTGGAAAGAGCCGAAGCGGAAACAGTCGTGAAATCAGCCGACGGCGCGGCGTTCAAGCTGGCTCCAATACGTTCGACTTCTTCGGCGATTTGCAGGCTCGTGCGAGTCGTCGTTCCTTCATTAAGCTGCGAAGCCGTCATCGCCGTCAAACCGTGCAATTCGGCGGGATCGTTTGCCGTGCCGGAGCGAAAAGAGAGACGGAAACTTGTAATCGGAAGCCGTTTGTCTTCGACAACGACCACTTTCAAACCGTTCGGCAAAACGGTTTCCGAAGGATTAGGTAAATTTATCGAGCGCGGCGCGAGAGGCGCGGGCGCGCTTTTGCGAAAATCTTCTGTTTGTTGGTTCATCTTATTGTTTTTGTGACGGACGAAGCGAGTTTTATTCCTCGTCGGATTTCTCCTGTGCCGGAACGACATCCAATTCGGCGCGGTTTTCGGTGTTAAGGTATTTAGCGACCGCCGATTTGATTTGTTCGGGCGTAATTTTGAGCATTCGTTCAAGCTCTGTGTTGACCAGATTCGGATCGTCGTCGTAAAGAGCGGATTCCGCGAGACGCTGCGCGCGATACATCGAGCTTTGGCGTCCGCGCACTTCATCGTTGATCAAACAGTTGCGGAGCTTTTCCATTTCTTCCGCACTCGGTCCGGCGGTTGCCATTTGCTGGATTTCATCGAACATTACCTCGCGGATTTGCTTTACGTCGTGTCCGGGTTTCGGAATCGCGCCGATTAAAACCGAAGAAGGTCCGCGTCGCTCGTCCGTGAAACCGAAAAGCTGGACGATTGATTCTTCGCCTTTGACGAGCTTTTGATAAAGACGCGAAGATTCGCCGTCATAGAGCAGTTTTCCGGCAAGCTCAAGCGCGGCAAATTCATCCGACTTGCGCGGCGGCGCTTTATAACCGATCAGAAACGCCGGAAACGGCGCGTGGGCGTCTTCGAGCGTTTTCTGCCGCACTGCGACTTCCTCAGGTTCGTTAACGTCAATTTGGGCGGGTTTCGGCTGCGACGGAATCGAGCCGAAATATTTTTCCACGAGAGAGCGGGCTTCGTCCGGCTCGAACGAACCGACAATCGTCAAGACTGCATTGTTCGGCGCGTAGTAAATTCGGAAAAACTCGGTCACGTCGTCAACCGTCGCGTCGTCCAAGTCGTCCATCGAGCCGATGGTTGAATGCGCGTTGGCGAAGTTTTTGTAAATCATCTCGGAAATCGTCACGAAAACCTGACCGTAAGGCTGATTGTCGTAGCGCAGACGCTTTTCCTCCTTGACGGCTTCGCGCTGATTGTCGAGATTTTCGTGCGTTACTTTGAGCGAGCGCATCCGGTCGGATTCGAGCCAGAGCGCAAGCGGCAATTGACTAGCCGGGAGCGTTTCAAAATAATTTGTGCGCTCGGTCGAAGTCGTGCCGTTCATCGTCCCGCCGTTTCGCTCGATAAACTGAAAATGCCCGGCTTTCGGGACGTTTTCCGAGCCTTGAAACATCATATGCTCGAACAGGTGCGCGAAACCCGTGCGACCTTCGCGCTCGTTGCGCGAGCCGACATCGTAATAAACGGCGACCGAGACGACCGGAATCGAATCGTCTTTGCTCATCACGACGCGCAAGCCGTTGTCCAAAGTGAACTGTTCAATCGGAATCGGTTGTAATTTCGGAGTTGTAGCTGTTGAATTCATTATTATATTTATTGCTAACGCGCCCGGCGCTTTCGCTGCTAATGCGCCGCCGAAGCGGAGGCTAGCAGGGAAGCGACAAAGCGGAGCAGATTTTTTCGCATCCGCAAAATTTTCCTCAATTAAGAATGTAAGCGAAATTTAAGATTCTGCACAAATGGTTATACGTCAACCCGCGTAAACTGTTTGAATTGCTGCGGAATAATAAAAGCCGAGCCTTTTAAGCCTTCCATAAATCATTTGTGGATTCTCTTTTTACAAGTATAATAGCTCACGCAAGTCTTTTAATTACTGAAAACTTAATCAAATTCTTTATTAATCATTTCCCGCGCCAGCCCGCTTCGCTTTTGCAGGCGTGAGGAGTATTTTGAGTTTTGAGTGAAATATGATTTCTATTCGCCCAGCCGTGGAAAACGACATTCAAGCTCTTTGCTCGTTTGACCTTATCGCGCAACAAGAGAAGGAACGTCGGGAGTTTATTCGTCGGGAAGTCTTTTCAGGGAACTGCTTCGTTGCTGTTATAGACGAAAAAGTTATCGGTTACGGCGTCTTAAATTATACTTTTTATTATGTCGGTTGTATTGATATGCTTTACATCCATTCCGACCACCGCCGAAGCGGTGCCGGCGCGGCATTGCTGCAACATTTGGAGTCGCTTTGCCAAACCCCCAAATTGTTCACTTCGACAAACCTTTCTAATTTGCCGATGCAATCGCTATTGGCAAAACTGGATTATGTTTTAAGCGGAGTAATTCATAATTTGGACGAAGGCGACCCGGAAATTGTGTATTTCAAGCAGCTTCGCTGATTTTTATCAGCGAAGCCAGGATCAATATGACTAAGTACTTCTTAGTTTTCATTTCCAACAAATTATCGGGCGCGAGGCGCAATCTGTTACTTTGATTTAGTCATCTCAATTGACGCTCCTTCCTTTTTTGCAGTAGAATCCGGCGCGTTATGGCTTTAATAAATTACCTGGAGCGTAGATAAGATTTATGCGTCATTTGAATGCTCGCCTTTTCGCATTAGCGCTTATTCTGCTTTTTGGCTGCTTAATTTATTACAACTGGTATCAGTTGACCGCCGAGGGCAGCTACTCGACGAAACTTGCCGCATTCGCTCCCGTCGGATTGGTAGGCGGGATTTTTCTGTTGTTGTTTCCGGGTAAAATGGGAAAGCCCGAAACAACGAAAGATAAAGTCATTGTCCTGCTGGTATTCGGAATCGGATTATTGATCGGATTATATAACTGGTATTTGATGGAGCCGGGATTCTTCGGGAGATAAAACCGGCGGCTGGCGGCAGCTTTCGTTTTGGTTAGAGCGGTTATGGAGTCAGTGTACGGTTTCAACAATCTCGTCGAATAAACTTTCGGTTTTGGCTTTTTTCTTCGCAAAGCATCCGTTTCGATACGTTAGAGCGAAAACGGCTCGACGGTTTCATAGTTGATATGCAAATCAATTAACTATCCGCCCCAATCCTGCTATTTCTTAACTAACATTCAATTTTGTTTTTAACTTTTTTTCTTACTTTCCAAATTAAACTTCTGAAGTAACCAACTCAACATCGCCTCTTGGTCTTTAATCGTCGCCCGTCGAATTTGAGCAAGCAAATGAATTTGGTCAGGCTTTGGCAAAGCGGTATTTTGTAATCCCTCATTGCAATTTGTGCAAACTGCTCGAAGATTATTTGGAGTATCGTCGCCGCCTTTTGATTTATCCAGTATATGCCCCATCGTTAGTCGCACGGTTCTATTCTCGCCTAATGGATCAGGGTCGCCCGCTGCAACTCCGCACATCTGGCAGGTATAACCATTCCTCTCAAGCACCCAAGCGCGAGTTTCTTTAGAAATACCGCGTGCGAAAGCCGGAACTCGTTTGTCTGTTTCCAAAAGATATTGATTGGGCTTTAAGTTTGCGCGGTCTTTGTGGGAAAGAATCTGGTAGCCGTCTTCATTTCGCAGTTCACGAACTCGACGTGCCCACTCAACAGCACCGCCACTGGCTTGCTGAATATCTTTTGATTCAAGCACGTTGCCGATATTCCGCAAAAAGAACTCAAGAATCAACTGTTTTGAGCCGGGTTTTCGAGACATACTGTTTTTTGTTTACTATTTTGAATTGACAGCGGTTGACTGCAATTGGGGTTGAATCGTTGCCGCACGTATTTTACTTGTCTCGATGTAAGTTGGATTCAGTTCGATGAGGACAGCATTACGGTTTAACTCGTTCGCTGCTATTCCAGTAGTGCCCGAACCGCTAAATGGGTCTAGAATCGTATCGTTTTCACGGGAACCGAGCAAAATACAACGTCGCGCCAGCTCGCGTGGAAATGTTGCCGGATGTCCGCTTCGACTTGAGTCAGGACTAAGAACCCAATAATTACGAAGATTTGCGCCGCTCTCTTCTCGAACACCGTTCGGATCATAAAAATATGAAGGCGACTTAGCAAACATAAAAACCTCTTCGGTAGCGCTGGTCGGGCGATTTTTGACGCTTTCGGGCATCGGATTCTTTTTAACCCAAGTTATTTTTGACCGTAAAATCCAACCGTCTGCCTGCAATGCAAAAGCAACGCGCCAAGGCAATCCTATTAAATCTCTATCTTTCAATCCCCAACAGTCGGGTACTTTGCAGTTACGTTTTTGAATTAACTTCTTTGTGTTGCCCACAACAGCATTCGGTCCGTGATTTCCCGTTCCGCCGTTTCTCGCATAACCATCCCCTACGTTGAGCCAAATTGTTCCATCTTTCCGTAGAACACGCCGAACTTCACGAAACAGCTTTACAAGATTATCAACATAAAGCTCCGGTGAAGGTTCAGCCCCAATTTGTGCCGGATGTTCGTAATCGCGTAAACCCCAATATGGAGGCGACGTTACGCAGCATTGAACGGACTCAGCCGCCATTGTCGGTAAAATTGCGAGACTATCCCCCATCAAAATTTGTAGATCATTCATTTCAGTCGTTATTTTGACTTAAACTTTACCGACAATCAATTGAAGCAAGTGTATTCTTTGGACATAAACTTTGAATGAGAAATGACGCGCTTTGAAAATAAAAGAAAAAGCCGAATGTAGCAAATCGTTTGGCTTTTTCTTTTATTTCAATTCCAATTTATCAAAAAAACAAATCTAAAGTTTAATTCTGCGCGACAAAGTGAAGCCGGAAAATTCATTAAGTCAATTCCCGCATTTATAAATCTGTTGACAAGAAAAAACGATTATGCGATTGTTTTGTCTGGCATCCGTTAAAAGATGTCGGTGTTCACCTTAGAATACAATCCCCATTATTCCCTCATAAAAGCTTTAGCATTTTAAACAGCTTTGACGACTGCAAAATTTTAATTGCAGTAAATTGAGATTTTGCCGATAAGCTGAAATTTTTTATCCGGCTGTATCCGTAGTTTTTACCGATACACTGGTTCTTTCCGTTTGACCTATCCCTGATTTCCCATTGGAGACAAAACAAATGAAAAAAAAGCCCCTAAATTCACAGCCTATAGCTGTATTTTCAAACAGATTGAAACAAACTGCGAGTATATTTGTCATAATCTTTCTCGTAATTTTCAGTCTCGATTTCTCAACTTCTTTCGTGACGAATAAAAATATTTCCGAAAGTCTTTCAATTGCCACGACTGCAAAAGCAACTCACAATTACTACAATTTTAGCGGTGGTAACTTAACGTTAACGGTAACCCGCAATGACTCACGCATTACGACAAATAATGATTGGAGCGCTATCCCTTCGGTGGAAGGCTTTTGCGGTAGCGGTTTGACGAGCGGCACGGCGGGAATTGACCCGCGTACGATCAAAGGCACGGAATACCCGAACAACGCTTTGCCTCAGCCTTCCGGTTCGCGCATTGATCCCTGTGTTAATGCCGACAAAGGAAATCCGAGCGCATTTAACGGCAGCGGAATTACCGAATTTGACCGCCCGAGAAGTGACTCACATTTAGGAATCGGTTTTCAGGGAAACGTGCAAAACAATCCGTATCTGGTTTTTTATTTAAATACAACCGGACAAAACTATGTACGGATGAGTTATGACATCATTGATATTGACGAGGGAAACAATAGCTCGTATTCCCAAATGGCGTTGCAGTATCGCGTCAGCGAAACCGGAGATTTTATTAATTTGCCCGATGGATACGCAGCAGATCCGACGGATGGTCCCAATCTTGAAGGTCGTGTAACCAAAATCTCAGCTATGCTTCCGCCCGATGCTCTGAATCAGCCGAAAGTTCAGGTTCGCATTCTCCACACATTCGCTTCATCAGCTCCGGGCAGCAATACACAGACTCCGAACGAATGGGTGGGTGTAAATAATATTATAATCACCAACAACAACGTCCCGACAGCAGCCAGCGTTTCTGTTGCGGGACGCGCAATGACAGCTTATAGAAGACCTGTTACAAAAGCTTTGGTAACAATGACGGATTCAATGGGCAACACGCGCTCAGCGATTACAAATCCGCTTGGTTATTATCGTTTTGATGATGTGCAGGTCGGAGAAGGATACGTTTTCACGATTTACAGCAAGCGATATATCTTCACGGAACCGACGCAATTCCGATTAATCAATGGCGAAGAAGACTCGCTAAATTTCCTAGCCGACTATTAATCGAAGAGCAAAGCAGATAAAAAGAGCGAGCGAAATTGATTCGCCCGCTCTTTTATTTATTGATGGAAACATTTTCCCGGCTCATTAAGCCGCTGCCGGTGAATCGGTTGAAAAACTCACCAATTGTCGCAAAACGTAAGGCAGAATGCCGCCGTGCTGGTAGTATTCGACTTCAATCGGGGTGTCAATCCGCAAAATCAACGGCACCTCTTCGGTTGTTTCGTCGGCGCGGGTGATTTTCATCTTTACGCGCTGGCGCGGCGCAATGTCCCGGTCGAGTCCGACGATGGAAAACGTTTCGTCTCCGATCAGACGGAGAGTGTGCGCGTTGATGCCTTCGTCAAACTGCATCGGCAGCACGCCCATTCCGACGAGATTCGAGCGGTGAATGCGCTCGAACGATTGCGCGACGACGGCGCGGACGCCCAACAGCTTAGTGCCTTTCGCCGCCCAGTCGCGCGACGAGCCTGTGCCGTATTCGTGCCCGGCGATGATGATGAGCGGCACGTTTTCCTTTTGATAGCGCATCGCGGCGTCGTAAATCGCCATTTGCTCGCCGTCCGGTTCATATCGCGTGATGCCGCCTTCGATGGGCGCGACCATCCAGTTTTTAATTCGCACGTTGGCAAACGTTCCGCGCACCATTACTTCGTGATTTCCGCGACGCGAGCCGTAGGAATTGAAATTAATCGGCGGGACGCCTTTGACCTGCAAATAAAGTCCGGCGGGCGACGAAGGCTTGATTGCTCCGGCGGGCGAAATATGGTCGGTCGTCACCGAATCGCCAAAAATGGCGAGCGGTCGAGCGCCGATGATGTTTGAAAAGCGGCGTTTTTCGTTTGAGAATTTCTCAAAATACGGCGGCTCCTGAATGTAAGTTGATTCTCTGTCCCATTCATAGACTTTGCCGGCGCTGGTCGGAATCTCGTTCCACATCGGGTTTTGATCGGCGAACGAGCCGTAAAGACGGCGATACGTTTCCGGGTCGAAGGCTTGCTTCAACAATTCTTCGACTTCTTCGGTCGTCGCCCAGATGTCTTTGAGATAAACGTCGTTGCCGTCGCGGTCTTTGCCGAGCGGGTCTTTCGACAAATCAATATTGACCGTCCCGGCGAGCGCAAAAGCGACGACGAGCGGCGGCGACATCAGGAAATTTGCCTTGATGTTTTGATGAACGCGCGCCTCGAAATTGCGATTGCCCGATAAAACCGAAGCCGCCACGATGTCGTGTTCCGCAATCTGATCTTCCAAACCGAAATCGAGCGGACCGGAATTTCCGATGCAGGTCATACAGCCGTAGCCCGTGAGATTAAAACCGATTTTGTCGAGATAAGGCTGCAAATTTGTTTTATTGAGATATTCGGTCACAACGCGAGAGCCGGGCGAAAGAGAAGTTTTGACTTGCGGCAAAATTTTCATACCTTTTTCCACAGCCTTTTTCGCGACGATTCCGGCGGCAAGCATCACGCCGGGATTTGAGGTGTTCGTGCAGCTCGTAATGGCGGCAATCAAAACGTCGCCGTGACCGAGCGAAACGTGCGTCGGCGTGTCAATTCGCTGGGTCGCGCCTTCGACTCTGTCGGGCGTCGGACGATTGTTCATCATCTCGATTTCGGTCAAAGGATTTGTATTTGCTTCGCTCGTCATGAGCATGATCTCTTTCGGAATCGAGACTTGCGAACCGCCGCCGGTCGTTTGGTGAATACCTTCTTCGGTAACGTGAATGCCGCTGCCCGCGCCGATTGTCGCCGTCACGCGGCGGTCAAGCTCTTTTTTGTCTTTTTCATAACCGCCCTCGGCGGCTGGTGTGGTCAGCAGCTCGCAAAACTTGTCTTTTAAGCTCGACAATTCGATGCGGTCTTGCGGGCGGCGTGGTCCGGCGACCGAAGGCTCGACCGTTGATAAATCCAGATCGAGAACCGCCGTGTAATCAACTTCGCCCGCACGCGGAATTCCGAACATTCCCTGCGCGGTAAAATAATTGCGAATCGTTTCGATGTGTTCTTCCTGTCTGCCGGTCGCGGCGTAATATTCGAGGGTGCGTTCGTCAACCGGGAAATAACCCATCGTCGCGCCGTATTCGGGCGACATATTGCTGATTGTCGCTCGGTCTGTGACCGCAAGCGAAGCCGCGCCGTCGCCGTGAAACTCGACAAATTTGCCGACGACTTTGTATTTGCGGAGCATTTCCGTAATCCGCAAAACGAGATCGGTCGCCGTGACGCCTTCGTTTAGTCTGCCGGTCAAATTAACTCCGATCACATCGGGCGTTAAGAAATAGACCGGCTGACCGAGCATTCCGGCTTCGGCTTCGATTCCGCCGACGCCCCAACCGACAACGCCCAAACCATTGACCATCGTCGTATGCGAATCAGTTCCGACCAGGCTGTCGGGGAAATAAACTCCTTCGCGCTCGAAAACGCCTTTGGCGAGAAATTCGAGATTGACCTGATGGCAAATGCCGATTCCCGGCGGCACGACAGTAAAACCGTTAAACGCCTGCGTTCCCCATTTCAAAAAGGTATAACGCTGCGCGTTGCGCTCAAATTCTATTTCCATATTGCGCCGGAATGCGTCCGGGGTTTCGGCGTAATCAACCTGAACTGAGTGGTCAATCACCAGGTCAACCGGAACGAGCGGTTCGATCACGTCGGCATTTTTGCCCATCCGCGCCACCGCCGAGCGCATTGCAGCCAAATCAACCAGTAACGGAACGCCCGTAAAATCCTGTAAAAGCACGCGCGCGACGACAAAAGGCACTTCTTTCGTGCGTTCTTCGTTTGCAGTCCAAGCCGCGATGTTGCGAACATCTTGTTCTTGAATTTTCTTGCCGTCAAAATTGCGTAAAACCGATTCGAGAACAATCCGCACCGAAATCGGGAGACGCGAAACATTGGAAATGCCTTCCGTTTCCAATTGCGGCAGCGAATAAAATTGCCCCTCGCCGCCCGTTCCCGTTTGGAACGTTTTCAGGGTGTTAAAAAGATTATGTGACATAACGTTTGTCCTAAGAATTAAAATTTCTGCTTAAATCTCGATATTTTCAGTGTAGAATTGCGTTACTTGCCAGTCAAGCAAGTTGTTTTTTTACTTTCTTCGCTCAACTTCGCGCCGAATGAAAATCTGGCACAAAATTCTGGAAACCGCGCTTCACGCTCCTTCGCCGCATAACGTACAACCGTGGCGCGTTAAAATTCTCGATGATTACCGCGCAGAGCTTTATATTGATTCGACGCGGACGCTGCCGAAAGAAGACACGACGGGAAGTTTTATCATTTTGACGATGGGAATGTTCCTCGAAGCGATTGATATTCTGGCGCGCCGCGAGCGTTTGAAAATCGAATACGAATTCGTTCATCCGCCCGGTTGGTACGCGCCCGCGATTCTTGAAACGCGCGAGCCGACTTTGCTGCCGTTCGCTCGAATGCGTTTAATCGAAACCGAAAAAGCGGAAAATATTTACGACGAAAATCTGTTTTTTCGTCGGCGCACGTCGCGGCTTTCGCTCGCGCCCGATAAAGTCCCGGCAAATGCGACCGAAATTTTAAAAAATCTCGCCGCAGGTTTCGGACACCAATATTTTGAAATCGCCGACGCCGAAACGATTGAACGAATCCTTAATCGCAACATCGAAGCGGTTTTCACCGATTTAAACAGCCCGCATTATCAGGAAGAGCTGGTTTCGTGGTTTCGCTTTTCCGACCGCGAATCGAAAGCGAAATTGGACGGTTTGGATTATCGCTGTATGAACGTCTCGCGTTTTAATTTTCGCCTTTCGGCAATCGCGCCCGGACTTTTAAAATTGCCGGTCTTTCGGCAAATATTGCGGCGCGAATACCGGCGGCAGCTCGGCACGGTTCCGACCGTCGGCGCGCTCGCGGGCGGTTTTTGGAATCCGGCGGAAGCATTTCAAGCCGGGCGCTGTTTGATGCGTTTCTGGCTCGAAACCGCGAAACACAATCTCTACATTCACCCTTACGGAAATCTGGTGACAAACCCGGAAGCCGCTCGCTGGTGGAATGAAAACGTCAGGATTTCGGAAACGTGGCTGATATTTAAAATCGGTTATTCGGAAGAACCGCCGAAAAGCTATCGTTTACCTTTGGAGAGAATTTTAATTGAAGAAAATTAAACCGCAGAGACGCAGAGACGCAGAGGCTAAAAAAACGTTAAAAACGTTTCTTGATTTTCTCGGCGTCTCCGCGTCTCGGCGGTGAAAATTATGTATAAATACGCGCTCGCACGCATTTTTATTCGCTTTTTATGGCTCATACGCTGGGCGCTCGGTGCCGACGGCAGAACTTATCTGGTTTTATTTGCGCCGCGCTTGCAGCCGTTTTTGGCTTTTGTCGGGCGCGTTCGCGCTTTTGCGGTTTTTGAACGGGCGCGCCGCGATTGTCCCGCTTATCGAGAGTTTTTGAAAGCCGAAAATTACCAGTCGGAAAACGGCTGGCGGTTGGAAAACGTGCCCGTGATGACGAAAGAGAATTACGTTAAAAAATACACGCTCGAAGAACGCTGCTACGGCGGCGCGATTCCGGCGCCCGGCAGCGTGATTGACGAATCGAGCGGCTCGTCCGGCGTGCCGAACAATTGGGTGCGGAGCGCGTCCGAAAGAAAAGACGTAAAGCGCGTTCTGCAATTGAATTACGAAATAATTTACAACGATAAAAGCTGCATTCTGCTCAACTGTTTCGCGCTCGGACCGTGGGCGACCGGAATGAACGTTTCGATGTCGCTGGCGGATGTCGGTATTTTAAAATCAATCGGACCCGAAGCCCAAAAACTCGAAAACACTTTGCGGCTTTTCGGCGCGAAATATCGTTATTTGATTTTCGGTTACCCGCCGTTTCTAAAAGCGTGGCTCGATGAAACCGAGCTTGATTTGTCGCTTTACCGGATTGACGCGGTGGTCGGCGGCGAAGGGATGAGCGAAGGTTTGCGCTCGCATTTTTTGAAATTTTTTAACAGCGTGGTTTCGAGTTACGGCGCGTCGGATTTGGAAATCAACATCGGAGTCGAGACGGAATTGACGATTGCGCTGCGCCGACTTTGTTTTCAAAATCGGAGTTTGAGCGAAAAACTTTTCGGGCGCGAAACGCCGCCGATGATTTTTCAATACAACGCCGCCGATTACATCATTGAAACCAACGCAGAAGGAGAATTGATATTTACCATCACCCGATTTGAAGGCGCGGCACCGAAGATTCGTTATAATCTGCGCGATTCGGGCGGCTGTTATGTTTACGAAGATTTGTCGGCGCTTTTAAAATCGGAAGGATTTGAAATCGCCGAGCTTGCCGAAAGGCAAAGCGCGTTTCCGATTTTGTATGTTCACGGGCGCAACGATTTGAGCGTGCCGTTTTACGGCGCGAAAATTTTTCCACACGATTTGGAGGAAATTATCAACACCAATCCGGCGCTCGTCGGGCGCATTAATTCTTTTCAAATCAAATCGGACGAAAGCCCCGATTTAAAACGCACCTTAAAAATTCATCTGGAAAAAGTGCGGCTGCCGAAGAACGATTTGCCCGTTGGCGAAGAGTTACACGAACTCATTTTTGCCGAATTGTGCCGCGTTAATCAGGATTTTCGTGAAGTCACGAAAATGTTTGACCGCAATCAGGTTGAAATTTATTTACACGACTTTGAAACCGATATGTTTGCAGGGCGCGACATCCGAATCAAAAACAAATACATCGGATAGCGCGGCGAATAAGTAAGGGATGAAAACTGATGCGATTATCATCGGCGGCGGCGCGGCGGGGTTGTTTTGCGCTGCGGAAGCCGGAAAACGCGGGCGCAAAGCGTTGGTTTTGGAGCGCGCGGAAAAAGTCGGGAAAAAGATTTTGATTTCCGGCGGCGGGCGCTGCAATTTTACCAACCGCGAAGTTTCCGCCGCGAATTACGTCTCAAACAATCCGCATTTTGCCAAATCCGCGCTCGCCCGTTACACGCCGCAGGATTTTATAAAATTAGTCGAAAAACACGGCATCGAGTATTACGAAAAAAAACTCGGACAGCTTTTCTGTCGCGACACTTCAAGGCGAATCATCGAAATGCTGCTTGACGAATGCGCGGCTGGCGGCGCGCAAATCAAAACGAATTGCGAGATTAAAAGCGTCCGAAAAACGGATCAATCTTTTGTCCTCGAAACGAATCTGGGCAGCTTTGAATCGGAAAGCTTAGTCGTCGCGTGCGGCGGTTTGTCGTTTCCAAAAGTCGGCGCGACCGATTTAGGCTACAAAATCGCGCGGCAATTCGATTTAAAAATCGAAAAGACTCGTCCGGCGCTCGTGCCGCTCGTTTTCGGCGAAAATCGTTTGAAAGAATTCGGCAATCTCGCGGGCGTTTCTTTGGAAACAACGGCGAGCTTTGGCGATGCGGCTTTTCGGGAAAACATTCTGTTCACGCATCGCGGATTGTCGGGACCGGCAATTTTGCAGATTTCAAATTATTGGCAACCGAAAGAGAAGATTTCTTTTGATTTGCTCGCGGGCAAAAATGCGTTTGAGTTATTGGATGAATCGAGAAACAGCCGACAGGAATTGGTCAATTTTCTGAGCCAGCATCTTCCCGCGCGTTTTGCCGAAAAGTTTTGCGCCGAATTCGCGCCTTCAAAACCTCTGAACCAGTTTTCCCCTAAAGAAATCGAACGAATCGCCGGGCTTTTGCACGATTGGAGGCTTCGTTTCGATGAAACGGAAGGCTATCACAAAGCCGAAGTCACACTCGGCGGCGTTTCGACCGGTGAATTGTCTTCAAAAACGATGGAAGCGAAGCGAGTTAAAAATTTGTATTTTATCGGCGAAGTCGTGGACGTGACTGGCTGGCTCGGCGGCTATAATTTTCAATGGGCTTGGGCTTCCGCGTTCGCCGCCGGGCAATATGTCTAAAACGTTTTGAGCAAAAGTTTTTGTCAGGAATTATCTCAGAATAGCAGCGTCCTAATCATGTGGCGCTGTAAATTTATAATTCTCGAAAACGTTTGATTATTTTACTTTGAATGCCTAAAAACTTCTTTTTTAGGCTGTACAGCGTATACCGACTGTTACGCTCTAATCATAAAGATAAACACTCCTATGCATTTTTGTTAAAGTAATTTTGAAAGGAATGTTTTTTTAAGTTTTGTCAACGAAATCAAAGAACTATGGCTGACAACTTTAATCGAACCGGGAACGCGGGTAAAAAAAGCGGACTAAAACGATTTCACAATTTACCATTTGATGAAACCGCAGCTAGCTGGCTGACAGCCATTATCGAATCGGCAGAAGATGCGATCATCAGTAAAACGCTCGAAGGCATAATTACCAGTTGGAACAAAAGCGCCCAGCGAATTTTCGGCTACACTGCGGAGGAAATTGTCGGAAAATCAGTTTTAACTTTGATTCCGCCCGATATGCAGCACGAAGAGCAGGTGATTATCGGAAAAATCAAAGCCGGTGATCGCATTGAACATTACGAGACGATTCGCGTTGCTAAAGACGGGCATTTGATTAACATCTCTCTGACTGTTTCACCGATCAAAGCGCTCGACGGAACAATAATCGGCGCTTCAAAAATCGTTCGCGACATCAGCGCCCGGAAACAAGCCGAAGCAAAACTAAAAGAGCAATCTGAAATACTTGAAACTATCAATCGCATCGGGCAATTGCTCTCGGCGGAACTCGATCAGGAAAAATTGGTGCAAGCGTTTACCGATGCCGGGACGGAAATAACGGGAGCCGAGTTCGGCGCGTTTTTCTATAACGTTTATCGCCCGGATGGAGGCTCTTACATGCTTTATTCGCTTTCGGGAGTTCCGCGCGAGCATTTTGAGAATTTTCCGATGCCGCGCGCGACAGACATTTTCGGTCCGACTTTTCGCGGAGAGGGCACAATCCGTCTTGACGACGTTCATCAGGATTCCCGCTACGGGAAAAACGCTCCCTATTTCGGGATGCCCGAAGGTCATCTGCCGGTTTCAAGTTATCTGGCAGTTCCCGTCATTTCACGCTCGAATGAAGTAATCGGCGGACTTTTCTTCGGTCATTCGAAAGCCGGTTTCTTCACCGAAGCGCACGAACAGATAATTGAAGGTCTCGCCGCACAGACAGCCATCGCGATGGACAATGCCAGGCTTTACGATCAGGCGCAAAAAGCGATCAAAGAGCGGGAAGAAGCTTTAATTCGCGAACAGGAAGTGCGCAAACAAGCCGAAATTGCCAGCCAATCAAAAGATGAGTTTTTGGGACTTCTCTCGCACGAACTGCGTACGCCCTTGAACGCGATCTTAGGATGGACGCGAATGTTGACATCCTCACAGATGGATGCAGCTACCGTTACCAGCGCGATTCAAACGATTGATCGGAACGCCCGGCTTCAAGCCAGACTGATTGAAGACATGCTCGACGTATCACGAATTATGTCGGGCAAGCTTCGTCTGGATACTCAGCCGGTGGATTTGACGAGCGTTATTCACGCCGCAGTAGACACATTGCGCCCGGCGGCAGAAGCAAAGGAGATTCGCGTTTATGTTGTTCTCGATTACGGTGTCGGACAGGTTTTAGGAGATTCGGTGCGTTTGCAGCAAATCACCTGGAATCTGCTTTCAAACGCCATCAAATTTACTCCCAAACAGGGCAGCGTCAAAGTATTTCTTGAACGCGTCAATTCTCACCTTGAATTAACCGTCAGCGATACCGGCAGCGGAATCGAGGAAGAATTTTTACCTTATGTGTTTGACAGATTTCGCCAAGCCGACAGTTCGACTACAAAAAAGTACGGCGGGTTAGGTCTCGGATTGGCAATCGTTAAACAACTCGTCGAGCTGCACGGCGGCACGGTCGAAGCCGCTAATCGAAAAGACGAGAGCGGAGCAATCTTTACAGTCAAACTTCCTCTGATGGTCGTTCGCCAGGGCGCGGAACAAAGAGGTCGTGATTTGAGTAGGGTTCATCCTGTTGCCGGAGGAGGAGAAATCGCTTTCGATTGCCCTCCTGAGCTTACCGGAATCAAAATCCTGGCAGTTGATGATGAGCCTGATGCGCGATTTTTGCTAACAGCGATTCTGGAAAAATGCGGGGCTGAGATTAAAACCTGCGAGTCTGCTACTCAAGCTATAGATTTACTTGAAGAGTTTCATCCCGATATTTTAATTTCGGACATTGGAATGCCCGAAGAAGACGGATATGCTCTGATTAAAAGGGTAAGAGACGCCGAACGAGGCACGCCAAAGCGAATCCCGGCTGTCGCGCTAACTGCATTTGCCAGAGTCGAAGATCGCTTGAAAGCTCTATCAGCAGGATTTAACATGCACGTTCCGAAGCCGGTCGAACCGGCAGAATTGGCAATGGTGATAGCAAGTTTGGTCGGTCACGTTGATTTTAATTAGTACGCAGTCGCGCTGAAGCGGCGTTAATTATTTCTCAGAATGATTTTTGAACACTGAGACTTGAGAAGGTGAGAATGTAAAGAGAACCTACATTCTCACCTTTGACCCGCCCGCGTTGAAATCTTTCACTTCAAAATCTTTTAAATCTAATAATTTTATTGACTTTTTGAAATCAACGAGAGTATAAAGATTCTGCTGCACGTAAGCTTTAATTCAGTAAAATTCAAAGTTCGATAGCGACGGAAAAACAGCCGATGTAGCCGTCTTGTCAGCTTATGAATTTTAAAGCTGCTTCGAGGCTGAAAAGGGAGGTTTGAAGATAATATGAGAAAAAATTGGAAAGCATTTGCATTGATGATGTTTTTGATGTTCGCGGCATTAATCAATTCAAATTCGGCTCAATCAAGAAACCCTGACAATCCGACACCGCTTTCGAGCGGCGAGTTGAAAGGGAGCCTGGGCGGCGCGGACAAAGAATTTTATTATTCTTTCGTTGCCGGTCCCGGCAAAGTTACTGTCACCGTTGACATTAAAGGCACCGAAGGCGTCGCGAGCATGACGCTGAATTTTTCAGGCGCAAAATCCGCAGATTTATTGGTTATGCCGTTGGCGACGCATCGCGGCAGCACGCGCGAGGTAGAGTCGTTTAATTTGGACAAACGGCAAACGGTGGTGATGAAGCTCGCTTCGACCGGAAGCTATAACGGAAGTTATCTGATCCGGCTCGAAGGCGCGGTTCATTTTGAACAGGATGATGCGCCTGCGCGCAAAAACTCGGCGGGCGGTTTTTCAGAAGATTGTTTACCCGAAAGCGGAACTCTGCGTTTTGTAATGCGCGACGGCACGGTGCAGGAAATCAATCTCAATCGCGTTCAGAGAGTTTCCCATAAACCGTAAAACAATCGTCGTCTTTCGGTCTGTATTTAGGACGCTGCCGTTCTTTGCGGTTCGTTTTGAGCATTGAAAATTAACCGCAAAGAACGCAAAGGATTTTGAAGACGGCTTTTAAAACCACGCTCTGAGCAATTAATGCACAGGCTTGTCGCCGTCCCGTTCGGTAGATTCCTGTTTGCTCATTTTTGGTGAATTTTCAGACGCTTCCGATTCAGCGTTTTGGTTTGAATCTTTCCCCTCGGAATCTTTTCCCATCATTTCAGCTTTGGTTTTCGTCGCGCGCTGTTTGGTGTTTTTGCTTCCTTTAACCGCCATTTTTGCCTCCGTTGTTTTCGTTTGTAGAATGCTCAAAACGAAAACGAGTTGCCAAATCAATTTATTTTTAGCGAAACATCGAAACGTTTAAACCAAAACGCTCATTCGCTTCGGTTTCGGTGACTTGCCTCAAATGATTGAGCTTTCGCTCGGCGCGTTTGATTTGAGTTTTCGTTCGTTCAGCCATTTGCGACAAAAGATTTCTGCCCGCTTGCACTTCGGCTTCGACTTTTAAGCGAAGCTGATTGTTTTCCGATTCTTCCAACTCGACGCTTTCGGTTCTTAATGCCTGCAAACGCCGTTTGACTTGATAAATCTGGCGAATCGCGCGGATCAATTGATCGCCGATTGAATCGCCTTTGACTAATTCCGGGCTGTCCCGATGTTCCTCGACGAGCGCGTCCATTAATTTCGCATCGCCCGCCGCGTAAGCGTCGTTAAGTTTTGCCATTAATTGATGACGCCGCTCCTGTTCTTCGCGTTCAACTGCTAAATCCGGGTGAATCAATTTGGCGAGCTTGTAATAAGCGCGTTTCATTTCCGGCGAAGGATAAAATTTATGGCTGCAAGCCTGCCAGTTTTCTTCGTCTGCTGCGGCTGCGGCAGATTCGGCGGCGCGCTCGCGGGCTTCTTGGGCGCGGCGCTGAATTTCGGCATCGTCCGGCGCTAAACGCGCTTCTTCTTCGGCAATGTCGGCTTCGATTTTATCCAATTCGGCGTAGAGCCGTGCGACTTCCTGACTGTAACGAGCCTCGAAAATCTTTAATTCCTCGCGGAAACCGACGAGCGATTCTTCCCGTTCGGCGAGCCGGTTTTCCAGACGCCGCAAAACTTGCAGCTTTTTGTTGAGTTCGATTTCTTCGGGCGCAAGTAAATTCATTAAAAAAAAAGAAAGCGGAAAATCTCTTTCGACATTTTCCGCTTTCTTTTTGGGTTGGTCAAAGTCTCGACACGCGAGACTCGTTAAATTTTGGTTTTATCAGCCTTCGGCTTCGGAAAACTTGCTGATTGCCATGTCTTCGGCTTCTTTGATGACAGCCAGATTTTTCTTTTCAACTTCCGAAAGCATTTCGTCCTGAAAATTCGTCAGCATCGAGGGCATAGGTTCGGTTTATATCCAAGGACGCGACGATTTAAATCTGGCGAGCGGCTCGGAAATCACGATTCGCGCCAGCGCGCCGAATCGAAACACCAGATAAAAATTCGTTAAGAAGAAAATAAAAAAGCGGAGCGATATTTCTAATCGCCTCGCTTTTTTATATTGTTTGGAGATTATTCAGATTTTTGTTGACGAACATTTGTTATTAGTTCATTATCTTCGAGTCGCAGTAATCTCGGTTCTCGGCTATTCACTATCGCAAACGAACTAGGCAGTTCAAATCCGCAATTTATTTTGAGCCACTTCATCCTTCAACCCATTTTCACTTTTGCTCGATAAGCAGGAAGAAAACGATGGCATTAACATATTTGATTGAGCAGCAGACTTTTACAGCAAAAGACTGCTGTTTTTTATCGCGCTTCAGGGACACATAAAATCTTCTTAAAAAAAACTTTGAGTGAAGATAGTTTTTCCCTCCTTTTGGGGCGTTACTTAATTGAATGGTTAAAAACACGGAAGGGCAAATACAGTTTGTCTCAATTGAAATCAGACAGACCGAAAAATGTTTGAGCCGGAATTCAAATAATTTCTCTTGATAAAGAGGGATAAATCAATAGCAGACAATCGCTGAGTCAACTTTATCAACGCCAAAACGATAATGAAAAAAATGAAAAAAAAACTTAATCTACGTATTGTTGTTTCACTGTTCTTCATTGTATGCGCTTTATCTATTGGTGTTGCGGTTTTCGCAACTATAGGACAAAGCGATGTCAAAAAGCTCCACGTCGAAAATGAAACCGATTCTTTGATAGTTTATTCCATCAAGGAATTAGAAAGAATTGGAGAAAATTCTCGTTTAGCTATAACTGTTAAAAATGTTAGCGAGAAACCGATTTTAGCTTATTCTATTGGAATCTCCGATAACAAAACTAACAAAAACTCCGTTAATAGGATTGAAATAAATGGAGCAATCAATAACTGGTTTTTAAAATCAAATGACATTAACGTCACACCTTTTTCGGTATCGTCAGAAGGTGAAAGAACGTTGACAATTGCTGCTGTTATGTTTGAGGACGGGTCTGGTGAAGGTATTTCAACTGATTTAAGCCGGCTTCAAGAAGTTCGTGCAGGGGCTATGTTGGCAGTGAAACAAATCACTTCAATTCTTAAGTCTATCGGTCAGGATAAAAATCATGCGTTAGATAGCACAATTGAATCAACGAAAGAGAAAATTGCTTCATTAAATGAAAATGACGTTTCAGAAAATTTGAGACGAGGATTTGTTCAAGCCAAAGATTATTACGCCTCGGAACTGAAAGATTTAAAGGATAAAGCCCTTGCAAATTCAAATTTTAATCTCAACGCAGAAATTACTAAAAAGGTTGCCAAAATGGAAAGAACGCTCGCTAAACAGTAGGCGGTATTTCTTTGAGTTTAACGAAGGAGGATAAATGAAAAGACATATAGCTTACATTTTGACGATTGCTGCATTGGGTTTGATATACATTGCTGTGGTTTATGCTAACTGCCCGCCAAGTTGGGTAATACATGAACGAATAATCCGAGCGCATCCCGAAGGAACGCCTTTCGAGAAAACAACTTTGAACCTGTTTCGTTCATTAAGGTTGTTTCATTAATCATTCGAGTTGCATTTCTCTTAGATTTTGTAATGAATTAAGGAGTACACAAGATGTCATCCAATAAATTGTCCTTGATAATAGGTGTCTTCACCATAATTGTTACAGTTATTACTCTTGTTCTATTTGTCTTGCAAGCAAATCAGAAAGACAAACAAGTTATTTCAACATCTGATGGAATATCAAATCAGCAAAAAGAAATAAAGGTAATAACTAAAGCTGGTTTCTTTCAAATTGTACGCACGGAAGTTTCCGGCAGTAATGTTAGCCTTATTTTTAAGAACAACTATCCAAAAAGCATTAACGGTTTTCACGTAAAAATAGGTGGAAAATCTGGTGCTCAAGTCGAATTGATTTATTCAGAAACTCGAACTGAAATTGCTCCAGGAGAAGAATATGTCTATCGAGCTATTATGAATAACGATTTGTACACTGAGGGCTTAATTATGTCTTCAGTTCTTTTTACTGATAAAAGCGGCGATGGAGAAATGGCTGATGTGAAAGATATGCTAGATAGACGCCGCGGAGAAAAATATCAATTTGAGCAGATTCTTAATTTGCTTAAAAAAAATAAATTATCTAGCGATGTAAGTTCCTATGATTGGGAAAACATAAAATCTAAAATTCCATCTCTGAGTAAAGAAATTAAAAATGAATCTCCTGCATTTAATGCAGGGCTTCATCACGGTAAACAGCGGCTTAAGCAGTTTTTTGAAGAGATGGAGGATGACCAGTCTCTTCTAGCACCAGCTAATCAAAAGGGTAAAATTCTAGATTTACATTTTAAACTCGAAAAAATTGTTTCAAAGCTCTAGTGATTATTCGCGCCCGAACAGTTTTTTCAATTTCAAAATTGCTTTGGTTCTATGCCTATCCGTCAAAGGAGAAATTATGAAAACCCTTTTGCTGGCTATATTAATTTTATTGCCTGTGAACTATGTTTATGGTGAGTGCCGTGCTTATTATTGGGAACGTAATGAAACAGGCGAGGCACCAGCGAGTTGCCCAAATGATGATTTATATTTCTATGCTTGGCATAGATACAAAGGTATGTGGTGTGATTATAATAATTTTGATACAGAAAGAAGATTTAAAGGCTGGGGACGTTGTATAAATAATGTCCGTTGCTACCCTTTTCTGGGAACACCAATTACTTATCGAACTTCTGCTGGTAATGGGCGTTTAGAGGTAGTTGTAACCGATAAAGACTACAATTCTAACGGAAGTTGCCAAGTAACAGAAACGCGATATGAATTTATAGAAAACGCGTGTAGTAGATCTACTACGCAGCTTTGTCCCCCCTCCGGCGGAGGCTATGAGTGCGACGAGCTTTGCTTTAGCTATTCACCTTCCATCAATGAAAACCGTCCGAATTCCGAACTCAGAAGCGTTGACCCGTGTTGTATTCAGAGTCCTATTCTGATTGACGTTCTCGGCAATGGATTCGATTTGACCGATGCTCAAAACGGAGTTGATTTCGATTTTAACGGCGATGGAATTCGGCATCGAACATCGTGGACTTCAACGAATTCGGATGATGCCTGGCTCGCTCTTGATCGCAACAATAATGGAATGATTGACAATGCCAGAGAACTGTTCGGCAATTTTACAGAGCAGCCCGCTCCATTGCCTGATGAAGAGAAACACGGTTTTCGCGCTCTTGCGGTTTACGATAACTCGTTAACCGGCAAGAAGCAGCAGGGCGATGGCGTGATTGATGATCGTGATGCTATTTTCCGGCAACTGAGGCTTTGGCAAGATGTGAATCACAACGGCATTTCAGAGCAAAACGAACTGCGCACTTTACCGGAGTTAGGCATTGCCGGAATAGAGCTTGATTACAAAGAGTCAAAAAGAACGGATGAATTCGGCAATCAATTCAAATACAGAGCAAAAGTTTGGGACGAGGGCGGCGCGCAGGCAGGACGTTGGGCGTGGGATGTTTTTCTAGTCGCTAAATAAAATTGCTTGAATGTAGCTGAAATGAAAAAGGCGACAGTTGTCGCCTTTTCCTTTTTTTCCCGTCACGCGGGACAAATTAAAACCTTATCAGCCTTCGGCTTCGGAAAACTTGCTGATTGCCATATCCTCAGCTTCTTTGATAACAGCCAGATTTTTCTTTTCAACCTCCGAAAGCATTTCGTCCTGAAAATTCGGATCGGGCTTGTACCAGCTTTGCGCCGCGAAATATTCTTTCAAATCTTTTGATTTAAAAACCTTGCCGCGCCGCGCGTAAATCTCGTTGCGCAAAACCCGCAAATCTTCCGTAAACATTCCCTCAAACAACTCGACCGAAACCGGCTCGGTGGCGATTTTATTGCGCAGATTCGCCTCCATCGCTTCGAGCAGCTTGACGTTTTGTTCTTCGGTTGCGTTGAGCTTGACGGTTTTCTGGTCTTTCGCCGGACGATACCAATCCTGCCATTCAAACTGCACCCGTATTCCGGGAACGTTGAAAGATTTCCCGCGGCGCGCCCAGAATTCGTTTCGCATCATCCGAAGCTCGCTGAGCGTCACGCCTTCAAGCATTTTTTCCGTCAGCGGCACGTTTTGGAACTTTTCCATATCGCCGAACGAAACTGCGACTTTGCGCTGTTCGTCGCGTTTTTTGTTGATAGCTTCGATGTTTTTGCGTTCGGTTGGCGATAAAGCGGAGGCGACATAATTCGGATTGGATTTGTACCAGTAACGCTCTTCAAAATATTTTTGCAGCCAAGGCTCTTCGGGAAACGTTTTGCCGTGAATCGCTTCGATTTCGGCAATCATAATCCGCCAATCGGCGGCTGAATTGGCGTAAATTTTATCTTCGGGAATCGGCTTTTTCTGCCACAAACGCAAATCGCCCGGCTGAACAAAATCGTGTTTTTCGGCTTCGGCAAGTCGAATCAAATCGAGATTCTGACGTTCGGTTGCGTTTAGTTCGGCATTTCTAAAACGCTGATTCGGTTTGTACCAGGCGCGTTTTTCGAGATATTCCTGAATTGATTTTTCTTTAAAAACGCGACCGTGTTTCCCGAAAACGATTCCGCGCAGGCGTCCCAATTCTTCCAAATCGAGACTTTTGATTTGCGTCGCCGTCAATTTCTTTGCGGCGAAATCAAAAGTTTCCCACTTTTTAAAATTGTCCTGCGCTTTCGCAGTGAGCAGTGAGCAGTGAGCAGTGAGCAGTAAAAGCAAAAGCATAAACCCGTAATTCGTAATTCGTAATTCGTAATTCTTCATTATTCGTCTCCTTCCTCGACGATTTCAAACGTCGTTACGATTTCTGCCGCCGGGCGAACCGTGGCGGCAACCGAGCAATATTTTTCATCCGAAAGCTTGACGGCTTGTTCGACCGCTTCCGACGAAACCGAGCGTCCGCGCACGATATGGTGAACTTCAAGTTTTGTAAAAGCGCGCGGATGCTCGTCGCGGCGCGTGCCTTTTACTTCGACTCGATAATCGGTCACGTCCTGTCGTTTCTTTTTTAAAATCGAAACAACGTCAACCGCCGTGCAGGCGCCGACCGCGATCATCAGCAATTCGACGGGCGTAGGAGCGGCGTTTCGCTCGTGGTTTGTGTCAATCGAAACGGCGTGACCGCTTGGTGAAACGCCTATGTAAAAATCGTTTTCCGCGTGAAAAACGCTCGCTTTGAAATCTTTGTTTTCCATAATTTGCTGCCGCGCGGCAGATTCACGAATTGCAGAACGCAGCCGGCTGCTCGAATTTGCGAAGAAAAACGAGAGCGAAATAAAAATAACTCTAAGCGGGAAATTTGGCAACGAAAAGCGAGCTTAAACTTTCCAAACGGAAGAGTTTTTGTTTTGCCGCGAATTTAAAATCTTAACTTAAAACGTTCGGCATAAAAAATGCAGCATCAAAAAAGCGGTCATTGTGAAATGAGGTAAGTTAAAAGGAGCAAAAAGATGAGACGATTGCAGAACTTTATTTTTATGGCGCTGGTTTGCGCGCTAACGATTGGCGGAGTTGTTCAAAGCACATCGGCGCAAACTAATCGCCGGACGACGAGCGAGCGGCAGATGCGCGCATTGATTCAAAAAATTCGCGTTCAAGCCGATAATTTTAAAAACAGCTTTGACGAGTCAATTCAAAACGTCCGCCTGCGCGGAACCGATGCCGACAATATTCATCGGGACATCGAAGATTTCCAGCGCGCTTTGACCGGCTTTGAAACTCGTTTTAACGGGCGCGACGCGACGAGCGCCGACGCGCAAACCGTTTTCGACGAAGCGCGCGACATCAATCGCTTTTTGCAAAACACGAGACTCGGAACTCGCGTTAACCGCGATTGGACGGCTTTGCGCGGCTCGCTCGGCGAGCTGGCGCGAGAATACAATCTAAACGCCGATTTTGACGGCGCGAATTCTTCGAGCGGCAATCAAAATTATCCTCCAAACAATTCAAATTATCCGAACAATTCCGGTGTCAGCTCGCGTTTGAACGGAACTTATCAGCTTGATTTTGCTCGCAGCGACAGCCCGACCGAAGCCGCCGAACGCGCCGTTGCCAATTTGCCGCAATCGCAACGCGATTCATCACGGCAAACATTGGAACAGCGGCTCGAAGCTCCCGACCGGATTGCCATCGAACAACGCGGGCGAGCAATAACCATCGCTTCGACGCGCGCTCCGCGATTTTCTTTTGAAGCCGATGGGCGGGACAAATATGAAACTGCTGACAACGGCACAAGACTTCGCGTGCGAGCGACTTTGGCGGGCGAACGACTTGAAATTCAAACCTCCGGCGAACAGCGCGGAAACGATTACATTGTCACCTTTGAACCGCTCGACAACGGGCGTACTCTGCGCGTCGAACGTCGTCTTTCCGCAGATTTTCTGCGCCAGCCGGTCGTAGTGCAAAGTTTCTACACGAAAAATTCCGATGTCGCCCAGCTCGACGTTTATGAGCGACCGGGCAATGTTCCGAGCGATAGAACAACAGGAACGACAACGCCAAACTCGGATTATGTCGTCAATAACGGCACGGTTTTGTCGGCGACTTTAAACGAAACGATTTCGACCAATGAAGCCAAAGACCGCGACCGTTTTTCGATGACCGTAGAAAGCCCTTCGGAATTTCGCGGCGCGATTATCGAAGGTTATATTTCGGGCATCGCGCGTTCGGGCAAAGTTACGGGGCGTTCGCAGTTGACGTTTAATTTTGAAACCATCAGAACGCGCGACGGCAAAATCAGCAATTTTGCCGGATTTGTCGAAGCGATTCGCACCGCAAATGGCGAGACCGTGAAAGTTGACAACGAAGGCTCTGCGCAAGGCGATAATCAAGGCAAAACAACCGCTACTCGCGGCGCAATCGGAGCCGGAGTCGGCGCAATCATCGGTGCAATCGCGGGCGGCGGCAAAGGCGCGGCAATCGGCGCAATTATCGGTGGAGGCGCGGGCGCAGGCTCGGTTTATATCGAAGGACGCGACGATTTGAATCTGGCGAGCGGCTCGGAAATCACAATTCGCGCCAGCGCGCCAAATCGGAATAACAGATAAAATCTGTGTAAAACGAAAAAGAAACGGGAAGGGAATTAATCAAAATTTCTTTCCCGTTTTTATTTTCGCCGATTTCGGTTAATCTTTCGGGCAAATGCTGTCAGAAGAAATCGAAAATCACCGCGACCGGAAATGGCGGCGCGAAGAAGAACTGAAAATTGAATCGGTCGCCGATGCCGAACGGTTCGTCGAAGAAGTCGGATTTTGCGGCGGTTTGACAGATGTCAGAACGCCGATGCCTTCGCTCTACATTGCGGTTTGCGGCAGGCGCGAAGCGTTTGTGCCGCGCAATGTGCAGAAAGACGTTGAGACGAGCCTGGCTTGGACTTTGAAAGACGACGTTTTGCGGCGCGGGCGCGTGTTTTACGCCAAGCTCGCCAAAGCGAAATCAATGTTTGTCGCCCCGCGTCTCGTTCCCGCTTTCAACTGTTTGTTCGGCGTTCCAAAAGCCGAAGAAAAAGAAAAACTTTCGCTCAACGCCAGAAAAATACTGGAAGTTTTGCGGCGCGATTGGGAACAGGCGTCGGCTGATTTGCGCGCCGAAGCCGGAATTGCAGACCGTAAAATTTTCAACAAAGCGCTCGACGAATTGCAGGCGAGAATGAAAGTCGTGCCGTGCGAAGTTCTGTACGAGCCGAAATTTACTTATATCTGGACGCTCGCCGAAGCCCGTTTCCCGGAAGAATTGAAACAAAAAATAAGCGGGGAAACCGCTCTCAAAGAAATTACAAGCGCTTTTTTAAGCGCTTCGGGCGAAACGTCGTCAAAAGAATTCGCCAAAATAATTGGCGTTACGCCGCTCGAAGCAAATCTCGGATTTTTGCTGCTGGTGCAGGACTCAATTGCGAGACAAGTTGAAAAAGGCGTTTTTCGGTTAAAGGAATTGAATATTCCTTCTCACGATTGAGTTTGTTCGTTTTCCATTTCGCGGCGGACTTCTTCTTCGATTCTCGCGGCTTGCAAGGCGAGCGGCAATTCCTCGGTGCGCGCGAGCAGGCGTTCGAGAGCTTGTTCGTTGCCGATTAAATTGCTGCCGCGACGCGCTGCGGCTTCGATCATTTCCAGACGGGTTTTGCTTTCGGTCAGAAGCTCGTCGGCTTCTTTTCTGACTTTTTCGAGGCGTTCTTTGTCGGCATTTAATTCGTCGTGCAGCGATTTCGAGTTTTCGTTTTTCAAATATTTGAGCTTATTTTGACGTCGCGAAACGAGCTGCAATTCCTGTTTGGTGCTTTTTAAGATTCTCGAACCCGTCAGCCGCGAAGCCAAAGTTTCCCGATAGGCTTCGGCGAGCATCCGATTCGAGCTTTCGAGTTCTTTCAGAGATTGGCGCTCGGCGGTCGTCAATTCGTTTTTAAACCAATCAACTTCCGAAGGCTTGATTCCGTCAACGGCGAGCCGCTCGCGCAAATTTTTGAGCCAACTGTTGCGATAAACGAAAAGCGCGATCATCAGCAATATGCCGAGAGCGAAACCGACGCCGAGACCGATGAAGGCGAGAAAAAAATAAAGCGCGGCGCTCGAAGTCGAACCGGAAAACAAAAACAAAATTAAAAACAAAGCGAACGGCGGCAGCGCCAAAACAACGGGCGACAAGCTCGCGCTCCACACGAGCGAGCGGTTTTTCAAATAATCGCGTCTGGTCAGTTCGTAGCGTTCGAGCTTGTTCATCAATTATGGCAGTTTCGGACTTTCCGGTTCAAAGAAAATATAATCATTTGCCGAGCCTTACGGCAAACGCCGCTTTAATTTGTCCCTAATTCATATTAAGATGCTATCTGGATATTTCGGAGATTAAAAAAATGCGGCGAAATTTTTGGCTTTTATCAACGACGTTCTTTTTCGCTTTTGTCTGCTTCTCAACCATTTACGCGCAGGAAACCGGCGGAAACCGGAAAAAACAACAAACTGTGCGCCCGATTACGATTCCGATTTCGGTGCGCGCCGGAAACGTCAAAGTTTCCGAAACGCGCGGCGAAGTGATCGAAGCCGGAAATTTGACCGTCAAAGAAAACGGCGAGGAACGCACGATTTTGAGTCTGAGAAAAACTTCGGAGTCGCCAATGCAGTTTGCCGTTTTGATTCAGGAGGACGTTGAATCTTCGGTTAATCTGGAGCTTGAAGGCATCGGCAATTTTATTCGCCGTCTGCCGAAAGGCTCGCGCGTGATGGTCGCCTATTTGCGCGGCGGGACGATTCAAATCAGACAGAAATTTACCGAAGATTTGGAAAAAGCCGCCAAATCTTTGCGCATTCTCGGCGGTTCGTCCGCTGCGCCGTTTAATCCGTATGTCGGCGTGATGGAAGCAGTCGAGCGTTTTGAAAATTTGCCGCTCGGCAGGCGCGCGATGCTGGTTGTTTCGGACGGTTTGGATGTCGGGCGCGGAATTGATTCGGCTTCGCCCGCGCACAGTCTCGATTTAGACCGCGCGATTTTAAAAGCGCAGCGAAACGGCATTGCGATTTACACGATTTACGCCGAAACATCGTCAACCGCAGGCGGCAATTCCCGGCTCGTTTCATACGGTCAAGGCTCGCTTCTGCGTTTGGCGGACGAAACCGGCGGACGAGCCTTTTTCTCAGGTTTAAACACGCCGGTCAGCTTCTCGCCTTTTTTGCGCGAACTGGGCGCAAGTCTGACGCGACAATTCGCTTTAACTTATCTTTCAACCGAAAAAGACAATCGCTTTCGCCGGATTGAAATAACAAGCGACAGCCGAGATGTCGTCATCGAATATCCAAAAGGCGTCAATCCGAAATGAACAACAAAAAAAATCAACGCAGAAACGCAAAGGCACAGAGAAAATTAATAAAAATCTCTGTGCCTCCGTATCTCTGTGGTGAAAAAATTATCCCAGTCTGGTAAAACACATCGAGCAAACACGCTCTTCTTCCTTAATCAACAACCCGATCCAGAAAAGCGGAAGACAAGCAAACAGCAAAGCCACGAAAACAACCCAACCCGCGGTCGAAACTTTTTTATTTATTTGCGGCGGCGCAGTTGTTTTGCAGCGCGGGCAATGAAAGCCGGAAACTTGCGGCTGAGGAACAGGCGGCGGAGTTTGAACGAGCGGCTGAACCTGCTGCGGCTCGCCGAAACCTGCAACATCGTGCAGCGGCGAGCTTGGACTCGCCCAACTGTAAGGGCGCGGCGGAGCCTGGGTTTTCGTTTGGGTTTGTGTCAAAGCCGCGCCGCAATAACGGCAATAATTTATTCCGCTTTCATTAAATTGTCCGCATTTTCCGCAAATCATAATTTAGAAAATCACTTTTTCGCCGGTTCTCACCGCTTCATAACAGCCCTCGACCAGTTCGACTGATTTATAACCGTCTAACGCTGTCACGGGCGGTTCTGTTCCGTTTAAAATCGCATCAACAAACGCCGCGTCTTCCTGCACGTAACCCCAACGTTCTTCTTTTTGCGCCAGATGATAAGAAAAATGCTCGGAATTCGGCGCAGTTCCGCGATTATCCGATATGTTCTCCATTTCCTGCGTAATAATCGTGCGATGCTCGCAAAAAACTTCGACTCGCTCAAACGGAAAATTCCAGCTTGCATCAGCCGCCGAGCAAAACGTTGCGTGCAATCCGCTTTTGAATTTTAATAAAACCGAAAAATTATCAATTTCATTGTAAGTTTGACGACTTCCAAAGGCAATCATCTCGGCGATTTCGCCGAATTGAAACCGCATCATATCAAACAAATGAATCGTCGTTTCGTACAAAAAACCGCCCGTAACGGAAACATCGCTCGTCCATTCGGGATTTTGCAGCTCGCCGCGATTCATTTTGATATGCGCCGAATGAGGGCGGTCTTCGCCGAGCAATTCTTTGAGCTTTTGATAAACCGGCGCATAGCGGCGATTATGTCCGACCTGAAAAACCGAGCCTGAATTGTCCGCTGCTTCCAGAACCCGTTTGGCGTCTTCCAGTTTCGTCGCCATCGGTTTTTCGCAGAGAACATGCTTTCCGGCATTCGCCGCCGCAATCGCCAACTCAACGTGCCGCGTGTTTGGCGTCGTGATGACAACCGCGTGCGACGATTCAAAAACCTGCTCGGCGTTTTCCATTGTCCGTGCGCCGGTCAAACGTGCCACGCGCTGCATTCGTTCGGGGCGAATATCAAACAACGCGGCGACTTCGCAGCGTTCGTCGCGCGCGAAAATCTGCGCGTGCGTGCCGCCCATATAACCTGTTCCGACAATTCCGATTTTGATTTTATCCACTATTTTTCACGGCAGAGACGCAGAGACGCTGAGAAAAAAAATAAAGAGAGGTTAAAAACTCTTGAAAATTCTGTTTTAAAAAACTCGGCGTCTCGGCGGTTCAATCTAATTTAAATTAAGGGCGCTGATTGTAGCTTCGCGCGCTTTAACGGCGACTTCAAACGGGTCTTGTTCCCAATATTCCGGTCGGAAAATCTCGATGCTGACCACGCGGTCATAGCCGATTTTATCAAGCCCGCGCTTGATTTCACGAATCGGCAAAATGCCTTCGCCGGGATAAAGCCGGTGCGCGTCAGTTAATGTTTCGCGCGGCAAATCTTCGGCGTCGTTGATGTGGAAAATGCAGATGTTTCCCGGCTGGACGTTTTCGATTGATTCAAACGTCGAGCCGCCCGCGTAAAAATGAAAAGTGTCAATCACCAGACCGACGTTCGGGCGACTTGTTTGTTCGACGATTTCGTTGCACAGCTCAAGCGTTTGCACGGAGCAATCGGTTTGTCCCAAAAACTCGAACGCGAGCGCGACATTGTGTTTTGCGGCAATATCCGCCAAATCATTCAACACCCGCACCGATTCGGAAATGATTTCATCGCGCGAAGCGTCTTCCGGCATTTTCCCCGGCACGACGACGACAAACGGGCAGTCAATCGCTTCTGCAACAGCGCACAATTCTTCGCATTCTGCTTTGATTTGGGCGTAATCTTCCGCCGTGCGAAAAGTGATGTGTTCGATTGAATTGATGCTCCACGGTTCGAGATTGGCGTCTTCGAGTAGCCGGCGAAGATGCGCGACGGTGCTTTTCTTTAAAAAATCGCGCAGCTTTGCCGCCCAGATTTCGATGCAGTCGTAACCGGCGTCGCGCGCGGCGAGAATGTCCGTAATCAAATCGGCGCGCATCGTCGTCGCGCCGTTTAAAGCAATTTTCATAATGAATTAATGATTAAAGCGAAAAAATCATCTTTTTGCACTCAAAACTATTTTTTTTGCGCCGTCGCCGGGTTTAAAAGCAAAATCCTGCTTATTGCCAGCAATTCGGCAAGTTACAAGATTTACCTGATCTTTGTGCAGCTCAAAGAAAAGACGATTTTCGAGCGAGGCATTTTCCAAACCTTCGGGCGCTCCGGTTTCCACGTAAAGCCAAATCGAGTCAGCGGATTGTTCTTTCCCGACCCACGCGAGCTTTTGCATTTCGCCGTTTTTGTTTTTCAGCGCAAATCCGTCGTTCAAATAATCGAGAATGAATTTCGTCGCGTCCGGCGATTTTTCGAGATTTACGCGCTTTCCGGCGCGTTTTTCAATCGCGGTTTCCAAATCGTGCGCGAAAACCTGAATCGTGATTTCCAACGTTTTCTCCTCAGCGTTGTAATCCATTCGAGTCAAACTGGTGTGAAAAGTATGCGCCGCTGCGAGCGATGGCAAAAGTAAAAAGACAAAAGTCAAAAATAATAATCTCGCAATTAAATTTTTCATCGAAAATGAAACCTCCAATTTGAAAATCATAAATTTTTGCCTTTTTACTTTTGACTTTTGCCTTCGTAATTTATTGCGCTTTCGTGCCGCTGAAATCGGCGTTTCCGATAGTTGCGCTGGCTGTTCCGCTAATGCGATTGCCGCTCACAGTGCCTTGAAACGTCACTTCGCCGTATTCGCTATGTCTGATTTTAAAAGTAAAACCGCCGGCTGTAAGCACCGCGTCGTAAATTGCCGCGTTGCCCAATCCGCCGCTGATTGCGCCGTTGAGCCGGTTGTTTTCAACGCGCAAATCGAGTGTGATGGGAATCGTTTGACCGGGCGCGTCAATTAAAACGTTCCAGCGCCCGGCGAGATTTGCCGCCGCCCTTTCCGGCAGCGGTTGAGTTCCGGTTGCGGAGACAGCCGCCGGTGTTCCCGCCTCGGCTCCGGTTTTCTGGCGCGTGGCTTCGCGCATCGGATTCGTCGCGCGCTCTTGTTGCGGTGCCTGCTTGAAAACCTGAAAGCGCGATTTTATCGGGCGGCGCGGGAAATAATTGTTTTCCAGATTAATATCAGCCGTTTCAAAATTCGGGTCAAGCACAATGCTTCGAGCTTCTTTTTTCGTGACGATTAATTTTGAAACATCGAAATTGTTAAAGCGCCAGATTTCGACGGGCGTTCTGATTTCTTCGCTCGTGCCGTCGGTGTATTCGACCCGCAAAATCAAAGGCATGACAAGTCCGCCGATGTTTTTCAAATCAACGACGTAAAAATAATAACCGCCGCTCAATAACTGTCTTTCCTTTTCGGAAAGCGCCGCAAGAAATTGCTGATAAGCCCGCCGTTCGGCTTCGGTTACATTGAGCGGGTCGTATTCGTTATAAAAATCTCTCAGGCTCGGATTTTGATCAACCAGCTTTGGAACGGATTCGTAGCGTTGGCTGGAAAGAGTTTGACGCCTGCTTTCACGCTCCTGGCGTTGAATGCCTTTTTCGACATCGGGATTTCTCGTGTCAATCTGATAAAGCCGGACGTTTTCGATTGAAATATCAACGTTGTCGGTCGTGTAAAACCAGCCGCGCCAGAACCAATCCAAATCCGTTCCGCTGGCGTCTTCCATTGTGCGGAAAAAATCAGCCGGAGCAGGGCGTTTAAATTTCCAGCGTTGAGCAAATGTTTTAAAAGCGTGATCGAACAACTCGCGTCCCATTACTGTTTCGCGCAAAATGTTGAGCGCCGTCGCCGGTTTTCCGTAAGCGTTGTTGCCGAACTGCAACAGGGAATCCGATTGCGTCATAATCGGCACTTGTTCATCGCTCGACATATATTCAACAATTCTTTGCGGCTCGCCGCGCCGCGAGGGATAATTTTTCTCCCATTCCGATTCGGCTAAAAATTGCAGAAAAGAATTTAAACCCTCATCCATCCAGGTCCATTGCCGCTCGTCCGAATTAACAATCATTGGAAAATAATTGTGTCCGACTTCGTGAATGACGACTGAAATTAAACCGTATTTCGTTCCCGCAGAATACGTTCCGTCCGGGTCGGGGCGCGGACCGTTAAAGCAAATCATCGGATATTCCATTCCGCCGACCGGACCGTTGACGCTTTGCGCGACCGGATACGGATATGTAAAGGTGTAGCGCGAATAAATGTTTAAAGTGTGAATGATCGAAGCGGTCGAATATTTTTCCCAGAGCGGATTACCTTCTTTCGGATAAAAAGACATCGCCATCACGCGGTTGCCGCCGACGTTGTGACCTTGTGCGTCCCAAATGAATTTCCTTGAAGACGCAAAAGCAAAATCGCGCACATTGTCGGCTTTGAAAGTCCAGGTTTTCGTTCCGGTCGGTTTTGATTTTTCGTTCGCCGTCGCTTCTTCCTGCGTGACGATTTTAATCGGCTGCGTTGCCGTTGCCGCTTGCTGCAAGCGTTGGCGCTGCGCGGCGGTTAAAACCTGCGCCGGGTTTTGCAAAACGCCGGTTGCGGAAACAATGTGGTCGTTCGGCGCGGTAATTCGCACGGTGTAATTGCCGAATTCCAAAGTAAATTCGCCCGCGCCCAGAAATTGTTTGTGCTGCCAGCCGTAAACGTCGTAATACGCAGCCATTCGCGGAAACCAGTGCGCTATTTCGTAAAGATAATTGCCGTCTTGCGGAAAATATTCATAGCCGGTTCGCCCGCCGTAAATCCGCTGATTGTTAATCGCATAATTCCACGTGACGTTAAAAACGAAAGTTCCGCCCGGAGCGAGCGGCGCGGGCAAATCAATCCGCATCATCGTTTCGTTGATGGTATGGCGCAGGCGATTGTTTTTCGCGTCCGTGACTTCCGTAATGTTGACTCGACCTTCGAATTCGCGCTGGACGAGCTGTTCGATGGCTGTGAGCGGCGCGTTTCTAAATTCCGGCGCTGTCTGCGTTTTTTGCGCGAGCGAATCTTTGGCGAAAATGTTGTTGTCCAATTGCAGCCAGAGATATTCGAGCGCGTCGGGCGAATTGTTTTTATAAGTGACGGTTTCGCGCCCGGAAATACGCTGATTAACGTCGTCGAGCGTCACGTCAATCTGATAATCGGCTGTGTTTTGCCAGTAACCGCGACCGGGCGCGCCCGAAGCCGTGCGATATTCGTTCGGCGTCGGCAAATCCTCTTCGAGCTGGCGGAATTTATCCGAGGGTTTTGATTTTGATTGGGCAAAAATGCCAATCGAGAAAAGCGCAATCAGGGCAAAAATAAAGCAGCGGCGTGCGAACATTCGATTCTCCAAATAATTTGCTTTGGTTTGATAAACTCGCAGAATTTTACGCTTTTACAAAAGCCTTGACAATACCTTTCGCCAAATGGGAGTGAGTAAATAAGCCTTAGCAGGTTTTCCGCCAAATACGCCGAATATTTTGGCTGCCTTCTTTGCCGGGCATAGCTTTCGGGCGAATTTATTTGCCCGCAAAAAACATTGAGCAAAAAACATTGAAATGAAAAAAGCGCGAAAGAATGGACAAATCAATCTTTCGAGTCTAAATGGATATTTTGAGACGGCTGTTTTGTCGCCCGACAAACAAAGGACAAAAGCAGGAGGAGAAACAATTTATCCACCTGCTTTTGTCCTTGCTTAGAATTAAATTATCAGCATCGTTTTGACTTTCATATTAGAAAGTCAAAACGACAAAATTCCACGTTACAAATTTGCACGTGGAGGATGACAAAATCCTGCATCACAAATTTCACCTGAAGGACATTGCGAATCCCAGTGGCAATGTCAGTCTCCAAGGTCGCCCTAATCACAAAAGAGTATGCAATGATTACGCATTATGTGACAGTCGTTAAGACAAGCAGGGTCGTCGTTGCAACCTGCTATACAGACAGCATGCTCATCATGGCATTCCAAGCAATCGCTTGCAGATAAAGCGACATTTTTATCATATGATACCCATCCTAAACAGGCTAAAAGGAGCATCAATACTAGTAATTTGCGCCGAAGTTTTCCGAAGTTTTTCATTTTGTGTTTCCCTCCAAATCTAAAGTTGGTTAATTACTTCTACCTCTTTGTCAGATGATAGCTTGCCGATCCAAACATTTGAGACTTCACCTTTATTATTAATTATAAGAACTGTTGGCGTGCCTTTTATTTTTAAGGAACTAAGCTGAGATTGATACACATCAAGACCTGATAATCCTATTTCATTTAGATATTTTTCGCTTTCGTCCTTATTGCCGGGAAGTACAGCGATTAATTTAAGGTTTTGGCTTTTAACTTTTTGAATTAGCTGTTGGTAAAACGGAGCGCTTTGCGTACAGTAACGACATTCTTTTTGCAATACAAGCAAAACGGTTTTAGGCTGCGCAGACCAGTCAATATCGTGCAATGGCAACTCTGTACCAACAGAAGGGGATTCGGGTTTTGAAGTCGTAGGCGGGTTTGTGAAGAATATCCGTTGAACTATCATTACCGTAAGCAAAACTGCGACGATAACGATTGCAATATTAGCAAAGATTTCCAATTTCTTCGTGAGGTTTTTCATAATTGAAAACTTAAAAAACGAACACAATATAGATCCGAGACGATATGTTGTCAATACCTTTTAACATGAAAAGATAAAAAGAGCTTAGTTGAATTAATCCGAGCAACTGAAACAGCATCTTTTCTGCAAATCGAGCAGCCAAAAATATCCGGCTTACGTAACGGAAAATCTGCTAACGCTCATTTAATCAATTCCCGCCAACCTTTCGATTTTCCATCGCGTCTCAAATTTTGTTAATCTGTCTCCCCGATAGTTGTTTTCTCAAATTTGTCAAAATATTTTCAATGTCAAATTTTCTTAAATTCTTTCTTTTGCTTTCGCTTTTTTGCTTTGTCGCCAAAGCGCAAACGTACAACGACGCGACGCTCAGCCGCGTTCGGCAGCAGGACTCGACTGCGCGAGTCGGCGGCAAACTGCCCGCGCTTGCGCCAGCCGAACATCTTTATCGCGCCGAGGTTTATTTTTCCAACCGCGCTTTTCCCGAAGCCCGCGAACACGCCGCGCGCATTCTGGAAAGTTATCCGAACGATCCAGCCGTACAGCGCGCCACGTTTATTCTCGGACGCTCGTTTATGTGGGAGCGGCAGTACGATTTGGCGGTTACGTTTTTGGATGAAGCGTCGCGGAAATTTCCCGGCACGAAAGACGGGCGCGAAGCTCTCGCTTTCAAGGGCGCGTGTCTCGTTCGGCTGGGAAAATCAGTCGAAGGCGCTCGCGCTTACGAGCAATACGTCGTGATGTATCCGGCAGGCGAGCGCGTCGAATCTTCTTATTTAAATATTATTGACGCT
>DASVUH010000029.1:0-75090 GCA_036387135.1 Pyrinomonadaceae bacterium | reverse complement strand
TTCGCCGCCAGCTCCCGTTGCCGGGTTGGCGCCAACTTCTCTGTCAAAAGTCGGACGAGTCGTGACGCTTTCCAGGTAGAAGCCAGTTCGAGGTAATTCAGAAACTCTAACCGTTGATTCTCTCGGAGTCGTCGTCGTCGGTGGAGAACTGTTGGTTGTAACGGCAATCGGTCCGCTGCACTGTCCAACTGAAACCGGGAACACCTGATAAGTACGAGTTACTGCCGGCGAAGTGCCCGGCGCGTTGATACGATTCAGCGAATAAACGCCTTCAACCGTAAATTCAAATGTGCCTCTGACATCAATATCTCCGGCTGAATTAAAGGTTTGTGCCGCAAAACCGGCGAACGCCGATGTGGTGGTCGGTCCGGTAGCGGAGTGTTTACAAATTTCAACGAAACCTGTAATCGCAAAGACGTTCGTGAATCTAAGTACCAATGGGGTTGTTTCATTACCTGCAATGACATTGATTGCAGCCGTACGGGTGCCAAGGTTAACAACACCGAGGCTCGAAGCACCTGCCGGTGACGGCGGCGGCGGGTTGAGCTGTTCGACGTTAATCAACTGGAAGTTGAAAAACGTTGCTTGCGCTTGTGCCGGAAGACGAGCTAAAGGTTCTTCCATGATTGTTTGCGGACCTGCCGTTACATCAAACGGAGCCGAACAGCCTGTGCTGGTCGTAGCGCCCGCAGGTGTCGGAGGAACGAAAATTTCAATTACTCCAGCCGGACCGCCCGAAACCGTAAAACGATAGAAGCGATTTGAAATGTCGGTGCCGCCGGCAGTGGAGGTTGTTTTACAAATCTGAACGCTTCCGGTATCGCCGCCTAAATTGCTTTGAACTGTTCCGTTAACTTTGCCCGTAACGGAAATCATTCTGCCTTTGACCGTTGAAGCAACATCAACGTCGTTTCCGGCAACAAGATTTCCCGCAAAATCAACGCCTTCTCCAATACGTATCGAATCTTCGGCGACAAAGAAAACGTTAGCGGCTTGAGCGTCATTTTCCAGAGAAATGCGTGAACCGCTGTTCACACTAAAATTTCCCCGAACCAAAAAGACGAATTTCGAGGTCGAATCGTTTTCTCCGTCAAGAGTCATTTGACCGGCTAATTCGGCAGAATCAAAACAATATACGCCCGAAGCAAAGCTCTTGCCGCTCATTTGCGCGCCGTCTATTTTCGTGCACGGAAGCTGGCTGATGGCTGAATACGTATCGGACAATTCTTTTTTGGTTCGAGCGCTTACCTCGTCCGACTTAGCGGCTAAAGTTTGGTAACCGGCAGCCGACTTGAAATTTAATGCATAGGCGAGCATCTCGGGAGTAGCTTGCTCATCACCGGGGTTTTGAGTAACTTTTTCCTGGGCTGCTTTGCTCGAACCGTTAAAGTTCGACGCTAATGCGAACCCTACGGCTGTTATTATTACAAGAGTGATAAGCATCTTGAGATAAGCGGGTTTAGCGCTTACACGGGGTAGAAAAGTCTTTCTGAAATTCATAAATGTTTCCTTCTCAGTCGGCTGCAGTTGAAATGTCAGCTAAAGGGAAATTCGTCTGCTGCGAAGCAGAATGGTTTAGACTGTTGACGTGATTGTGCGCTTTGCTCGGCAAAAAACGCGATTCTTCGAATTTAAAAAAGTATCCGGTAAAATCAGAATGCCGGTAAATGTTTTAAAATCAAATGCTCAGTACTGGACTCGAACCAGTGACCCCACGCGTGTGAAGCGTGTGCTCTACCAACTGAGCTAACTGAGCTAAGAACCTTTGTTTGCCAAAAATCGCAACGCATCTAATATGCCTTAAAAGCCGATTTTTTAGCAAGTTTGGCGAATCCGCCGAAAAGCGATAAAAGGCAGAGGGCAATTTATCAAATAACCGCCAAGCCAAAGCGGAAAAAACAATCGGCGCAATGAAAATTATTTGAAAAGTCGGCTTGATTGCTGATTTTTAGAGATTGGGCGAAAGCGAAGTTTGTGGAAAAAACTCAGAAATTATTCGACGGCGTTGCCCGCGTCGAAATCTCCTCTGCTGCGACGCTCGTCAAAGCTTTACGGCTTGAGCGAACGCGGTGCTGTTTGTGCGAAACGGAAAACGCCGCGCCGGTCGGCGTCGGCGAAGATTTTGAATATCGCACGAGCGAAGACACATTTTTGGCGATGCAATGCCGCTCGTGCAGCTTGATTTATCTCAACCCGCGCCCCGCACCGGAAGAATTTCAGACGATTTATCCCGCAAATTATCACGCTTTTGAGTTTTCTCCCGACCAATTCGGTTTTGTTTATCGCGTTCGCCGCAGGCTCGAAGCAAGACGACTTTTAAATTGGTGCCGGGATTTGCCGGAAAACGCCCGAATTCTGGATGTTGGATGCGGCGACGGTTTTCATCTCGGCGTTTTAAAAGAATTCGGCAAACAAAGCTGGCAGCTCGAAGGCATTGATGCCGACGAGAGAGCCGCCAGCGCGGGCGAGCAAAAAGGCTTGAAAATTCATTGCGGAATTTTGGAAACCGAGGATTTGCCCGCAAACGCTTACGACCTCGTGCTGTTGATTCAAACCGTCGAGCACGTCGCTGATCCGCCGCAGCTTTTAAGTCAAATTCGCCGCGTTTTAAAACCCGGCGGCAAGCTCGTAATTATCACCGACAACACCGGTTCGCCGGATTTTCACATTTTCAAAGGTCGTTATTGGGGCGGCTATCATTTTCCCCGCCACTGGAATTTATTCAATCAAGCCACAATGCGGAAATTAGCTGAAAAATGCGAATTTGAACCCGAAAAAATCGTCACGGTCGTCAGCCCGGTAAATTGGACTTATTCGATCCGCAATTTGCTCGACGACGCGGGCGCACCGCGTTTTGTCGTGAATTTTTTCAGCTTAAAATCTACAATCGCGCTCGGCGCGTTCACCGTTTTCGACACAACGCTTCAATTTCTCGGCAAAGGCGCGCTTCTTAACGCTCATTTACGAAAACCTCTATGAAACAAAATCCAACAAAACCCGTCGTCATTGTCGGCGGCGGAATCGCCGGACTCACTGCGGCAAGCTTTCTGCGCCGCCAAAACGTTCCCGTCCGTCTTTTTGAAGCCGGAAAACAGCTTGCCGGACTCGCCCAGAGCTTTCACGACACGGACGGTTTTACCTACGATTTCGGCGCGCATTTTCTGACAAACCGTCTTGCCGCCGCAGTCGGAATCGGCGCGAATTGCCGGGACGTTCCGCGTTACGGCGAAACCGTCTGGCTCGCAGGCAAAAATTACGGTTATCCGTTCGGTCTTTTGCGCGTTCCGCGTTTTGCCGCAAGCGGTGCGGCGACGCAGCTTAAAAGTTTTGTTTCAAAAGACGAAGCCGTTTCAGCCGAAGAATGGTTCAGAGCGAAATACGGTCGCGCTCTGGCAGACGAAGTTGCAGTTCCTCTGACCGAAGCGTGGTCTGGCGCGAGCGGCGCGGATTTGTCGCGTTCGGTCGGCGACAGCATTCCGGGCAGCATCGCCAAAACTTTGTTTTTAAAAGTCGCCGGAAAACTAACCGGGCGCGCCGTCGCTTGCGGCTACAGCCGCGAAATGCCCGAAAAACCGAGCGTCTGGCACGTTTATCCCGAAAACGGAATTTCCACTCTCTGCCAAAAATTGGCGGAAAATCTCGCAGACGCGATTGAGCTTGAAACGCCGGTCGAAGCGATTTACGTCGAAAACGAGCGCGCGGTCGGCGTTCGCGCCGGCGGGCGCGACATCGAAGCCTCGGCGGTCGTCAGCACCGCGCCGGTTCACGTTTTGCCGAAATTAATCAAAGGCTCACAAAAATTAAATTATCTCCACAGATTTCGCTATCGCCCGATGGTTTTCGTCAATATGCGTTTTGAAGGTCGCGGATTATTGTCGGATGTCGTCGTCTGGACACCGGAAAACCGTTTTCCGTTTTTCCGTCTGACCGAAACGCCGCTCTCGATGCCGTGGCTCGCGCCCGAAGGTAAAACGCTGATAACGGTTGACATCGGCTGCGAAAAAGGCGATGAAATCTGGCAAATGGAAGATGAAAAATTGGGCGAGTTGTGTCTGGAAAATCTAACGCCGATTATCAAAGACGCGAAAGAGCGTTATCGCGGCTGCCGCGTTTTGCGAACGCCGCTCGCTTACCCGATTTTCCTGCGCGAATACGAAGCCGACCGCAAGCGTTTCGAGCGGGGAACAGAAATCGAAAATCTTTACAGCGTCGGGCGCAACGGCGAGTTTTCGCATATTTTTATGGAAGACGTTTATTGGCGAACGCTTGGCAAAATGCGCGAATTAATGGGAAATTTAAGTCGTCAAAGCGATGACAAATTTGAACCCGTGGAATCGGCGCTTGTTATAGAAAATGCAGTAAGCGTTTAAGTTTTCTTAAAAAAACAAGCCGCGAGTGTATCGAATTACACTCGCGGCTTGTTTTTTTGTTTTAAACGCCGATGCGATTTTAAAGATTAAAGCGGCGGCGAAGTTGGTCCGGCTTCTCCTTCTTCGCTGAATCGAATGCTTGAGCCGTTAGAATCAACATAAAAATGTCTCGAACCGGAAGACGGCGTTTCCGGGACGGCGCTGACCGAATAAAAATTTACTTTACCGTTCGGGCTTTTTTGAGTTTTGAGGTCGAAAATGTAGCCGTTGAAAACGGGTTTGCCGCCGCTTTCGCCCTTAAAGTTTTCGTTAAATCCGGTGTCTTTAATCAATTCGTCAAAGCTCTCGGCAAATGAGCCTCTGCGTTTTGAAGCGTACTGCACCTGTCGTTCGTTGATTTGCCGGAGCGAGTCAATCGCGGCGGTTTCGTTGCCGTTTCTGACCATATAGCTCCACGCCGGAACGCCGACCGCAATCAGCAAGCCGATAATCGCAATCACAATCATCAGCTCGATAAGCGAAAAACCGGCGATTTTTTGTTTTCTGTGGTGGTTCATAAGATTTTAAAAATTAGCGTCTCCTTACGGTTTGTTTACACGAGAAAACCTCTCGGAAGTTTCAAGAAATTTATAACACTGCAAACCAGCCTGTTTCAAATTTTAGATGGCTGCGGGCGCTGTGTCGGCGAAGTTAATTTTCCGTTTGGTTACAGCTAAATGATTTTATCAGGATTAACTTCAAAAGGAGATAAAACATTGTTTCATTAAGCAAATGACCTTCGCAATAACAGTAAAGCCCGGTTTTGCGTTTAATGCAAAGTTAAAAATTTCTCCGCTGCTTCGAGCGCGGCATCGCGCCCTTGCCGCAAATCGGTGAGGGTTAGTGGAATCCTTTGATCAGGGGTAACCCCGACGCCTTCTAAAATGCGGTTCTTTGGAGAATTATAGATACGTGCGCTCCAACGAAGCGTGCCGCCACCTTTTAGTTGTTTGCTCCAACTGTTAAGCACGCATCCACAAGTTTGTCGCCCGATTATCACCGCGCGATTATTTTCCTTCATCGCGACGGCAAAAACCTCCGAAGCGCTTCCCGAAATTTCGTCAACCAAAACGACGACTTTGCCTTTGTAAACCTGGTCTGATTTGTGGGTGATTATCCGTTCCGGCTGTCCGCCTCTTTTCTTGAAACTGCCTAAACCTGTTTCCGCTGGAAAAAACAGACTACCGATGTTGAGCTGGACATCAGTGTGTCCGCCGCCGTTACCGCGCAAATCTATAACCAAACCGGGCGTATCCATCAAATTTGCGAGTTCTGTTTTGAATCGTTCATCAGCAGGCGATTTCCAGGCGTCAAATTTAATATAGCCCAAACCCTGCGACAGCCGGCGCGCTGTCAAAGTCGGAATTTCCGAAGGACGAGCGCCGAAATGAGTAACGTTGAAATCAAATACTTTGCCGTCAAAACTTTCAACACCGAAGCTGCGCGCAGCGCCTAGAAAGCCGCCGTAAAGCAACGCTCCGTGCATCACGCTGTTCATCGCCTGCTCAGTGGATGAACCGGCAAAGCGTGAGCGAATTTCAGCATAAAGCTCTTCAACCGACTTGCCGTTAACCGAACGCAAAATCATTCCCGGTTTAACACCCGCTCGTTCGGCATCCGAATCCGGTTCTACTTCCGCAATCGCGGTTTTGCCTTCGACTTCTTTGAGCGTAATTCCGACACTGCCTGGTGGATTAATATTATTACTGACGTTTGATTTGGGATGAATCAAGACGGTATGAGAATCACGCAGCAGGGCGAGCATTTCTTCAAACAACCTGTAAAATTCCACGTCGTTTTTCGCCGCCTCAACGCGCGGACGATAACGGTTATGGACTTCTTGCCAATTAACGCCATTAAATGACGGATCGTAATATTGCTCGTTAATTGTCTTCCACACATCCTCAAAAATCTCAATCCGTTCTTGTCGGGGTAGTGAGTTTGACGAATTCGCCGACTCCGCAGCTATGGATAAAGCGGGCTGTTTAACGGCTTCGCAACCAATGAATAAAGTAGAAACGAAGATAAGAGATATAATCGTATTCGCTTGTTTCGGCAGATTGCGCGGCATATTTTTGAATTGGCTTAAACTGATTTCACAAGATTAAAATTTAAGCTGCCAAGTTTGATTATGACAAATCGTCGAAATTTGGATTGAACACATGATAAATTACAGTAATTGAAGGAAAAACCAAAATTTATTCAAAAAAAGAACTCCGTATCAGTTTGGGCGTTAATGCAAAAATTATTGCCGCGTCCAAATTTTTGAATGCAAGCGCCTTCGGCAAACGGTTAGAATAAATCGGGCATCTTTGCCTGAGAGCAATTTTTAGCCGAAACAATGAGAGATTGGATTAAAACCATCGCGCCGAAAACCGATGTTGCACCGGAAAAATTGAGCGCCTCTACAGCCCACGATTCCGCTTTTACAAAACTCGGTTATCTGCGAGAAGCGGTCGAAACGGTTATTAAAGGCAAAAGCGAAACCGTCAAGCTCGCCGTCGTCGCGCTGCTGGCGCGCGGTCACGTTTTGATTGAAGACGTGCCGGGAGTCGGGAAAACCACGCTGGCGCAGTCTTTGGCGCGCGCTTTGGACGCGCAGTTTCAGCGGATTCAGTTTACAGCCGATTTGCTGCCTTCGGATGTGACGGGGCGTTCGGTTTACGACAACCGCACAAGCGCGTTTTTGTGGCAGCCGGGCGCGATTTTCGCCAACGTTGTTCTAGCTGACGAAATCAACCGCGCGACGCCGAAAACGCAATCGGCACTGCTTGAAGCGATGGCGGAAGGTCATGTGACGACCGAAGGCGTGACGCGCGAATTGCCGCGCCCGTTCGTCGTGTTGGCGACGCAAAATCCGGTCGAACATCACGGCACTTACCCGCTCCCGGAATCGCAGCTCGACCGTTTTATGCTGCGTCTGACGATGGGCTATCCGTCGCTGCAAGAGGAAAAAACGATTTTGCGCGACCGCGAGCAATCAGACCCGCTCGAATTCGTTCAGCCGGTTTTATCGGTTGACGATGTTTTGGAATTGCAGACCAGAGTCGGCGAAGTGCGCGTTGACGACAGCTTGATTGATTATTTGATGCAAATCGTCGCCGCAACGCGCAGCACGGACAAGCTTGAACTCGGCGTCTCGCCGCGCGGAAGTCTGGCTGCGGCGCGCGCTGCGCAAGCTCTCGCGCTCGTCGAAAACCGCAATTTTTGCATCGCCGACGATTTTAAACGATTAGCCATTCCGTGTTTCGCTCATCGCGTTCTCGTAAATGCGCGCTACGCCGCCTTTAATTCCGGTCAGCAAACGGCGGAAAACGTCCTGCGCGAGATTCTAAATCAAATTTCAGTGCCGGTTTAAAAGTCCGGCGAGTCTAGCGAGTCCAGCGAGTCCAGCGAGTCAATAAGGAATTTAAATCTAATAATTCTAATTGATTCGACGACTTACTAGACTTGCCAGACTCGCCAGACTCGCTAGACTCTTGAAAGAAATCAATTGGCGCAATGTTCGCTCGATAGTTTTCGGCTTGATGGTGGTTTTCGGCGGGCTTGGATTGGCGTTTGTTACGCTTTACGCGCAGTATATCGGGAATCCTGATCTGGCGGGCGCGTCGGCGATTGCTTCGCTGGTTTTTGTCGTCTTGATTTTGCTGTTTGTCGTTCCGCCGCTGGCGCGCGGGGCGAGCCGCGAAGTCGCTTATTTCGATTTGCCGCTGGAGATGACGAGCGGCGGGTTGATTTTTTTGGGAATCATCGGAATTGTCGGTTTTGCGGCGTGGAACACGGGAAACAATCTGCTTTTTCTGGTGCTGTCGTTTTTGCTTTCGGCTTTTGCGGTTTCGTTGATTTTGGGCAGCTCGAATTTGAAAAAGCTCGAAGCGCGAGTGCGATTTCCCGAAGCGATTTTCGCCGAAGAGCCGACCGTTTTTACCGTCGAACTGAAAAACCGGAAATGGCTTTTGTCGAGTTTTTCCGTCACCGTCACTTTGCGCGGCGCGATGACGGACGATAAATTCGGCGGGCGCAAATTTAAATTCATTAAACCACCAGACCGATTAGCGCCCATTTTTCGTTTGCCGTTTATCAAACGCAGGGTCGGTTATTTCATTCACGTTCCGCGACGCGGCGAAGCCGATCAGCAGACCGAGCAGCTTTTCGAGCGGCGCGGGCGTTTTATCATCCGCGATTTCGAGCTTTCGACGCTTTACCCGTTCGGTTTCTGGCGGCAGCGCAAGCGTCTGCAAGTCGTCGAGACGACGATTTACACTTTTCCGAAATTGCAGGACGTTGGCGGATTTTTGCGAAATTCGGAAAGAAGGCTCGGACAATTTACCGCGAACCGGCGCGGTGCGGGACAAGACCTTTTGAGCCTGCGCGATTATCAAGCTTCGGACGATATTCGCCGGATTGACTGGAAAGCGACCGCGAGAACCGGGCAAATGACGGTGCGCGAATTTGCAAGCGACGACGACCGCCGCGTGACTGTAATTTTGTTGATTGACGCCACGGACGCCGAAAGATTCGAGCGCGGAGTTTCGCTCGCTGCCTCTTTGATTTCTTTTTACATCGCCGAAAAAGCCGAAGTCCGTTTCTCCGCAAACGGCGAAACGACCGATTTCGGAATCGGCAGAGCGCATCTCCACGAATTGCTCAGAAAACTTTCGATTGTCGAAGAAAATGAAAAGCCTGCGGAAATCGAAATTCCGCCATCAGAAGGCGATTTGCAAATCGTTGTTACGCCTAACCCCGCGCAGGTTTATGAAGCGGATAATCGAGTGATTTTTACTTATTAAGAACTGGGTTAAGACATTTTTCACCGCCGAGACGCAGAGTTTTTTAGGGGAAGAGAGGAGGGAAAATTCTTTTCTCTTATTTTTCTTTCTTCTCTTTGTTTTTGCTCGGCGTCTCTGCGTCTCTGCGGTGACAATAATCTTTTAAGCAAATGTCGGTTATTTTTGCGCGAGAGCTTTTTCGATTGCCTGCGTTACGGCTTCGCTTTGCGGCGTGTCTTTCGAGGTGAAACGCGCCAGAATTTTCCCGTTTTTATCCACCAGGAATTTGTTGAAATTCCAGGTAATGTCGCCCGCATATTGCGGATTTGTTTCCTTGCTCGTCAAATATTTATAGAGCGGTTCCTGATCTTCGCCCAAGACCGAGATTTTGGCGAACATCGGAAACGTAACTTTGTATTTCGACTCGCAAAATTCTTTGATTTCCGCGTTTGTGCCGGATTCCTGATTTTTGAAGTTGTTTGCCGGAAAACCCAAAACGACAAAGCCCTGAGCTTTGTATTTTTCGTAAATCGCCTGCAAGCCTTCGTATTGCGGAGTGTAGCCGCATTTGCTCGCTACGTTGACGACGAGCGCGACTTTGCCTTTGTATTTCTTGAGCTTTACATCGTTTCCGTCAATGTCCTTGACGGTGAAATCGTAAATCGTTTTGGCTTTTTTGGGCGGCACAGCAGCGGCAAGCAGATTTCCCGCGCCGAAAGTTGTCATTAATGCGATTGCAATTAAAATTTTAGTCATAAATTTATTCCTCTTTGAATTTATTCGCTCGGCGGCAGCGTGCGCTGATTACGTTGCTGCGGCAATTGATTTTGCTGTCTATTATCGTTTTTCTCTCCGGTTTCGGCGAAAACTTCTTTCAACGCGCCGACGGTCGAAAGCACGCTCGATGTTTCCATCGGCATAAAAATCACTTTCGAGTTTTGGGTTCTGGTCATATCGCGCAAACTTTCGATGTAACGCGCCGTGATCAAATATTGCGCGGTTTGCTTCGGGTCGCCGATTGCCTGCGAGATTTGCGCGATTGCCTGAGCTTCGGCTCCGGCAGCTCTTAATCTGGCTTGCGCGGCGCCGTCGGCGGCTAAAATCGCCGATTCCTTTTCGCCTTCGGCGCGAGTGATTGCCGCCTGTTTTTCGCCTTCGGCGCGCGTTATCGAGGCTTGACGCTCGCCTTCTGCTTGCAGAACGAGCGCGCGGCGGTTGCGTTCGGCGGTCATTTGTTTTTCCATCGTAATCCGCACGTCTTCAGGCGGATTGATATTTTTAACGTCAACGCGCGTGACTTTAACGCCCCATTTATCGGTCGCTTCGTCGAGAATAATTCGCAGCTTGGTGTTGACCTGATCGCGCGAAGAAAGCGTGTGGTCTAAATCCATTTCTCCCATCACGGCGCGCATTCCGGTGATCGTAAGCTGCACAATTCCGCCGACTAAATCATTGACTTCGTAAACGGCTTTAACCGGATCGGTAATCTGCCAGTAAACGACCGAATCAACATTGATCGTCACGTTATCGCGCGTGATAACGGGCTGCGGCGGCAAATCAATAAACTGTTCGCGCAAATCAATCGAAGTTATTCCCGGACGGGTATTTGTCCAGTAATACGCGCGCGGATTGTCAATAAATGGAACGACGATGTTCAACCCGCTGACTGCCATCCGATGAAAACGTCCGAGCCTTTCAATCAGCAAAACGGTTGACTGCGGCACGATTTTGAGCGTTTTCCACGCCACGACAAAGAAAGCAACCATCAAAAAAAGACCGAAAAACAGCAAACCTGCGGTCGCCACGCCTTCGATTTGAAATAATAAAATTAGCCGTAACATTCTGCCTCCTTAAATTTTCAGAGAACCGACGCTTGAGCCGTAATATAACTCGATTTCAGTAAACAAACAAAACGAGCCAGACCGCTAGAGAAAAGAACTATCAACTATAAACTCTCAACTATCAACTGTTTCTCATTGAAAAACAGTTGATAGTTGAGAGTTTATAGTTGATAGTTTCAAGAATTTTAATTTTGCGTAGCTTAATTTAATCGAGCAGCGTGCCGTAAATTTCGAGCGGCAAGCGATAAACGGCTTCATTAGTGGCGACGAACATTTCGCCCGCTGCGCCGAAACAAAGCCCGACGATATTCATTCCCGCAACGAAAAGCTCCGCATTATTACCGTTGGGCGAAATCCGCACGATTCCGCGCCGCTGACGGAGCGAGGCGGCGACGTATAAATTGCCTTCGCGGTCAAAAGCCAAACCTTGCGGGCGTCCCAAACCGCGATAAAACATTGTAGCTTCGCCGTCTTCGTCAATTCGCATTACGGCGTCAAAGCTGGCGACATTCGGTCTGCTGACATAAAGCGCGCCGTCCGGTCCGAAGGCGAGATGATAAGCGGCGATTGATTGTTCGAGCGACGCGAAAAATTCCGATTCGCCGATTGAATTGATTTTGTAAATCGTCCCCGAACGGTCGCCGACAAACATATTGCCGAGCCGGTCAAACGCCAATCCGGTCGCAATTCCCAAATCCGAAGCGAACGGCAAAGCCTCGTTTTCCCGGTTAATTCGATAAACCGAGCCTTCGGCGCGGCTCGTCACGAAAAGCTCGCCCGACGGCGAAAAAGCGATTCCCGTCGGATTCATTATGTCGCCCGAAATCTCTTCCAAATCGCCGTCCGGGTAAAGCCGGAAAAGCGTCACGGGAAGCTGCTGCCCGCGCGAGCCGGAACGGGTGACAATCAAGCTGCCGTCCGACGAATCAACCGCCGGATTGGCGACGAGATGAAGCCCGTCGCGCAATTTTACGCCGGTCACGATGCGGCGGTAAGTGTTGCTGTAATAACCGTCGCAATACAGTTTGACTTCGGTTGCGCCGTCGCCGGTCGGATGCGATTTTTTTGGCATCTCCGCCGGAATCGTCACCGTCACGCGCGTCGGCGAAGCGCCGTAAATTTCTCCCCGCTCATCATTAAAGTAACAGCGAAAATCGCTTCCTCGTTCAATCGGGAAATTTTCGCATTCAATTATTACTTCGCCGCCCGGAATCGCGTTTGGCGGCGTAATGCGCCGAATTATCCCTGCTTGTTTTTTCTCCATCATAAATTCCTTATTCGGGCAATTTTACGACGCGCTCGCCGTTGATGTCTATTTAACTGTTACAAGACGCAGACTTGCCGCCGGTTCAAAATCAAATTAAAAAATCTTGATTGCGCGAAACGCGGCGTGTTAATTTGGCTTCAAGCTAAAAATGAAATTGATTGTTGCCGACCGACTTTTCCGGGTTAACGACCGTTTTTCTTTTTTTCGCGGTTCGATTTGAAACGCAAACCGACAAGGGGATTTTGAGCAAATGGAGCAATCTGCTTTTCCGGCGACGGCGGCGAATGAAAACATTTCAACAGCCGAACCAAAGCCCGCTTTGAGTTTGGTTGATGCGGTAGCGTTGATTGTCGGAATTGTCGTCGGAGCGGGAATTTTCCGCGTGCCGTCGCTCGTCGCCGCCAACGCGGGAAGCGAAACGGCTTTTCTCGCTGCGTGGGCAGTCGGCGGTCTGGTTTCGCTGGTCGGCGCGCTTTGCTACGCCGAGCTTGCTTCGACTTTTCCGAGCGCGGGCGGCGATTATCATTTTTTGACGAGAGCTTACGGAAAACGGCTCTCGTTTCTTTACGCCTGGGCGCGGATGTGCGTCATTCAAACCGGCTCGGTCGCGCTTCTGGCATTTATTTTCGGCGATTTCGCTTCGCAGATTTTCCGGCTCGGCGAGTTTTCCTCCGCAATTTACGCGGCTTTGATTGTCGTTGCGCTGACGGCAATTAACATAGCGGGAATCGGGTTCGGAACGGGAACTCAGAAACTTTTGACCGCGATTGAAGTTTTGGGAGTTACGGCTGTCATTATTGCAGGAATCGCCGCATCCTCGCCGAACGAAACGCAAACAACAGCCGTTTCAACCGGAATGGGTTCTTTCGGTTTGACGATGGTTTTCGTGCTGTTGACTTACGGCGGGTGGAACGAAGCGGCATATATTTCAGCCGAAATGCGCGGCAGCCGTCGCCGCATTGCCCAAGCTCTGATTGCCGGAATTTTGATTGTCACCGCGCTTTATCTGCTCGTTAATCTGGCGTATTTGAGCGCGCTTGGCTTAAATGGATTAGCGCAATCCGAAGCGGCTGCGAGCGATGCAATGCGCGGAGCGTTCGGCGGTTTCGGCGCGCAATTTATCGGCGTGCTGGTGGCGATTTCGGCGATAACTTCGGCAAATGCGACGATTTTTACAGGCGCGCGGACGAATTACGCACTGGGGCGCGATTTTCCGGTTTTATCCGCGCTCGGCAAATGGAACGAAAGCAGCAATGCGCCGGTCAACGCTTTTCTCGCGCAAGGCGCGGTCGCGCTTTTGTTAATCGGTTTGGGCGTTCTTACAAGGAAAGGTTTTGAAACGATTGTCGAATACACCGCGCCGGTTTTCTGGTCGTTCTTTTTGCTAACGGGCATTTCGCTGTTTGTTTTGAGAGGAAAAGAACCGAGCGTCGAACGCCCGTTTCGCGTTCCGCTGTATCCGCTGACGCCGCTCGTTTTTTGTTTGACAAGCCTTTATTTGCTTTATTCGAGCCTCGCTTATACGGGAGCGGGCGCGCTCATCGGCGTTGCGGTTCTGGCAATCGGCGCGGTTTTACTTGCGTTCGTATCGCGCGGAAACGCATTTTTAAACGTAAATCGAACGAAAGGGGGAAAAATTGATGCAGAAAAAGAAAATTAAAATCGGATTGATTTCGGTCGCGCTTTTAACAGCTTCCTGCGCGGGTGAGAACACAGTTCAGCAGACGCCAAATGCAAATCGGGCGGCGACAAATTCCGCTGCGAATCAATCCGCAAAAAACGCGGGAAAATCAAACGCCGATAATATGACCGCCGACATCAGAGTCGTCGAAAATGTGCCGGAAGTTCCGTATGTTCCGACGAAAGAACTGGTAGTTGACAAAATGCTGGAAATGGCAGATGTCAAAGGCACGGACGTATTGTGGGATTTAGGTTCCGGCGACGGGCGCATTCCGATCACCGCCGCCAAACGTTTCGGCACGAGCGGCGTCGGAGTTGACATTGACCCGGAGCGCGTCAAGGAGGCTAACGAAAACGCTCGCAAAAACAACGTTACCGACAAAGTCCGTTTTATCGAAGAAGATTTATTTAACGTTGATTTTAGCGAAGCAAGCGTTGTGACGCTTTATTTGCTGCCCGAAGTCAATCTCCGACTGCGTCCGAAATTGCTCGATTCGCTTAAACCCGGTACGCGTATCGTCTCGCACAATTACGATATGGGCAACTGGCAGCCCGAAAAAGTCGAAGTCGTCAAAACGGCTGACCAAGATGACCACATTGTTTATTTCTGGCGCGTACCGGAAAATAAAAATGAATTAAAGGAGATTTTGAAATGAACAATCGAGCTGAATTTTGGTTAACGGCAATCGTATTAGCATTCGCCGTGGCACCGGTTTACTCGCAAATCACGCCCCAACCCAACCGTAAACAACCCCCACCGATAATCGTCAGAAAAGATGTGCCGTATGTTGCTACTTCGCCGGAAGTCGTCAAAGCGATGCTCAAAATGGCAAACGTCGGCAAAGAGGACGTGGTTTACGATTTGGGCTGCGGAGACGGGCGAATCGTCGTTTCCGCCGTCAAAGATTTCGGCGCGAAAAGCGGCGTCGGCGTGGATATTGACCCGGAGCTTATTGCCAAAGCCAAACATAAAGCGAGAAGAGAAAATATTACGGACAAAGCAACATTTATCGAAGGCGATTTGTTCAAAACCGATTTGCGCGAAGCCACGGTCGTTACGCTTTACTTGTATCCAAGCGTTAATTTGCGATTGCTTCCGAAATTGCTTGACGAGCTAAAACCCGGAACCCGAATTGTGTCGCACGATTTCGATATGGGCGAATGGAAACCGGAAAAAACCGAAAAAGTCGGCGGCGCAACCATTTATTACTGGACGATTCCGCAAGACAAAACAACCGTGCCGACGGTGCGCGTGTTTCGCGGGCAAGCTCAGTAACAGTTAATTAAAGGTCAGATTCGAGGTCGGGAAATTGAAACGAAGAGTCGCCGGGAAATTAGAAAAAGAAGAAAGAGCTTGAGAGAAATTCCATTCTTTTTACATCTATATAAGAAAGCGCAGCCGAATATTCGGCTGCGCTTCTTTTTATGAAATATGGTAAAAAGTCCGTATTATTAGCTCCGCTTTTCTCGTTTGAAGAACTCGGTCTCATTTGCGGATATTATTATTGCCCGTATTGTGATTCCAGGTAATTATAAAAATCGTCCTGAATCGTATAAAAATAGCTGATGTTGGAAATCGGTTTGTTTTTAATTGTGATTCCCTGATAATCCGAGTTTCCGTTCACTGTCTCGACCGATGTTCCGTTGATAGCGGTCACAATGCAGTGATGAACGAGACTGCCTTTTTCAACTGCAATGTCGCCAATTCCAATTCCGGCTGAACCGGTAATTTTCTTGACATTCGGTCCGGCAACCCCAGGCATCGCCCATCTTATATCCGGCACTCCGGCTTTAATCCAAACGTAGGTGGCAAATATTCCGCACCACGAGACGCCGGATTGACCGGGCTGTGGAATCCGTTTGCCGCGAATTTTGACGCCATCCAAATAGCCGGGAATTTTCCAATGCTGCTCTTTAAATTTTGCCGCGACTTCAAAATACTCTTTGAGTCTGCGCCAGCCGAAACGGACGGTTTGCCCTTCACCCGGCTGGAAACTGGCATCGTTTACTTTTCCATATGGCTGCGGGCTGGCTTCCGCCATTGCAATTTGTTTGATTGTTGCTGCAAATCTGCTATCCATATCTTTTATTCTCCTTTTTAGATCAATATCTTCATTGCATCTAACCTTTACGAACGGCGTGAAAATTTTTGCGCAGACAATTGCCTTTTTTTTATTCGATCAATGAAAGAATTATCTGATTATGTTTCTCTCTCAGATACTTTTCCGGTGCTTTCTCCGCGTTTGTAGTTAAGAGCAATTTACAACTGCTCTGCTTTTGCCCCAGGGAGAAAATTTTATGCGGCGGAAATCATACTTGTTATTTTTGACGGTGGTTTTATTTAGTTTCGGGGCATCCGGCTGCCTTCCTTTGTCGCTGTTAAATAGCGGCGACCAAAAGACGGCAAAGAAAACCGGGAAAAAAAGTCAATCGAAATCAAAATCGGAAAATAATCCGAAGTCGAATCGCAAGCCGGGCGAGCCGATAGCGTTGGACATTGATAAAAACACGGATTACATCAACGTAATGGGCAAAGAAATGCCGGAAATGCCGGAGTTTGATGAGCCGTCGCCGGAACCGGGCAAAGTCTGCGGCTATGTCAAAGATTTGGCGGGCAATCCGCTCAAAGGCGCGCAACTCGGCGTGCGTTCAACGGCAATTGGCGGCGCTTATTCAGGCTCGCAGGGCGAAACCGATGACGACGGTTACTACGAGTTTGAAGTTCCCGCCGGAGTTGCGCATTTTTACAATGCAGGTTACGCAATTGAATGGGGCGAAGACGGTCTGGCGGCAATGGGATTGCATCCGGCGGACGGCAAGCTCGACAGCTTTGCTTCGACGACGGGCGGAGTTGAAAATTTTGTGCTTTTGCCTTACGGCGTGACCAGCCGCGAAAATACACAGCAAAGCCCGCATCTCGCTTCAACTTATTACGGCGGCTCGGTTTATTTTAGTTATTACGCGGCGGAAGCATCGGATAATTATCCGATGGAAGGCAGCGTCATCTTAGGTTCGGTGATCGAAATAACTTTGACGCCCGAAGGCGAAATGTTCGGCGGAATCGAGCCGACGAGTTTCACAGTACGCAAAACAATCGGTTACAGAGGCGGTTTTTACATTAACAATATTCCGCTCGGACAATACCGAATTGAAGTTAAAACCTCGGACGGCGAACCGCTCAAAATGGAATTGAACAAACCGCGCAACAGCGAATACGGAATCAAGCCGACGGAAACCACCGATGGCGCAGTTTTGACATTTGCCCCCAGCGATGCCAGAGCCAATATGGTCACACCGCAATACGGCGGCTGGAGCGCGGTCGAAATCAACGTCAGCCGCCCTTAAAAGCTCAAAGCAATTATTGCAGGGAAATCAGATACCAGTAAAACAAATCTAACTTTATTTCTTTAAATAAGCACAACTATTTGAATAGCTGTGCTTATTTCGCTTGGCAAACCTGTAATGAGCAGTTATGAATCTTTATCTTGAGAAACATATTTTTTTACTCATATTGCTCAGCTATAATCGTTAGAATTCTTCAAAGCGTTTTCTAATGAGTTATGAAAAGTAAAGGCAAAAAAACTCGTCACAAAAAAACAAATTCTCAAAAGCACAACAAGCCAAAAGGAAAGTTACTTGAACAAATCGTAGCAGCTCTTTATGAAACTCCCGGGGCAAAAATTCAAACAAATGTAGATTACCCAACAAAAGATGGAAAAAGTACAAGAGAAATAGATATTTTGTGGACGACAAATGTCGCAGGTTTAAAGGTGGAATATGCTTTTCAATGTAAAAACGAAATCGCTCCTATTGGTGTTGGTAAACTCAGCCAATTCTTTGGCGATTTAGATGATATTGGCATCCCCGCAAAATATGGCATTTTTGTAAGCGTAAATGGTTTTACAGAGGATGCTTTGAGATATGCAGAGACTAAGGGAATTAAAACTCTAGTTTTAAAAGGATTAACAACAGATCGTCTTAAAAGCGAAGTAAGCGGAGCAATACAACATAATATTTACTTGATTCCGCGTGTCAATGAAATGTCTGTTTTAAATGAGGCTCCGATTGCTGAACATGAATATCAATTTGGTATATTCACCGATGAAAATCAGCATTTTGCCGGAACAATCCTTGACCTGATTTTTAACAAATGGTGCAGCGGCGAAATTTCTGAGGAATTAGGTGATCACGCTGTTACTTTAAGTGTTCCCAAAAACTGGTTTCAATTTTATAAAGGAAAACCAGTGCCACCGATGAAGGTCTCAGCAAAAGTATCAGTTCTAGCAGTTGTAATATCTATTGATGGAATTGCTGAAAATCATACGTTATTAGACGCCGGAACAAAAAAGATTGAAAAATTCAACACACACGTTAATTTTCGAGGGTTTAAAAAAGGTGATGAAATTCCGCTTACCGTTATTTCAAGCGAGCAGGAACTGAACGATTTTGTTGAAAAATCTAAAGCAGTTCGTTTAACCATCAAATCAAAGCTGCCACGCATTATTTCAAATAAATCGTACTACCCAATTAGCAAGGCTGTTGTGGAAAAGATATTCAGCCATAAACAAAAAGAAAATTTAGATTTTCATAACATTTCGCAAGAAAAACTTGATGAGATTTTAACTGATGTTGAAAAGAACGATCTATTTCGAGAAGGTATTTATAATTTTGCGGGAAAACTTGTTTCTGTAATTGTTTTTGACTCGGATGGGGACTTAATTGATTTAAATCTTTTGGCTGATAAGGGGGATTTTGAAAAGATACTTACATTAGGCGATAAATACGGAGAAAATCCTTCTTTTTCGTTTCGCTTATTACTGGCATTGGCTAACGAGCAGAAAGGTTCGCAATTCTTCAATAAAGCTAAAGAAGCAACAGTAAACCAAACCAATCTTTTAAAGCAGGGTTTAAGACATATTCAAATTGCGCACGAGTTAAATCCAGAATCAATCTCGGTTTTAGAACTAAAAGGAGAAATTTTATTTACACTTGGCGATCATGTTGATGCTTTAAAAACAGTTGATTTTATTTTGTCGAAAGAAAGAAAAAATATAAATGCACATCGTTATCGAATTGAAATTCTCATAAAATTGGAAAAATGGGATCTCGCTTCAAATGAGATTAAAATCACTGAAAAACTCGTAAAATCATCAAACGACGCTGAAAACACAATGGCAAGTATCAAGGTTTTTCAGGCAGCAATATTTCACGGTCAAAAAAAATATGAACAGGCTTGGAAAAATATTTTGGAGATTTGGAAAAAATACCCTGACGAATCTGCAAGAAATTTCAGCCGAATGAATTTTGTTATTGATATTGTTCATAAGGTTCTTACTATTGAAAGTAGATGGTTACACATCGAAATTTTATATTTTCAAGCAATTGATTTTTTGAAGTTTCATGAGTATGAAACAGCCACGAGATTAGCTAATGATGCAGCTTTTTTACTAGATGATATTAAGTTATTAGATCAAGTAGATGGAGAATATGTTGCTACCGGCATTGCGGATCACTCATTTATAGAAGAAAACCTAAAACGATTTGTTAAGGTATTGCGAGGTATAAATAATGACGGTTTTGCTGAGCAACAAATAAATAGAATAAGAGAGTGGTTCGTAAGAACTTATAATGAAGAACCAGATTTCTTGGAAGGTTAAAAAATCGTTTTATTACAACAAATCGTTCAAAGAAAATTAAAAATAAGGTTTCTTTCTCCACAAAACTCTTGTGTTATAATTTCCGCCGCTCGTGTTGCAACGCGAATCGCTTAAATTTCTTCAAAATCCTACAATCGTGAAAATTTACGGAGGATTTTTTTATTAGCAACGTTTTCGGAAACACCAACGGACTCAAACAAAATCAATTGCGCCGCATTGAAAAGCTCTTTTCGCGTCGCGTCGCTCCAAGTCAAATCGTTTCGCCAGAATTAGCGCGCCAGCTTTCGGAGATTTCGCACGAGATCAACCGGCAGGTCGGTGTTCTGCTCGACCGCAAAGGTCACGTCGAATACGTAATGGTCGGCGACGCGAAGCAAATCGAAATGCCCGATTTTAAACGAACGCGCGCCGGGGAAGGCAGATTTCGCGGTCTGCGCTGCGTTCACACGCATTTGCGCGACGAGAAATTGACGCAGGACGATTTGACCGACTTAGCTTTGCTTCGTCTCGATTTGATGGCTGCGATTCAGGTTGACGACAAAACCGGATTGCCGAACGAAGTTTTCGCCGCGCATCTTGTCCCGGCGACCGCCGCGCAGCTTGAAGAAGCCGACGCGGCGCACGCTTTGCCGTACGCTTTTCTCGAACCGCAGATTCCGTCGCAGCTCGACACGGATTTTCTTCAGCTTATTAATTCGCTCGAAGAAGAAATGGTGCGAAATCGCCAAACCGCGCGTCAACGCCAATCATCACGCGACCGCGTGATTCTTGTGGGCGTCACGACCGGCAGCATTTTCGACGCTCAGGAATCAATGGCGGAGCTTGAAGAATTAGCGACTTCGGCTGATGTTATTGTTTTGGACAAAATCATCCAGCGCCGCCCGCAAATTGACTCGAAAACTGTTCTCGGAAAAGGCAAGCTCAACGAGCTTTTGGTTCGCGCGATGCAATTGGGCGCGGATTTGATTGTTTTCGACACGGAATTAAGCCCGGCGCAGATTCGCTCGATTTCCGAAGCGACGGATTTCAAAATCATTGACCGCGCGCAGCTTATTTTGGATATTTTTGCCCAGCGCGCGCAGAGCCGCGAAGGTAAAATGCAAGTCGAATTGGCGCAGTTAAAATATATGCTGCCGCGCCTGATCGCCGGTCAGGATTCCGCATTTTCCAGACTTGCGGGCGGAATCGGCGGGCGCGGTCCCGGTGAAACAAAACTTGAAACCGACCGCCGCCGCGTGCGCGACAAAATCAATCATCTCGAAAAACAGATTGACGATTTGAGCCGCCAGCGCGCCGAACGACGACGCACACGCTTGCGACGTGAAGCGCCGATTGTCTCGCTCGTCGGTTACACCAACGCCGGAAAATCCACGCTTTTAAATACGCTTACAAACAGCAAGGTTTTCGCCGAACAGAAAATGTTTGCGACGCTTGACCCGACTTCGCGCCGCCTTCGTTTGCCAATCGAGCGCGAAATTATTATCAACGACACGGTCGGATTTATCCGCGATTTGCCGCCCGCATTGATTGCCGCTTTCCGCGCGACGCTCGAAGAAATCAATGAATCCGATTTGCTGCTGCATGTCGTTGACGCGGCAAATCCGCGCTGGGAACAGCAAATCGAATCGGTCGAAAATATTTTGACCGAATTAAAGCTCAACGAAATTCCGCGTCTCATCGTTTTCAACAAAACCGATCTTTTGGAAGATTTCGAGACGGAAGCCGTTTTGCGTCAAACCCAAAACGATAAAAAGCTCGATGCGGTTGCGATTTCCGCAATTAAGCCGGAAACTCTGCGCTCGCTGCTCGAACAAATCGGCGAAAAATTAAATCGTGATTTTTCCGAAAATGAGGCTTCGGAGGTTGAAGAAACTTCACAGTTAGCTGTAACGTATCAAAGCCGCTAAATCTTCCTGAACACATCCGACAATTTTTTGCCTTTTGTGTTTTTGGCGGCTTCGTCTTAAATGAGCAAACGTCGTCCATCTCTTGCGCCGCCGTTCATCAGGACGCGCAATGCAATCTGGCGTTTTTTAAAGCGTCGGCTCGGCGTTTTTTCTCCGACCGCGCGCTCCGTCGCCATTTTCGCTCTTCTTTCTCTGGCGACGGCGATGCTTATCGTTAATCCTTACACCCGAACCGCAGGCGAAAACTATGAGGAAGGCGACGTTTTAAAAGAAACAATCGTTTCGCCAGCCGATATTATCGAAACCGACCAAAAAGAAACCGCCCGCTGGCGTGAAGCGGCTGCGGAAACAGTCAAACCGATTTTCCGTTTTGACTCGAACCGCGCCGTTCAAGCCGCGCGCTCGTTTCGCGCAGCTTGGGAAGATTTGGAGCGGCAGAATCGCGCTTCAGGCAACGCCAATGCCGGCAGCTCAAACACGGCGAAAATTGATCAGACCTGGACGGGACACGGCGGCGCGGAAGTCGGTAAAACGATTGCTGCGCGCGGTTTTCGTCAAGCGGATTTAGAGCTTTTGACCGACATTTTGCGCGATGCGGGCGACGGCTATATTTACGCCGACAGCGATGCGGAGCGAATTGATTCAGCGGAAATTACGCTCGTTGATCGAAGCAATCGGATGCAGCAATTCAGTCTGCAAATGCCGGAAAGCAAAATGATTTCGCTTTCTGCGGCGCGCGGGCGTTTGCGCGAGCGGGTTTTTGAGTCGAACAATTTTACCAAGCCGGAAAAAGAAGCGTTTTTTGAAGCTCTCGTACCGCTCATTCAGCCGACCGTTGTATATGACGAAACTGCCACGGGACAAGAGAAAGTTGCTGCCGCAAATCGAGTCCCGGTCGAACAAATCGCGCTCAAACGCGGTCAGACAATCGCCCGCGAAGGCGACACGGTGACGCCGCAAATCTTAAAGCAGCTTGCGGCGATTCGCGCTTATACGGCTTCGACGCGGCAATGGAATCGGTTTTTCGGATTGCTTTTAATCATCGGCGCGATGTATTGGGTCGTGCGGCAATTCGTAATTTATCGCGCCCGGCAGACGAAATTGATTTTGTCGTCCGAACGCGCGTTTGCTTTCATCGGGCTTGTGCTTCTGCTGCAAACTGTTTTGCTCGCCGTCGGTTTTCGTCTCGCGGAATTTACCGCCGCGCAAAATCTGCGCGCGCCGTTTAGCGACCCGAATAACTGGGCTTTGGTTGTTCCGTTTGCCTCCGCCGCGCTGCTCGTCACGCTTTTGATTGACGGGCAAATCGGAATTATCGTCGGCGTTTTTACGGCGCTTGCCGCCGGATTGCTCGCGCCGACCGGAATCGAATTTGCCGTTTACGCGGCGATTTCCTCCGGTGTAGCGGTTTACGGTTTCGAGCATTATCGAACCCGCCAAGCCGTGACATACGCCGGACTTTTGATTGGCGCGGCAAATGCTTTGATCGGTGTGGCTTTGCTTTTGTATTCGCAGCAGCCATTGATTTTGAACACTTTTTTGCTCGTCGCAAGCTGCGGAATTCTGGGCGGAATTGTTGCGGCGGCAGTCGCTTCGGTTTTGCTGCCGGTTTTTGAATCCACGTTCGGAATCCTGACCGACGTTAAGCTGTTAGAGCTATCGAACGCCGATTTGCCGATTTTGGGCGAACTCGCTTTGCGCGCGCCCGGCACGAATCAGCATTCGCACGCTGTCGGACAAATCGCCGAAAACGCCGCCCGCGCCATCGGCGCAAATCCTTTGCTCGCCCGCATCGGCGCGCTGTATCACGACATCGGAAAGCTCGCCGCGCCGCAATATTTCGTCGAAAATCAAAACGGAACAAATCCGCATGATGGATTAAAACCCAAACACAGCGCGAGAATTATCGTGTCGCACATTACTTACGGCGAAAAGCTCGCCAAAGAAATCGGACTGCCCGAACGAATCATTGATTTTATCGTCCAGCATCACGGCACGCGGACGCTCCATTATTTCCTCAAAAAAGCGCAGGACGCGGCAAAAGAAGGCGAAACGGTGGACGAAAATGAATTTCGCTACGCGGGACCGAAACCGCAGACGAAAGAAGCAGCAGTCTTGATGATTGCCGATTCGTGCGAAGCGGCGGCGCGCTCGCTCTCGCACCCGACCGAGGAAAATATTCATTACATCGTCAACAAAATCGTTGACGCGATTGTTGCTGACGACCAGCTCGCCGAATGCGATTTAACTCTGCGCGAGCTGACCGTCATTCGCGAATCAATGCTCAAATCGCTCGTCGCAATTTATCATTCTCGTGTTTCTTATCCGGGCTTTACGCCGCCCGCCGAACAAAATTCAAACGGCGCTTCCACAAACGGAACTTACCAATCTCCGAAAGAAATCCCCATCAGCAAAGGCGGCGAAGTCGAAGGCGAAATCGTCAGCAAAGCCGCGAGTAAATGAATTAATAGTTATTAAGACTGTGTTTGTAAGAATTGATTCACCCTAATCTCTTTCATTGGTAGGTAAGCTGCTATATCCAAATAGTATGTAATTTGATGGTGTTCCACCTGACTCTGGATATTTCATTTCCCATTCATAGGAAAACTTTATCTGTATGTATAATCTCTTTTTTAAATGCTCTTTTGGAATGCTAAATAAAATAGATTTTCCCGATGCTAACTCAAATTCTGAACAAGTGTCTGCTGTGCTATATCCTTCGGGTATTGGATTTTGCATTTCCCGTTCAATTTGAGCGAGTTGCTCTGTAGTGTATGTTCCTCCAATTTGATTAAGTCGTTTGACATCATACACAACTCCTAAATCTCCATACTTCTTTTCAACTCTAAATGAGCAAAAATTAATTGCCCATTTAGAATTGTTTTGTAACTTTAACCATATTCTTTGGTTACTTTCACCTTCAAAAAGTGGTTGTTCTTTCCCACTTTTTTCAAAATCTATATAAACACTCGCTCTTTTTTTATTAAGCAAAACAGATGCTTCTTCACTTTTTTGTCCGTACAGACTAGCAGACGAGATAATTAACAAAGCAACAAAAATCAATGAATAAAGGCTTTTTCCCATAATCGTTATTAGACGCTGTAGATTTAAAATTGTTCCTGACTTAAAGCACGAAAATTTATCTCACAATGAGGGTTAAACTTGACCGGCGGTGATGAAAAAGAGTTTAATAATTGTTTCGCCTTTCGGCAAATTTTTTATCTGTACAGAAAAAATTAAGGAGTTAGAAAAGTTTAAATGGCATTAGTTAATCTCAATCCCGGCGAGTCAATCGAAAGCGCGTTGCGCCGTTTCAAGCGCAAAGTTATGACCGAGGAAATCATCAAAGATTTAAAAAAACACCAGCATTTTATTCCGCCCGGTCAAAAAGCCAAACTCAAATCAGCCAACGCCCGCAAACGCAATCGCCGCAAAGGTCGTCCGCGTATGATGAATAATCAACAAGGCGGCTTTAATAATCAACAAGGCGGCTTTAATCAGCAGGGAAATCAGCAAGGCAATTTCCAGCGTCCGCAAGGCGGTTTTAACAGAGAGTAATTTAGCGGTCTAGCAAGATGACCAGAATTCTCCTGACTAATGACGACGGGATTTTCTCCAATGGGTTGAAGCAGCTTGAAGAAGCTCTGAAATCTGTTGGAGATGTTTTTGTTGTCGCGCCGCTCTCGGAAATGAGCGGCGCTTCACACAGTCTGACGCTTTCGCGTCCTCTGAGAATCAGACAATTTGACGAACGCCACTGGGCAATTGACGGCACGCCGACCGATTGCGTTTCCATCGCTTTAAATAAAATTCTGCCGCCCGAATTGCGTCCCGACATTTGTTGTTCGGGAATCAATTACGGCGGAAATTTGGGCGACGACGCTTCGTATTCCGGCACGGTCGCGGGCGCTCTCGAAGCCACGATTTTGGGCGTCAGCGGTTTGGCTTTTAGTCTCGTCACAACCGAAAATTTCGATTTCACGCACTCGGCGCGATTTGCCAACGAAGTCGTTCGCAAAGTTTTGGCGGAAGGATTGCCCGATGGAATTCTCCTGAACATCAATGTTCCGCCGGGCGAAATTCAAGGCGTGCGCGTCACGAAACAGGGCGTTAAAAACGCGCGTCCCGTCATTCACGAGCAAATTGACCCGCGCGGAAAGCCTTATTATTGGATTAGCGAAGAGCGTCTCGGTTATCATCCGGGCGAAAACACCGATTTCGAAGCGGTCGAACTAGGTTTCGCTTCGATCACGCCGATGCGCTCGGATATGACCGATCATAGCGTTTTGGCTGAATTGAGCGATTGGAACGATTTTTCATCTAAGTTTTAGTCAGAAGTTGAACTCCCTACTACAACCCCAATTTGTCAACGACGGATACGCGATTCCGCGCAAGCGGATGGTCGAACGTCTGCGCGAGCATTACGCAATTAAAGACGAGCGCGTGCTGGCGGCGATGCTCGCCGCGCCGCGTCATCTTTTCGTTCCCGAAGCTCTGCGACCGAAGGCTTACGGCGATCACGCTCTGCCGATTGCCGCCGGACAAACCATTTCGCAGCCGTTTATTGTCGCCAAAATGACCGAGCTGCTCGAATTAACTCCGAAAAGCCGTGTGCTGGAAATCGGTTTCGGTTCGGGTTATCAAACCGTCGTTTTATCGCTTCTGGCGCGCGAAGTTTTTGCCGTTGAGCGGCAACAGGAATTGGCTGACGAAACCGAAGAACGCCTGCGCCGTCTTGGGGTTCGCAACGTTTATCTGCGCTGTGCCGACGGAACGCGCGGCTGGGAAGCGGGCGCGCCGTTTGACGCGATTTTAGTTGCGGCGGGTGGACCGGAAATTCCAGACCCTTTGCTTTACCAGCTTGCCATCGGCGGGCGTCTTGTGATTCCGGTCGGACATTCGCGCGAATCGCAAGTTCTAACCCGCGTCATCCGCAGCGATGAAGATAAATTTATTTACGAAGAACACGGCACATGCGCCTTTGTGCCGCTGATTGGAAAACACGGATGGGAAAAATAGTTTAAAGTTCAAAGTTAAGGTTGAAAAACACGAAAACTTTGAACCCTGAACCTTAAACCTTGAACTTGTTTTATGGAAACTTTTGTCGAAATTTTCAACGCGATTAAGACCGCTCTCAATCCGAAAATAATTATTGACACGCTGCTCTCACACGGCGGGATTTTCGCTTACGCCGGATTATTTGCGATTATTTTTGCCGAAACCGGTTTGGCAATCGGTTTTTTCCTGCCCGGCGATTCTTTGCTGGTCGTCGCGGGCGTGATTGCGGCGGCGGATCCGCGTTTGAATGTATGGATTTTAGTGGCGCTGCTTTTTGCGGCTTCGGCTTTGGGCGACAGCACGGGCTATTTTATCGGCTCAAAAATGGGCAAAAGTTTGTTCAATCGTCCCAATTCGTGGGTTTTTAAACCGGCTTACGTTGAAAAAGCCCAGAAATTTTTTGACAAACACGGAGCCAAAACGATTATCCTCGCGCGTTTCGTTCCGATTGTTCGCACGTTTGCGCCGCTCGTCGCCGGAGCCGCGCGGATGCCTTATTCGCGTTTTCTGCCGATGAGCCTTTTGGGCAGCTTCGCGTGGATTTCGAGTATGGTTTTGGCGGGCTATTTTCTCGCAAATCTGGTTGAAGAAACGGTCAAACGGGTTTTCGGTTTGCCCGAATTTAAACTCGAAGACAACATCGAAAAAGTTGTTATTGTAGTTGTTGCGCTGTCGCTCGTGCCAATGCTGATCGAGCTTATCCGCAGTCGCCGCGAAAAAAAGAATCACGGTGTAACGGCTGCTGAAAAAAGCGAAGCAAATTCTTAATTTGACTTTGTTTGTTTGCTATCGGTAGAATCTAGTTTCGTTTGTCGGGGCGTGGCTCAGCCTGGTAGAGCGCTCGGTTCGGGACCGAGAGGTCGGATGTTCAAATCATCTCGCCCCGATTTTTTAAACAAAGTTACGGCTGCTTTCACGAGCAGCCGTTTTCTATTTCCGCCTTTTTTAAAAGAAATTTAATTTGCTAAAACCGATTGGATGGCTTAAATTTATTTAACGTCAAAGAAGTCCGAGAACTAAACGGTTACACGCCTCATGGAACTAACGGAATATGGAAGATCGCGCTAACGAGCGATTTGAGCGGTGGCTGGATTCTTAGTGTCTGATATTTTTACCTCGAATGCAGCGTTAAGTTTGGCAAAATAATTGTCGTATCGCTGTCTAAGAATTGCTTAACACGTTTTACCGCCGATTTTTACTTAATGAGAAAGAGGTAATGTAATGAGAAAAGCAAATTCGGCTCCTGTTAGTTTTCGTAAAAGTATAAATAAAAATCAACTTTATAGAGTTAATTTGCCTGGGGAATACTCAAAAGAGAGCTGCGCTGAGTTTCCGATTAGACGGCATTCGCCTCTATAAGCGTCTTTTTAAGAGCTGCAATAGCACCTGCAATCGTCTGCTCGCCTTAGTAATTTTTTTTATCAAATGAGGATTCTAATGAAAGACAAAAACCTAGAGATTCAAAACCAGGATGTGAATGAGAGAAAGTTTGTTTGTCGTCTAAACCTGATAGTTCCGCTTCTCTGTCTCTTGATCGGTTTTACCGTCTCCGCTCTCCCGATTAAAGCTCAAAGCAATGTAACGGCGGGGCTTCAGGGATATGTTTATACCGACAATCAGAAAACACCGGCTGTTAATGCCAGAGTTAGAATCACCAGTTTAGATACGCAGATTCCGCTTGGAACGGCTGTTACAAACGCTGCGGGTTATTTTGTCAGACCCGATATTCCGCCCGGCAGATACAGAATTGAAATCTCTCTGCCGAATTTTGTGACGAAAACCGTAATTTACGAAAAGCTTTCATTGGGAATACTTAACGATTTTGTCCCGCCGCAGGTTTTGGAAAAGGAATCCAATCTCGCTGTTAATACAACCCCGACTCCAAATCCTTCAGCTAACCCCACGTCAGCTTCAGGCTCTCCGCAGGATGTCGGAATAGGCGTTGGTTTGGAGATTCAGCGAGGTGGCTCTTTTAGTAATAGAGAAATTAGAGCATTGCCCTTGGGCGGGCAAACATACATTCGTTCGTTCGACGAATTGGCGCTGTTGGTGCCCGGTGTCTTTTCTGCGCCGGAGCCTATCGGAAATAATGTCGGTCCCGGTATCGGACCCGGCGTTGGAACCACAGGGCAATTTTCGGTCAACGGGCTGCCGTCTCGAAGCAACAACTTTATGGTTGACGGCTCGGATAATAACGATGAAGACATCGGCGTCAGGCGTCAGGGATTCTTCTCGCTCGTTCCGCAGCCGATTGAATCCGTTCAGGAATTTCAAATTATTACTCTGCTCGCTCCCGCGCAATTCGGGCGCAATCTCGGCGCTCAGGTAAACGTTGTTTCCAAAGCCGGAACGAGCGGTTTTCACGGAACGCTTTATGCGTTTTTCAATTCCAGCCGGCTCAACGCCCGCAATTTTTTCGATTTTAAGGGCGACACTACGCCAACGGGTTTAACGGGAACGCGGTTAAATTCAGGCGGCGCAGTCCCGGTTTTACTCGACGGAAGTCCGGTGTTTGTTCAAAATCCAGCCGGAAGGAAAGATTCTTTGACGCTTTTGCACGGCGGCGGAGCTTTGGGCGGACCGATTGTGCCGGAGAAAACATTCTTCTTTGTTTCCGCCGAAGGACAGTTTTTAAACGCCGTCAAAGAATCGCATTTTGCCGTGCCGACAATTGAGCAGCGCGGATTTTTGAACAGCGGCGCTTCGGGGTTGACGACTTTGGGGCAATCCCAATTGCAGCTTCGTCCGACAACCGAATCGGGAAATTTGATTTTCAGCCTTTTTCCGTTTCCAAACGATCCGACCGGAGTTTACGGGCGCAATACGCTGACGCAAATGCTTCCGGCGAACGCGAGAGGAAAAGTTTTTTCCGGCAGAGTTGACCATTATTTTCTGCTCGGCGGGCGCTTACAGACACTTACCGGACGCTATAATTTAACCGACGATTCGCGTGACTTGCCGGTGACGGGCGGAGCGATTTTCTCAAGTTTGGAATCGCTCGTGCGAACGGATAATTTCTCTACTTATCTGACCGGAGATTTAACGAATAATTTATCGAATTTATTGCGCTTTTCGTGGGGACGCACGAGACTTAAGTTTAATGAAATTCGCGACAACAGCTTTTTGCTCCCGACATCATCGAGCTTTGGCAGCGCGGATCAATCCCGTTTTCTTTTAAATGCGCGTTATCTGGCTAATACTACAGCGCCGGGAAGCAACGCTGTTTCATATTCAACCCTGGGATCAACGGAAGCGAGATTGGGAGCCGTCGGGCAGGTCGTTATCGGCGGTTTCAGCCCGGTTGGAGTTGATGTTTTCAATTTCCCGCAAAATCGCGTCAACAACACATTTCAAATTGCTGACACACTGCGACTGAGCAGAATAAAAAATCACAATTTGGCATTTGGAACAGACATTCGGCGAACAGTTTTGGACAGCGATTTGCCGCGCAATTCGCGCCCTTTAATTACATTTTACGGCGCGCCGAATTTTGCAGGTAATTCGATTCCGGTCACGCAAACAACTTTTCTGCCTCCGGGCAGTACGGCTTGCGGTTCGCCGGGAACTGTCGGAAACGCTCTCGGTTGTTCGACGGTCTCATCAGCGGGCAGTTTGCAAGGTCTCGGCGGTTTTATCAGTCCGCTCGATCTCGCCGCCGTCGGCGCGCCGACCGGATTTTTCCAGAGCTTGGTTGAGCCGGGAAAAGACGCACGAATCAAATTAAACTATTACCAGCTCAACTTTTTCGCTCAGGACGATTGGAGAGTGAAGTCTAATCTTTCTATCTCTTACGGTCTGCGTTACGAATACAACACGCCGCCGAAGGAAGCTGACGAAAAAATTGAAAGCATTTTTCGACAGGCTTTACCGAAAGTTCCTGTTCCCAATTTAACCGCCGTCGGAAATCCGATTATTGTGCCGGATGCAATCGCAGGGCTGAACGAGTTTATTGACGGAAGAAGCGGAATTTACGAGTCCGACCGCAATAATTTCGCGCCGCGTTTCGGGTTGGCGTACTCGCCGAATCAATCAACGGTTTTCCGGGGCGGTTACGGAATTTATTACGACCAGATTCTCGGTTCGGTGGTCAGCCAGTCGCGCAACGTTTTCCCGACCTTTACAACCGTCAACTTCGGCGGCGGATTGCCGTGCTATTTATTTTCGGTAGCGCAAGGCGTTTGCCCGGTCACGATCAGTCCGAACAACAACGGTTATGTGTTTAATTTGTTGACGCCGACGGCAAATCCGACTGCCAGAGGAGTTCAAGCCGGAACTTTAAACACTCTGGATTCGAGCGGCATCCGCGGCGCATTCGCTTTCCTTCATCTGGCGAAAAACGGAAACGGCTCTCCGTTCGGCGCGACGCTTCCGGCGAGACAATTGGAGACGCCGATGTCTCATCAATATTACGCGGGAATCGAACATCAGCTTTTCGGCAGAGATATGTTTCTCTCCGTCTCTTATGTCGGAACTACCGGACGAAATCTGCTTCGTTTTACGACCCCCAATTTGGGCAGCAACTTCATCGCTCGAATCAACGAGTTGAGCATTTTGAGCGCGCCGTCAACGGTTTCAGGCTATGTCAGCGGCGTGCCGACATTGCGGGGCTTTACTTATGATCCTTCGGCGAACGGTTTAGGCGGCGGGCGTCCGGTGGCGAACGTGGGAGCGATTAATCAGTTTGAGACAACCGGGCGGTCGCAGTTTCATTCGATGCAGCTTCAATTAAGAGGTCGTCTCGTTCCGGCTTTTCAATATCAGGTGAATTACACGCTTTCACAGGCAAAGGATGACGTTTCGGATGTGTTTGATCTGGCAGGCGCTTCGTCTCTTCCGCAAAACAGCCTCAATTTCGCCGGAGAATACGCCGCTTCAAATTTTGACAGCCGTCATAAGGTTGCCTATTCTGTGGTTTACGATCTGCCGCAGCTTCGGAGTCAAAGTTCGTTTGTTCGTTACGTTTTAGGCGGCTGGCAAATCGCCAGCACGGGGAGATTTCAAACCGGGCAGCCGTTTACCGTGAACAGCATTTTTGACGTGAATTTGGACGGCAATTTAACTGATCGGTTGAATAACGCTCAATTTATTACGGAAAACGGCGGAAACAATTCCGAGGTGTTGACCAATACCGCGAGCAGCAATGCGCAGTTTCAATCAATGCTTGCTCCGATAGGTTCTGACGGCGCTGTCGGGCGCAATAGTTTTCGCGGGCGCAGCCTGTTGAATCTGGATGCGTCTTTTTCCAAGCCGTTTTCAATTACCGAGCGGCAAACTCTTCAGTTCCGCATAGATGTTTTTAACTTTATCAATCGCGCTAACTTCGCAATTCCGGTGCGGTTTCTGGAAGCGCCCGGATTTGGACGAGCCGTTGATACGATAACGCCGGGAAGGCGCGTGCAGTTTGCTTTGAAATATTTATTCTAAGCATAAAACGCGCCGCATCTCCGTGGTTAAAAGATTGGGAGTTTCAGTTAGAGGTTTTTAAATCATAAGCTCTGACTGAAACTCCCAATCTTCTCGATTTACAAGTGAAACGGTTAATAAGTTTAGCAATTTGTCTTGTTTCGGTTTTTGTCTTGAGCGCAATTTCATCAAACGCGCAGTGTATCGAATGCCCGAAAGATTCGCCGCCTAAACGTCGCCCTAAACCTTCATTTATTACGCGCACGCAAACCGTCGTCGTCGTCAAGAAAGTGCCGGAAGTCAGATTTCAAAAAATTTCCGGGATTGCGATCACGACCGTACAGCCTTTTGCGGCGGTAAATTTAAAATCCTTAAGCTCACAGAAACAATATCAGCAGCAAAAAAAAACCGACGAGATCGGCGTTTTGGAATTGCAAAACGTGCCGCCGGGAAAATATCTTTTAAACGTCTCACTTAAAGGTTTTGTCACGGAAGAATCCGAGATTGAAGTCAAACCGCAGGAATTAGTCACTGTGCCGGTTAATTTAGCGCCGATTACGCACGACGTTTTTATCAAAACAAATCTTTCGAGCGGCGAAGTTCGCTACGCGCAAATTGAAAAACCGGGCGAAAGCGGCGGCGGTTATTGTATGGTTCCGATCAACAGGGACGGCAGCGCCGCGATTATGCAAATGCGCGAAGGCGACTATCAACTCGAAATTCGCCCCGGCGATGTTGAATACAAACCTATTTCAAGGAAATTAACGATTTCCGAAGAAGATTTAAAGAAAATAAAAAACGCGGACGATGAAATCCCTTTTAAGCTCGACCGCACCGTTAGCACCGAAGATTTTCTTGCCAACTGGCTGCCGAACGAGTGGAAAATGCCCGCAGGCTGGAAGCTGGAAAATAAAAGAATGCAGACGAACAACGCCGGAGTCGCGCTGCTGCAAAACGAAAGATTCAACCATTATCGAAACTTTCAGTTGAAAAGCAGTTTGCGCTCGCTCGATAATAAATCAATGGGTTTTGTGCTGCGGGCAATTGATGACAAGAATTATTATTTGATTCAGATAAACGGCTCTGCCGCCGCCGAACCGTATTTTTTAACCGGCTATATCGTCAAAGACGGCAAAGTAAAAGATGTGCTGGTCAACACAAACATCAAAAGCTTTGCGCCGTCTTTCAGCAATTCCAAGTTTTTTAACATTACCATTACCGCCAAAGACAATGTTTTTAAAGTTTCGCTGGAGGACACGGATACGGGCGCGGTTTATGACATCGGAATTGTTGAAGATCAAAATAACACTTTTCCGATAGGCGCAATCGGAATCGGCACGAAGGATTCGGCTAGATTTGAAGTTAGCAACTTTTTCATCAATTATAAATAAGTCCAAAGCCGAATAAATGCGTTTGTTTAATGACAACTCGTCAGCAAAATATTTTGCATTCATTGTCTTTCAAACAGGATTAATATTTAACAGGACAGATTACAATGGACTTAAATAATTCCAACACTGAAGCAGCTAAAGCGGGTTCATAAGTTATCGCGCGAGCGATAAACTGATTTTAGCCGTGCGTTTTAACGCACGGAAAGCTGGAAACGAATCGGCGTCGCGCGAGCGACGATTGAAAAAATGGCGATACGGTTCAATCGTCGCTCGCGCGACGCGGAAATCTTGACGCCGCTACACCGTGCCTTAAAAGACACGGCTAAAATCAAGCTACCGCTCACGCGGTAAAAACACAGCATCTGATTTATGCACAGGCTTCAAGTCGCTAATTTTTAGGCTAAATACGGATTACAATTAGTCATGAAAGAGTGTCCCAGTTGCAATTCCTGTTTTGATGATTGGGATAATCTTTGTCCGAACGACCGCCAGCCTCTGCAATTCTCCTTCGAGTGCGAAACAATTCTGGGCGGGCGCTACCTTTTGGAAAGAAGGCTCGGCAAAGGCGGAATGGGAACTGTGTTTAAAGCTAAACATAAGTTCATAAAAACCTTACACGCAATTAAAATTATCTCGCCGGAAGTCGTCAAACTCGATGAAACAATTTTGCTGAGATTTCATCAGGAAGCCGTTTTGGCTGCTTCGATACGCCATCCGAATGTGGTAACCGTTACCGACTACGGCGTTGAAAATAATATTCCGTATCTGGTGATGGAGTTTATTGACGGAATTTCTCTGACCGATTATTTGCAGATAGAAAAACGGCTCGCGCCGGAAAAAGCGTATGAAATATTGTCGCAAATCGCGCTCGGATTAGGAGAAGCTCACAAAAAAGGAATTGTCCACAGGGACTTAAAACCTTTGAATGTGATGCTCAAGAACGGAAATCCGCAAAATAAGGGCGTCAAAGTTCTCGATTTCGGATTGGCGAAAATCAAAGCGTCCGAATCTTACGCCTCGCTGATTCAGGCGAAAACGACGAACGTGCTCGGCTCGCCGCTCTATATGTCGCCCGAGCAATGGTCGAACGAAAATATAGATCACCGGGCGGATATTTATAGCATCGGCGTGATGCTGTTTCAAATGCTGGCGGGCGAGCCGCCTTTCACCGGCGAGACGCTCGTTTCGCTGATGTATAAACATTTGCAAAACGCTCCGCCTTCGTTTGCATCGCTCGGAGTTTCGATTCCTCCCGAAATTGAAGCCGTCGTGCAAAGAACTCTGGCGAAAGAGCGCGAGCAAAGACCCGCGACGGTCGAACAGCTTTTGTCCGAATACGAACAGGTACTTTCAAAACTAGGTCTGATACCGGAAAACGAATCGGATTTTATTTCCTCCGATCCGATTTTTAATATCGGAAATCCAATTTCAAAAAATGAAACAGGTTTAAAAAGCGGTTCTGATTCCAGTTATATTCAAAGTCTTTTGTCGCCGAGCGAAAATCAAGCGATAAATACATTTCTCAATCTTCCCGACACAATTGATTTAGAAGGCAAAGAGAATTTAGCGGAAGAGTTTATCCAGGCTCAAAACCGGCTCGAAGACGCTCGCTATCAGGAAAACCAAGCCGAAAAGTTGGCGCAGGAATTTGCCGCCGCGCAGAGAACTGCCGAAGAAGCCCGCCAAAAAGCCGTCGAGGCGCAGCAAAAATTAGAGGAAGACGCTCGCCGCCGGATTCACTCTGAAATGGAAGGCAAGCTCGCCGCCGAAAGAGAAGGGCGAGAAAAGGCGGAAGCCGAAGCGAGACGCCTGCTGGAAGAAGTAAAAGTCAGAAAAGAAGCCGAAGAAAAAGCAAAAGCCTCGGTTCAAATTGCTTTGGAAGCTCAACAGCGCGCCGAGGAAGAACGCCGCAAAGCTGAAAAAGAAGCCGAGCAAAGGCAAATCGAAGAACGCACCCGCCGGAAAGCCGAAGACGCGGCGCTAAAATTGGCAGAAGAAGCAGCCGAAGCTAAAAGGAATTATGAGGCGGCGAAAAGGGAAGCGGAAGCCGAAGCCTATAGGCGCTTGGAAGCTGAACGAAAACACCAGAAAATAGAAGCCGAAATCAAGCGCAACGAAGAATATGAAGCCGAACAAAAAAGAATAATTGAGGCTCAAGTCAAAGAACAGGCTGCGCGTCTTGAGAAACAGGCTTTGGAAGCCGAAAGGAAGGCAAATGAAGCCCGGCTGCTGATAGAAAACGAAGCAAAAAAACGTCAGGAAGCGGAAGCCGCGAGAATCAGAGCCGAAGAAGCGGCTTTAAAATTAGCAGGCGAAGCCGCCGAAGCTAAAAGGCAGTATGAGGAAGCGAAAAAAGAGGCTGAATCGGAAGCATATCGCCGCGTTGAAGCCGAACAAAAGCGCCAAAAGATAGAAGAACAGATCAGGCGGAATGACGATTATGTAGCCGAACAAAGACGCATCGCCGAAGCAAAAGCCGCGCAGGAAATTAAAGAACAAGTCGGACGTTTGGAAAAACAGGCGTTTGACGCGGAACGACAGGCAAACGAAGCGCGCTTTTTAGTGGAAAACGAAGCAAAAAAACGCCTCGAAGCCGAGTCCGCCAGAATCAAAGCCGAAGAAGAAGCGCGGCGTTTAGCCGAAGAAATTATCGAGGCTCAAAAGCGTTTGGAAGAAATGCAGCGATTCGCGGCATCCGAGTCTCGAAAAAGAGAACAGGAAGAGGAGGCGCGCAAGAAGGCGGAAAACTCGGCTCGTTCATTAATTGAAAAAGTCAAACAGGAAGCGGCGAATAAAGAAAGCGGCAATTCGGCTCAAAGCGGAAACGATATTCCAGGAGAAAATTCGTTTAAAGAATGGCAAAATCACACTCCGACACAGGTTAGCGCATCAACCTCAACGAATATTTTAGATACGGCTCCGATTCCCAATCGGAGCCGTCTTAAAAGTACGTCTTTATATGCAGGAATTTTGATTTTTATTGTCGCCGCGTCCATCGGTGGTTTTATGCTTTTTAAACCGGCAACGGAGCCTTTAAATAATAACAATGCCGGTGAATCTAATGCAGGTCGGAAAATCGGGATGCGGGATGAACAAGGGCTTTCGACAAATTCTGCGAATTTAGCCGGTCTTCGGGTAAAAAATAAGATGATTAAGATAACGGGCGGCGCATTTCAAATGGGGCGAGATGATGTTTCTCCCGATGAGGGACAGTTTTACGGCGCTCAATTTCCCGCTCATCCGGTGAACATCGGCGATTTTTATCTCGACAAGACGGAAGTAACAAATGAAGAATATGCCGAATTTGTCGCCGCTACAAATCACGCAGCGCCGGATAACTGGCGAAACGGCAAGCTCGCCGAGGAGCAAAAGAAACTGCCGGTTACAAATGTGACTTTCTTCGATGCGAGAGATTTTGCCGACTGGGTATCGAAGCGCGACAATATCCCATGTCGTTTACCGACCGAACAGGAATGGGAATATGCCGCCCGCAGCGGCGCGCAGCAAAACATTTACCCTTGGGGCGGCGAGTGGTTCGCGGATCGCGTAAATATCGCTACGGGGGTTCTCAAGGAAGTTGGAGCATCCGGCGATGTGACGAATGTCGGGGAACTCAAGGATATGATGGGGAATGTTATCGAATGGACTTCCACGCCGTTTGCTTATTATCCCAATTTTCCTGAAAACTCGAAAGACAGTCGCTATAAAAACAGCGGTAAATTTACCTTGCGCGGATTGTCGTTTAGCAAAGAAGGCAGTTCATTAAAAAAGATTAATTTAAACCTTACTTATAGACAGCCTGCATCAGGCGGAGTTAAGCAAAATTATATCGGTTTTCGACTTGCTTGTAATTTTAAGTAAAGTTAAAGTACTAAAGTAATTAAAACCGGAGAATGTAAAAAGCCTGTATAATTCGGCTTCAATTCATTTTTTTTGCAACCCGATCAAACAAACACGAATCTTTTAAGACCAAATCGTCTTTCCGCAAGTCTAAAAAGTTGTTCCGTTAAGAGCATTAAATAATCAAATCTTTTATTGTGGATAAATTGAGAGAAAACTTGTAGTTTGATTCGATTATTTATAAAATGAGAAATACGGTTTAATTAACCGCAGTTCTCACAGTCATTTGATTCTAAAAATTGATAGCCAAAAATCATCGGATAAGAAGACCAAAAGCGCGAAATTTTTTCATTTTTCAAACGACACGCTTCGCGCCCGACAAAATTAAGGAGAGCAATATGGAGACAAAACTAAGCCTCGGTCTCAGGATTTTCGGACGAAAATGTTTGAGTTTTTGTTCAATCGCGCTTTTGCTGTGCTTTGCCGCAAACGCCCTCGCTCAAGACGAAATCCCCGATTCGAGTGATCCCGTTTTAATCAGCGTTTCGGATTCAACCCGCGCTTTGGCGGCAAATGCCGATACTTTTCGCGGCGCGCTGCCCAAGAAGAACGCCGAAGTCTTTCAGCCGGGCGCGCGGGCAATCGTTTTTGTGACGAACGTTGATTTAATGGCGGACGAAGCTGCAAATGCATTTCGCGTTTACGCCGAAGACGCTCGCGGGACGCAGTATCGTCTAACGGTTGAAAACATTCAGCCGATTCGCAAAATGGATTGGGTTTACGCTTTGACTGTTCGCTTAACGGACGAAAATGGATACAACGGTCAGCCTGAAGCAAACGGCGACATTTTAATTCGCGTTTCGTGGCGCGGAAATACGAGCAATCGCGTGCGTTTGGGACTGGGAACGACCGGCGGCAAAATCAGAGACGACGCCGGAGCAGTTCCGACTCCTGCGCCCGTCGCGCATTTGTCGAAAGCAGAGCGTTTTGTCTCGACCGGCGGTGATCGCAAGCGCTTTATGGAACAAGCCGCCTTCGGTCCGACTGCGGCTCTCGATCTTAGACTCCGACAACTCGGCTTAAGCCGTTGGATTGAAGAACAGTTTACAAAACAACCCACCTTTCCTTATCCGAATTTCCCACTGAAAAGCACTGCTAACATTAACGACCCTGTTAGCGGCTGCGGCGCGACGACTGATCCGAATTATCAAATGTGCATTCGTGACCATTACGGTCAATATCAAAACCAAAACTGGATGTTTAAAGAAGCTCTTTACGGCGAAGATCAGTTGCGTCGGCGTACGACCTGGGCTTTACACCAGATTTGGGTTGTTTCGGGGTTGGACGGATTCCAACAGCGTTGGGTGCAGGAGTATTATGAAATTCTCGACAAACACGCTTTCGGCAATTACCGCGATTTGATGAAAGAAATGACGCTCAATCCGGCGATGGGCGAATATCTCGATATGGTTCGCAGCACGCGCACTAATCCGAACGAAAATTATCCGCGCGAAATTCTGCAATTATTCACCATCGGTCTGGATATGCTCAATCAGGACGGAACGCCGATTCTCGACAATCAGGGAAATCGGATTCCGACTTACGATCAGGATAAAGTCAACCAATTCACCAAAGTGTTTACGGGTTGGTCGCTTTGTAATAACGGCGCAAATCCGGCTTGCCCTAATTTCTCCAGCGGCACACCGAATTACATTGACCCGATGTATCTGGCGACGCCGAATAATCACGATCAGACGGCGAAAACTTTGTTTGATTATCCGGGCGCGCCGAATCCGACGATTCCGGCTTGCACAAATTGCACGACCAACGACGCCCGCATCGCATACGCCAACGATTCGCTCAACAAAACGCTCGATAATATTTTTTATCATCCGAACGTCGCTCCGTTCGTCGGAAAATTGATGATTCAGCATCTCGTCACGAGCGATCCCAGCCCGGCTTACGTTGCCCGAATTGCAGCCGTTTTTAACAACAACGGCAACGGAACTCGGGGCGATATGAAAGCGCTCGTCAAAGCGATTCTGCTCGACCCGGAAGCGCGCGGCAGCCGCAAAACCGATGCGACTTACGGCAAATTGCGCGAGCCGTTCCAATACGTGACAAACCTGCTGCGGACTTTTAATGTAAAGGCTTCCAATCCAATCAATGTTGGCGGTGTTCAGACGCCTGCACCCGCTTCGTGCGAAAACAGAAGCGACGGCGTTCTCAACGGCAATATTACCGCCCCGCTTGGACAAAACGTATGGAATCCGCCGACGGTTTTCAATTATTTCCCGCCCGATTATGTCGTTCCGGGAACGGATATAGTCGGACCAGAGTTTGCTCTTGCCAATACCGGAAGCTCGTTTGCCAGAATTAATATCACGAATACGCTGGTTTTCAATCAGGTTCCTTTTCAACAGCCGACTGCTGCAACGCCGTCTCCTACCCAACCGTGCGGAACTTCGATTGATCTTGCGGAAGCCACAGCTTTGGCGGCGGCTGATCCGACCGGAAACAGCTTGATCGAAGCATTGAACACAAAAATGATGCACGGAACGATGTCCGAAGCAATGAAAGGCAAAATTCGCCCGGCGATCAACGTTGCCGGAATGACGGCGCTGCAAAAAGCGCAGCAAGCCGTTTATCTTGTAGCGACTTCGTCGCAATACCAAGTGCAAAGATAAGAGGTGAAAAACGATGAAAGAAAATAGAAGAGAATTTTTGAAAAAATCGGGTTGCGCCTTAAGTATGCTGGCATTGGCGACGCAAGCGCGACACTTCGGAATGATGAGCGCGCTGGCGCAAACAATGGAAGGCAAATCCTCCGCTGATTCGTCCGCCGCCGTGCCTTCGGATTATCGCGCGCTCGTTTGCATTTTCCTTTCCGGCGGCAACGACGGAAACAATCTCATAATTCCGAATCATTCGGACGCCAACATCAGCAACTATGCGGCATACGCGGCGACGCGCGCGACGCAGGGATTGGCGATTCCGCAAAACCAATTGCTTCCGATCAATGTTCCGCGCCTGAATAATCTAACTTACGGCTTGAATCCCAATTTCGGACCCGTTACGGGTCAGCCGAACAACGGAATTCACGAGCTGTGGGGGCAGGGCAAATTGGCTGCCGTGACGAACGTCGGCAATTTGATTCGTCCGATGACGAAAACACAGTATCAGCAAATGCCGGCGTGGAGACCGTATCAGCTTTTCTCGCACTCCGATCAGGTTCAGCAGCAACAAACCGCGCGCTCCGACACCCGCGAGTATTTAGGCTGGGGCGGTAGAATCGCGGATTTGTCGAATACTGCGAACAATCCGGGCGCGCTCGTGCCGATGATTACTTCGATTTCGGGAACGCAGCTTTTCACGCTCGGACGAACCACGACTCCGCTGGCAATTGCGAGCGGCAACACAGCGCTTAATCAAACACTGGTCTTAGCCGGATATGGAACTGACGCGAGATCGGCTGCTCGGCGAACCGCTTTGGCTGAACTGCGGACAATTGATTTGGATTCGCAAGTCGTTGCGGCGGCAAGCAACATCACAAATCAGGCGCAGTCCGCCAGCAACGCTCTCAGCAATAATCCGCAAGAAGTAACCGTTGCTTTCCCGAACACAAATATCGGAAATCAGCTCAAACAAGTCGCCCGCGTAATAAAAAAACGCACTGATTTGAGCGTCAACCGACAGGTTTTCTTTGTTCAGCTCGGCGGTTTCGACACGCACCAAAACCAATTGAACGCGCAAAACGGTCAAACCGCTTTGTTCGTTCAACTGAGCCAGGCAATGCGTGCGTTTTACGATGAAATGGGCGTGCAGGGAATCCAGGATAAAGTGACTCAGTTTACTTTGTCGGATTTTGGAAGAACGCTGAATCCCGCCGGGACAGGGGCGGTTGCCGGCTCTGACCACGCTTGGGGCAATCATATGCTCGTGCTGGGCGGTTCTGTGATGGGCGGCAACATTTACGGCAGCACCAGACCGGACGGAACGGGCAACATTTTCCCGACTCTACAGCTCGGCGGTCCAGACGATGTTGACACGGGATCAAGCCCGCGCGGGCGCTGGCTACCGACAACCGGGGTTGAACAATACGCCGCCACGCTCGGACGCTGGTTCGGTTTGACCGACGCCGATCTTCCGGTCGTTTTCCCGAACATCGGAAACTTTTCAAGCTCAAATCTCGGATTTATGAATCCGTAATTTGTGAAAAGCAAATTGAATTGAAAAAGGCTTGCATCGTTGTTAATGCAAGCCTTTTTCTTTGAACAAAACAAACTTGAAATTTGTAATTCATTCTCCTCGTGTCTGTGGATTCTGCTTTCGGTATGAGCTTGTTCGATAATTTGCTTGAAAGACGTGCTGTGTTGAGAGCAATTCATAAAAGCTGTGAGTTAATTGTCATCTTCGGATAACAAAGATATAATCACTGGTCTACAGAAATCAGCTCTACAAAGCTAACAATCTTGAAAGAAAGGAAAACTGTAAAAATGCGCAGCTTCAAAAACATCTCAATTCTTCTCTTCTTAGCCGTTGTTCTTTCAACGCTCTTCGTCCCGGTGCGAACGAAAGCCATTACTTATGGTTACGTTGATAAAGAAAACACTTACAGCAACGTCGGAGCGTTTATCGTCAAATCTCCGAGCGGTGAGATTTATCCGCTTTGTTCGGGGACATTAATCACCTCGAACGTCTTTTTAACCGCGAGCCACTGCACCGAGTATTTTACCAGTACGCTGGCTCCGCAAGGCTTTACGGCTTACGTCAGTTTCGATAAATCAATTCCATTCGGCAATAAAACAACGAGCAAAACCAAATTACTCGCCGTCAGCTACGTTGTTACCAACCCGAATTACAATCAAAGCCAGAGCGACACAGGCGACATCGGCGTGTTGATTCTCCAATCAAACGTTCGAGGAATTACGCCCGCAACGCTTCCGACATGCGGACTGTTTGACCAGCTTGCGGCTCAAAACTTATTGAACGATACAATCTTTACGAATGCCGGTTACGGTTTGCAAAATCGAGTCGTTGGCGGCGGAGTTCCGTATTTTCAGGATGTTAACCCGATCCCCAGAATGTACTCGTTTTCCAGCTTAAACGCGCTGAATAATACTTTTATTCGTCTATCGCAAAATCCCGCGACCGGAAACGGCGGAGCTTGTTTCGGCGATTCCGGCGGACCTAATTTCATCACGGTAAACGGGCAGCAAATTCTAGGCTCTATAACGATTACGGGCGATGCCGTCTGCCGCGCAACTAACGTTTCCTATCGTCTGGACACGCCTTCGGCGCAAAACTTCCTTAAATACGTCAACGCAACATACGGAACTTCAATTCCGACAACTTGTTAAAGCCATTAAGTATTCTATCGGCGAAAAGAAAAGGGCAGAAACAATTTCTGCCCTTTTTGATTTTATTGATAAAGAAGTTACTCGTCTTCTTCGTGTGTGCGGATTCTGCCTTCGGCTCTGGCTTGTTCGATGATTTTACCCGAAAGATGCTGCGGAACCGGATCGTAATGCGAAAACTGCATATGGTACGAGCCGCGAGCGGCGGTCATTGAATTTAGCTTCGATTGATAATCGAGCATTTCCGAGAGCGGAACTTGAGCTTTGATAACCTGTTGTTTGCCTCTCACGTCCATTCCCTGAACGCGACCTCGGCGTGAGTTTAGATCGCCCATAATGTCGCCGGAGGTTTCCTGCGGGCAGAAAACTTCAACGTCCATAATCGGTTCGAGCAGAATCGGGTGCGTTTTTTCGATGGCGGCTTTTAAAGCCTTGCGACCGGCGGCTTTGAACGAATGTTCGTCCGAATCAACCGAGTGATACGAGCCGTCAATCAGCGTGACTTTGAAATCAACCAGCGGATAGCCGGCGACCGCGCCGCCCGAAGCGGCTTCGATGATTCCTTTTTCAATCGCCGGGCGGAATTGACCGGGAATCGCGCCGCCGAAGATTTTGTCTTCAAAAACAAAGCCTTCGCCGCGACCGAGCGGTTCAAAAACGCATTTGCAATCGCCGAACTGTCCGCGTCCGCCGGATTGTTTTTTGTGGCGTCCTTGCACTTCGGCGCGCGCCGTCAGAGTTTCCTTGTACGGAACTTTCGGCGGGTGCAGAGCGACTTCGACGTGATAGCGGTTTTTGAGTTTTTCGACGACCGTTTCGATGTGAAGCTGACCCGAACCGGACAGAATAAACTCTTTGGTTTGCGCGTCGCGGTCGAAATGAAGCGACGGGTCTTCTTCCAGAATTTTATGCAGAGCCTGCGAGATTTTTTCTTCGTCGGCGCGCGATTTCGGTTCGATGGCGAATGAAATGGCGGCTTCCGGGTATTCGACCGGCGGATAAACAATCCCTGATTGTTTATCGCATAAAGTATCGTTGGTCTGCGTCTCTTTTAATTTGACGACGGCGATAATGTCGCCGGTGTGCGCCTGATCAATTTTCTCCATATTTTTCCCTTGAATAACCTGGAGAGAACCGATACGTTCGGACGCGCCGCGCGAACAATTGGAAACATTGGCGTCGGGGAAAATTTTGCCGGAGATGATTTTCATCACGTTGATTCGACCGGCAAACGGATCGGCAATCGTGCGGAAAACAAAGCCGGAAAATGGCTCATCGTCCGAGTATTTACGCATCACCGGATCGCCCGTCAAATCCGAATCTTTAAAACCTCGCTCGGCTTCGTGGTGCGCCGGGTCGGGAACGTATTCGACAATCGCGTCCAAAATGTTTTGCAGACCGACGAGCGTCAGACTCGAAGCCGCGAAAACCGGACACAGACGGCTTTTGGCGATTGCATTGACCAGATTCGGAATCAAATCTTCGTCCGAAAGCGTGCCGTTTTCAAAGTATTTTTCCAAAAGCGCGTCGTCAGATTCGGCGACAAGCTCGATCAAACGAGTGCGGGTTTCTTCCAAATAACCTTTTCCTTCTTCGGGAACCGGAATTTCGCGCATTTTGCCTTCGCTGAATTCATAGGCTTTTTGGTGGACGACATCAACGACTCCGCGAAAATTCGCTTCAGAACCAATCGGCAGCGTGAAAGGCACAATCGAACGCGCAAAGCTGTTTCGCGCCGTATCCAAAGCGTGACCGAAATCGGATCGCTCTTTGTCCAATTTGTTGATGACCATAATGCGCGGAAGCAAAAATTCGTTGGCGTAAGTCCAGGTTTTTTCGGTTTGAACTTCGATTCCGTTAACGCCGTCAACGACGACGACGGCGCAATCCGCGACTCTCAGCGCCGGGCGCGCGTGCGCGACAAACGCGGCGTAACCGGGCGTGTCGAGCAGATTTATTTTCGTCTCTTTGTGTTCGAGATAAGCGTGATTGGTGTTGAGCGTGACTTTGCGGGCGATGGAATCTTCGTCAAAATCAGTGACGGTCGTTCCTTCGTCAACTTTTCCCCAACGCTGCGTGGCTCCGGCGATATGGAGCATAGAACTGACAAACTGGGTTTTACCCGCGTCGCCGTGTCCGATGACAGCCATATTGCGAATATTTTCTGTTAGATAGGCTTTCATAAACGGCAAAAATCTCCTTTCAGATTAAAGAATTTTGCCTGAAGTCGTTTTGAAGAGACTGATTGCGCAAAGAACTTGCGGAGTGGACTTCAGGTGAAACGGAAGTTTAAGCCAGACCGCCGCGAGACGCAAGAGCGGATTCGGTAATCAAGCGGCAAGAGTTGAAAAAACGGGCAATTCGGCATTTACTCATAACAACAGAACGGCGCAAATATGCGAAAAACAAACAAGTTTTTAAAAAGATACAATTGGCTCGATGCGAGAGTTATCGGGATTGTTTTGACGATTAAAATTCTGATTTTGCTGTTCGCAATTCAAAGCCACCAAATCGTCGCCGACCAGCCCGTGAATGATTTGACGACGGCGCTCGGCATCTGGAATCGCTGGGACGCGAAAAGTTATTTGAGCATCGCTCATTACGGTTACGCGGCGGGCGGCGAAGATCGTTTTCAATTGGTTTTCTTTCCGTTTTATCCGCTGCTCGTCGCTTTTGTTACGGTTTTCACCAAAAGCTATCTGGCGAGCGGGTTTTTGGTTTCTGCAATCGCGTCAATCGCGCTCGGTTTGTGTTTCAGAGAATTGGTGCGGCTCGATTTTTCGGAAAAAACAGCGCAACTTGCCGTTTTGTTTTTGTTCATTTTTCCGACAGCGTTTTTTCTGCATATTCCTTACACCGAAAGCACGTTTCTGGCTTTAACCGTCGGCTGTTTTCTGGCGGCGCGCAAAAGAAAATGGCTGCTTGCGGGCATTTTGGGCGGGCTGGCTTGTTTGACCAGAATCAACGGGCTGATTTTGTGCTTTGCGATTTTGTTCGAGGTCTGGAACGAGCGCCGGGAAACCGGAAAATTTAATCCGAAATGGCTGTTTTTGATTTTGATTCCGGCTGGTTTCGCTGCGTATTTGGGTTTGAATTATGCGGTTGCGGGAAATCCGCTGATGTTTCTCGATTTGCAGCGAGAGTTTTGGGGCAGACGTTTGTCGCTGCCTTGGAGCGGTTTTAAAGGCGCTTATGAAATGCTTTATTACAAATCCCCATCGGGGCTTCAAATGCACGGCTTTCAGGAATTGATTTTCGTCGCCGTCGGATTGCTGGGGACAATAATCGGTTGGAGAACACTGCGCGCTTCTTACCGCGTTTGGATGGTTTTAAACTGGCTGCTTTTCGTCAGCACCGCGTTTATTCAAAGCGTCCCGCGCTACACTTTGACGCTTTTTCCGCTGTTTATCTTAATGGCTCTGGCGGCGCGGCGCTCATTGTGGGCGAACGTTCTCTTTACCGTTTGGTCGCTGCTTTTTCTGTCGCTTTTTACGACGCAGTTCACGCGAGGCTGGTGGGCTTTCTAATTGATTGCGAAATAGTAATTTAATAGTCTTTGCGCGAAAAATATGATATATATTTGATAAAGCCCGATGCCAAAAAGCATTGCGTTTGTTAATTTTCAGCTAAGCCGTAAAAATTAATTCGCTCGTCACGCGAGAAAGGAGACAAAATGTCTCATCAAATCTCTTTAAATAAAACAACGAAAATCAATCTCTCGGTAAAATTTCTTTCAATCCTGTTCATTTTTCTGTTCGCCTTCGTTTCTGCAAAAGCGGCGGGCGAGGTTGATTTGACCTTTAATGCCGTGCCCGCTATCGAACCGGGCACGACGCTTTCGGGGAGCTTGGCGCTTCAGCCGGACGGGAAAATTCTTGTTTTCGGAACGGTAGGCAGCAACAATCCTTTCCTGCATCGTATAAATCCTGATGGCTCGGTTGATGCGTCATTTAGTTGCGGCGTTTGCAATTCAATGTCCGTTAACAGCATCGTCATACAGCCGGACGGGAAAATTCTCGTCGGCGGCAGCGTTTCGGGAAACGGAAGTTGGAGCGCATTAGTTGTAAGGCTAAATCCCGACGGCAGCCAGGACCTGGCTTTCGCTTACCCATTTGTTCAAAGCAATCCCGGAGGCGTCAGCTCCGCTGCTTCGGTCAGGGCAATTCAATCCGACGGTAAAATTCTAATTGTAGTTGGCGAATCTTTCGCCGGCTCTGCTGCAACAAGCATTCGACGCTTAAATTCGGACGGCAGCCTCGATAATTCTTTTACGTCAATAACTTCGGGATTTTATCGAGTTAACGCAAGTTATTTTTCAAGGATTTTGCCGCTCAATAACGGAAAAATTCTTGTTGGCGCTACTTTCGGCAGCGGGTTCGCTACTTCTGGATTTATCGCCCGTTACAATTCCGACAGCACCCGAGACTCTTTGTTTGAATCGCCTACTTTTTCCAATTCGTTTGATATGCGGGCTAGCGTTGACGGTTTTGAAGTCTTGCCGGACGGAAGCCTGATAGTAATTGGCAAATTTACGAGCGTCAATGGCGTTGCGCGGCTTAATGTGGTTAAGCTGCAGCCAGCCGGAAACGTTGATTTGTCGTTCGCCCCGCAAATTGATTTCAACATCGGAGAATATCCGACCGGCATTAAACTTTTACCGGGCGGACAAATTCTAATTTCCACGGCAAATCGGTTTTTGCGTTTGAACGCAAACGGAACTGTGGACAGTTCGTTTAATGCTCCGGCTAATTTGAGCAACATCGGAGGTTGGACAATTGACGCGCAAAACAGAATCGTTTTCATCGGACAATTCGGAAATACCAAACGATACGCCAGACTCAACCCGGACGGGACGCTTGACCAAACATTTAATTTCGAGATGCTCGCGCCGGGAAGCGTGTTGGCGATAGCCGTTCAGCCCGACGGCAAAGCAATCGTTTCCGGCGGCTTCACCAAAATGAACGGGTTAGCGCGCAATCGTCTGGCGCGCCTCAACGCCGACGGCACAACCGATGCGAGCTTTGACCCGCGTGGCGGAGTTGACGGCATTGTGCGCGCGATTGTCGTTCAGCCGGACGGAAAGATCATAATCGGCGGCTCATTCACGAGCTATAACGGCGAGCGTCGCCTCGGATTGGCGCGCCTGCATTCGCATGGCAGTTTGGACTACGGATTTACGGCAAATGTCGCCGGATTAGGAGAGATCTACACAATCGCCTTGCAGCCGGACGGAAAGATTCTGGTCGGCGGCGTTTTCACCGACATCAACGACACGTCGAGATTATCCGTCGCTCGTTTGAACCTGAACGGCACGGTTGATACGAGCTTTAACGCCGGTCTCGTAAACGGAATAATTAGCGACATCGTCGTCCAGCCGGACGGAAAAGTTTTAATCGGCGGCACGTTTACCGGCGTCGGCGGCTTTAACCGGGCAAATCTCGTCAGATTAAATGCGGACGGCAGTGTTGACGCCGCGTTTAACGCCGGAAACATTTCTGCGGTGAGACGAATCCAGTTGCAGACAAACGGCAAATATGTTGTTGTCACCAACGGCTCAAGCAAGATAGTCAGATTGAATAATGACGGAACGACGGATGCCGGTTTTCAGTCGCCGGAGTTCTTTTCGTCGAGCGATACGGTTGCGATGATCAACGCGATTTTAGTCGAATCGGACGGCAGCATTGTAGTGGGTGGAGAATTTACGAGGGTCAACAATCTGCCTCGGTTGCGGATAACGAGGCTGCGACCGGACGGCAGAGTTGACGCCACGTTTTTGCCCGCAGGCGCGAACCACCAAATTCATGCGCTCGCGCGTCAAGCTGAGGGTAAAATTCTGGTCGGCGGCGCATTTACGTTGATCGGAAACGCGACGCGGTTCGGCATCGCCAGATTAGCCTCCAGCCCGTTTCGCAATTTCACGCCGTTTGATTTTGACGGCGACGGACGAGCCGATTTCACCGTTTTTCGACCGGCAGGCGCGAACTGGTACATTTTCAACAGCTCGAATAATTCGTTCACGGCTACTCATTTCGGCGTTTCCGGCGATGTGATTGCGCCCGCGGATTACGATGGCGACGGGCGCGCAGACATCGCCGTTTTCAGACCGACCGGAGCGGGAGACCCGAATAAAGCCTATTTCTATATTCAACAAAGTCAATCTAATAGTTTTCGCGCCGAACAATTCGGCAGACAAGGCGACGTTCCGGTTCCCGGCGATTGGGACGGAGACGGACTGGCGGATTTGGCGGTTTATCGAAACGGTTCGCAAACAGGCGGGCAAAGCTATTTCTTCTATCGCCCGTCATCGCAGCCCGGAGTTGATTTCCGCGCCATTACCTGGGGGACGACCGGAGATAAACCGGTTGTCGGCGACTACGACGGCGACGGCAAATTGGACGCCGCAGTTTTCCGTCCCTCGGTTGCTTACTGGTACATCTTAAGAAGCTCGGACAATCAGTTTGTCCAGCAGCAATTCGGCGTCTCGACCGACATTCCGACTCCGGCAGATTTCGATGGAGATGGAGTTACCAACTTTGCCGTTTACCGCCCGTCAACCGGCACTTGGTACACTTCGACCGATCCGGCGACAAACTACGGCGAGGTTCGCTGGGGCATTTCGACCGATATTCCCGTCGCGGCGGATTACGACGGTGACGGACGTGCGGACATCGCGGTTTTCAGACCGGAGAGCGGAAATTGGTATGTTTTGCGAAGCACTTCCGGTTTCCTCGGAATTCAATGGGGAATTTCAACAGATAAACCCGCTCCGGCGGCTTATGTTCCGTAATTGATTTTTTGTTCTGCAACGCCGGGAGATTGCGCGAGAAGTTTGTTTCCGCGCGGTTTCCCGGTTTTATTTTGCCTTTTTTTTGTCGAACAGGCTAAACTCGAAAACGTTTTTCAAAACTTTTCAAAATGCGTCAAATTTTATGAAGATACACGAATATCAAGGCAAAGAAATTTTAAAAACTTACGGCGTTCCCGTTCCGCGCGGAATTGTCGCGCGAACGCCCGAAGAAGCCGAAGCGGCGGCTAGAGAATTGGGAACCGAGGTTGTCGTTGTCAAAGCTCAGATTCACGCGGGCGGGCGCGGCAAAGGCGGCGGCGTCAAATTGGCGAAATCGCCGGAAGAAGCAAAAGAAATAGCCTCGAACATTCTCGGAATGCAGCTCATCACGCATCAAACCGGACCCGAAGGGCGCGAGGTCAAAACGATTTTAATCGAAGAAGGCTTGCCGCTCGATAAAGAATTTTATCTGGCGATTACGCTCGACCGCCAAACAGGCAGAAACGTTTTTATGGCTTCGACCGCCGGAGGAATGGACATCGAAGAAGTCGCGGCAGAAACGCCGGAAAAGATTTTAAAAGAATACATTGATCCGGCTGTCGGCTTGCGCCCGTTTCAAGCGCGCCAGCTCGCTTTCGGGTTGGGAATACCTAGCGAATTAATCAATCAAGCGGTCAAATTTATGCTGGCGCTGTACGACGCTTACGAAAAATCCGACGCCAGTTTGCTCGAAATCAACCCGTTTTTGCTGACAAAAGACAACCGTTTGATCGCTCTGGACGCAAAAGTAAATTTTGATGACAATGCGATGTTTCGGCATAAAGATTACGCGGATTTGCGCGATTTGGGCGAAGAAGAACCGCTTGAAATCGAAGCCTCAAAGTTTGATTTGAATTACATCAAGCTCGACGGAAACATCGGTTGTATGGTCAACGGCGCGGGGCTGGCGATGGCGACGATGGATATTATTAAAATCGCGGGCGGCGAACCCGCCAACTTTTTGGATGTCGGCGGCGGCGCGTCGCAGGAAAGAGTCGAACAGGCGTTTCGCATTCTGCTCGCGGACGAAAACGTCAAAGCCGTTCTGGTCAATATTTTCGGCGGAATCGTCAGAACCGATATGGTCGCACGCGGCGTTGTCGAAGCCGGGCGAAACCTCGGCGTCAAAGTTCCGGTCGTTGTCCGTCTCGAAGGCACAAACGTCGAGGAAGGGAATCGCGTAATTGCCGAATCGGGAATGAATTTTATCGTCGCCAAAGGAATGGCGGACGCGGCGCAAAAAGTCGTCGCGGCAGCAGGAACAGCTTAGTCAGACAAAATAATTTTTCACAAAGAAGCGGGCGATGAATTAGTTTATCGTCCGCTCTTTCAATAGCTTCACTTAAATCTTTCAAACCTTTACAAAACTTTAACAGTCTTTGTGAAACCAATTGAGCTTTAATGCGTTTATAATTTTGTTCGATTCGGGACGCAGATTGATGTCACAAATCGTAACCGCGCGGTGTTCTTTTAATCAGAGAACGAAAGTCTTCGAGCAATGTTGATCGGAAAAAAAATCGGACGTTATGAAATTCGCAAAAAAATCGCCGCAGGCGGTATGGGCGAAGTTTATCTGGCGCACGACGAACAGCTCGACCGTTTAATCGCGCTCAAAATTTTATCCGGCGAATTTTCTCTCGACGAAGCTCGGCGCAGCCGTTTCCGGCAGGAAGCAAAGGCGGCTTCGGCTTTGAACCATCCGAATATCATTACGATTTACGAAATCGGCGAGACGGACAACGGAACGTTTCTCGCCACCGAATTTATCGAAGGCGAAACTTTGCGCGAATATCTGAAACGCCAGCCGCTTTCCATTGCGAGATCGTTAAAAGTCGCCGAACAAGTCGCCAACGCTCTGGCAGCCGCGCATGTCGCTAATATCATTCACCGCGACATCAAACCGGAAAACATTATGATCCGGCAGGATCAAATCGTGAAAATTCTCGATTTCGGGCTTGCCAAACCCGTTTTGCGCAACGTTGACGGTTCGCAAAGGTCTGACGAGTTTGCGCAGACGACGCCCGGCGTTGTCGTCGGCAGCGTGCGTTATATGTCGCCGGAGCAGGCGCGCGGGCTTGGCGTTGACGAGCGAACCGATGTTTGGAGTCTCGGCGTCGTGTTGTACGAAATGCTGACCGGACGCCAGCCGTTTAACGGCGAAACAGCGAGCGACACGCTCGCCGCCGTGATTTACAAGGAACCCGAACCGCTCGCGCAATGGGTTCCGAATGCGCCCGCCGAATTGCAGCGAATCGTCCGCAAAGCTCTCAGAAAAGAACCCGAAGAGCGTTATCAAAACATCAAAGATTTCGCGCTTGATTTAAAAAATCTGCTTTACGAAATCGAACACGAGATCAGCGCCGAGAATAAAACGCAGCCTTTGCCTGCATATTTCATAGACAATTCGAGCGCGCCGAACCGTATTCATCAAACTTCGAGCGCGAATCATCCGACGCAGGTTTCAATCGCTCCGAACGCTTCAAGCGCCGAATATCTTGTCGGGCAGGTTAAAACGCACAAATGGCAAAGCGTTGTTGCTTCAATCGGAATTATCGCTTTGCTCTCTGCAATCAGCTTCGGATTTTACCGCTGGATGAAAGTCGAGCCTTTGGCGGTGAAAGCTCCCGCGTTTGAAAAAACGCAGATTTCGCGCATCTCGACCGACGGCAAAGCGATTATGCCGACCATTTCGCCCGACGGTAAATACATTGCTTATCTGAGCGGCGATGTCGGCAGCCGGAGTCTGGTCGTGCGCCAAGTGGCGACCGACAGCATAGTGACAATCGGGCAGCCGAACCCGTATATGTATCGCGGAATCACTTTCACGCCCGACGGAAATTACATTTATTACGTTCAACTGACCGGAGACAACAGCCTCGGCACGCTTTATCAAGTACCGACTCTGGGCGGAACTCCGAAAAAGTTGATTGAAGACGTTGACACAGGCGTCTCGTTTTCGCCCGACGGCAAACGTATGGCTTTTATCCGCCACGTTCCCAAAGACACTAATGACCTGGTTTTTACAGCCAATTCGGACGGTTCAAACGTTCAGCCGCTCGCCGGTTCCAAGGATTCCGATTTTAATTTCTTTCTCAAAGTTAATCCGCAGTGGTCGCCGGACGGCTCGAAAATTCTGGTGGCGGGCGGCAAAGTCGAAGGCGGTGAGTCGGAGGGAACGCAGCTCGGCGAAATTGCGGTCGCCGACGGGAAATTCAATGTTTTCAATCCGAAAAAGTGGAAACACATCGTTGATTACGTCTGGGTTAAAGACGGCTCGGCGATTTTGCTGACCGCCAAAAACAGCGAAGAAGGCGCGACGCAAATCTGGCGTTTCGGTTATCCGAACGGCGAGATTCACGCGGTCACCAACGATTTGAACAATTATTTCCGACTCGGTCTTTCGGCTGATTCCGCGTCGCTGATTACAATCAAAAACGACGTGGTTTCAAATCTCTGGTCTTTCACGCCGCAAACCAAAGAACTCGTGCAGATTTCTTCGGAAAATCGCGGCGCAGACGGCGAAGCGGGACTGGCTGAAATCGGCGGCGGAAAACTGCTTTTTACGCGCCACGACGACAAAACAGTCAACCTTTGGACAATCGGCGCGGATGACAAAAACGCCGCGCGTTTAACCGACGAAGCCAAATTCAACGGGTATCCCGTAGTTTCGCCGGACGGACGATTCGTCATTTTCTCCTCGAATCGTTCGGGAGGTATGCGAATCTGGCGAATGGACATTGATGGAAACAGCGCCGGTGCGTTGACCGAAGAAATCCCGAACAGCGGCGATTTCGACCCGCAAATTACCCCCGACGGAAAAACGGTCATCTTTCAGCGTGACTTGAAGCAAAACGGAAATCCCGCGTTGATGAAGGTCTCGATAGAAGGCGGAACGCCGACACAGATTTTGACCGACGAGAAAGTGGCAGTTATGTATCCGCGTTTATCGCCGGACGGAAAACGCCTTGCTTTTATCACGTTCGACATGACGACCTTTAAAAAATCTCTGCGCGTCACCGCGTTTGACGGCGAGCGCGTCGGGAACACCGAGCGTGAATTCGATTACAATTTAATCAGCAGCTTCGGCTGGTCGCCCGACGGCAAATCTCTGACGTATTTAAGCGTCGAAGGCATCCCGAATTTGTGGCGTCTGCCGCTCGACGGTTCAAAGCCGCAGCCGATTACCGATTTCAAATCCGGCAGAATCTTCAATTACGCCTGGTCGCGCGACGGCAAACGCCTTTTCATTTCGCGCGGTATCGTCAACAGCGATTTGGTTTTGATTCGAGACGCCGCCATCGTTAAGTAACACTCATTTAATCAGTGTCCCGCTCAATGATTTGTTCGATACGATTAACTATAAATAAGCAACCTCTCGATTTCTTCACACGTTTCTTCCGGCGTTTTACCTTTCGTATAAACCGTATGTCTGGCAAGCTCGTAATTACAGCGGCTTCTCACGAAATTTTCATGAAAATCAAAACCGTTGCTAACATAACCGCCGGTTCTTTGGTTCAAAATTGCAATTGATTCTTCCAAATCAGGGGAGGGCATAATCAGAATTACATTCGGAAACGGCGACAACGCTTTTTTCACGCGAGCAAATAATTCCGCGTCATCGTAAATCGAATGCCCGCCGCCCAAGTCAATCACCGCCGCTTCCGGTTCTGCAACAATTTGCTCGACGCCGTAAGGCTCAAACGGCTTCCAGTATTTCGTCAACTCATAAAAACCTATCTTTTTAAGCTCAGCGGCGTGTTTTCGGTCATAACCGATTCCATCCAAATAAGAATCAAAAACTATGTCGAGGGAGCGCTGCGGCAGATTCAGCCGCTCGGCGAGCAATTTCCCGACGGTGGTTTTTCCCGCGCGAATAGGACCGATTAAAATAACTTTGAAAACCATTTGATTTCGCCTCAATCGAAACTATCAAAGATTACGCGGAAAGAAGCGAGCCTGTTCCGACCGCGAAAAGAATCAAACGGGAGAACAGAATTGCTGGCAATTGAACAGATTTAATTTCATCAATTTCAACAAATTTTCAATTTGATTTTTTCTTTAAGTTTTTGTTTTGTAATTTTTGCTCCGAAACATTGACGGAATCGAAGGGCAGTGTTTAATAATGATTAGAAAATAATTGTTAGTCGTTCTGTTTTTTTATGGCTTGGGGCGATTTGTACAAATACATCTCGGAGAAGCTCGAATCGCTTCGGCATTTGATTGACGTTGAAGATCAGCCGGAAGAGCGAGCCGACCGCTTAGCGATTGAGGCTGAGCGGAGCATTCGGCAATCGCGCGCCGAGCGGGCTTTGCAGCGGATTGCGATGGCGGTTGACGCGCTGCTCGCCGAAGAAATTATCCGCACGCCGAGCGGCAAGGCTTACGTGCCGGAAAAGTTTGTCGTCTTTTTAAATCCGCAGGACGACCGCGATTGGCAGGGCAGAAAACGCGAGTTCGTGCAGCAGGAATTGTCTGAAATGATTCTCGTCGAAGCCGAAAAGCGAGCGGGCAACAGCGAGTTAATCACGAAAAATATCGAAATCGAGCTTCGCGTTGACGGCACGCTCGAAACCAATCTCGTCCGCGTTCAAGCCGTGCTGGAAAATAATCGAGAATTAACGGTCGTCGCGGATAACGAAAAAACATTTGTCGTTGCCGATCAAAGAGAACCGAAAGAACCGACTGTTTTTGAGGAAACTCCGGCTGACGAGCCTTTTTATTCAGTCGAAATCCGGCAGGAGGGAAAGCTCAAAGTCAGCGTGCCGGTTTACAAACGCCACGCGATTGTCGGACGCGGAACGGCTAATCTGCCCGCTGATGTTCCGTTGCGCGAATCGGCAATCAGCCGCCGCCACGCTGTTCTGGAATTAGACGAAAACGGAAAATTCTGGATAACGCACGCCGGTGCGAATCCGACCATTGTCGGCGACTACCCGCTCATTCCCAAAATCAAAACTCCGCTTGCTCCCGAACAGACAATCAAAATGGGAGATTTCGAGCTGAACATAAAAAAATAACTTTCATCCTTCCGCCTTTATCTCTCGCTGCGGCACACCGTTTGTTTAATGTTTTTAACAGTACGCTCCCCGTACTATTTTAGAGCAGAAAGATGCTTCCCAGAGATACATTGCTTGACGACCGTTATCGGATTATCGAATTGCTCGGCACGGGCGCGATGGGTTCGGTTTATCTTTCGCTTGATGAACGATTAAGCTGCAACGTCGCGGTTAAGGGTACGATAATCAAACAGTTTCGGCTCGACCCGGAAAAGGAAGCCGAGCTGCGGCGCGCTTTCGAACGCGAAGCCAAATTGCTCGCCAATTTGCAGCACGAAGCGATTCCGCGCGTGGTTGATTATTTTACCTTTGAGGACGAGCAGTATCTCGTGATGGAATATATTCCGGGCAAAGATTTGTTCGAGCAAGCCGAGAAAATGCGCCGGAAGGACGAGCATTTCGATGTCGTCAAAGTTTCGGACTGGGCTTTGCAGCTTCTTGACGCGCTCGTTTATCTGCACACGCAGCCCGAACCCGTTATTCACAAAGACATCAAGCTCTCGAACATCAAAATCAACGAGCGCAATCGTGTGAAGCTGCTCGATTTCGGAATCTCAAAAGGTTATGCGGGCGAGATGACCAAAGTTGACGCGGGAAGCCTGCAAATGGGAACCGAAGAATATTCGCCGCTCGAACAGTTTTTGAAATTCCCGAGCCGCGCGGCGATAACTCTGCGGCAAGCTCTCTCAATCAAACACGCCGATAAAGTCGAGCAGGTTTTAAGTCAAAACACCGACGCGCGGAGCGATCTTTATTCGCTCGCGGTGACGATTTATCGTTTGTTGACCGGCAAACCTCCCGCCGATTATTTGCCGCGCGCTTTGGCTGTTTGGGAAGGCGAGCCTGACCCGCTGGTTCCGGTTCACGAGATAAACCCGGAAGTTCCAGTTCCGGTTTCAAACGTTCTGATGCACGCGCTCGCGCTCGATAAAGAAAACCGTCCGTGGTGTGCCGAAGCGATGCGCGAAGAGTTTCAAGCCGCCTGGCAGGAACATTATCGCTCGACCGAAGTAACCAAACGAGAAGAGATTGCCGCCGAAGAGCGTACCGAATTTGAACGTCTGCTGGCGGAAGAAAGACAGCGACGCGAAGAAGCCGAGATTGCGCGTGAGGAAAAAGAGCGTGAATTGGCGGCAATCAACTCGCGGTTACAGGAAATTACCGCGAGTATGCAGAGCGCGCCGCAAGCAACAGTCGCATCGTCTTCGCCCGAAAGACGCAGCATTTTGCGTTTTCCGGGCAGAAAATACGCCTGGTTTTTCCTGATGTTTACGGTCGTTGCGGGCGTGATTTTGTTCTGGCAGGCGCGCGAGGAAACAGCCAAAGCGCGCGAATTTGAACAGCATTTTTCGCGCGGCAAGGCTCTGCTTGACGATAAATCATACGATGCTGCAATTAATGAATACACCGAAGCCATCGGCATCAATCCGAGATCGTCCGACAGCTTTGCCAATCGCGGCGAAGCGTTTCGCAAAAAACAGGAATTGACGCGCGCCTTGCAGGATTACAACGAGGCGATTCGCTTGAACAAACAAAATCTGTTTGCGCTCGTTAACCGCGCTGATGTTTATTGCCAGTCGAACGATTTCGACCGCGCGTTCGCGGATTTCGGCGAAGTTCAAAAACAAAAGCCTGATTACGATTTTCTCTACGAAAAACGCGGCTCTTGCTATGAAACGCGCGGAATGTACGACGAAGCCGTTGCAGATTATTCCAAAGCTCTGGCGCTTGACCCGGACGAAACCTGGACTTATTTCAAACGCGGGCTGGTTTATTTCCTGACCGACAAAGATGAAAAAGCCGTCGCCGATTACACCGAAGTTTTGCGCCGAACGCCCAACGATTACGCCGCTTATGCCAATCGCGGCGCGGCTTATCAACGCCTCGGCAAAAAGAATCTGGCAGCCGCCGATTTTCAAAAATCCGAAGAACTGAAAGAAGCCAGCGAAGCCAGGAAATAAATTGTAAAGTTTACAGCTAAGGGGCAAAACGAAAACTCGCAAGAATATTAATTCGCCCAATTTACCGCAAATGTTAACGCTTTCTAAGGGGCAGCCGTGACAAGTGAGCGTTTTTTCATTATTCTGTCCTTCTTTGTTTGTTTTTATAAAAGTTGAGCGGGAGTAAGAAATTGAGCGTTTTAGTTGATCGAAATACGCGCCTTGTCGTGCAGGGCATTACGGGTAAAGAGGGCACTTTTCACACCAGGCAAATGATCGAATACGGCACGCAGGTTGTCGGCGGCGTGACGCCCGGAAAAGGCGGAACGACGCACGAAGGCGTGCCCGTTTTTAATACGGTCGAAGATGCCGTTAAACAAGCGGGCGCAAATGCGAGCGTGATTTACGTTCCGCCGCCGTTTGCTGCCGACGCGATTATGGAAGCGGCGGACGCCGGGCTTCTGCTCGTCGTTTGCATCACCGAAGGCATTCCCGCCTCCGATATGGTCAAAGTTCATCATTTTCTCGCCGACAAAAAAACTCGCTTGGTCGGACCGAATTGTCCGGGCGTGATTTCGCCCGGCAAATGCAAAGTCGGGATTATGCCCGGACATATTCACAAAGAAGGAAGCATCGGCGTTGTTTCGCGCTCCGGCACATTAACATATGAAGCCGTCGGGCAATTAACTGCGCTCGGTCTCGGACAGTCAACGGCAATCGGAATCGGCGGCGATCCGATTATCGGCACAACGCACACCGACGCTTTGCGGCTTTTTCAGGAAGATGACGAAACCGAAGGCATTGTTTTAATCGGCGAGATCGGCGGAACGGCGGAAGAAGAAGCCGCCGCTTATGCCAAAGAAAACGTCACAAAACCGATTGTCGCGTTCATCGCCGGACAAACCGCGCCGCCCGGACGCCGAATGGGGCACGCCGGAGCGATTATCGCGGGCGGAAAAGGAACTGCCGCGGAAAAAATGGCTGCGCTCGAAGCTGCCGGAATCCGTGTCGCCAAATCGCCCGCAGACATCGGCGAAACGATGAAAGCCGCGCTCGGCTCATAAGTTATTCGGAAGCGGTGAAATTCGAACATTTGCTTATTGTCAAAGCCGAAGATATTGACCGGCAAGGTCACGTCAACAACGTTCGTTATTTACGATGGATTCAAGACATTGCCGTCGCTCATTGGTTGAGTCGTGCAACCGACGAGCAAAAAGCGCAAATAGTTTGGGTTGTAATGCGGCATGAAATTGATTATTTGCGTCCGGCTTTTGAAAATGAGGAAATTGTGGTTGCAACTTGGGTTGGAGAGCCGCAAGGTGCAAAATGGGAGCGTTTTACCGAAATTTGGCGCGGCGATAAGATTCTGGTGAAAGCGAAAAGCATTTGGGTTGCGCTCGATTCCAAAACATTGCGTCCGCGCCGAGTAACTGCGGAAATAAAAGAAACTTTTACAAAGTTATAAAATATTCTACTTAATATTGAGGTAATAAATGGCAGAACAAACAGGGAATTTAACATTTGGAATTATCAAACCGGACGCGGTGCGCGCCGGAAAATACGGAACTATACTACAGCGCATTTTGGACAACGGCTTTAAGATTCGCGCGATGAAATTAAAGCATCTTTCGCGCAAAGAAGCCGAAGGTTTTTATGTGGTTCACCGCGAGCGCCCGTTTTTCGGTGAATTGACCGAGTTTATGTCGAGCGCGCCGTGTATCGTAATGGCATTGGAAAAAGAAAACGCCGTCAAAGCGTGGCGTGATTTGATGGGCGCAACCAACCCGGCGGAAGCCGCCGAAGGCACGCTTCGCAAAGAATTTGCCGCGTCTATCGGCGAAAACGCCGTTCACGGCTCGGATTCGGAAGAAAACGCAAATATCGAAATCAGTTATTTTTTCAGTAAATTAGAATTAGTGTAAAACGAAACGATGAATGATGAATGATGAACGATGAATTAAAGTCGTTCATCATTCATCATTCATCATTCATCATTTAAGAATGAAACGCTGCCCAAATTGCCAACGGACATTTGACGACAATATGAAATTTTGCCAGGCGGACGGCACGCCCCTGGTTTCCGACACCGCCGGTGCGGGAGGTTCGGCGCAGGGTGCGGATTTCGATCCGATGAAAACCGTTCTCGGAACTCCGCCGCCCGTAGATTTGCCGCCGCCTTCGCCGTTTGGCTCTTCGAGCGAGCCGCCTCGGTCTCCGAGCGCCGATTTAAGCTCGCCCTCGTTTGGCGATTTGGGCGGCTCGCCGCCGCGGGACAGCGGGTTTTCCGACGCACCGCGAAGCGCGCCGACTTTTCAGGAGCCGGAACCGCAATTCGGGCAAAATATGGGACAGCAGCCGTTTGGTAATACGCCTTCAGATTGGAGTCCGCCGCCCGCGCCCGCCGCGGGTTGGGGAAATCAGGGCTTGGGGCAAAATACGCCGTTTACGCCTCCGCCGATGGGCGGTTCGGGCGGTCAAAATCAGACTCTGGCAATTGTTTCGCTCGTTACCGGCATCTTAGGATTGTGCTGTCAGATTTTAGGACCGGTCGGTTTGATTACCGGCTATATCGCGTACAATAACGCTAATAAAAACCCGTCCGTTTACGGCGGTAAAGGTCTGGCGCTCGGCGGTATGATTGTCGGCGGCATTGCCACTTTGCTGATGATTTTATGGATTATTCTCAACCTTTTGGGCGTCGTCTTAATGCCGCGTTAAAGTTGAAAACAAATTAAAGAAAATTTTATGTCACTGATCGGCGATATTATTGATTCGACAAAAGCGATTATCAAGGGGATGAGCGTCACGCTCTCAAAAATTCCCCAGGAAAAATGGACTGTCCAATACCCGGACGATCCGATTACGGTTCAGCCGCGTTATCGCGGGCAGCATCTGCTTCACGTTGACGAAAACGGCAACGAAAAATGCGTCGCGTGTTTTTTATGCGCGGCGGCTTGCCCTTCGGACTGCATTTATATCGAAGCCGAAGACGATCCGCGTCCTTACCCGGAACGAATCGGCGTTGACGAACGCTTTGCACGCGTTTACAACATTGATTACGGGCGCTGCATTTTCTGCGGCTTCTGCGTTGAAGCTTGTCCGAAAGACGCGATCACGCACGGTTATAATTTCGAGATTTCCGTTTATACGAGAGCGGATTTGCTCAAAAACAAAGACGACCTTTTGATTACCAAACAAAAGCAGTCGAAAAACTATCGCGTCGCGCTTTCGAGCGAAGACGTTGATTCGGAATACAAAGAAGTCTAAACAATTTTGGATTTTAGATTTTGGATTGCGGATTGTTTTTAATGAAAAAGCAGTCCGCATTTTGCTTTTAAACCGATGAGTAAAAACGTTAATTCCGCATTCTTGGCTTTTCTTGTTTTAGCTTTCACCGTCGGCTGCAACTGCAATCTGTCCGACTGGATAAACAGTGCTGTTCAAACTTCGCCGCCGAGCAACAGCAACACCGCAGTCGTCGTTTCAAACGCCAACTCAAACGCCAATCGCTCAACAATCGAATCAACGACCGACACGGTTTTAAACACCGAAAAAACCGGAATTGTGGAATGCGATGAAGTTCTCGCGCTGATCGAACAGCAAATGCAGAACGACCCGGAGCAAACAATCCCGGAACGTATGGCGCGGCAGGCAGCAAAAAATTTGATTTATAATCAGGTGCGCGGCAATCTGGCGAATATGAACGAGCAAAATCGAGCCGACCTCGCCAAAACTTGCCGGCAGCTCAGAGACAATTTTAACTCGGCTAATTAATAAACCGTCATTTGCTCTGTTTGCGGCAAAATCAGTAAAATGTGCGTTTGTTTAAGCCAAAAATATTCTTTAAATTTTTCAAATGATTAAAGCCATTCTTTTCGATTTCAACGGCGTCATTATCAACGACGAGCCGATACAGATGAAAGCCTATCAAAATGTCTTAAAAGCCGAAGGCATCGAATTAACCGAACAAAATTACTACGATTCGCTCGGAATGGACGACCGAACTTTTGTCCGCGCCGCTTTTGAACGCTCGAAAAAAGATTTGACTGACGAAACACTCTCTCGCATTGTCGAAGAAAAAACCGCCGCACACGCCGGAATGATTGCCGAAGAGCTGCCGCTTTTTCCCGGAATTGTCAATTTCGTCAAAGAGATGCATTTTCACTACAAGCTCGGCATTGTTTCGATGGCGCGGCGCGTCGAAATCAATTCGATTTTGCAGCGCGCAGACCTCGCCGGTTATTTTTCGGCGCTCGTCAGCGCCGAAGATGTGACCGCCTGCAAACCGGACAAACAATGTTTTGATTTGGGTTTTAGAAAACTCGACGAAGCAAATGCGACACGCGGCGAATTTCCGTTCAGCCGCGAACAGGTTTTGGTGATTGAAGATTCGCCGCCCGGCGTCGTCGGCGCAAAACGCGCCGGAATGAAAGTTTTAGGCGTAACGAATACCGTTTCCGCCGATGAGCTGCGCGCGGCAGGCGCTGATGTCGTTACAAAAAATCTTTCGGATTGGATACCTGAAACAATTGAATTAGTTTTTAGATAAACTAGTTCGCTGTTCGTTGTTTTCTTTGCGACGAACAGCGAACAACGAACGACGAACAAATGAACGGTTTTATAGAAATTGAACGCGCCGAATCGAATCCTTTTGATTGCGCGGCTTTTATTGCCGAGCGAATTGGCAGCGCTGACGGGCACGGCGAAGCGGTTTCGGCGATTTCGTCGCGTTTTGCGGCAAAGGGCGAGCTTGATTTGGCGGCGCAGCTTGCCGATGCGATTCAAGACCCGCACACGCGCGACATTGCGCTCGTCGAAATTGCCGCCCGTTGCGCCGAATTTAACGACGACGAATACGGCGTGCAGCTTGCCGGAGCAATCGAAGAATACGGTTTTCAGCAGCAAGCCCTGTCAAACATCGCCGTCAAACAAGCCGAGCGCGGCGCGTTTGAAGAAGCCTTGCAAACCGCCGGTTCTCTGGACGACCCGTTTACAACGCAAGGCGAAATTGCTCTGCGTTTCGCCCGTCGCGGCGAATGGGAGCAGGCAGAAGAAATTCTCAGCCAAATAGATTTACCCACGGTTCGCGCGCAGGTTTTAAACGAGCTTGCTTTGATAAAAATCAACCAGAGCGGAGACGCGAACGAGATTTTGTCCGAATCTTTGGCTGAAACCGAACAAATCGAATTTGTCGAAGAACGTATTCAGCTTCAGCTCGAAATCGCAGCGCGCCGCATTCAAGCCGGGCAAAACGAGCAGGCTTTTTCGATTTTGGAAAATGTGGGACAGCTTGCCGCCGAGCTTGAAGAACGATTCCGCGATCAGGTTTCGACGCAAATCAGCGGTCTTTACGCGCACGCAGGAAATTTTGAGCAAGCCGAAAAAGTGCTGTCGCCGATTGCCGACAAACAGCAAACGGCGCTCGCGCACACTGCAATTGCGCTCGAACATCAAGCGGCGGGCGAGACCGAAAAAGCCGTGCAATCGCTCGAAGAAGCATACGCCGTTTTAAAATCGCAGCCCGAACGCGAAATCCGCGACAGCCGCGCTCGATTTAATTTAATGGCTGTGATTGCGACGCGCCTCGCTCAATTCGGCAAACCGGAACGCGCAATCGAAACGGCGCTCGAAAATCCAATTGACGAAATGCGCGCGCAGGCTCTCGGACAAATCGCCGCTGTCTGCGCGGCAAACGGAAATGACGAATTAGCCGGTCAAGCAGTTAATTCAATCGAGGATTTGGATGGGCGCGCCGCTTCTCTAATTTTAGTCAGCGATGGCGAAATCAAAAACGGCGAAACGGAAAAATCTTTGCAAACTCTCGCGGAAGCTCATTCTCTTATCGAAGAAGTCGAGCAATTACCGGCGCACGTCGAAGTTTTAAACGACATCGCCGTCCGCTTCATCGAACGCGGCGAGCGCGAGCAGGCAAGAGAAGTTCTGCGCGAAAACCTCGAAATTATCCGAATTATTTTGGATGAAACGCAGCAGGCAATTTCGCTCGCCAATACCGCCGAAATCTACGAGAAATTTGATCTCAAACTCGCAGACGCGGAACGCGAGATTCTGCGAATGATTGTCAGGAAGAAGTTATGAACCGCCGAGACGCAGAGACGCCGAGATAAGAAAAAGAGGTTTAAGGAAAAAACTCTTTTCTTTTTTGTTTTCTCAGCGTATCAGCGGTTCAAAAAAACTTTTAAATCTCAAAAGCCCGAATCGCCGCCGCCAATTCGCGTTCGAGGCGTTCGCGCTCCGCGATTAAAGTTTGTCGTTCTTTCGTGATTTGCTCGATGCGTGTTTCCTGTTCGTTGGCTTTAGCGATATAGCGCGCGATTAATTGTTTGGCTTCGGGCGTTTTTGCCAGAGCTTCGATGTTTTCGCGCAATCTGGCTTGGTCTGCTGAAATTGCTGATTCTTCCAGCTTAAGGACTGTTAAATCCTCTTCGATTTCCGCTGTCCGCGCGCGCAAATCAATCAGTTTTTCGAGCTTTTGCCGCACGTCGTCGTTGATCGAACGCTGGCGGATGAACAAATCCAAATTGTCGCGCGAAAGTTTTGTCAGTTGATAGCTGTCCATCAAAGCCTGCCGTTCGGTCACCGGAAACACGACTTTTGCAAACGGTTTCAGCTCAACGCGAAAACGATAATAATTTTGCGTCGTTTCCGCCGGACGCGCCGTGTCGTCCGATAAACGCCAGTTCTCGCGCGTCGGATGTTCGATGTAAATAATTCTGGCGCGTTCGGTTTGATTTTGCAGCGTGTAAACTCTGCGGTCGGTTTTAAAATAATGAATCTGAAACGCGCCGTTAGCGGCTTTAACTAATTTTGCAGGCTCGCGGTTTTCATCCTGTTTGACCTGAACGAGCGTTTCCAGATCGAGCGCAAACGAAACGAGCCTTTCTTCCGCCGGTTTCAAACGCTCCATCAGCGATTCGCCCGCGTAAGCATTGCGCTCAAAGACGGTCATCGCGCCATTTTCAAACGTCAAATCGGTCGTATTTTTTAACAGCAGCCCGCTCATCGGTCGGTCTTCTCGAACGGATTCGTTATAAACCGAAATCCGCTCGCCGTCCATTTTCGTCTGCACAATCGGAATCAAAGCCGAACGATTGCGCGCGACGGAAACCGGCTGAACAACCGTGTATTCAAACAAATCTCCGAGCTTTTCGCCTTTTGCGGCAGTTTGAACGCCCGAATTTTCGCTCGCCAAAACATCGCTTAATTCGGTTTTTACTGCTGATTCTGAAACATCAACAACACCACTTCCGTTTCCGCTTCCGTTTCCGATACCACTTCCGCTTCCGCTGTCATAACCTTCGCCTTTCCCGACTGACACACCCGGCTCGTAAATTTGCGGCTCAAGACTTAAATCTTCGGGAATTTCGATAATCGGGCGATGACGGAAAAGCGGGGATTGCAGCGGTTGGATAAACGAAACAGGCGAGCCGGAAACGAGCGACAAATTTACTTCGCGCCAATCTTCGTCCGAAACATTGTCAACAATCGCCCAGCCTTGAAAAAACGGTTTTCCGTTTGCGTCCAGCACAACGCGATAAGTCGTTTTCCAAATCGGAGCGGCGATTGTATAGCTGACGACCAGTTCGCGCGCAGTTCCCGCTCCTTCGCTCGTGACGGTGATTGTTTTCGCATCTTTGCGCCGCGCCGAAGCCGAAATTGCGGCAAATGCATTCACGTCTTTGCGCGTCGCATCGTCGAGCAGTTTCACCGAGCGAATTTCCGCCAAATCAAAGCTCGCAATTTCTCCGTTTTCACCTGCGACAACCAAAAACTGCGTTTCCGCAACAGCCGATTTGTCTTTTTCTTTCGGCGCTGTAACGGCGCGTTTTTCCACCGTTAAAATCGCGCCCGTCGCCGTTTGTTTGGTTGTAGTCACCAAAACACGCGCGCCTTGCAGTTGGCTCAAAACGCTCACCAGACCGCCGCTCGCGTCCGTGCCGGTCTCGGCTTCGACTTTAAACGGAATTTCCGCCATTCTCGCCGAAGGCGGCGCGCTCGAATTGTAGCTGACCGCGCCGATTTTGCCTTGTCCCAAATCAAGCACGACCATTGACTTCAAAACGTCGTCAATCTGCGACTGCGTAAAAGAAAGATTGATTTCCGCCCTGCCGGAAATCATCCCGCGCCGTTCGATATAAGCGATGCCGTTTGAATAAAGAATCACGCGGCGAATCGGCAAAACCTGTTCGTTCGTCGTTTGCGCGATTTGTTTTGAAACAACGTTTTTTCGCGGATTGACGCGCGTTTGAGCTGCTACAGCAAGCTGGCACACTGCGACCAGCACGAGTAAGAATCTAAATTTCATCTTTAAATCTCTCGCTTTCAAGTTCAAGTCTTTTTAGACACTGATTTTTATTTTTTGTTTCCGCGAAAAACGCGGAGTTGTGACGAGCGAGACCTAAAAGCGGTTGCTTTTCCGAAGAACTAATATTTATAAACTTCAGGGCTGTCGGCTGTTAAAATGTTTCCGTATACCATTACTGATTCTTGATCCGGTAGTAACATTGGTCGGCAGCGCCTTCCAAATAATAAGTTACGCATCGCACAATCAAAACTGTCACCTTCAAAACAAAAAGTATCACGAAGATGATGGCTAAAAAATCTACCAGTTGAATCAACGTACAGTTCTGAATGTTGCCGGCAAAACTCTGCGACGCCAATGAGTTTTGTTTTTAACACATTATTCCAAAGTGAAATTTGTTCATCTTCATCTTCGATAAAACCAAAAGCAATATCACTCGTCGCACATTGCTCACCTTCACCTACATGCCCAACTTTCAAACCGCTTAACTGCGTCAGAATTTGAAATGCTGGATGGTTATTCGGTAGCAAGTTTAGAATCTTCGTTGGCAAAGTAATTTTGCGAGAGGGATTCCACCCCGCTTGCTTGAAAAAAGGCAATATGTCACTTGCAATGTCCATTTATTCTTAGCCTTTGTTTTTATTATGCCTTTTCTAAATTGGCGTATTTTTCAATCAGTTTTTTCTGCCCGAAGCCGGGAAAGCTTACGGTTAATTTAGCGTCGTCGCCGTTTCCTTCGCGGCGCAGGACGAGACCTTTGCCATATTTCGGATGTTTGACGTAAGTGCCGGGCAGAAATCCGCTTTGGTCTTTGAGCTTGGTGCTTTTTTCGCCGGGCGCGGGTTTGATGATTTGCGGTTTCGGCGAGCCGAAAGAAAAATTCGGGCGTTCCGGCTGTTTGGGAGTCTGCGAATTTGATTTCGGAGTTTGACTGCCGCCGCGATTTTTGAAGAATTCGCCGATGGCGTCTGCGGAATTGTAGGTTTTTCCGGTGTAAGTCGCGCGCGGTTTGTCCTGTTCGCCTTTGAGCGCGCGCAGGGCTTCTTTGTTTGATTTGGTCGCGGGATTTTTGGCGAACGAGAGCCAAGAGCCTCCGCCGCGCGTCATATCTTCGATTAAATCGAGCGGCAATTCGTTTAAAAACGGTGAAGGCTCGGCTGCCAAATCTTCGCCGTAAACTCGGCGGCGCATCGCATGCGTGACGTACAAAAGTCGTTCGGCGCGCGTGATGGCGACGTAAGCAAGACGGCGTTCTTCTTCCATTTCCTGCGGATTTGCGACGCTCCGGGCGTGCGGGAAAACGCCTTCTTCCATTCCGGCGAGAAAAACTACCGGGAATTCCAAACCTTTCGCCGCGTGAACCGTCATCAGCGTCACCGGCGCGTTGCGGTCGAATTTGTCGGTGTCGGAAACGAGCGCGGCGTGGTCAACAAAATCGCGCAGACCGCTGCCGCCGTTTTTGTCGTAATCAACCGCCGCGTTGACCAATTCCTGCAAGTTTTCCAGTCGCGCTTCGGCTTCCTCGTTGTTTTCTACCCGCAAAGCGCCGCCGTAGCCGGTTTCTTCAATCGCCGCGACGACGACTTGCGAAACAGGCTCACCGGTACGTGAAGCGTCCTGAACTTTTTGCACCAGACGATTGATGATTTGCTGAAACTGCCTGAGTGAAGTTAGCGCGCGGGCATTTAATTTCTGCACCGTTCCTTCGGGCGGATCGAGGGCTACTGCAATCGTTTCCCAAATCGAAACGCCGTAATCGCGCGCTTGATACTGCAATTCGTCGAGCGTCGTTTTTCCCAAACCGCGCGTTGGAGTGTTGATAACTCGCAAAAGAGCAATCGAATCATGCGGATTTAAAGCCAATTTTAAATACGCAACGATGTCTTTAACTTCGGCGCGTTCATAAAACGAAAAACCACCGACAATGTTGTATTCAATGCGCTCGCGCCGCAACGCTTCTTCAAAAACGCGCGATTGCGAGTTTGTGCGATAGAGAATCGCAAATTTCGCCGTGTGGTCGCGGAGCATTATTTTTTTGATTTCGACGGTCACAAATCTGGCTTCCGAATCGGCGTCGTAGGCTTGAAAATAACGAATCGCATCGCCGCCTTTTTGCGCCGTCCAGAGCTTTTTCTCCTTGCGCTCGGTGTTGTTTTTGATAATCGAATCGGCGGCTTCAAGGATGTTTTGCGACGAACGATAATTTTGTTCAAGCAGAATGGTTTTCGCCTTTGGAAAATGCTCTTCAAAATCCAGAATGTTGCGAATATCGGCGGCTCGGAAGCGATAAATTGACTGGTCGGGATCGCCCACCACGCAAATGTTTTGCTGCTTTTCGGTTAAAGAATTTATCAGGGAAAACTGCAAAGGGTTTGTGTCCTGATATTCATCAACGAGAATATATTTAAATTTGTCATTATATTTCTCGCGCGTTTCTTTTGAACGACGGAGAAGCTGAACCGTGCGAATCAGCAAATCGTCGAAATCGAGAGCGTTGTTGTTTCTCAGGCGTTCTTCGTAAAGTTTAAAAACGCGGGCAATTGCCGCACGCCGTTCGTCATTGTAATCGGAACCGGCGGAATAGCTTTCCGGGTCTTGACCGCGATTTTTAGCGCCGGAAATCGCGCCCTGCACGGCTTTCGGCGAAAGCTGTTTGTCGTCGTAACCCAAATCTTTAAGGCAGGTTTTGATTAATTTCTGCTGGTCGTCGGTATCGTAAATCGTAAAACTCCGGGTGTAGCCTTCTTTTAAATGCTCGATGTCCTGCCGCAAAATACGGACGCAGAGACTGTGAAATGTGGCGATTAGCGGCGCTGCTTCGAGCTTCATATTGTTTTGGCGCAGAATTTTCTCGACGCGCTCGCGCATTTCTCCGGCGGCTTTGTTGGTAAAAGTGACGGCGAGAATGTTGTAAGGATTAACCTGTTTTTCGGCGATTAAATAAGCGATGCGAACCGTAATGACGCGGGTTTTTCCCGAACCTGCGCCCGCCAGAACCAGAAGCGGTCCTTCGGTCGCCTTGACAGCTTCGCGCTGCTGCTCATTGAGTGAAGATAAAAGATTATTCATTATTTCCCTTGAATACGTAAAATTTCGGCTCGTAATTTCTCGATTTCGCTTTCAGCTTCGCGTCTGGCGGCGGCTTCGTTGTCGGCTCGTTCCGATTCCAACTGAGCGCGCTCGGCTCCGGTTAAAATCAAATCTCCTTCTGCGTCGCACCAGCGTAGCCATTCTTCTGTAAAGCCTTCAAACTCGCCGCGCCAGAGCGTCAGAGTCAAACCGACATCCGGCAGGCTGAAATCTTCGCGCTGGCGATAGCGTTTGCCGAAACCGAGTTCAAAAACGCGCAAACGCTCGTCGCTTAATGAGCCGAACGGATCGTGAACGACGTAATACTGCACCCCCAACTGCGCGTAACGATTTTTCTTGTTGCTGATTTCGCCGCCTTTGGTGTTTGAAACGATTTCGACCGCCGCGTCCGGCACTTTGCCGAATTCCCAGACGAAATACGAGCGAAAAACCGAAAAATCGGGATTTTCCGGCAGCTCAACGTCCAGACTTAAAAACATATCCGGGACAATCGGCGGCTGATGAACCGAGTTAAAAACACCGACATCGGCGTCGGCAAAAAACGTTCGCGGCTCGCCGGTTTCAGTGTCAATCGGACGCCAGGAACTGACAAGCGGTTCGACCAGAAGTCTTTGTTGTTTAGCTGAAAACACATTATCCACAGGTTCGTTGTCCTCCGTGACGAGATTGGCGACCAGAGTTTTTAAATCGTAAGCCGGTAAAAATTGCGACATCGTTTCACCTCACAAATCGAATGTTTTTCGACAAACCTTGTTTTTATTTAATAAGTTTCTGAACCGCTTTAAATTGTTCGTGCCGCGCGTCGCGCATCAATTCAAAGAGCGCCATTTCAACCGAAGACAAAATCGCGCCGCTCGCCTGCATTTTTGCCAGAGCGATTTGTTTGTTTTCGGCGGCGCGCGACGAAATGCAATCGGTTAAAAGATGCGTTTGAAAACCGTCTGCGAGCAGATCGTGAACCGTTTGATTAACGCAAACGTGCGCTTCGATTCCGGCGACGATGATTTGCCGCGCGCCGAGAGTTTTGAGTTTTTCGACAAAAGCGTTTGCGCCGCAAGATGAAAACGCGGTTTTCTCGAAAACTTCGGTTTCCGTCGTCAAGATTTCGGCGATTTCCGCGACAGTTCGCCCCAAGCCTTTCGGATACTGTTCCGTGACTAAAACCGGCACGTTTAAAAGCCGCGCTCCCCGCGCGAAAACGGCAATTCGTGCGGCGATTTGGCTTAAATCCGCAATGCTTTGCCGGAACGCCTCCTGCACGTCAATTATCAGAAACGCGCTTTTTTCAATTCGTAAAACGTTTTGATGCATAGATTAGAGGAGCTTTAATGGTTCTCCGACCGCTGCTCTCCGGCTTTCTTTTTTTTGGCTTCGGTTTTTGATTTCATCTCGCGTTTATACTGCCGGAAAAAAATATAAACGGCGGTAAAAGCGATTAACAAAATCAACGTCATATAACCGACGATTAGATATAATTCCGCAGTTCCCGAATTCATAAGCAAGGCAAATTATAACAAACCGGTAGTCGAGATTGACAAAACCGTGCGTAGTTTCTAAATTTATTGTAGCTTTTTGGGAGGTCGTCTAATGGTAGGACTGCAGTCTCTGGATCTGCCTATCGGGGTTCGAGTCCCTGCCTCCCAGTCGCTTTAATTCGTTATTTTTGCGATGCGGAATTTCTCTTCCGCATTTTTTGTCAATGTACGACGCGGAACAAATTGCAGACGATGCGGCGCTCTGGCACGAAACGCGGGTGCGCGTGCGTTATTCGGAAACCGACAAAATGGGCGTCGTTTATCACGCCAATTATCTTGTCTGGTTCGAGATCGGGCGCACGGAATATTGCCGCGCGCGCGGTTTTTCCTATCGCGATATGGAAGAACAGGACAACGCTTTTCTGGTCGTCGCCGAAAGTTATTGCCGCTATAAATCGCCCGCTTTTTACGACGACGAAATCGTCGTCCGCACGCGCATCAACGAAATGAGAAAACGCTCCCTGCGTTTCGGGTATGAAATTTACCGGCTCGACGACGGCAAAATCTTAGCCGAAGGCGAAACCACGCACGTCGTCACCGATTCCGAAAACCGCGTCCGCTCTTTTCCGCCCGAATATCAGGAAATGCTGCTCGCGCCAAAACCGGCGAATGCCGACGCTAGAATACACACTTCAAAAATCCCCGAAGACCAAGCGCCGAGTTAGTAAATCGTAAATAGTGAATCGTAAATCGTAAAAGCAGAAAATTCGATTCCACTATTTATGAAATGTGGGTTAACTTGAGTCTTTCAATGCTGCGGGCTTTGCCTGTTTCTTCGTCAACGTCAATCACGACGGCGCAAATCCAGACGTTTCCTTCGGCGTGTCCGGCGCGTTTGCCGGGAACGCGCGTAAAACGATAAATCACATCGTCTTTGTTCATCCCGATTACGCCGTTGTAGCTGCCCGTTAAACCGACATCCGTAATGTATGCAGTCCCGCCGGGCAAAATCCGCTCGTCGGCGGTCGGAATATGCGAGTGCGTGCCGACGACAGCCGAAACTCGACCATCGAGAAACCAGCCCATCGCGCATTTTTCGCTCGTAGCTTCGGCGTGAATATCAACCAAACGAATTTTTACGGTTTCCGGCAATTCATTGATGATGGCGTCGGCGGCGCGGAAGGGACAATCGGCGTTCGGAGTCATAAAAACGCGCCCGATAAAATTCATCACCGCGAACGGCGCGCCCGCCCGCGTTTCGCCGATGTAAACTCCGCTGCCCGGAGTTCCATCGGGATAATTTGCCGGGCGAAGAACACGCGGCTCTTTCTGGTAATAAACGGCGGATTCAGGCTTGTCGAAACTGTGATTGCCGCCCGTCATCGCGTCAATTCCGTGTTGAAACAATTCTTTTGCAGCCGATTCGGTGATGGAAGAACCGTGAACCGCGTTTTCGCAGTTCATTATCGCCAGATCAATTTCATACTGCTCGCGCAAATCCTGAATGCGCTCGATAACAGCCTGCCTGCCGGGACGCGCGAATACGTCGCCGATAAATAAAATCCTCATAAAACAGTAATAAGTAATAAGTAATAAGTAATAAGCGAAAACATAAACTTATTACTTATTACTTATTACTTATTACTGACAAAGGGTTTCCGCGAGAACCGTGCCGAAAGTCGTAATTGAACCTGTTCTCAACAGGTGGGTGGCTTTTGATTAAGCCGCAATCATTAGCCGCCTTTCGCTGAAGGCAACACTGACCGACGGCATCAGCCTCCCGTAAACTACGACATTGGCTCAACCGTTGTACTTCCGGTACACGCGCTTCGCAGAACCGTTAGCCCTCTGTCAATTTTTATAATATCACGCCGAAACGCCTGCAATAAAGCCTGTCAAACGCATTTTTATTCAATTTTAAACTTGACTTTTTTAGCTCGGCAGATTAGCGGGCGGTTCAAGACTCCCGGTTTGCGGCTTTAACAAACGGTCGAGCATTTCGGCGCATTCGGCGCTCCGCGAAGCAAGCTGCTGATCAACAGATTCGTGGACGGATTTCAAGCGATGCAGTTCGTCGGCGATGTGCAGCGCGGCTAAAATCGCCACTTTGAGCGAATCAACGGTCAACGTCCCGTGCGCGATTTCGCGCATCCGCTCGTCAACAAAATCGGCGAGCCGCATAATATATTCGCTGTCGCCGTCGGAGCGAATGCTGTAAGTTTGATTGTAAATCTCGACCCGGATCGATTGTGGAGGTTCGTTTTTATTGCGGCTGCCAATCATAAAACCGTTTCCGTCGTTTTTCATCTGCGCATTACTTCAGCCATTTCCGGGTCAATCACCGCGATTGCGTCCAGCATAGCTTCGACCTTTAAACGAATTGTGTCGCGTTCGGATAAAAGACGCTCGACTTGTTCTTCGAGCCGGGATTTTTCTTCGAGCAGGCTGTTGACCTGATGCCGAATCGAAGACATTTCCTTTTCGAGACGATCTTTTTCCTCGCGCAAATTCTTGGCGACTTCGATGGTGCGATAAATCTTATCTTCAAGATGCGAAAATTTTTCTAAACCGGGTAATCCGCCCATCGTTTATCTCCAATAATCTTTACTTTGTTGCATTAATAATCGCCTGATTATGCGATGATTTTGCGAAATAAAGCAAGCCTCCGCCTTTATTAAAAGGATTTTCCTTAACTATAGCTTAAAAACGAAGCTTCGCCCCAAATTTTTCCTCGATTGCCGCGACAATTTGCCGATGCACCGTTTCAGCATCTTCGTCTTGAAGCGTCAGATTGTCCGAACGATATTCGAGTCTGACGGTCAGCGAGCGCTCATCGTCGGCGATGCCTTTGCCTTCGTAAATTCCTACAAATTTAATGTTCCGGCATAATTCAAAATTCTGCGAGCGCACAAAATCCCGAATCTCGCCGAACGAAACCGCCCGTTTGATGAGAAACGAAACGTCTCGCGTGATAGCCGGAAACCGCGGCAATGGACGATACAAAATCGGTTGCGTTTTTGCCGCAAGCAGTTTTTTTAAATCAACTTCGGCGAGGAAAACCGGCTGGCGGAATTTGTAATTTGCCCCAATCTCTTCGGCAAGTCTACCGACAGTTCCGATTTTGTCTCCGTCAAAATAGATTTCAGCCGATTGTCCTTCACGCAGATGTTTGACGCGAGCCGCACGAAATTCCAACTCCGGCACGCACATCGCCGAAACAGCGGCTTCGAGCGCGCCTTTGACTGAATAGAAATCAAGCTCGCTGTCGGATTCGGCGTGATTGGCAAATCTTTCGCCCCCGGTCAAAACCAGAGCGAAAGATTCTTTTTCGGTTGGCAGCGCGCCTTCGCCGCCGAACGCCGCAAAAACTCTTCCGATTTCAAACAATTTAAGATTTCTTTCGCCGAAATTGAAATTGGTTCTGACCGATTCGAGCAATCCGGCAAGCAGAGTCGGGCGCATTCTGACCGCGCCTTCGATAATTGAATCCCGCAGAGCGACAAACTTCTCAGAGGCAAATTCGTCAATCAAGCCCGGAAGCAGCTCAAACGTTTCGTCGTGTTTAGTGTCAATAAAACTGTAAGAAACCGCTTCGTTAAATCCCAAATCAGCCAGAGTTTGCCTGAGAGCCTTCTTTTGCGGCTCGGCAGGCTGATATTCGCCCGCGCCGAAAGCGGGCGGCAATTCTTCGGCGATATTTTCATAACCCGCGTGTCGCGCAATTTCTTCAACCAAATCTTCTTCAATCGAAACATCGTGCCGCCATGTCGGCGCGACGAAAGTGATGCTTTCCGCCTCGGCGTTTTCGCGCATTTTAAAACCGAGCGCAGTCAAAATTTGTAATGTCTTTTCCGGCGCGACCTCCAAGCCCGTTAACGCATTGACGCGCGAGGCGCGAAACGGAATTTCCACAAGCGGCTGCGGATTCGGATAAACGTCAACAAATTCGCCCGCTTCGCCGCCGGCTAATTCGCAGATTAATTCCGTAGCACGGTTTGAAGCGCGAATCAGATTTTCCACATCAACGCCTCGCTCAAAACGATAAGCGGCTTCGGTCGTTAAACCCAACGCGCGCGAAGTCCGGCGAATTGATTCGCGTTTGAAATAAGCGACTTCGAGCAAAACATCGGTCGTTTCTTCCGAAATCCCCGAAAACTCGCCGCCCATCACGCCGCCGACCGCAACCGGCTTTTCCGCATCGCAAATCAGCAGCATTTCCCGGTCGAATTTACGCTCGACTTCATCAAGCGTTTTCATCGTCTCGCCCGGTTTCGCGCGCCGAACGACAATCCGATTTCCCGCCAATTTATTAAAATCAAAAGCGTGCATCGGATTTCCGAGTTCGAGCATTACGTAATTCGTAATGTCCGCCACATTATTAACCGAACGCTGCCCGATTGCTTCCAGACGTTTGACTAACCAATCGGGCGACGCCCCGATTTTCACGTTTCGGATAACGCGCGCCGTAAAACGATGACACAAATCCGCGTCTTCAATCGTGACGAGATTTGCGTTCGTTGTTCGTTGTTCGTTGTTCCTCGAATTTTCAGCTTTTAATTTTGTGTTTTGAATCGCCGCCAACTCGCGCGCCGTGCCGAGATGCGAGAGCGCGTCGCCACGATTAGAGGTTAAATCAACATCCAAAACAAAATCGTCGCCGTGTGGATGAATGCCTTCGACCGCCAGACCGACGCTCGTCAATTTCTCCGCCGTTTCCTGCGGCGACAAATCAATTTCTACTAAATCTTTCAGCCAGTTATAACTAATATTCATCGAGTATTAATCTTCAATTTTAATAAGTTTG
>DASVUH010000028.1:0-30811 GCA_036387135.1 Pyrinomonadaceae bacterium | reverse complement strand
TATGACTCCTTCGACATCAACCACCGGAGACGCTCCGCTTCTTGTCGGACAAAGCTTTTATGACGCTGCAAGTCAAATCAGAATCACTGTTCTCGGCAAAGGAAATACTTCGCCGGAAAGTCTCGACGTAAGGGTTGAATTGAATAATCAATCGAGCGAATGCTCATATTCGCTTTCAGCGGCTGGCGCTGGAATCGCAGCAAGCGGCGGCGCGGGCAGTCTCAATGTTACGGCTCCGGCAAACTGCGCTTGGACTGCGGCGAGCAATCAAAGCTTTGTCTCGGTAACATCGGGATCGAGCGGATCGGGAACGGGGACAATCAGTTATTATGTCGGACAAAACACGAGCGGCAGCACTCGCACGGCGACAATAACAATCGCCGGACAAGCGTTTACCGTCACTCAATACGGAGCTAATATCTCTACTGCGCCGCGCTCGGTTTTATATGATTTTGACGGCGACGGGCGAGCCGACGTTTCGGTTTATCGCCCGACCGACGGAACCTGGTATTTATCCAATAGCCGTGAAGGATTTGCCGGAATCGCTTTCGGATTGCCGACCGATAAGCCGGTTGCGGCTGATTACGATGGTGACGGCAAAACAGACGCCGCCGTTTATCGAGACGGAAATTGGTATTTACAGCGCACGTCATACGGCTTTGCCGGAATCAATTTCGGTTTACCGACCGACATTCCCGCGCCAGCGGATTTCGACGGCGACGGACAAGCCGAAATCGCCGTGTTTCGACCGTCAAACGGAACCTGGTATTTTTATAATTTGGCAAACAATGCGTCCGGCGCAGAGCAGTTCGGAATGTACGGCGACAAACCCGTGGCGGCGGATTTTGACGGCGACGGAAGAGCGGACATCGCGGTTTATCGTCCTTCCGACGGCACCTGGTATTTGCAGCGCTCGCAGCTAGGCTTTACGGCTGTCCGTTTCGGAGCGGCGGACGACACGCCTGTCGCGGCTGATTATGATGGCGACCGCAAAGCCGACATTGCGATTTTCCGACAAGGCGACTGGTATTTTCTGAACAGCTCAAACGGACAGTTTGGAGGCGTTAATTGGGGAATTGCCTCAGACAAACCGGTTCCAGCCGATTACGACGGCGACGGCAAAGCGGATCCGGCTGTTTATCGCGGCGGGACGTGGCATATACTGCAATCTGCGGAAGGTTACAAAACGGCTGGATTCGGGCTTGATACCGATCTTCCGGTTCCCGCTTCGCAACAGTAAATCTCAAGATTACAATCTAATTTAATTTTATCGGAGCGTGTTTTATCACGCTCATTTTTTTTGAAGAATTATTTTTCAAGTTATAGTAATTTCGGTTTATGAAAAATAAGATTGCCGGTTATTTGCTTTTAATTTTTGTCTTTGTCCACGTTTCTTTCGGGCAGGAAGCGGTAAATCAGGACGTTATCGCGCGGATAAAAACCGAGGGCTTTCAAAATTCTCAGATTATGGAAACACTCGGTTATTTGACGGACGTTTTCGGACCGCGTTTGACCAACTCGCCGAATGAGCGCGCGGCGCAGAAATGGGCGCGCGACAAAATGACTCAGTTTGGATTGCAAAACGTGCAGCTCGAATCGTGGGGAAATTGGGGCAAAGGCTGGAGCGTCGAGCGGTTTTCGGTTGAAATGACCGCGCCGACTTATGACCGTTTGATGGCTTATCCGCTCGCCTGGTCGCCCTCGACGAAAGGCGCGATTGCGGGCAATCCGGTTTTGGTTTCAATCAGATCATCGGCAGATTTCCCCAAATATCGCGGCAAATTAAAAAACGCGATTGTTTTAAACGGGCGTTTTGATTTCAACAAACCCGAAGCTCGTTCGGAGAATTTTTTCAAACGATTGACCGACGAAGAATTGGCGAAAGCCGCCAAAGCCGTCGAGCCGACGCAGCAGGGCGTATTGGGCGATCCCGTAAAATCTTATTGGGACGAAGAAAAAGACTGGCTCGAATCTCTGGCAAAGGCAAAGGAAATCTACAAATTTTTTCGCGACGAAGGCGTTGCCGCGCTGATTACGCCGAGCCGCCGCGCGAATGCCGTTCTCGGCGTACAGGGCTTTTACGACACCGAAGCAAACAATAATTTGCCCGCATTTGTCGTCGCGCGCGAGCAATACGCCCGAATTGTCCGGCTGTTAGACAGAAACATTCCGGTCAAGCTCGAATTGAATTTGCAAGCCGCATTTTCCGACGACGCGACGGGCTATAACGTTATCGGGGAAATTCCGGGCGCGGATAATAAATTAAAAGATGAAGTCGTGATGCTCGGCGGTCATTTCGATTCGTGGCATTCGGCGACCGGGACGATTGATAACGCGGCTGGCTGCGTCGTGATGATGGAAGCCGCCAGAATCTTAAAAGCAATCGGCGTGCGACCGCGCCGGACAATTCGCGTTGCGCTCTGGTCGGGCGAGGAACAGGATTATTACGGTTCGATGGGCTACGTCAAAAAGCATTTCGGCGATCCGGCGACAATGAAATTGCTGCCGGAACATTCCCGCCTTGCCGCTTATTACAATTTAGATAACGGTTCGGGACAAATTCGCGGCATCTTTTTGCAGGGCAACGAAGCTGCGCGCCCGATATTTGAAGCGTATTTAAAACCGTTCGATTATCTCGGCGCTTCGACCGTGACGATTTTAAATACAGGCGGAACCGACCATATGGCGTTTGATGCGGTCGGACTTCCCGGTTTTCAATTCGTCCAGGACCCGCTCGATTACGACACGCGAATTCATCATACAAATCTCGATGTTTTTGAAGCCGCAATCGAACAGGATTTGAAAGTCAACGCCGTGATTATCGCCTCGCTCGCTTATCACACGGCGATGCGCGAAGAAAAATTGCCGCGCAAATCTCTTCCGGCTTCTCTAAGTAAATAAAGAATTATGCAAATAAGTTGTTAGTCAAACCGCTTATTTGTAGCATTTATAGCTATTTTTACCCTGCGCCGATTTCATTTACATTTAAGCTGTTGTAGCGTAATATCTCCTTGCTGCAAAACAAATTCGCAACACGAGTTATCAACTTTGAAAGTGAGAGAATGTAAATGAGAAAAAACTACATTATTGCTGCTTCGTTACAACTATTCTGTTTAGTTGTTCTCCTTGTCAGCGTTTCCAATGCTGGCTCTATGAACTCGGATTTAGCTTCCGGTGATAACGGAACACGATTTGATTTTGATGGAGACGGTAAGGCTGACATTGGAGTCCTTAGAAACGGTACCTGGTATTTACTACAGACCCGGAACGGTTTTGCCGGAATACAGTTTGGATTACAGGGAGACATAACGACGCCCGGGGATTTTAATGGTGACGGAATATCTGACATCGCGGTATTCCGTAGTGGATTCTGGTACATATTAAGTAGTAACGGAGGATTTACATCATTGCAGTTTGGCTCGCCCGGAGATATTCCTGTTTGGGCTGATTATGATGGCGACGGTAAAGATGATATTGCTGTTTTCAGACCATCTAACGGCACCTGGTACCGGCTCAATAGCAGCAACAATCAATTCGTCGCATTCAAATGGGGAACTACGGGAGATAAACCGCAAGTCGGAGATTTCGACGGAGATGGTCGCGCTGATTACGCAGTGTTTCGTCCGTCGAATGGATTCTGGTACATTTTAAGAAGCTCCAACAATTCATTCTCTCAAACTCATTTTGGAGCGGCTACAGATATACCGACACCGGCGGATTATGACGGTGACGGAAAAACCGACATTTCCGTCTTTCGCCCGTCGGCTATCTCCTGGTATCGCATTAACAGTTCGACAAATCAACCGTTCGGTATCCAGTTCGGTATTGACGGACAAGATATACCAGCCGTCGCTGATTATGATGGAGACGGCAAAGCTGATTTAGCTGTGTACAATCCGCCAAGAGCGTCTTTTTCCATCAGGGGAAGTAGAGATAATGTTAATAAGCCGCCAATGAGATGGGGAATGTCAACAGATAAACCAATTAACGTTAGTCCGGCTTATCAGTATCAGTAAGACGGGAACTACTGCAGAAACCTGTTACTGATAGTTAAGTCAACTTTTGTCGCAAAAGAGGGGTTTTCTAAACCCCTCTTTTGTATTTAAAATGCAATATAAAAGGCGATTTTTAAAAAATGTGCTGTAGAAAACGAAGTCAGGATTATCGAAAATGGGAACTGTCCAAAGAAAATTATCCAAATCTTTTAAGGCGTTTTTCGATTCGGAAAAAACCGGCGGCGTTTTGCTGATTATTTGCACGGTTGTTTCGCTCGTTCTGGCAAATTCAGCTCTCGGCGAAAATTATTTGAGCGTCTGGCATTTTTACGTCGGCGGCTTGAGCGTCGAGCATTGGGTCAATGACGGGTTGATGGCGATTTTCTTTTTGCTCATCGGTCTGGAACTCCAACGCGAGCTTTACAACGGCGAATTATCAAATTTCAGAAACGCGCTCTTGCCGATTATCGCCGCGCTTGGCGGAGTCGTCGTGCCGGCGCTGATTCACTTTTCGCTTAACGCCGGAACCGAAACGCAAGCCGGAATCGGAATTCCGATGGCGACCGATATTGCCTTTGCGCTCGGCGTTCTGGCGATTCTCGGAAATCGCGTTCCGGCTTCATTAAAGGTTTTTTTGGCGGCTCTCGCGGTGATTGATGATTTATGCGCGATTATCGTAATTGCGGTTTTTTACACGGCTGAGCTTTCGTTCTTATACCTTTTGGGAGCTTTGGCGGCTTGGGGATTGCTCTTTGTTTTGAGTCGTTTTTTCAAAGTAACGTCGCTCGTACCTTATTTGATCGGCGGAGCATTGATGTGGTTTTTGATGTTAAAATCCGGCGTCCACGCGACGATTGCCGGAGTTCTGCTGGCTTTTACGATTCCGTTTTCGGCGAAAGAAGACGACGCGGAATCGCCGTCGCACCGGCTCGAACATTTTTTGCATAAACCCGTCGCGTTTGTCATTCTCCCGATTTTCGCGCTGGCAAATACGGGAATTGTCATCGGCGCGGATTGGTATCAAAATTTATTGTCGGCAAACAGTTTGGGAATAATCGGCGGGCTTGTGCTGGGCAAGCCTTTAGGAATTACGCTGATCTGCTTCATCTCCGTTTCAATCGGCATTTGCAGACTTCCGCTCGATTTGAGTTGGCGGCACATCTTCGGCGCAGGGATTCTTGGCGGAATCGGCTTTACGATGTCAATCTTTATTACGAATCTGGCTTTTGTCGGTAGCGCGGAAACAATTAATGCCTCAAAAACGGCTATTTTGCTGGCTTCGCTGATTGCGGGAACAATCGGATTTTTGTGGCTCAAACTGCTTGGACAGCCGACGGAGGTTGATCTTGACGCGGATACGATGGATTTTCAAGCAAACGAAATTTAAAGCAAATCAGTCAATATTAATAACCGATTTGTAAATCAATGCGGTACATTAATGCTGCGCTCGCCTTTCATACGGCAATGCGCAGCGAGGATTTCCGAGAAAGGCGTTGCCGTAATCGCAATAATTTATCTGAAATTGTGATGTTAAAACAGGCGAAAATTAAAACTTATAACGCCGGATTTTATTCTTCGGCGTTTTTGTTTCTCCTGCTTTTGGCGACAAATTTCGGGCAAGACGCTTTTGCGCAAAACTCCCCGCAAGGAAAAACGCCGGTTATCGTCATTCCCGGTCTTGTCGGTTCGGAATTATTCAATAAACAAACCGGCAAAAGCGTCTGGTTTCGGCTCGGTCGCTCGAAAAAAGACGATTTGCGGCTTCCGCTTTCGGAAAATCTGAAATCAATGCGCGACAATCTCGCTCCGCGCGACGCGCTCCGCAGCATCAAAATCGGCTTTCTCCCGCGCAAGCAGATTTACGGCAGCTTGATTGAAGCGCTCAAAAAGCAAGGTTACGAAGAAGGTAGCTGGGAAAATCCGAAAGCGTCTGACACGCTTTTCGTTTTCGCCTACGATTGGCGGCGCGATAACGTCGAAAACGCCCGGCTTTTAATCGAAAAAATCGAAAATTTAAAACGCCTTCTCAACCAGCCGAATTTAAAATTTAATGTAGTCGCGTATTCAATGGGCGGACTCATAGCGCGTTATGCGGCGATGTACGGGGCGGCGGATTTGCCGAATTCGGATGAGACGCCGCAGCTTGATTGGACGGGCGCAAAGCATTTCAACCGAATCGTCTTAATCGGAGCGCCGAATCAAGGCTCGCTGCTCGCGCTCAAATCGCTGGCGGACGCATTTGCTATTTTTCCGTTTAATCAGAATTTGCCGTTCGTCCAAAAAATAACGAAATTCGATTTGTTTACGATGCCGGCGGTTTTTCAACTGCTTCCGAACAACGACGCTTTTAAAGTTTTCGATGAAAATTTGCGCCCGCTCAAAATTGATATTTACGACGCGCAAAATTGGGAAAAATACGGCTGGGGCGCTTTAAACGACGCCCGGTTCGCCAAACAGTTTGACGCCGCAGACCGCAGCCGAGCGCGCCTGTATTTTCTCAAAGTCCTTGAGCGCGCGAAACGCTTTCAAGCTGCTTTGAACAACAATTCCGGCGGCGCACAGCCGATTCCATTTTCCCTCATCGGGGCTGACTGCAAAACGACGCTCGATTCGATAATTGTTTATCGAGACAAAAAAAACAAAAGCTGGAAAACGCTCTTCAAAGCCAAAGAATTTGTGCGCGGCGACGGCAAAAAGGCGTCTGAGGCGGAATTGAAAAAGATATTGTTTGCGCCCGGCGACGGAATTGTTTCCAAAAGCTCGCTTTTAAACAATACGGCTGCGCCGTTCGGCGAAACGCCCGCCGGGTTTCAATGCGAAGAACATAACCTTTTGGTAACTAATAAAGCGATTCAAGCTCGTTTGTCACAATTGCTCAAATAAAATGTAAGCCGGAAACTTAATGAAAACGCCCGAAATCGTTCAGCGTTTTCGCTTATATCTTTCCATCGTCATATTAAATCCGAGCGTTTTTTCCTGAATCAATTTGTTGAGTTTTTTTCGTTCCGCCTCATCTTTGCAAACCGCAAGCTTTTCTTTCAAATCACTAATCTCGCGCAGCATTTCGATTTCCGGCGGCAAAATGTTTCCGCTTTTGAGAACCGAGTAACCGAGCCGCAAATCTTCGGGCGTATTAAAATATTCATCCAAATTGAGCGGTTTGCCCGAGCCTTTGAGGTTGTCGAACAAACCTTCGCTCATTCCTTTTTGAATCTGGTCTTCGATAAATTTATTAAATGACATAAATGCAAAACCTCAATAAAAATAACGATTTTTCTCAAAGATTGTTCTGATGCGAAAAAACGCGATTTGTTTTGAAGCGGCAGGAAAATTTTGATGTTAGTGGAAAATCGAAATAGAAAACGAGCCTTTTCCACTACAATTGAAAAGTTGTCTGCAAGAACTCGAAAGCGGCAAACTAAGTCGTAGGTTTATTGTAAAACCTGAAAGCGTTAAACTATCATCTAATTTTAAGCAAATAACAGAAAGGTATTTTTAATAATGGCAAACATTCGAGAAGCAGTGATTATCGGCGCGGCGCGAACGCCGACCGGCAAATTCGGCGGCTCTTTGAAACCTTTTTCGACGACGGATTTGGGTTCGATTGTCGTTAAAGAAGCTGTCAAGCGCGCGGGCGTCAAACCGGAAGACGTTGACGAAGTGATTATGGGCTGCGTCGTGCAAGCCGGTTTGGGTCAGGCTCCGGCGCGCCAGGCGGCTTTGAAAGCCGGTCTGCCGCATACGGTTTCGGCTCTGACGGTGAATATGGTTTGCGGTTCCGGCTTGCGCGCTGTCGCTTTGGGAGCGCAAAACATTCAGCTAGGCGACGCGGAAATCGTTATTGCGGGCGGAATGGAATCAATGTCGAACATTCCTTACGCAATGCCCGGAGCGCGCGACGGTTTACGGATGGGCAACGCGAACATAGTTGACTTAATGATTCACGACGGGCTGTGGTGCGCGTTTGAAAATTGGCATATGGGCAACACCGGCGAAGTCGTCGCCGAAACGTATTCAATCGGGCGCGACAAACAGGACGAATATGCAATGAATTCGCATTTGAAAGCCGCCGCCGCGCAAAAAGCCGGGAAATTTAGAGACGAAATCGTTCCCGTTTCGATTCCGCAGAAAAAAGGCGAGCCAATCGTTTTTGCCGAAGACGAAACAATCCGCGCGGACACGACTTCGGAATCTCTCGGAAAACTCAAAGCGGCTTTCAAAAAAGAAGGCGGCACGGTCACGGCGGGAAACGCTTCGTCAATCAACGACGGCGCGACCGCTTTGGTTTTGACTTCGATGGAAAAAGCCAATGAAATGGGCGCGGAAATTTTAGGTCGGGTCGTCGCGCATGCTTATTCGGGAATCGAACCCAGAATGATTATGATGGCTCCGGTCGAAGCCGTGACAAGAGTCTTGAAAAAAGCGGGCTGGGCGATGTCGGAAGTTGATTTGTTTGAATTGAACGAAGCGTTTTCGGTGCAGGCAATCGGCGTGATGCAGGAATTAGGGCTTGACACGGCGAAAGTCAATGTCAACGGCGGCGCTGTCGCTCTGGGACACGCCATCGGTCAATCGGGCGCGCGTGTTTTGACGACGATGCTTTATGAAATGAAGCGAACGGGCGCAAAACGCGGCGTCGCGGCGCTTTGCCTCGGCGGCGGCAACGCGATTGCAATGGCTGTCGAGCGATAAATTAACGGTTTGTAAAACTTGCCGAACAAAATCCGACGAAAAGCGTTTTGTTTTTTGTCGGATTTTTTTATACATTCTTGGCAGTTTAATTTCAGGAGGCAAATTTTATGACGGCAAAAGACCATAACAGGTTAATCGGTTTGTTTTTCTTAATCTGGGGCGGATTGCAGATTCTCGGTCTCGGCATTGCGATTTTAGTTATGCTCGGCGTTGGCGGCGCGGCTCTTTCCGGCGCACATTCGCGCGATGCGGCACCGATTGCAGCGGTGTTTGGATTTACAACGGTGATTCTGATAATTGCAATGATTCTTGCGATTCCGGCAATCATCGCGGGTTTGAAAATGCGGAAGGAAAACCCCGGAGCCAAAACCTGGATTTTGGTTGCCGCGATTCTGGCTCTGCTAAATTTCCCGCTCGGAACGGCGCTCGGCGTTTATGCGCTCTGGTTTATGTTCGGCGATCAGGGCAAATCGTTTTATTCGGGCGGCAGCACCGGAAACTCTTTTAATCAGCCACCGCCGCCCAACAATTGGCGATAAGCTGCGCGCGATAGCCACGAATTTTAGGCAGTGTCCTAATTTTGTGGTGCTGGAAATTACTTTTATTCACCACCACAAAATTAGGACACTGCCGGCGTTTACGTATCGGTTGAGGAAACTTTCTAATAAATCAGCGTCACGCTAAAATTATCGTTGTAATCGGTCATCGTTCCGCTCGTTTGTACTGCCAAGCCGACTGTGTGCTGTCCAGCGGTCAAAGTTGCCGGGAAAAAGGCGGGCACCAGAGTTTTATGCGATGACGGTTCGTTGGTGAAGCCGGATATCGTTCCAATCGGCTTGCCGTCCAAAGTAAGAAAAATTGAAATTGGGCTGCCCGCCGACGCCGACCACGCCGAACCTGCGACGTAGAAAACAACGTCTCCGTCTCCCTCGGCGGTAAAAGTATTCTTGAGCGGAAGCGGTCCGGCACCGGAAATCAATGTTTGTATTAACGCCATAATCTTGTCCTTTTAGGGTTGGTTTTAATTTCAAAAAATCAATGCGGAATAGAAAATTCGCCGGACATCCGGTGGGAATTTTCCGAAAACAGTTTCGCCGCCGATTATTTTGTGGACAAACTTTAACACGGGCATCCATTTTTGAAAAGACAGGTGGATTATCTCCACAGGATTAGGACACTATAGAGTTTTACGGTCGCTCGAAATTTTCGGCGAATTTGTGTAAATTCGTGGCTATAACTTTGTCTAAAAGGGAATTATCAAAAAATGAGTGAAATTATCGGTGTTATCGGCGCGGGAACAATGGGCAATGGAATCGCCCAAACCGCTGCCTCAAAAGGTTATGACGTTTTAATCTGCGACATCAAAGAAGATTTCTTGCAGCGCGGCGTCGCGAATATTGATAAAAGTCTCGACCGATTTGTCAAAAAAGAAACGATTACCGCCGATCAGAAAACTGAGATTTTAGGTCGAATTAAAACCACGACCAAGCTCGAAGATTTAAAAAACTGTTCTCTCATCGTCGAAGCCGCGACGGAAAATTTCGACATCAAAAAAGGGATTTTTCAAACTCTCGACGAAATTTGCCCGCCGGAAACGATTCTGTCGTCAAACACTTCTTCGATTTCAATCACAAAAATCGCGGGCGTTACGAAAAGACCGGAAAAAGTTATCGGAATGCACTTTTTCAACCCGGTTCCGCTGATGAAATTGGTCGAAGTTATTCGCGGCATTGCAACGTCGGACGAAACTTACGCGCAGGTCAAAGAGCTTTCCGAAAAATTGGGCAAAACGCCGGTAGAATGCAACGATTTCCCCGGATTTGTCTCGAATCGCGTTTTGATGCCGATGATTAACGAAGCCGTTTTCGCTTTGTACGAAGGCGTTGCGACGCGCGAGGCGATTGACGAAATTATGAAATTGGGAATGAATCATCCGATGGGACCTTTAACATTGGCGGATTTTATCGGTTTGGATGTTTGTCTGGCGATTTTAAACGTTTTGCACGAAGGTTTGGGCGATCCGAAATATCGCCCGTGTCCGCTGTTGAAAAAATATGTTGACGCGGGCTGGCTCGGTCGCAAAACCGGCAAAGGTTTTTACGACTACAATCAGAAATAATGAAGTCGTTTGCTTGTTATTGTCAGAAATGTCGGAAGGCGAATCAGCCGGGCGAGGAAAATTGTGCGAATTGCGGCACGCCGCTGATGCTCGTCGTCGTGCCGCCTTCAACAAAGCACGAATCGGTCTGGGACAATTATTCGGAAGAGCATTTGCTTGAGCGCATTTCAAATCTCGAACTGCGTCTGATGCAGGTAACCGACCGCTTGAGCAAGGTTCTGGATTTAATGCTCAGGCAATCGCAAACTCTTCAGCGCGAGCATTTATTGGTGGAAACTCTAGTTGAAGCGCTCGAAACAGCGAAAATTATTGAGGACGGGCAGGTCAGCCAAATCTGGAAAGATCGGCAAAAGGCTGAAGAAAAACGGTTTGCTGCAAACGAGCAGCGCGAACGCGCGCGCGACAACGCCCTGTCGAAAACCGGCGGAACAAAGCTCGATTTGTTCACGCATTTGGTCAAAGAAGGCTTTCATTTGATCGAGCAGGGCGAAGAAGCCAACGGTTTGCGAACTCTCGAACGCGCGGCGGCGATGTCGCCGGAAAATTTTCCGCTTATTGCCTTTATCGGCGAGCATTATTTTCGCGCGGACAAACGCCGCCAAGCGGGCGAATATCTGGAAAAAGCGTATTTGCTTGAACCGAAAGACGAGAAAACGGCGCTTCTGCTCGGTTTGATTTTAGCCGACGAAGGCGAGCTTAAACGGGCGAAAACTTTGCTCGAAAATTGCAGCGACCATTTCGGTTTTGCCGCTAATTTCCCGCTCGGAATGATTTACGCGGCGGAAAACGATTATCCAAACGCGGTTGCTGCCTTCAAACAAGCCGAAAATGTGAATTCTTCAGCCGAAACGTTTTATCTCATCGGTTCCGCTTTTGCCGAAACCGGAGAGGCGAAAAACGCTTTGGAGAATCTGCAAAAAGCGGTTGAGACGGACGCAAATTTTGCCGACGCCTGGTTTATGCTCGGTGCGGTTTATTTGCGGCTCGATGATGAAAAAACGGCGCGCGAATCTTTCACCCGCGCTTTGTCGGCGAAAGACGCGGGCGCTCAATGCCACGCGGTTTTGAAAAATCCAAATAAAAATGTTGACGCTTCGATAAATCTGCTTTTTTCGAGAATCGCTCAAACCAAAAAGAATCTAATCAACGGTTCGCCGCAAAGATTTGTTAAAATTTTGCGCGAAGAAATCGAGCGGATTTTGAATGAAAATAAATAGAACCGGATTTACCCAAAATATATTCCTTATGGCTCTCGCTGGTTTATATCATGTAAAGGTTAGTGGCGGTGTATTGTAGCCCCAATTAAAATACAGTCGTATAATTTCTCCATCATAATGTTTTGCTTATGGCAATTTTTCTTCCAATTCGCCAACCAGATGTTTGACATCGGTTTCGCTCATCAACTGTTCGGCTTCCGTTTCGATAGCGTCAACATCAACTCCGAAATGCTCGCATAATTTCTGCTGCATTCGCAGCATCATTGTCATTTCCTGTTCGGCGAGAATGCTAATTTGCAAATCCAGATGAGCGCGCCGGTCGGATTGCCTGCTCATGCGATTTTGACCAATCAAAATGAAGATTGTGATAAAAACGCCTTCTGCTGAGACAATTAGTGTGAGTATACCGAAAGGAAACGGGTCAAAAGCCGGAATGCCGGGGACAAAATTTAAATTGATGATTCCCCAACTGATAAATAATAAAATGTGAAAGACGACAAATGCCATGCTGCCGATAAATCCGGTGATTGCATCACTGATTCGCTCTCCGAAAGAACGCTCGTGAAGAGCTTCGCGCTCCATTTTTGCAATTGCTTCAACGTTATACGCCATGGGATCTGCGTCCGCGATAGAGTTATGAAATATGCCTCTGTTATTGGTTATATTGTTTCCTGTTTCCGTCATATTTATTACAGAACAAAATTTTTCACAGGAAAATGAAAATAGTTTGTTGATTTCCTATGAGCAATTATTGTTTGTTTTATATCAACATATGCAAAAGATATATTCTGTACTCCTCTGAACAGAACGTCATTTAAGTAACGGTTCGCCTCAAAAAATACCTTTTGAGATATAAGGAAATGCTTCTAATAAATTACAGAAACCTTCCTTTTATACTAAAACAGTCTTTTATTGTTCTATTTGGTTTAAAACAATAATTAAAGAAATCTGTCAATTAGAAATAAAATCAATTCTATGAACAATTAAAACAAGTGGTACGCCTTTTGTATTAGCTCTCGCCGGGAAAACTAAATCACTCTCAAAGGAGATTTTTTATGAATATGACGAAGTTAACTAAACGAATTGGAAGCATAGCAATGGCGTTTGTATTCCTTTTTGGAATTTTCATCATTTCGGGAACCGTTGCCGAAGCACAATGGCGCGACCGGAATAATGACCGCAGAGAAGACCGCAGAAACAATCGTTGGGGTAATACCAACAAACGGGCGATTGAAAACCTCGTTCGTCGAGTCGAAGATCGGACTGATTCGTTTGTCCGGCAGTTTGACAGAGCGCTTGATAACAGCCGCGCAGACGGAACACGGCGCGAAGACCGATTAAACGAGCTTGCCAGCGAACTCGAAAGAGCAACCAACCAATTGCGTCGTGAGTTTGACCGGAGCGACAGTTTGCAGGAAAACCGTGACGAAGTTGAACGCTGCATCAGCATTGCTTCTCGAATTGATCGCGCAGTCAGTCGCGGACGAATCGGGAACGGTGTTCAAAATAGCTGGAGGACTTTAAGAAACGAATTAAACGTTCTAGCGCGCGCTTATAATGTTCGTTCTATCTAAAAAACTTAATGCGGCTAATTCGATTTAGCTGAACAAGAAAATAAAAAAGCGGTTTCCAGCCGCTTTTTTATTTTCTTCGCTTAGAATAAATTCCTATCGTAAAAAACAATTATTTTCAGCATCGCATTACAAGAGGCTGTCTTTCGGCTTTGCTTGTTTGACATAAAATCATTGGAAGCTATAATTAAACTTTTTGTATTTAGGTTGGATTTTGAACCTTGATACATCGCAAAGAAGTGTTTGTTGATTTTAGTCATAACAACGAAACGGTAATCAATTTCGCCCACGTTTTCGAGCCGGGCGAAATTGATATTGACGACGAAACCGCAAGCGTCGCCGGAAAGCTTGAAATTTCGGGAACGGCGCGGAAAACAGAAGCGGTTGCGGACGTAGCGGGCAGAATTGTCGGAAGTTTGGAAATCGCTTGTCATCGGTGTTTAAAACCGCTCGAAGCCGCCATTGATATAGAGTTTAAAGACGATTTCGTGACGCTCGACGTTTACGAAAAATCGGGCGGGGAAAATCACGCGGTCGCCGGAGCGGATTTGGATGTTTCGATTTACGACGGCGAGCGAATTGATATTAACGAGCTTGCGCGCGAGCAGATTTTATTAAATTTACCGGCGCGCCAATTGTGCGAAGAAAACTGCGCCGGTTTGTGCGAAACGTGCGGCGTGAACAAAAACACGGAAAATTGTTCGTGCGAAGCCGAGACAATTGATCCGCGCTGGAAAGCGCTTGAAGAATTAAGAAATAAGAATTGAGAACGTTTGAGAATCGAGAATCAGAGAATTTTGACAAATTCTCAATTCTCAATTCTCAATTATAAAAAAAATGCCGAATCCAAAACGTAGACATTCAAAATCGAGAACACGAATGCGCCGCGCTCACGACGCGCTCGTTACGCCGCAATATTTTATTGACCCGACGACCGGCGAACCGGCTCAGCCGCATCGCATCAATCCGAAAACCGGAATGTACAAAGGTCGCCAAATCTTAAAAGTTAAAGAAGAAAAAGAATAGCTGATAACGGAAACGGAAAACGGATAACCGATAACTTCTTATTTTTAGTTATCGGTTATCCGTTATCAATTATCAGTTGATTGTTACGGGTTTTTGTGGCTAAATTGCAAAGCGGGCAATCAAAATGACACATAAAAACGCAGGCATCGTCAGCACGGGACATTCGTATCCCGAAGGAATCTTAACCAATGCCGAGTTGGAAAAAATCGTTGACACGAGCGACGAATGGATTACAACCCGCACCGGGATTAAACAGCGCCGCAAGGCTGCCGATGATGAATACACTTCGCAATTTGCCGTCAGAGCCGGGCGGCAGGCGATAGAGCGCGCCGGAATTGATGCCGGCGAAATTGATTTGCTGATTTGCGCTACGACCACGCCAGACCAAATTCTGCCTTCGACCGGATGTTTGATTCAAGCCGAGCTTGGCGCTAACAACGCCGCCGCGTTCGACCTTTTCGCAGCTTGTTCAGGGTTTCTTTACGGACTGACGGTTGCGGAAAGTATGATTCGCACGGGGCAAATTCGGCACGCGCTGGTAATCGGAGCGGAGGTTTTGACGAAATACGTTGATTATACGGATCGCTCGACATGCGTGATTTTCGGCGACGGCGCGGGCGCGGCGGTTCTTTCTCCGGTTGATGAGAAAAAAGGAATTTTAGCGACGAAAATCCGCTCCGACGGTCGTTTTGCCGAACAGCTTTATTCGCCCGGCGGCGGCACTAAAATGAAAACCACGCCGGAAACAATCGAGCAGGGAATGCACTATTTTAAAATGAAAGGCAACGAGCTTTTCAAAATAGCCGTGCGCTCGATGGCTGAAGTTTCGCTGGAAGTAATGGAAAAAGCGGGAGTTTCGACCAAAGATTTGAAATTGGTGATTCCGCATCAGGCGAATCAGCGAATTACGGATGCCGTGGCGAGTCGTCTCGGGATTGACGAAACAATCGTTTATTCAAACATCGCTTATCACGGCAACACTTCGTCGGCTTCGATTCCGATTGCGCTCGACGAATGCATTCAAAGCGGGAAAATTGTTGAAGGCGATCTGGTTTTAATGTGCGCTTTCGGCGGCGGCGTTACGTGGGGTGCAACGCTCGTACAATTTTAGTTTGTTATTTGTTCGTTGTTCATCGTTCGTTGCAAGAATGATTGAACACGTATTGTTTTTGTAAAAATAAATTAGAAAATACAGGTAATGTCGGAAATCAACGAACAACAAACAACGAACAACAAACAACGAACAAAAATCGCTTATATTTTCCCCGGACAAGGCTCGCAAGCAGCCGGAATGGGAAAAGATTTGTACGATAATTTCCCGACGGCGCGCCGCGTTTTCGAGGAAGCTGATGACGCGCTCCAGTTTCCCATTTCGCAAATGTGTTTTGCGGGAACCGCGGAAGAATTGGCTTTGACGGAAAACACGCAGCCAGCGATTTTAACGGTGTCGGTCGCGGCTTTTCGCGCGATGAAAGCGGAAGGTTTTCCGCTCCCGAATTATGTCGCCGGTCACAGTTTGGGCGAATATTCGGCTTTGGTTGCGGCGGGCGGGTTGAATTTTGCGGACGCCGTGAGGCTCGTCCGAATGCGCGGGCGTTTTATGCAGGAAGCCGTTCCGGTCGGAATCGGCGCGATGGCTGCAATTTTGGGCGCGGATTTGGAAACAGTTGAAAAGGCTTGCGCCGAAGCCGCCGAAAATCAGATTTGCAGCGCGGCAAATATCAACGCGCCGACGCAAATCGTGATTGCCGGACACGCCGAAGCGGTTGACCGCGCGAGCGAGCTTTTAAAACAGCGCGGCGCGAAGCGCGCGATTAAATTAAATGTTTCCGCGCCGTTTCATTCGGCTTTAATGCAGCCGGCGCAAGACCGTTTGAGCGTCGAGCTTGAGAAAACCAGATTTTTTGATTTGACCGCGCCGTGCGTGACTAATGTCGAAGCGAAAGAAAACGACGAAGCCGAACGCGCGAAAGATTTGTTGATTCGACAAGTCGCCGCGCCGGTTAAATGGGCGCAGTCAGTCGAATATTTAAAAGCGCGCGGCGTTACTAAATATGTCGAGATCGGCGCGGGTAAAGTTTTAAGCGGACTCGTCCGGCAAATTGACCGCGAAGCGACTTGTTTGAATGTCGAAGACAGAGCAAGTCTTGAAGCGGCGAAAACAGCTTTGGTAGTTTAGATTTTAAAGAATAATAAATTTCAAGGAGCAACAATTAAATGGCATCAGAAGACGTACAAGGCAGAATTAAACAAATTATCGTTGACGAACTCGGCGTGGACGAGGCGGAAGTTACCGCAAACGCCCGTTTTATTGACGATCTCGGCGCGGATTCGCTCGATTTGGTCGAGCTGGTGATGCGTTTTGAAGAAGAGTTCGGAATCGAAATCCCGGACGAAGACGCCGAAAAGATTCAATCGGTCGGCGACGCTTACAGTTACGTCGAACAACATCAAAAAGGCTAGTAATAAGTAATAGGTAATAAGTAATTAGTTTTTGTTTCAGCCGCGCGGCTGTCTGAAAACTCAAAACTTATTACCTATTACTAATTACTTATTACTGAAAAATGAAACGTCGTGTTGTCGTCACCGGTTTGGGATTGGTGACGCCTGTCGGAAATACGGTCGAGGCTGCTTGGGGCGCGTTGATGCGCGGCGAGAGCGGCGCGGACTATATCAAAAGATTTGACACCGAAAAATTTCCGGTGAAATTCGCCGCCGAAGTCAAAAATTTTGACCCGCTCGAATTCATAGATAAAAGAGAAGCGCGTCGAATGGGCGCGTTTTCGCATTTCGCCATCGCCGCTTCGGATGAAGCCGTCAAAGACAGCGGTTTGCAGATTGACGCTTCGAACGACGAAATGGTCGGCACTTATATTTCGAGCGGCATCGGCGATTTCTGGGCAATCGAGCGCGAACACGAAAAATTGCTTCATCAAGGTCCCGACCGCGTTTCGCCGTTTTTTATCGTTTCTGCGATTGTTAATCTAGCGGCTGGAAACGTCTCGATCCGTCACGGCGCGAAAGGTCCGAATTCGGCGACTGCCACGGCTTGTTCGGCGGGCGCTCACGCAATCGGCGACAGCTTTAAAATCATTCAGCGCGGCGACGCCGACGCGATGATTTGCGGCGGTGCGGAATCGGCAATTACGCCGATGTCATCGGCGGGATTTGCTTCGATGCGCGCGCTTTCAACCAGAAATGACGACCCGAAACACGCTTCGCGACCGTTTGACGCCGAACGCGACGGCTTTGTGATGGGCGAAGGCGCGGGGATTTTGATTCTCGAAGAACTGGAATTTGCAAAAGCGCGCGGTGCGAGAATTTACGCCGAATTAGTCGGTTACGGAATGTCGGGCGACGCTTTTCACGTCACAATGCCCGACGAAACCGGCAGCGGCGCGATTCGCGTGATGCAGCGCGCGATGAAAGACGCCGGAATCGCGCCTGAGCAAATCGGCTACATCAACGCGCACGGAACTTCGACGCCGTACAACGACAAATTTGAGACTCTGGCGATTAAAAAGGCTTTCGGCGAACACGCTTACAAATTAGCCGTCAGCTCGACCAAATCAATGACCGGACACGCTCTGGGAGCGGCGGGCGGAATTGAAGCCGTGATTTCCGTTTTGGCGATTCACAACAATATTCTGCCGCCGACGACAAACTATACAACTCCAGACCCGGATTGCGATTTGGATTACATTCCGAATGAGCCGCGTCAAGCGACGGTTGAATATGCTTTGTCAAACAGTTTCGGATTCGGCGGCACGAACGCTTGTTTGATTTTCAAGCGTTTTAATGAATAACCTAAATAAAAGTGGAGCCGCCGAAATCGCCCGAAGATTGCATCTTCGCCCGGACGGCTTAAAATCTGACGGCTGATTTGGAAAACCGGATTACGCACTGTCAATAGGCTAATAAGTTAAACAAAAAACAAATCAGAAAGATTTCAAAATGAATGAATATTCATTCATTTTCGGTGGAGTTTTTAGTTTGAAAACGATAAACTCATTGAATAAAAATCTGGGAATAAAAATCTGGTTTCAAATTTATTTTAAATATGAAGATAGTTGTTTTAATGAAACAGGTAGCCAATAAAGACGCGGTTTTGCGGATTGGCAAAGACGAAAAATGGATTGACGAATCGGATGTGGCTTATGAGACGAACGAATCGGACGGCTACGCTTTGGAAGAAGCTCTGCGGATGAAGGAAGCCAAAGGCGCGGGCGAAGTAATCGTTTGCTCGCTCGGACCGCAGCGCGTAAAAACGGTGATCAAAGACGCTCTGGCTCGTGGAGCGGATCGCGGGATTCACGTTGTCGCCGATGAAATGAACAAAATGTCGCCGTTTCAAATCGCCAAAGCTCTCGCGGGGGCAATCAAAGAAGAAAACCCGGATTTGGTGATGTGCGGTTTGCAGTCGGACGACAACAGTTACGGGCAAATCGGCGTGATTTTAGCCGAGCTTTTGGGAATTCCGCATGCAACGCTCGTTATCGAAGTTGATCGCACGAGTATTAACGGCAAGATTCGTTTGAAAAGGGAATTGGAGAGCGGCTGGTATCAGTGGTACACGTATCAAACTCCGGCTTTGATGACGATTCAATCGGGCATCTCGCAGATTCGCTACGCCACATTAAAAGGAATTATGGCGGCGAAGAAAAAGGAAATCCGCGAAGTCGCGCTCGCTGATGCTGCGTTTGATTCCGCGCAGAAAATCGAGAAAGTTTATTTCCCGCTCAAGATGAAGCAAACACAGCTTCTCGGCGGCGATGATGCAAAACGAGGCGCGCTGGAATTGGTCGAAAAACTCAAAGCGGAAGTTCGCGTACTTTAAGGGGGCAATCGGAAAATGAGCAAAATCATAGTTTTTATTGAGCACAAAGACGGAAATTTAAATAAAGCGTCGCTCGAAGCGATTGCCGCCGCGCAAACTTTGGGCAAAGAATTGGGCTTGAGCGTTTCGGCGGTAATTCCCGCAAGCGACGGTGGTGAACTCGGTAATCTGACAAATCAAATTGCAGGTTACGATTTGGAAAAAGTTATAGTTGCTAACAACGAAAAACTTTCAATCTACACGCCCGACGGTTACACCAATGCTTTCGAGCAAATTATCAAAGCAAACAACCCGCAATACGTGATTGCCGCGCACACTTATCAGGTGCGTGACTTTTTCCCGAAATTAGCCGCACGGTTTGGCAAAGAAATGGTCGGCGACTGCATTCGTCACAAAACGGAAAACGGCAAACTTGTTTTCACACGCCGCATTTTTCTTGGGAAAATTGATTCGGATGTCAGAGTCGAAGGTGATGCGCCGTATTTCGTAACGTTTCAATCCGGCGCGTTTCGCGGCGACAACGCCGTCAAAGGCGGATCAGCGCAAATCGAAACAATCGAAGTTGATGCGGGCGAAATCCGTATGCAGCCGGAAGAGCCGTTTCAGGAAGTCAAAGCAGCGGTTGATCTGACAAAATCGGAAATCGTCGTTGCAGTCGGTCGCGGAATTAAATCGCAGGAAAACATTGCGCTGGCACAGCAATTAGCCGATGCGCTCGGCGCTGATTTAGCGGCTTCGCGTCCGATTTGCGACGCCGAATGGCTACCGCTTGACCGTCAAATCGGTTCTTCCGGGCAAACCGTCGCGCCAAAGCTTTACATCGCTTTGGGGATTTCCGGCGCGATTCAGCACATCGTCGGAATGAAAAACGCCGGAACAATCGTCGCCATCAACAAAGACGGCGAGGCTCCGATTTTCGACATCGCAGATTATGGAATTGTCGGCGATCTGTTTGAAGCCGTGCCGGTTTTGATCGAAGAAATCAAAAAGGCGAAAGGTTAAATTCGTAATTGAAAACAAATTTAAAAGGGCGGGAACAATCTCGCCCTTTTTGTTTTAAAATCGAGTAATGCAGGAAGAGAAAGAAAAGCCGGAATCTGAAGAAGAAAATTGGGAAAACGACCAAAAGCGGCGCGGTTATTATTACGACGACGCGCACGGTTACGAAGTTTATAATCCTGACGAAGAGGACGAAGAGGACGAAGAGGAAGAAGATGAAGATTAAATCGCTGCACGATTGGAATTTGACGCCGGCAGAAGCCATCGAATTGCAGAAAAAATTGGCAAGCGAAATCGTCGAAAAAGACGATTTAAACGAACCAATCGAAACGGTCGCCGGAATTGATTTGGGTTACAGCGAAAAAACAAACACCTGCCGCGCTGTAGTTGTCGTATTGAGTTTTCCCGCGCTCGAATTAATTGAATCAAGCGAGGCGATTTTGCCGATTCAGTTTCCGTATGTTCCGGGGCTTCTTTCGTTTCGTGAAACTCCGGCGGCGCTCAAAGCTTTGGAAACGTTAAAAACGACGCCCCATTTAATTCTGTGCGACGGGCAGGGAAAAGCGCACCCGCGCAGATTCGGAATTGCCTGTCATCTCGGTTTGTTTACCGATGTGCCGACAATCGGCGTTGGCAAATCTATTCTTGTCGGAAAATTTGAAAATCTGGGCGACACGCGCGGCTCGATTGCGCCTTTGATTCATAAAAACGAACAAGTCGGCGTCGCGCTCAGAACAAAAGACGGCGTGCAGCCGGTTTATGTTTCAGTGGGAAATCGAATCAGTCTGGAAACCGCGATTGATTACGTTTTGCGCTGCACGCCGAAATATCGCCTGCCGGAAACGACCAGGTTAGCCGATAAAATGGCTTCTTACCGAAAATAATTTCTGCTGACAACTTGTTTTTAGCTCTGATAGGAGCAGCGTATTTATCGCATTTAAAGATCAATGCGCAGGGTCTCTGTGTGTCTGAATACCGGGAATTTCAATCCGTTCTTTCGCATCACAAAATTCTCCGAATTTATGTAACTGCATGGCAGCGAGATATTTACTGTATTTAGGAAAAGTCTAATCTAATTCTCATCTGTTTCTCACGCAATATTTATTTAACGCTTCGTATGGTCAGCGACAAAGATGTTCAAGAAAGGATATATCAGTTTGTCCAACGAGCGCGCAGGCATTTTTATGGGTAATAAAGAAAAACTAAATATCTTCAGTCGTTCGCTCGCACGGCAAATTTCAAAGATAAATGAAACATTTCGCACTTTTACGTTTGATAAAAATAATCATCATCAGCCAATGTTTTGTTGTTTCAGCCTACGCCGACACAACTTTTACAGCAGTTTTAAACGGCGCACAGCAAACACCATCGAATAATTCAACCGCAACCGGAGCGGGAAGCGTTGTTTTGAATGCGGCGCAAACACAGGTAATCGTAACGCTGAACTTTTCCGGTTTAACCGGGACGCAAACCGTTGCGCAGATTCAGAATGGCGAGCCGCGCACGACGGGTCCGATTGAAGTAAATTTGCCGAACGGAAATTTTTCGCAAACATTTTCAGTGTCTCCGGCGCAGGTAGAGGCTTTAAAAGCTGGATTGTGGTATTTCAATGTACGTTCAACAGCATTTCCAAACGGCGAGATTCGCGGGCAGATTGAATCGCTCTGCGCGCCGCCGACAACCGGAATGATCGCTTGGTATCGGAGCGAAGATAATGCTAACGATTCGATAGGCGGAAAACACGGTACGCTCCAAAACGGAGCGAAGTTCACAGCCGGAAAAGTCGGTCAGGCTTTTAATCTTGACGGAACGAATGATTACATCAATGTGGCGGATACGCCTTCTTTGCGCCCCACCAATTTAACCGTCAGTGGCTGGTTTAATTTTTCCGACACACCGGCACAAGTTTTGGTCGCCAAGACGGCTGGCATGGGAACAAATGAATCGTTTGTGCTGTATTACGACGGAGCGTTTCTCGGCGCGGCAGTCGGCGGACCTTCAGGTTTGGGCGAAATAATTTCGTTTCCTTTTAATATCTCAGCCGGCGGATGGTATCACATCGCTTACACTTTCGACGATCTTTCAAACGCGCAGGCTTTGTACATCAACGGTGCTGCCGTCGCAGGTGGAGCGGCGACTGCTTCGATTGTTTATGACGCACATCCGATAACAATCGGGGCTGAATATGAAAACGAATTTTTGAACTATTTCTTCAAAGGGAAAATAGACGAAGTACAAATCTTTGACCGCGCTCTTTCGGCGTCTGAAATACAATCAATCTACCACGGCGGCAGCGCAGGCGTTTGTACAAACTCAGTTTTTACGAGCATTTATGGAAACGGCAAAATCGCTTTTTCCAGCAACCGTACCGGAATCAACCAGATTTTCACGATGAATTCGGATGGCTCAAATCAAATTAACGTTTCAAACAACTCTGCTAATCCAAGTTTTGAGCCTGCATCTTCGCCTGACGGAGGCAGGATTGCTTTTAGCCGAATTATAGACAATAACTACGAGGTTTATGTGATGAACTCGGACGGCGGCAATCAAACCAGATTAACCAACAATCCCGCTCTGGATGCAGCGCCGCATTGGTCGCCCGACGGCACAAAGATTGTTTTTTTCAGCGACCGCACCGGCGGCGGAGACATTTACGTGATGAACGCCGACGGCACAAATCAAACCAGATTAACAACCGCCGCCGGGTTTGACCTGGCTCCGAAGTTTTCGCCTGACGGCTCGCGGATAGCCTTTGTCAGCAGCCGCGACGGAAACCGTGAAATTTACGTGATGAACTCTGACGGCGCGAATCAAACCAGAGTAACTACAAATTCGGTAACCGACGAATTTCCGGCTTGGTCGCCCGACGGCTCTAAAATTGTTTTTCTAAGCACCCGAACCGGCAATCAGGAGATTTTTGTAATCAATGCCGACGGAAGTAATCCGGTTAATCTTTCAAATAATCCGGCGACGGATTCAATCCCGGCATGGTCGCCTGACGGCTCTAAAATTGCTTTTGAAACAAACCGCGACAGCGGCAATTATGAAATTTATGTGATGAATGCCGACGGCACAAATCAGACTCGCTTTACCAACAATGCGGCATTTGATTCCTATCCGGCGTGGCAGCCGGTCGGGAACGTAACGGTTTCACCCGCAATCAATGTCAGTTTGACTTTCCCAAACGTGACGAAGGCGGGTTACACTGTCGCCACGCCGCTCTTAAACACTCAGATTCCGCGTCTGACTCCAAATTTCTTTCTGCGATCCGGTTTTGCCTACGACATCCGAACTTCTGCTTTATACACCGGCGGCGTCAACGTTCAATTCGCAGTTCCGAACGTTCACAACGCTGAGACTTGCTCAAGCTTGCGAATCCTGCAAATCGTCGACGGTAACTGGGACATGTCGAATAATTCAACGCCGACATTTAACCAGGGCGTTTGCACCCTACAGCAAACGGTTACATCGCTCTCACCGTTTGTCGTCGTCGAAATAATTCCGGCAGCGGAAGGGCGGGCGTTGTCTGGAAACATAATTTACGGCACGACACCGGCTGGACAGCCCGCCAAATTCGTTCCCGGCGTTTCGATAGTCGCCTCCGGTCCAATCTCTCGAACGGCGACGACAGATTCAACGGGAGGTTATCTGTTAAACAATTTAAATACTTCGGGCAGTTACACTGTTACTCCGCTAAAAACGGGAAGCGTCAACGGCATCACTCCATTTGACGCCACCCTAATCTTGCGTTGCGTTGCCGCCGGAGCAAGCTGCGCTCTGTCAGAAAATCAACGAATTGCCGCCGATACAAACAACAGCAACTCGATTACGCCGTTTGACGCAACGCTGATTCTTCGCTTTGTCGCCGCTAACGGACAAACAACCGCGACGGGACAAACCGGCACCTGGAAACTTATTCCAAATCTGCGCAGCTACAACGCGATGCTCAATTCGCTGTCAGGAGAAAACTACACCGCGATCTTAGTCGGCGAAGTCAACGGCAACTGGACTCCGCCGACCGGTTCTTTCGCCGAAAACGACGAAGACAAAAAACAGTGACAATCGGACAATTATAATTGCCGACATTGTTAAAGCATCTGCGACTGTCTTGGTTCTGCATTTCGATTAGAGGCGCGCCTTGCGCCCGCTTCTAATCGAAATGTCCTTTTTGTTTCAGTATTATTTCGCGGTTCTGCGTTTTGTAACAACAGGCAAAACTTTTCCTTTTGTTAAGGCTTGCCCGTTTTTAATGTCTGCCAGAGCGACAGCGAATTGTTGTTTTCCTTTGACAGACGCGAGCATTTTCCGCAACGCGGCGTCGCTGATTTCATCCTGCCCGATTCCGTAGCCTTCAAGCTGGGCGCGCAGTTTTTCCGCAGTATTTTTGTTATAGCCGTAAACATCAGGATAAATGCGCAAAACGCCCGCCTCGACAACCATTGTGTCGTAATAAATCTCTACGGGAATTGTGCTTGGCAAATTAACGAATCTCTGTTTTTTATCGCCGCGCGATTTCTCGATATTCGTGACAGGCAAATTATAAGCGACAGCGATTTTCTTTGACAGATCGAACAAATCGGCGAGCATCACGCGGACGCAGCCGTGCGAAACCAGACTGCCCAAATCGCCGATGCCTTTGGCTTGATGCAGCAGATAACCGTCGCCAAGCGGAATTTTAATTTTGCCGAGCGGATTTAACGAGCTGCTGGCTTTGATAATTCTTCCGGGTTTGATATTCGATGCGTGAACCCAAACGCTGTCGGGCGGAATCCAATCGGGATTGAGAATGATTTGATTGGCATTGCGCGGTCCAATGGCAATCGGATAATCTTTTTGCCCGACGCCGACATTGTAAATCGCAATTTCTTTATCGCCTTGCCACAATGTCATCACAAAAGCCGGAACATCAACCGTGATGCGAACGTCGCCTTTGCCGGGCGCGAGCTTGGCGCGCTCGATTCGCCCGCCGGTAAATTTGTCTTCGCGCTCGGATTCCGCGCTCGCGTAGGTTTGATAAAAAAGGTTTTCCGAAATCGGTAAATCGCTCGCTCCGGCGCTGATGTGAAACGCCAAGAGCAAAACAGGTAAAAACAAAGCAGCGAATTTCAGCCAAATAAATTTTCCCATACTAACAAACATAAAATCTCAGATGCAGCTAAACCGGAAACGATTTGATTGAAATTTTCTGTCTCAAAGGAATATTATTTTTTCTCTTCGGTTTTACCTGCTGCGTCGTAGCGCGTTTGTTCCGGCAGCAGCGCGAGACGAAATCCCGTCAAAGACCATTCTTCGCCTTCGACGACATCAATATAAGAAAAATCGCCGGGCGAATTTGCTCCGACCGCAAAACACGAGGCGTTTCCGCGCTCGTCGCGGTAAAAACCGAGTTCGAGCGAAGGCGTTTCGCTCCATTCGGGGTGAAAAACAGTGCCGATAAGATTGAAAATCGCGGGCGGGCAAACCGTCGCGCGATAGCCTGCGGGCAATAAATTTCTGTTCTGCCAATCTTCGTTGAGCAAATTGAAAAATCGGCGCAAAGTCGGATAATTTTGCTCGTAGCGCGTTCCGGTTGTAATTCCTGCGAGACCGAAATATTCCGCCAATGGATCGGCTGACGGATCGTGACCGAAAGCAGTTCCGTAAAATTGGCGGTTACGCGGCAGATAAACAGGCTTTTGCGTTGTTTCGACTCCGATCAGAAAGCCTTGCTGTCTCCTGTGCCCATTTGTTAAATGAAACTGAACGCTGCGTTCGTGCGAAGACGCGCGATGTTTTAAACGATTAGCCGTCGGATACATTCGAGCCAGATAAGCATCATCAAAGCGGAGGACATCTTCCGATGGAACAAAATGCCATTCGATATTGAAATGCCGCAAGCCTTCGGTCGCCAGCGAACTCAATTCAAAACCGGCGGCGTGCGTCGGAACAATCGGTACGTCGCTTGATAATCCAAAAAACTCTCGATATTTAGAAGCTCTCTCGTCAATCCAATTCGTCATAAATTTACACCTTATTTTTTGCGAAAATTGGGAAAAGAATCGGGCGTTGCAATCGGAGGATGCTCGCTGGGCGGTAAAATCCACGTTTCAACTGCTCTAAATTTTCGATAACCGCCATTAACAGTTCGTATGCGCGAAGCCGGAAAGTTGTATTTTCTAATCATCTCGGTCTTGACGGCTCTCATCAATTGAGCCGCAGTTTCCGCCGAATCCAAATACGTTTTTTGCGTTTTGACTATTTTACCTCTTTCGTTTTGAGTTTCGTATTTCTGCACGTAAAATTTCGGGTAAACAATGATATATGCAATTGATTTCGGTTCATTAAACAAAGCCGCTGCATATGCTTCCAGCGAATTTACCGAACCGAAACCGTATGAGTAATCGTCGAAAAAATCATCGGGTTTGTCCGTAGCTAAAGAATAATGAAATTGGTCGAATTTACGAGCCGATTCGCTATCTTCGTAAAAAGTTTGATAAGTTCCTTTTACTACAGGCGCTGTTCCGGCGGGCGCGAGCCACAATTCCGTTTTCGGGCAATTAACCGCGCCGCCGTCAACCAAAACAATTCGTTTCGGGTCAAAACCGCGAGAATTTACTAAATAATTTTCGATTCCTTTAAGGTGACGAAACCCTGCTCCCTGAAGCTGATAATGCGAACGATAATGAACGACAAAAGCCTTTGCCGTCAGATCGTTTTGCAGCGCAATCGCATAATTATCCAAACGCGCAATTTCCGCAGAAACAATTATTCTGCCGTATTCATCAATCAATTGAGGCGATTTTTTATTTTCGTTCTCCTGCGCCGAAGCAAAATTAATCGAAAACAAGAAAATTGAGGTTAAAAGTAAGAGAATTTTGATCATCGCTTTGACGATTAAAAACCAATTTTGATGCGGCGATAATATCACAAATACAAAATAAAAAAAGGCGGTAAAATCCGCCCTTTTGAAGTAGAAATTGAATAGAATTATTTTTTCGGGCGTTCGTTGGCTTTCAAATATCTTTTCCGCAAGCGAATTGATTTCGGCGTGACTTCAACCAATTCGTCGTCGGCGATAAATTCGAGAGCTTGTTCGAGCGTTAATTCTTTTGGTGGAACTAATCGCATCGCGTCGTCCGAGCCGGAAGCGCGCATATTTGTCAGTTTCTTTTCTTTGATCGCGTTGACATCCAAATCAACCGCGCGGGCGTTTTCGCCGACGATCATTCCTTCGTAAACTTTGATTTGCGGGCGAATGAAAAGCGTTCCGCGTTCCTGTAAATTAAATAGGGCGTAAGTCGTCGCTTCACCCATCCTGTCGGCGACGAGCGAGCCGGTCGAGCGTGATTTCATCTCGCCCTGCCAACGGTCGAAACGTAAAAACAGAGTGTTCAAAAGTCCCGTGCCTTTGGTTTCGGTCAAAAACTCTCCGCGAAAACCGATCAAACCGCGCGACGGAACTTCAAATTCGAGCCGGACGCGCCCCGAACCGTTGTTTATCATTTTGGTCATTTGACCTTTGCGGCGACCGAGCGCTTCTGTGACGACGCCAATAAATTCTTCCGGCACGTCAATTACGACCAGTTCAATCGGCTCCTGCAATTCACCGTCGGCTCCGCGTTTGGTGATGACTTCGGGTTTGGAAACCTGCAATTCAAAATTTTCGCGGCGCATCATTTCGATTAAAATCGCTAGTTGAAGCTCGCCGCGCCCGGAGACTTTGAAATTTTCCGGCTGCTCGGTTTCATCAACGCGCAAAGCGACGTTTGAAAGCAATTCGCGGTCGAGGCGTTCTTTGATCTGCCGCGAAGTTACAAATTTTCCGTCAATGCCGGAAAACGGCGAAGTGTTGACGCCGAAAATCATCGCAATCGTGGGTTCATCAACCGCAATCACAGGCAGAGATTTAGGATTATCCGCGAGCGTCACGGTTTCACCGATTTCGATGTTGTCAAAACCGGCGATTGCGGCGATTTCACCGACACTGGCGGTTTCTACCGGCGTGCGTTTTAAGCCTTCAAAGACAAACAATTCTTTGACGCGAGTTTTCGTCGTTGTGCCGTCGCGTTTGCAGACCGCGACTTCCTGATTTTTTGAAATCTCGCCGGAAAAAATTCGCCCGATGGCGAGCCTGCCGACGTATTCGCTGTAATCGAGATTCGCAATCAGCATTTGAAGCGTGTCTTTTCTGACTTCGTGCGGAGCGGGAATCGTTTCCAGAATCTGGTCGAAAAGCGGTTTGAGGCTTTTCGATTCGTCATCCAAAGATTTTTTCGCCACGCCTTCGCGCGAAATTGCGTAAAGTATCGGAAACTCGATTTGCTGGTCGTTCGCTCCCAAATCAATAAAAAGGTCGTAAATTTCGTCAACGACTTCTTCGGGGCGCGCGTCCTGCCGGTCAATTTTGTTGACGACGGCGATTGCGGGCAGTTTTGATTCGAGAGCTTTTCGCAGCACGAAACGGGTTTGTGGCAGACAGCCTTCCGCCGCGTCAACGAGCAAGACAATGCCGTCAACCATTTTCAAAACGCGCTCGACTTCGCCGCCGAAATCGGCGTGTCCGGGCGTGTCAACGATGTTGATTTTGTAATCGCCGTATCTGACGCTGGTGTTTTTCGCCATAATCGTGATTCCGCGCTCGCGCTCCAAATCCATTGAATCCATCACGCGGTCAACGACGGTTTCGTTGTCGCGGTAAGTTCCCGATTGTTGGAGCATCGCGTCAACGAGCGTCGTTTTGCCATGGTCAACGTGAGCGATAATAGCGATGTTTCTGATGTTGTTGTTATTCATTATTAAATTTAAGATTCAAAATTGAAAATAAAAAAGTTTTCCTTTGCTAAAATACATTTTCTCAACGCAGACTGCTGCAATTGAAGTATTATTTGTAATTATCGCCGATGCAGGATAAATTGCCAACGACGCAGGAATTCGATTGATTCGAGCTATGATTTCGACAATCTGTCTTGACAGCCAATCAAAACAATTTACACAGGATGTTCCAACGGCGGACATCAGCGATTATTGCCTGCGCGAGCAAAACGTCGTCTGGGTTGATGTCAACGATCCTTCGAGTCAGGACTTTTTGGATTTGGCAGAAGAATTTAATTTTCACTCGCTTTCAATCGAAGATGTCCGCCACGCGCATCAGCGCCCGAAAATCGAAGAATATAAAGGATATTATTTTATCGTCCTTTACGAAGCGCAGCTCGCCGGTCCGATGGATCGGCTTGAACTGCGCGAGCTGAGCATCTTTCTCGGCGCAAATTTTGTCGTCACCGTTCACAGCAAGCCGATTCGAGCAATCGAAACCACCAAGAGGCTCTGGAGCGAATGGTCGGATCGTTCTGAACACGGCGCGGGGTTGCTGGCTTATTTGTTGTTCGATGCGATTGTTGACGATTATCTGCCGCTTTTGGACATTTTGAGCGAGCGCGTAGATGATCTGGGAGACGAAGTTTTTACGGATTTTAAACCGGAAAGTCTGCAAAGTATTTTTCGCATCAAGAAACAACTTCTTCATCTGCGCCGTTCCGTCGCGCCGCTCAGAGAGGTTTTCAACGTGATGCTGCGGCGCGAGCAGCCAATCTTTGCCCGCGAGATTTATGTTTATTTTCAAGACGTTTTCGATCATTTGATTAGAGTCGCCGATTCGATTGACGCATTGCGAGAATTGCTCGGCTCGACGATGGACGCTTTTCTTTCCGTGTCGAGCAACCGGACGAATCTGGTAATGAAGCGTTTGACCTCGGTTGCAACAATTTTGATGTCCGTAACGCTGATTGCAGGTATTTACGGAATGAACTTTGATTATATGCCGGAACTCAAATGGCGTTTCGGGTATATTTTCGCTCTCTGCTCAATGGTCGCGGTCGGACTCGGAATTTATCTTTATTTAAAGAAATCGAAATGGATATAAAACACATTAAATCCCTTATAAAGTCTGCACGGAGAAACGGAACGAAAACCGAGCAAGCCGCTGACCGTTTGGCTCCGCTCGAAGAGCAGACTCAAGGCTTGATAATCGTCGGCGAGGAGGATTTCAAGGCTGCGAAAGATTTAATCGAAAAATCCGATGAAGTCGGATGGCGCGATTTATTGCGGTTTGAGCCGGTAGTTATCGTCATTTTGCTCGTGACGCTCGGTTTTATCGCGTTTATCGCTTGGCAAATTCCCACAATGCCGCTGGTAACAAAGTAAGCCATTTGCCTGAAAAAAGACGCTACGCTTTTATCTAGAGCAAATTTCAATTTGTCGAAATACAAAAGAAGAAAATTAACAGGGATGAAATGGATAAAAGAGATAAACCAAAAACAGGAAATATCCCTTTTATCCCTTTCATCCCTGTTAATTCTTTGTCTTTCAATTTATTGAAA
>DASVUH010000027.1:0-3640 GCA_036387135.1 Pyrinomonadaceae bacterium | reverse complement strand
AAACGGTTTGTCCGTGTCTCTGGCAGGTGTCGGAATATAATCGTCAACCGCCTGCATCAGCTCTTCGACCGTCGCTTCCCATTTCGCGTCGCCTTCGAGTGCTCTGAGGGCTGAGCCTTTAATAACGGGAATATCGTCGCCCGGAAATTCATAAGAAGAAAGCAATTCTCTGACTTCTAATTCAACCAGTTCAAGCAATTCGGCGTCGTCAACCATATCTACTTTGTTCATAAAGACGACCATCGACGGAATGCCGACCTGGCGTCCGAGCAGAATGTGTTCACGAGTTTGCGGCATCGGTCCGTCCGTTGCTGCCACAACAAGAATTGCTCCGTCCATTTGCGCTGCGCCCGTGATCATGTTTTTAACGTAATCGGCGTGTCCCGGACAATCAACGTGCGCGTAATGCCGGTTCGGCGATTCGTACTCGACGTGTGCGGTCGCAATCGTGATTCCGCGAGCGCGCTCTTCCGGCGCATTATCAATCGAATCAAATGAGCGAAACACCATTTTCGGATTGTTCTTGCTCATCACTTTCGTGATTGCCGCGGTTAATGTGGTTTTGCCGTGATCAACGTGTCCGATGGTTCCGATGTTGACGTGCGGCTTGCTTCTATCAAATTTCTCTTTCGCCATTTTTCACTCCAAAAACTGTTGAGTCTAAAAATTAATTAGCTGCTTGCGCCTTTGACTTTTGCGATGACTTCTTCGGCGACGTTTTTCGGTGCCTGGTCATAACGCTCAAAGTGCATTGTCGAAGTAGCGCGTCCCTGCGTTGCTGAACGCAGATCAGTCGTGTAACCGAACATTTCCGAGAGCGGAACATAAGCCGTGACAACTTGTACGTTGCCGGCTCGCGGCTCCATTTTTTCGATTTGTCCGCGACGGCGGTTCAAGTCGCCGTTAACCGCGCCCATATATTCTTCCGGCGTTACGACTTCGACTCGCATAATCGGTTCGAGCAAAACTGGTTTCGCTTTTCTGACCGCATCCTGAAACGCGAGCGAGCCAGCCATCTTGAACGAAATTTCGTCCGAGTCAACATCGTGATACGAACCGAAAACGAGGCGAACGCGAATATCAACCATTTCGTAGCCCGCAAGAAAGCCGCGCTGCATTGCGTCTCTGACGCCTTCCATTGTCGGCTTAATAAACTGCTGCGGAATGACGCCGCCTTTGATTTCGTCTTCAAAGACAAAGCCTTCGCCCGGAGCCGGTTCGACCGTTAATTCGACGTGACCGAATTTACCGCGACCGCCGGTTTGTTTCTTATAAACTTCTTTGCCCGGCGCGTTTCCGGTAATTGTTTCGCGGTAAGCGACTTGCGGTTTGCCGACATTTGCTTCGACGCCGAACTCGCGCTTCATCCGGTCAACGATAATTTCAAGGTGCAGCTCGCCCATTCCGGCGATAATCGTTTGCCCGGTTTCGTCGTCCGTGTTAACTCGGAACGAAGGGTCTTCCTGAGCCAGACGATTGAGAGCGACGCCCATTTTGTCCTGATCCTGACGAGTTTTCGGCTCGACCGCGACGCGGATAACCGGATCGGGGAAATCCATCGCTTCGAGAACGATATGTTCTTTTTCGTCGGAAATCGTGTCGCCGGTCGTGACGTTTTTCATCCCGCCGATGGCGACGATTTCGCCCGCGCTCGCCGATTCGATGTCCTCGCGTTTGTTCGCGTGCATCAACATCAAGCGTCCGACGCGCTCTTTTTGATTCTTGATTGTGTTGTAAACGTAAGAACCCGATTCGACAGTGCCGCTGTAAATGCGAACGAATGAAAGCTGTCCGAGGTGTTTGTCAGCCATCAGCTTGAAAACAAGACCGGAAAACGGCGCTTTCGGATCAGCCGGACGCGGCTCGGTTTCTTCGGTTCTCGGATTAATTCCTTCAATTGGCGGAACATCCAGAGGACTCGGCAGATAATCAACCACCGCATCGAGCATCGTTTGGACGCCTTTGTTTTTAAAGGCTGAACCGGTGACGACCGGAACGATTTTAAGATCAATCGTACCCTGGCGAAGCGCAGTGCGGATTTCGTCTTCCGAAACCGTTTCGCCTTCGAGATACTTCATCATCAAATCGTCGTCAATAGACGAAACGGCTTCGACTAATTTGTCGCGCCACTCGGCGGCTTTATCCTGCAAATCAGCCGGAATGTCTGTGACTTCGTATTCGGCGCCTTTGGTTTCGTCTTTCCAAAGCAGCGCCTTCATCGTAATCAAATCAACGACGCCCAAAAACTTATCTTCTTCGCCAATCGGAAGCTGCAAAGCGACCGCGTTCGCGCCGAGACGGGTTAAAATCGAATCGAACGAGCGGTAAAACGAAGCTCCGGCGCGGTCTAATTTATTGATAAAGCAAATGCGCGGAACGCCGTATTTATCGGCTTGACGCCACACGGTTTCCGATTGCGGCTCGACTCCGGCAACGCCGTCGAAAACTGCGACCGCACCGTCGAGAACGCGCAAAGAGCGTTCGACTTCCATCGTGAAATCAACGTGTCCGGGCGTGTCAATAATATTAATGCGATGCTCGATTTTATTGCGCGTCCAAAAGCAGGTCGTCGCGGCTGAGGTAATCGTAATGCCGCGTTCTTGTTCCTGCTCCATCCAGTCCATCGTGGCTGTGCCTTCGTGAACTTCTCCGATTTTGTGCGAAACGCCGGTATAATAAAGGACACGCTCGGTTGTCGTGGTTTTACCCGCGTCAATGTGCGCCATAATCCCGATGTTTCTAAATTTATCTAAAGGAATCTGTTTCTCAGCCATTTTTGTTCGTTGTTCGTTGTTCGTTGTTCGTTGCGACTGCTATTGCAATGAACGGCGAACCGTGAACTAAAATCTGTAATGCGCAAACGCTTTGTTGGCTTCCGCCATACGGTGCGTGTCTTCTTTTTTCTTGACGGCATTGCCGCGATTTGAAGCGGCGTCCATAATTTCGCCGACCAGCTTCTCTTCCATTGATTTTTCGCCGCGATTGCGCGCGTAACTGACAATCCAGCGAATCGCCAGCGTGTTGCGGCGCTCGGAGCTGACTTCGAGAGGCACTTGATAAGTCGCGCCGCCGATGCGTCTCGATTTCACTTCGACCTGCGGCTTGACGTTATCAACCGCGCGCTTGAAAATCTTCATCGGCTCTTCGCCGAGTCTTTCGGCGACGCGCGTCATCGCGCTGTAAAAAATCTTTTCGGCGGTTGATTTCTTGCCTTGCAGCATTACGCCGTTAATAAATTTGGTAACCAGCACATTGCTGTAAACCGGATCAGGCAATACGTCTCTTTTTGCGGCAACTCTTCTTCTTGGCATATTTTAAAACGATGAATTATGAACGATGAATGATGAACTGATTTTCATTCATCGTTCCGCATTCCTAATTCCTACTTTTTCTTGGCTGGCGCGCCTTTGCCGCCGGCTTTCGGGCGTTTCGCTCCGTATTTCGAGCGGCTTTGAGCGCGGTTCGCAACTCCGGTCGAATCGAGCGTTCCGCGAATAACGTGATAACGCACGCCCGGCAAATCTTTGACGCGACCGCCGCGAATCAACACAATCGAGTGTTCCTGCAAATTGTGTCCGACGCCCGGAATATAAGTCGTGACTTCGATTCCGTTGGTCAAACGAACGCGGGCGACTTTACG
>DASVUH010000026.1:0-76060 GCA_036387135.1 Pyrinomonadaceae bacterium | reverse complement strand
TGGATTAGCTGACATAGAGGTGAAACAGTCGCCTCTGGCTAATATGCAGGTGAGCGGAACGCCGACATTAATTTTAACCAACGATAAAGGTGAAGTTACAAATTATTGGCTCGGGAAACTACCGCCTGATAAGGAAACCGAAGTAATCAATAGACTTAATTCCTAAAGGAGACAAATATGAAAAGTATAGTTATGTTAAAAGTTTTAAGAAAACTTTTAATTCTTGGTGTCCTGATTACAAGTTTATTATTTATTGCTACAAGCAATAAAATTGAAGAACCTGCGGCGGCGGCTCAATGTTGCTCCACATGTGAACGACAGGCATCTATTTGTTATGCCAGACCGGACCCTTCAACTTGCCTGCCTGGTGTAAATTATTGCTTCAATCACTGTATTGACTGCGAAAATGATTTGCCGCCAGGTTGCGATAGCTCAAGCGGTGGCAGCGGTAATTCATTTTGTCAGTCTTGGGGCTATTCTAGCTGCTCCTCCAGCGGATATTGCACTTATTGATTGCAAAAGGATATTTCAGAGAATCCCTTTTCGATCAAATAGTCTAGGCGAGCTTCAATCAAATAAAATTTAACCCGAAAAGCGGTCTGTAACATAAAGTTTTAGACCGCTTTAGATTGTTCGACGATTGCCCGCAACTTCCCGCCATTTTCGGCGAGGCTTCAGAAATTGCTCGAGGCTCGCCAAAAGGCTAAAATCGGAAACCACCATCCAGAAGCAATAAAAAATGCCACTAATATAATTAATATCGAACGTAGGATTTCAATAACAAAAAATAAACGCCCACTAGAGGATGTTTTAAGACGAGTAGCTAATTGCGCCTCGCCTCAGATAACTTGTTATATGCGGCGTTGGTTTAATCACAACGCCGCATTATTTCAGACGGCTAAGTTTCATTTCTGAACCGCCGAAGACTTTTCCTTGTTTTATTCGACGAGCCGCCGAATTTATAAACCAGGATGCCGCTCACGCTGACGGGTTGACCGGATAAAAGCAACGGATTAAATTTTGCTTCAACGGCGGCTTGTTCAGCCGCTCGGCGAAGCAGCGGATGACCGGATACGGCGGCTGCCGAAATTACCTTTCCTTGTTCATCAATCTCAACTTTCACATTTACCGCGCCGCTCGCCTTCACGGCTTGCGCCGCCGCCGGATAGACAGGCGCGGGCAAACTTTTCGCTCTGCTGTTAAGTGCGACGCCCGAAATTGATTTTATCTGCTTTTGCGCCGAAACAATTGATACTCCAAAACCCAAAATCAACAACATCAAAAGTGTAGTTGTATGTTTCATTTCATTTTCTCCCTGTAGATTAGTTTTAGCGAAGTTTTGTTTATTAGACAGCGGTTTTTCAAATTTGTTCCCGAAATGTCAACTATCCATTTGCATATTCGAGAAGCACGCAACGGCTGAATTGACGCGGGCGCAAAGAACGCTAAAGTTTAAGAAAGTAGCTGATTGCGCCTCGCTGATTTATTTTGCAACAACAATATCAGCGATTTTTTGAGCAAGATCGTTGAGCTGCGTTTCCCGTAGTTCCGCGGTTAAAGTAATCAGGCTTCCCATTTTTGTTTTCTCCAAATAAAAATCGCTGTCGTAATGGAAAGATTCTCCTCCGAAACTTCAATTTTTACTTTTAATTCCAAATTGAAGGCTCTCTCGCGTTCCGAATTAATATCAGTTATGGGCATATTTTTATTTCAGCGTGATTTTGTCGGCGCTCGAACGTACAATGAGCGCCCGCAAAATCGAAAAAATGCAGATATGCGTTTTCCTATGTCTGTTTGGCGCTTTTTGACGAATTGTGTTTTTCCGCGACGGCGCGAAAATATTTGAGAAAATCATTGCCTTTTTTTGATTTGGCGAGAAAACCGTAATTTCCGGCTTGAATTTCGAGCTGGCGGCGTGCGGCTATGTTTTGCGCGAGCAGCTTTGTTTCTTTGTTATGGCTGCGCTCGACTTCGGTTTTGGTCGCTCGTAAACGCAGAGCTTTAAGAATTCGCGCCGGGTCGCTTTTCCCGTTCCCGGCTGCAAAGAAGATACAAAATAAATCAAAAAGCTACAAAAGGAAACTAAAAGAGAGGTGACAATAATCAAGGAAACACAAGGACAATCTTGTTTTTGCCGGTCGTTTCTATTGTATCGTTTTGTTGATTATACATTGGGAATCCAAAACTCCCCGTCGCCGGTTTTGACCTTTTTTAAACCGAGCGAAGGCAAATCGTCTTCTTTGACGCCTAAGAAAGTGAAATGCGGCGCGTCGCCTTTGACGGTGCGAAACCAGCCGTGCTCTGCCATAATCTTTCTTACCTGCTTATCGCCGAACTCATTGGCGTCGAAGGCGAGCATCGAGAGATGCTGCGACGCGCCGGGCGCGGCGACCGAATAAAGAATAGAGTTGTTGAAAAAGGTGTTGAAGAAAATCCCGTCTTTTTCGAGTTCGAGAACGGCGATGACTTGCTCTCGAATTGGTAAAGCCTTTAAATTCCAGATTTGGTCGGCTGTTATTCTGCCGCGATTTTGCCAGTAATCGAGCGCCGGATAAAATCTGGAATTCCAGAGCCGAATCGTGTCTTCATACAAACGGCGTCCGGCTTCCGCTCCGTCGCGCGGCGTGATGTCGAGATTTTCGGCGAGCGCGGCTTCGCGCGCGGCGATCAGAGCGCGCATCGCCGCCGGCTGCAGCTCGATTTTCGCGCCCGCAATTTCGGCAGTCGCCGAAGTGGCTTTGGTTTGAAACTGCAAAACCTGTTTGGCATCGGTAAAAATGCAAACCGGCGGCGGCAGAACTTTATCGTGGCGCGCCAGAAAAACCGCGCCGTAATCTTCCAGAATCCGTCGTTCGAGCGCGTCTGCGCGGTTACAAAGCGCGTCGGCTTTAACGCCGCGCCGAGCGAGAATTTCACTTAAAACGTCGTAAAATTTATTTTCTGATGATGTGTCAAAAGTTTCGATGTTCATCGCCGCTGTATTTATGAAGTTGTTTTTATCTGTTTTGATCGTCTGGCTGATAACGATTTGCCCGCAAGCGGCGACAATCAGATTTGCCGCCAAAACCGTAAACGATTTTTTTGAGACAAGAGATAATAAGTTGAGGTTTCGCATCGGGCAATACGTTTTGACTGGTTTTTAATCGAATAAAATCAGCTTTCCTTCAAGATTCGGGGACGAGGAGTTTTGAATAAACATAACCGCCGACGCTCGGACAATAATGCCAATCGTTTGTATCGCCGAGCTGCTCGCCTTTAACTACGCTTTCGCAGGAAATCCGAGTTCCGGGAAAAAGGCGTCCTTTTTCCGCGCTTTTTGTTGTAGCGGCGGCGCGAACCGAAGTAAAACCGTCCGATGTTTGAGCGACTCTAAAATACCGCGTTTTTTCCTCAGTTGTAAACGGCATTGTCGGCACGGTTTTTGGCGTAACGCGCGATTCGGTATTGGTTAAAGGCGTGGATTTTAAAGTCGGAGTCGGCGAAACGGGTATTGATACGCTCCGTTTCGCTTCGGGTGTGCCTTTTGTTTGCTCGTTTGCAACCGGCTTTTCTTTTATCCGTTGATAAACAACAAAAACCGCAACGCTGCCGACGAGCATCAGCGATAATAAAATCACCAATCCGACCAGAAGCGGTTTGATGCTGCTCCGAGCTGCGGGCTGTTGCGTGTAATACTGCGCTCCGCTGCTGTTTGGAATCGGCGACGCGGCGAGCCTTGTCGCTTCCGGGTCTGGTACGGATGCCAGAGATGCTCCGTCGGAAAGACAAAAAAATAAACTTTCGTCTTCATACGTTTGTCCGCATTGCGGGCATTTTTTCATCGCCTTTTCTCCGAAATGCTTTCAGCAGTTGATATTAAAACAACGCGGCGTGTTCCGAAAAGCGAAAACGCACAAAAACTTGCCTTAATGCTAATTAAAATTATAAACTCGCGCTCAAGATGGCGCGGACGGTCAAGCTCAATTTTGTTTTAGCGGCATTAGTTCTGACGGCGGCGGTCGGCGGCGGCATCGGTTATCTGTTCGGATTGCGGCATCAAACGCCGCAGCCCACAGCGAACATCAATTCAAACGTCGCCGAGCCGACTCCAATTTTAACGCCGGAAGTTACCGAAACCGTTTTGCCGACGCCCGAACCTCAGCCGAGCGCGGAACAAACGCCTTTTCCGTCGCCTTCGATTTCCCCAACAAACGCAAACCCGCCGAACGAAACAACCGCGCCCGCCGCGCCGTCCGGCAACGCGCTGATGATTCCGGTCGCGGGTATCAGGAAAACCGATTTGCAGGACACTTTTACCGCAGCGCGTTCGGGCGGGCGCGCTCACGACGCGATTGATATTATTGCGCCGCGCGGAACGCCCGTCGTTGCCGCAACCGACGGCGAAATCGTTCGCTTTTTCGACAGCGAGCGAGGCGGAATCACTATTTACCAGCACAGCGCGGACAAGCGCCTGATGTATTACTACGCGCATCTCGAACGACGCGCCGACAATATCCAGCCCAAACAATTTGTCAAACAGGGAACCGTTATCGGTTATGTCGGCGACACGGGAAATTCCGGCGCGGGAAATTTTCATCTGCATTTCGCCATCTGGACGATTGACGACCCGAAACGCGATTGGGACGGCACGAACATCAATCCTTATCCGTTACTCAAGGACGGCATCGAAAACAGCGGCGGAAAATAAAAGCGGCAAATTGGAAATGGGCATAAAGATTGCTCTCATTACTGTGGGGCGAAAAAACGTCTCGATTTAATTCAGCAGTTTTGGAGCAATAAGAATGATCTTTAAAGTCAAGCAATTTTTTATAGCAAGCGTGCTTCTCACAGTCGTCGGACTTTTCGCCGCCTGCGAACAGCCAGCCAACCTCAACACAACCGTTAATTCAAATGCCAACAACGCGACGCCGATAGCTGCGGCATCGCCGGTCGCAACGCCGCAAGCCGCAAATCCGCGAGCCGAAGCTAATTTGCCGGTCACGCTGCCGGTTCTGGACGCGATGTTTGCGGATGAGAGCTTCGCGGGCGAATTGAAATCGAAGCTCAGTTTAACCGACGAGCAAATCGGGCGCTTGCGAACAATTTCGCGCGAATCGGTAGGAAATTTGAGCGAATCGGAAACCGACGAAGCGGCAGGCTCGACGACTGAAGCCATAAAACGCGCGCAGGAACAGATTCGTTCCGTCATAGGCGAAGACAAAGCCGCGCAACTTGCCGGTCTGGTGCGCGACCGCTGGCAGCAAGGCGGTTTTGAAGAAACGGCTGCCGGTGGAGAGCAAAAAACGAACGGCATTCCGAGCGATACACGAATTGTCGTCAACGCTCCGGCTTATCGAATGGATTTATTCAAAGACGGGCAGCTTGTCCGCAGTTATAAAATCGGAATCGGTTACCCGGAATTTCCGCTTCCAGTCGGAGTGCGAAAAGCGGAAACGCTGATTTTTAATCCGACGTGGACGCCGCCCGACGAGCCTTGGGTGAAAGGCAAGATTGAGCCGGGCAAAAAAGTCGAAGCCGGAAGCGCGCTTAATCCGCTCGGACCGATTAAAATTCCAATCGGTTCGCCGTCTTTGATTCACGGCGGGAAAAATCCTGCGCGCCTCGGCGGTTTCGCTTCGCACGGCTGCGTCGGTTTGACCAACGACCAGGTGCAGCAGGTCGCGCTCGATCTGGCGCAGTTGACCGGAACTCAGGTGACTGCGGAAGATGTCAAAAATCACCTGAAAAACAAAACCGAAACGAAAAACGTCAAGCTCTCGCAGCCCATTCCGGTCGAGCTTCGTTACGACACGATTGTTGCCGAAGACGGAAAGTTAAAGATTTTCCGCGACGTTTACGAGCGCGGCACGAACACCGAAGAAAATTTGCGCGCCGTGTTGCAGGCTCAGGGAGTTGCCTATGACAGTTTGAGCGAGCAGGAACGGGCGAAAATCTCCGAAGCTCTCAAACAAATGGCGCGCGATCCGGCGGGAAATCCGGTCGAGGCAATGCCTGCCGGAAGCGTGAATAACAACTCGAACAAAAACGTCAAGGAAACGAGAACAATCAAAGGCGCGAAAGAAGCGACGATTGAAATAGCGGCTTTGAAAGGAAAAGGCTATCCGGCTCCGGTTGATTTAAATACCGGCGGCGCAAAACCGGCGAAACCGCTCGGCGCTAACACGGGGAATAAAAACGCGAACACCGGAAATACGAACACTTCAGGTCAAAACAAGCGCTTTTAAAGTTATCGAAAGAAGCGTCAAACGCGGCTGACAAATTTGTCAGCCGCGTTTGACGTTAAAATCTCCGTTTCAGACCGGCGCGCGATTTGAGATTTGCGCGGCGTTGTCTATAATCCGTTTAAATTATCTTAATTCTGAAGAAACGGAATAAAAATGCGAATCAATAAAAACCTATTGCCAATCTTGTTTGTAATCGTCGGATTTACGGTTTTATCCGCTTGCCAGAGCAGTGCGAGCAAAACCGGAGTGCTGACTGAGGCATATAAAAATTTATATGATGCGGTCAAAAGCAAAAACACCGAAAACATCAAAGCGAATATGTCGAAAGAGACTGTCGGATTTGCTTTGAAAGTTGCCGAAATGCAAAAGAAAACGCCTGAGGAAATGTTTAGAAACGGGTTGATTCAATCAACCAGTTCCGAAAAACTGCCGCCGACTCGTAATGAGCGCATAAAGGACAATATGGGCGCGCTTGAGGTACAGGAAGCAAACGGCACTTGGCAAGACGTGCCGTTTATTTTAGAAGACGGGCGCTGGAAATTAGCTGTCGGCGACCTTTTTAACGGAAGCTACAAAAAACCTGCGCCGTCGCAAGCCGAAACCGAAGCCAACAACAACGTGCCGCAGGTTATTCCCGGTCCTGACATTACTAATACAAATGCGGCGATGCCGAATATGAACTCGGCGCCGAAAATTCCCGGCGATAAAAAACAGCCGCCAGCGAATAAGCCTGAGAAAAAATGAACGAAACCGATTTAATTCGGGAAATCGCGGCGACTTATCGAAAACACGGCTGGACTTTGCGGCGCGTTTTGCTCAAGAAAGAATTGCTCGAAAAATCGGGCGATTCTTTTGAAGCGGGCGCGCCGTCAGTCGTTTCGGAGGTGAACGCGCTTCTGTTTTCGCGCGCTTCGGGGAAAACAGGCGAAGCTTGGGAATTGCGCCTCGTCAGTCCGACGCCTTTTGCTCTTTTTGAGATTTTCGGCGCGGATATTTCCGAAGATGAGCGCAATCGCCGCTTGTTTGAAATGGAAAAACGTTTAAAGGAACGAGCCGCAAAGCGATTGAAAGAGGATATTCTTAAACAGTAGAGAGCTTGTCGAAACTGTCAACTGTAAACTCTAAACTGTAAACTGTCTTGCAAGGAAACAAAGATTTTATGCAAAAACAGTTTACAGTTTAGAGTTTACAGTTTAGAGTTTGCCTGTTTGGTTATGTGAAAATCTTGAGAAAGATTCTTTTTACAGTTCGGACGGCTAGTGGTAAAATTCGATTTGGGCAAATTTAGGTTCGGCAGATTTTGAACCTTTTTTTGTCAGTTGAAAAGAATGACGATTAAAGATTTTGGCACACGAGTCGCAGATGTATGGGAAGGCTTGCGACCGGGAACTCGGCGAATGGTAGTCGGCGCGATGTTGCAGCAAACGCCGTCGACGCCTAACCCAAGCGCCGGTCAAAAATTTTACTACGACGCTCAATCCGATTGGGAATTGAGCCGTCTTTTAACTGCTCTCGACGACCGCGCGGTGGACGCTGAAGCCAGAAAAAATCCGACAAATTTCCGAGAATTGCGCCGCATTGCGGACGCGACGGCTCGCGTTTTGGAAACCCAAACCGAATCAGCCGAAATTTTTATTCAGCTCGTCGAGCGCGCCCTCCTGCGCTACGATTACGCGCGCGTTGATATGCTCGCCGACGCCTTGACGGCGCGTTTTTCCGCCGCCGAAGTTTGCGAAATCGTGCGCCAAGCCGAGCACGCGCCGGTTCGGGCGCTGGCTTTTGAAGCTCTCGCGCAAATTCCGGTTTCGCGGCTTTACCCGCTCATTGACGACCCGCTTTACGCCGATATTGTTCGCATCGCGCTCGAACAGCAAGCCTTTGAGTTCGAATCGGAAGAAGCTCGAATGCTGCTCGAACAACTGATGGCGGAAGAGCTTTTCGGCGACTAAAGCCAGCGCTCCTCAAAAAAGTTTCGCCGCGCCCGTATTTTTCGTTATAATCTCAGCACAACCAAAATCTTCGTTTTGAAATCAAAGAACGAGCTTTCGGTCATTTAATTTAATAATTTGTTTGAATCGCCGGAAAAATAAGGAGCCGAAAAGAAAAACGAGATGGAAAAAGAACTTTTTCGCCGCCTGCGCGGTTACATTTTGGGACTCGGCGCGGTTTGCGTTTTAAGCGGCGCCGGAATCGGTTTTCTCGTCGGCGTAGAGCGGACGACCGCCGAAAAATCGGCAGATTTCGCCGCCGCCCCCGAAACTTTGTCGGCTTCTTTCGCAGTAGTTGCGAAACAGGTCGAACCGGCGGTCGTCAACATTGACACGAAAACCAACGCGCCGGAAATTGACGTTAAAACTACGCCTAAAAACGACAAAGACAAATCGGACGACAATCCGATTCTCGAATATTTCCGCCGCCAGCTTCCGCAGCAGCGTCCGAGTTATGCGGTCGGAAGCGGTTTTATTGTTGATAAATCCGGTTATATTCTGACGAATCTGCACGTCATCGAGGACGCAAATCGAATCACGGTTCGATTGGAAACGGGCGAAGAGTTGATCGCGTCTGTCGTCGGATCGGACGTAGAAACCGATTTGGCGGTTTTAAAAGTTAATGCCGGAAAAGAATTGCCGTTTATTCGACTGGGCGATTCAAACGCGGCGGCGGTCGGCGACTGGGTTTTGGCAATCGGTTCGCCGTTCGGTCTCGACCAATCGGTGACGGCGGGAATTATCTCGCAAGTTGGTCGGTCAACACCTCAAGGTTCGAGCTTTCAGAAATTTATTCAAACTGACGCGGCGATTAATCGCGGAAATTCCGGCGGTCCGCTCGTCAATATGCGCGGCGAAGTCGTCGGCGTCAACTCGCAAATCGCCACGCTGACCGGCGATTACAACGGCGTCGGATTCGCTCTGCCGTCAAACGAAGCGGCTTATGTTTACAACCAGATTTTGCAAAACGGCAAAGTCCGGCGCGGTTATCTGGGCGTTCAACTCGATTCGGTCAAACCGGAATTCGCCAAAGTTTACGAATTGCCCGAACCCAAAGGCGCGATTATCACTGACGTTCGCGACGCGCAGGGCGGAGCGGCTAAAGCCGGTTTGCAGGACAACGACGTGGTTGTCGGAGTTAACGGTCAGCCGATTGCGAGCGCCCAGGATTTAATCGGCAAAGTGGCTTCGACCGCGCCGGGACAAACAATAGAAGTTGCGTATTTGCGCGAAGTCGGCAACCGGCTGGAACGCCGCACCGCTTCCGTCACGCTCGGCGAACGCCCTCCCACGCTGGAAGAGCGGCGCAGCTTGCAGCCCAGAAACGAGAAAACGATTGATAGAACAGCCCCGCAGCTCGGTCTGGTTTTAACCGAACTGACGCCGCAGCTTGCCGCGCAAAACCGTCTGACAAATGTTAAAGGCTTGCTGGTCAAAGACGTAAATCCGAACGGAATTGTCGCTGATGTGAAGTATCTAAATCGCGAATCGGCAATCACGCCCGGCGATTTGGTGACTCGCGTTAACCGCATTCCGGTCTCGACACAAGCCGAATTTGCCGCCGTCGTCAATAAATTGAAAACCGGCGACGCCGTTGTCATTCACGTCGGCAGATACGACGCGCAGAGCCGAAAAATCGTAACCAGAATCGTTCAATTTACTTTCCAATAAGCTTTAGCAGTAAATCTAAAAATGAAAGCGGTCGGGTTCTAACACCGACCGCTTTCATTTTTTACTCGTCTGTGACAATTTGCCCGTATTTTGTTATATTTTCAGCTTGCTCTTCTACCTTTAAACAAAACAACTTATGCAAAAATATTTGAATTATATCGGCGGCGAATGGACGGAAAGCGCCAGCCGCGAGTTTTTTGAAAATCGAAATCCTGCCGACACGCGCGACGTTGTCGGTTTATTCCCGAAATCAAATGCCGAAGACGTTAATCGAGCCGTTGACGCAGCCCGCGAAGCCGCAGACAAATGGCGTCGGACGCCCGCGCCAAAACGTGCCGAAATGCTCTTTCGTCTCGGCGAGATTTTAATGCGAAACAAAGACCGTTTTTCGCAGGAAATGACGCGCGAAATGGGCAAGGTTTTGAAAGAAACCGGCGGAGATGTGCAGGAAGCGATTGACTGCACTTATTACACGGCGGGCGAAGGACGCCGACTTCACGGGTACACGACTCCGGCTGAAATGCCCAGCAAATTTGCGATGTGCGTTCGCCAGCCCGTTGGAATTTGCGGACTTATCACGCCTTTTAATTTCCCGATGGCGATTCCGTCGTGGAAATTAATTCCGGCGCTCGTCTGCGGCAACACGGTCGTCATTAAACCCGGCGAAGACGTGCCGCTTTCGACTTATAATCTCGTCAAATCCTGCGAAGAAGCCGGAATTCCGCCGGGCGTCGTCAACATCGTCAACGGACACGGCGAAGATGTCGGCGCACCGCTCGTTAATCATCGCCACGTTCGCTTGATTTCCTTCACTGGCTCAACTTCTACCGGGCGAATTATTGCCGGGGATTGCGCCAAACGCAATGCAATTGTGTCTCTCGAAATGGGCGGCAAAAACGTGATTATTATTATGGACGACGCCGATGTTGATCTCGCGGTCGAAGGCTCGGTCTGGGGCGCTTTCGGAACTTCCGGTCAACGCTGTACGGCTTCGTCGCGGCTCGTCGTTCATAAAGCGGTTTACAACGAATTTGTCGAAAAACTGACTGCGCGCGTCAAACAATTGCGGATCGGAAACGGTTTGGAATCTTCAACCGAAGTCGGTCCGGTGATTAACGAAGCAGCGGTTGAAAAAATTATGTCGTATATAGAGATCGGCAAAAACGAAGATAAAGCCCGAATGATGTGCGGCGGAAATCGTCTGACGAATGGCGATTTTGCCAACGGTTATTTTATCGAGCCGACCGTTTTCGCCGACGCTTCGCCGGATATGCGAATTTCGCAGGAAGAAATTTTCGGACCCGTCACAACGGTTATTCCGTTTGAAACGCTCGAAGAAGCGATTCGGATTGCCAACAACGTCGAATACGGTTTGTCCTCTGCGATTTACACGCAGGACGTGAATCGCGCTTTTTACGCGATGCAGGAAATGTACACCGGAATTTTCTACGTTAACTCGGCGACCATCGGTGCGGAAGTTCACCTGCCGTTCGGCGGGACAAAAGGCACGGGCAACGGACACCGCGAAGCCGGAACGCAGGTTCTCGACATCTTCAGCGAATGGAAATCAATCTACGTTGATTATTCGGGCAAATTGCAGCGCGCGCAGATTGATCTGGTTGAGATTTAGATTTTAGCCACGAACAAATACGAAAAGACACGAAAGATATAAAATATAAACAGTTTGTAGCTTTTATTTTTTAGCTTTTATTTTCGTGAAATTTCGTGTTTGTTCGTGGCTCATCTTGGATTTGAAAATGAACATCGCACGCGCCAAAGAAATCCTCAAAAACCAGTTCGGTTATGATTCGTTTCGGCTCAATCAGGAGCAGGCGATTGAAACCGTTTTGGCGGGAAAAGACTGCGTGGTGCTGATGCCGACGGGCGGCGGGAAATCTTTGTGTTATCAAATTCCGGCGTTGATGCTCGACGGTTTGACGCTCGTCGTTTCGCCGCTCATCGCGTTGATGAAAGATCAGGTTGACGCGCTTAAAAACAACGGGATTGAAGCCGCGTTTTTAAATTCGACGCAGACCGCGCAGGAACAGGTCAAGGTTTTTCAAGCCGCGCGCAACGGAAAATTAAAACTGCTTTACGTCGCGCCGGAACGTCTTTTTCAAACCGGCGACCAGTTCGTTGATTTTCTCGAACAAATCAACATTTCACTGTTTGCTATTGACGAAGCGCACTGTATTTCGAGCTGGGGACACGATTTTCGACCGGAATATTTGCAGCTCGGAAAATTGAAAGCTTATTTTCCCGAAATCCCGATTATCGCGCTGACCGCCACCGCCGACAAACTTGTTCGCAAAGACATCATCGAGCGTTTGAATCTCAAAAACGCCGAGCTTTTTGTTTCGAGCTTTAATCGCCCGAATATTTTTTATCGCGTCGAGCCGAAACGAAATTCTTATTCTCAGCTTCTTGATTATCTCAAAGAGCGGCGCGATCAGAGCGGGATTATTTATTGTTTGAGCCGCAATTCGGTCGAAAGTTTAGCCGAAGATTTACGCGGTGAAGGTTTTGAGGCGTTGCCGTATCACGCCGGACTCGAAAAGGAAAAACGCGACCGGCATCAGGAATTATTTTTAAAAGACGAAGCGAAGATCATTGTGGCGACAATCGCATTCGGAATGGGAATTGACAAATCTAACGTGCGTTTTGTCGTGCATTTGGATTTGCCCAAAAACGTCGAAAGTTATTATCAGGAAACCGGCAGAGCCGGGCGCGATGGTTTGCAATCGGAAGCGTTACTGTTTTTTAGCTGGGCTGACGTTAAAAAACTAAAAGACTTCGCCGCCGTCGAAGGCAACCGCGAGCAGTCGGAAATAATGCTCAAAAAGCTGAATATGATGGGCAAATTCGGCGATTTGAAAGCCTGTCGGCGTAAATTTCTGCTCAGCTATTTTTCGGAAGATTTAACCGAAAATTGCGGGCACTGCGACAACTGCGGGAAAGAGTTTGAGACGTTTGACGGGACGATCATCGCGCAAAAGGCTCTGAGCGCGGTTTATCGAACGGGGCAGCGCGTCGGAATCAATTATCTGATTGATTTTCTGCGCGGCTCGAAATCGCAAAAAATCTGGGAGCAGCATAAACAACTCAAAACTTACGGCGTCGGCGCGGACGTTTCAAAACAAAACTGGTTCGATTATTTTCACGATTTAATCAATCAGGGATATTTGGCGCAAAAGGAAAAAGACAATTATTCAATCATCGTTTTAACCGACAAAAGCCGGGACGTTTTGCGCGGAAACGAAAAGGTCGAGTTAATCAAAGTCACGGTCAGGGAAGATAAAGAAGATAAAAAATCATCGCTCGTGGCGGAAACCTCGCACGAATATTTCAAAGATTTATTCGACGAATTACGACGGATTCGGGCGGATTTCGCGCGCGGCGAAAACGTCCCGCCGTATGTCGTTTTTTCGGACGCAACGCTGGTCGAAATGGCAACCTTTCTGCCCCAAACTCTGGCTGAAATGCGAAAAATTTCGGGCGTCGGCGATTTGAAATTGGAGAAATACGGAGCTGATTTTCTCGAAGTTGTCAGAGAATATTGCGTCGTCAACGATCATTCATCGCGGATTGATTTAAAAACGCCGAAGCACGAGCGAAAGAAGCGCACGAAACGCGACGAAAACGGCGACGACACTTACAACATTTCGCTAAAGATGTTTCGCGGCGGAATTCCGGTTGATAAAATCGCGGCTCTGCGCGGAATGTCGAAAAGCACTGTTGAAATGCATCTTTTGCGATTTATCCCGACCGGCGAAATCAGGCTCGAACAAATAGTTTCGGCAGGTAAAATCGCCCAAATCAAAAACGCCCTTCTGCGATTTAACGAAAGCGGCGCTTTGTCGCCCGTCAAAGAATTTTTAGGCGATGATTACAGCTACGGTGAAATCCGCGCCGTTTTAGCGGCGATGTACGCGGGCGAGCAAATTTAATCGAATCAGAACCGAACGCAGTCGAATGCTTTCGCGTCACTTGTCAATTTAGGCAAACGACGGGAAAATGTGCATAATGGATTTTCTTACCACATTATAAATTCTGGAGATTTTTTCAATGAAAATCGGATTACCGAAAGAAATTAAAGACAATGAATACCGCGTCGGGTTGACGCCCGCCGGAGTGCGCGCGCTGACCGACGCCGGACACACGGTTTACGTGGAAAACAAAGCGGGCGAAGGCTCCGGCTTTGAAAACGCGCTTTATGAAAAAGCGGGCGCGACGATTTTGGGAACAGCCGACGAAGTTTGGCAAACGGGCGATATGATCGTTAAGGTCAAAGAGCCGATTGCGCCCGAATATCCGCGGATGCGCGAGAATCAACTGCTTTTTACTTACCTGCATCTCGCGCCCGAATTTGAATTGACCAAACAAATGATGGAGCGCAAAGTGACGGGCGTCGCTTACGAAACCATTACGGACAAACACAATCGTTTGCCGCTTTTGACGCCGATGTCCGAAGTTGCGGGTAGAATGTCGGTTCAGGTCGGCGCGACTTATCTCGAAAGAATGAACGGCGGGCGCGGCATTCTGCTCGGCGGCGTCCCCGGCGTTCCGGCGGCGAACGTAGTCATTATCGGCGGCGGCATCGTCGGCACGGAAGCGGCGAAAATGGCTGTCGGTCTCGGCGCAAAAGTTATCATTATTGATAAAAACCTCGACCGCCTGCGCGAATTGGACGACATCTTTTTGTCGAAAGTTCAAACTCTGGCTTCGTCCCGCTACGCGATTGAAGAAGCGATTTCGCACGCCGATTTGGTTATCGGCGCGGTTTTGATTCCGGGCGCGGCGGCTCCAAAATTAGTCACGCGCGATATGTTGAAGCTGATTCCGAACGGCGCGGTTTTGGTTGATGTGGCGGTTGACCAGGGCGGTTGTTTTGAGACGACCAGACCGACGACGCACTCGAATCCGACCTTCTATGAAGAAGGCGTGCTGCATTATTGCGTGGCGAATATGCCGGGCGCAGTTCCGAGAACTTCGACTTTTGCGCTCACGAACGCGACTTTGCCTTATGCTGTGGATTTGGCGAACAAAGGCTTTGAGGGCGCGATTGCCGGAGATTCGGGTTTAAAAGAAGGCGTCAACACTTACGCCGGAAAATGCACTTATGAAGCAGTCGCGGTTTCGCAAAACATCGAATACACGCCGCTCGACAGCCTTCTCGACGGTGCATCAACAGCCGCGACAAGCTAAGATTTAGCCGCGAAAGAACACGAAAAGACACGAAACGGATATAAAATATTTTCGTGTTTTTTTGTGTTCTTTCGCGGCTAAATCGCATTTCAATAAATTGAAAGACGAAGAATTAACAGGGATGAAATAGATAAAAGGGATATTTTTTGTTTTATCAATCCCTTTCATCCTTTTAATCCCTGTAATTTTCTTCTTTTGTATTTCGACAAATTGAAATTTGCTCTATTAAATGAGATTTGAAATTTAATGCGAAGCGTTGAGCAAGCCTGAAATGGTTTCGAGCAATTCTTCCTGCAAGCGCGACGATTTGAGCAAATGAGCGTCGGCTTCGCAGTCGGATTCGGCTTCCAATCCGCTCATCATCACGAGCCGCATATTTTGCCACATCGGATTGGCGCGGAAAATCCGGCACAGTTCGATACCGGAAAGATTCGGCATAATCGCATCAATCACGGCGAGATCGAATTTTTGAGTTCCGGCGGCTTGCATCGCCTGTAAACCGTCTTCCGCCGCGACGACTTCGTAGCCCGCGCGTTTTAAAACGACTTCGAGAAGGCGGCGCATTGCCGCATCGTCTTCCGCCAGCAAAATGCGCGCTTTCGTCGCCGTTTCATCGTTTTGAGCATCGGTTTTTACCGGATTCGATTCTTCGTCTCGCACAGTGTTATTCATAAAGCCGCTTCAATTGCAGGCAAAGTGGGGGAAAGCTCTAAACCTTTGAAGGTTAAAAACGTTTTCAACGTTTGTCAATGTCGCGGCAAACATTTGACTCAAAATTTAGCAGCCGCCGCTCACATTTTCGCATCTACTCCGTTTCAGTTAAAATCAAACAGGTAAAAAAAATGTACGAATTTGCAGTCACGCCAGCCGTTACGCAGTTACGGCGTCCCGGAGTTTTGATTACGGACGTTGCCGCCGGAAGTCTCGCCGAAGAATTGGAGCTTCAATCAAACGACCGGATTGTTCGCGTCAACGGTCGAACCGTACGCGATTATCTCGATTTTCGCTTTCAAACCGCAGGCGAAACCGAGCTTACTCTGCAAGTCAAAAAGCCGAACGGCGAAACCTGGGAACTGGAAATCGAGCGCGATGAAGGCGAAGATTTCGGTCTGGAATTTGAGCAAATCGCGCCGCGCCAATGCGCGAACGAATGTCTGTTCTGTTTCTGTAAAGGCAATCCGGCGGACGCGCGCCCTTCGCTGTTCATCCGCGACGAAGACATTCGCCTCTCGTTTCTCTACGGCAATTACACGACTCTTTCTTCGATTACGCCGGACGAAATGAATCGAATCATCGAACAACGTCTCTCGCCGCAATATGTTTCGGTTCACGCAACCGATTTAAAAGTTCGCGCCTATTTGCTCGGAGTTGACGAAAAACGCGCCGATATTTCCGGGAAATTAAAAAGATTATTGGACAATGAGATTGAAATTCACGCGCAAGTCGTTTTATGTCCCGAAATCAACGACCGAAGCGTTTTGCAGAAAACCGTCCGGGATTTGGCGGCGCATTTCCCAAAAATTTCGAGCGTGGCGATTGTCCCGCTCGGTTTGACCAGATACAACACCGACAATCGTTTAACCGCTGTCACGCCGGATTTCTGCCGCCGCACAATTCGGGAAATTGAGCCTTTGCAAGCCGAATTTCAAATAAAATTCGGCGAAACGTTCGCTTTTCTGGGCGACGAAATTTATATCAAAGCCGGTTTGCCGATTCCGTCGCGCAAACATTACGGCAATTATCCGCAAATCGAAGACGGCATCGGAATGGCGCGCGCTTTTCTGAATAAATTTGAAAATCTCTGGCGCAAATTAAAGAAAAAACCGCTTGCGCCGGAACAAGCGCGAAAATTAAACGGCACGATTTTTACGGGCGAAATGTTTGCGCCCGTAATGACGCGCATCATTGAAAAAACAAACCGGGAAACCGGAACGCGCCTTTCGGTCAAAGCGGTCAAAAACGAATATTTCGGCGGCGACGTAGCGGTCGCCGGATTGCTGACGGGCGCAGATTTTTTGCGCGTCAAAGATGAAGTCGCCGGAGATTTCGCAATTCTTCCGTCGCACGTTTTAAAGTCGGACGAATCAATTTTTCTGGACGGAATGACGTTTGCGGAATTTCAAAAAGAATTTCAAATGCCGGTTCATCTGCTCGACGCCGCCGGTTTGATAAATATGATTGAAACCGCAGACGTAGAAACCGCGCACGACGCAAATTTCGACGTTTTCAACCCGCGCAACCGTTTCATCGGACATCCGCAAAATGCTTGACCGGCGAAATCATTAAAACCTTTAATTCTGTTTTGATTCTTCGATCAGAATGTTTGAAAGCTCTTGTTCGCTGCGGAAACCGTTAATTTTCTCTCTGAACTGTTTTTGAGCTTGCGGATTTTCTATCTCGATTTTCCGCTGTTTGCCGAGCCGCAAATATTCTTCTTCTATCTCGATTCCCACAAATCTTCTGTTCAGCAGATTAGCCGCAATGCCCGTCGTCGCGCTGCCCGCAAACGGGTCTAAAATTCAGGCGCGCGGTTTTGTCGAAGCTAAAACTATCCGACGCTAGAACCGACGACGGTTTTAGCATCGGATGCTTGTCGTTGCTCTTGCCTAAAATATTGAAAATGATCGGTTTAAAGAATTGATCTTATTGAAGAATGATCGTATTTTTACTTTTGGTTTTGAGTTATGAATACTTCATTTGAGAGAGCCGAACTCACAAAAGTCGAATGGCTGACGCCGCCTTGTCTGGTTAAAAAATTAGGTAAATTCGATTTAGACCCTTGCAGTCCGGTTAATGCGCCTTTTCTGCACGCGGAAACAAATTTTACGATTGAAGACGACGGTTTAGAAAAAGAGTGGTTCGGCAGAGTTTATTGCAATCCGCCTTACGGCAAACAAATGCATTTATGGCTCGAAAAACTCAAAAAACACGGAAACGGAATCGCGTTGATTTTTGCGCGAACTGAAACCAAATGCTTTTTCGACCACGTTTGGGATTCAGCCGACGCTTTGCTTTTTGTCAAAGGCAGAATCAGGTTTTACCACGTTTCCGGCAAACAAGGCGGAACGCCCGGCGCGCCGAGCGTTTTTGTAGCTTACGGCAAAGAAAATGCTCTTGCTTTAAAAAACAGCGAAATTGAAGGCAGATATTTGGAATTGTGATTAAACAATTTCGTAGGCGATAAATTCGGCAACGTTAAATTCGGCGTCGAAAATCCAAGCGTTTTCCTGCAAAAGCTTTTTCAACGCCTCATCTTCGCTTTCGACATCTTCGACAAATCCAACAACCTGCATATTTTCGACTTCGTTTCCATTTGGTGAAATCGTTTCGCCTTCAGGCGTGATAAAAATGAATTTTTTCATCTCGAAACTTTTTTATATTTCCCTCTCGAAACAAATTCAATAATATTCATATCGCGCAGAGTTTGTAACTGTTGTCGGATTTTGTCTTTGATAAAGTTGTTGTCGGGATGTTTTGATTTAAGTTCTTCCTCAAATTTATAAACGTCACTCAAAGAAAATTCCGCCGAGCCGATTCGGTCAAGACATTTCAAAACGTCCAAAGTCCATCCTTTAGTTTCCGCAGATTCTTCACGAATGAAAACGGTTTTGTGCCAAGTTTCAAGAACCGCTTTTCTATCATTGATAATTGAATTTTTGATTAGAAAAATGCGTCCTAGTTCGGGAATACTTTGCAAATCAATATTGCAGCCCGTCCAACCCGGTCGTTTGGCAGTTTCCGCTAGAGGCTTTCTTTTTTGGATACTTTCAGATTCAATAAACTGTTTTGGAACGATTAGAAAATCATTCACCATCCAATCTGATTTGCGGTAAGTTAGAAAGAAAAAGTTCGGCTTCTTTTCAGAATTTATTCGGTCAATCATAGTCGAATAAGCTCCGTCATTTATTTTTTTACCGAGACGACGATTTTTGCTTTTCAGTTCAAAATCTTCCTTACAAAGAAGACAGAAAAAATCAGCAACGGGCTGATTATTCGGATATTTCGTGATATTTTCGCTTCCGCAATTTGGACAATACGAGTTTTGTTTAACCCAAGCTTCGCTTAGAATTCTAGTGATTTGTGAGCGGCTTGAATATGAGTCTGCCAGTTGAACATTGAAATTTAGATTCATATAGCATTTTAAAGCCGGACAATTCTAGCTTAAATCGTTCGTAAGAGCGATAATCGCTTGTCAAAAATTGGAGTCGTTTTGCCAAAAGCCGTTTGTTCTATTTATTCTTAAACTCAAGTTTATGAAAAAATCTCGGTGTCGGCGGCGCAAACAAATATTTGGGCGCAATCGGGTTGGACATCAATTTGCGCACTGCCGCCGACGTGATGCACATTGAAGCCGTCAAAAACAATCATCCGGCGACAACTGCCGACCGTTGAGAGGCATCTTTAAAACGTCGGATTACACGTCATTTATTGAGTAAATTTTGGAGTTTGAAATGAATAAATTAACAGCTTTTATCGCCGCTTTTGCTTTGATTGCGGCAAACTTTACAAGCGTTTTTGCCCAAAACGCGACAGCCAAAAATGCAGCGCCAGCCAATGATTTGGTCGCTTTGCTGCCCGCGTCGGACATTGTGGCGGTCGCAGATATGCGCCGTTTAACGACGGACGCGCTGCCGCAGATTTTGGCTTCCAAACCGGCGATGCTCGCCAGGATAAATCAGGACCTTGACGCTTTTAAAGCCAAAACCGGAATTGACGTACGCCAGTTTGAGCGCGTCGCAGTCGGCGTCAAATACGACCGCGCCGTTGCCGGAAAGATTGATTTTGCGCCCGTCGCCGTGACGCGCGGAAATTTTAACGCCGCCGGATTGCTCGGCGCGGCGAAGATTGCTTTGAGCGGAAAATACCGCGAAGAAAAAATCGGCAGCCGGAATCTGCTCATTGTTTCATTGAAAGATGTCGCCGCGCAGATGCCGCAGCCGAAAGATACGGCGAAAGCCGATAAAATGTCGCAAATCATCGCCAAATTGACGACCGGCGAAGTCGCTTTTCACGCCGTTGACCAAAACACGCTCGCTTTCGGCGATTTGAAACAAGTCCGCCAGATGATTGAAACAAAGGCGAAAACAGGAGCGAATGCGGAACTGATTTCGCTTGCAAATAGAAATCCGAACGCGGTTTTGAGTTTTGCCGGTAACATTCCGCCGGATTTGCAATCGCTGATGCGTTTCGACAACGACGAAATCGGCAACATTTTAGCTTCGCTGCGGCAAGGCTTCGGCTCGCTCGATGTTTCGGGCGGAAACGCTAACATTTTGTTTGCAGCGCGAACAGAGACCGCCGAGCAAGCCAAAAACTTGAAAGAGACACTGCTCGGTCTGCAATCGTTGAGCGGTTTGCTACGGGCGCGAAAAGGCGCCAGAAACGAAGTCATCGCGGACATCGCCGAAAGTTTGAAAATTTCGCAAACCGCAAACGAGATCGAACTGCGCGCCTTTGTCCCGCAAACGGCGCTCGATAAATTGCTCGCCGGAAAATAATGGGAAATTAAAATGAAAAGCCAAAAGGGGAGAAGCCGCGAGCTTTTCCCCTTTTTTATTTTCTGTAAAATGACTGAACAAAATCAAATACAAACGGAAAACGATTAAAACTGTAAACTATGAACTATTCACTATTTTGCATTGCATAACAGTTCACAGTTTACAGTTTATAGTTAATAGTTTTTCTTGTTTTTATTTTTGTCAGGTGTTTGAATTTGCCTCAAACAGTTGTTTGCAACTTTCGTAAAATCTGCGAAAATCACGGTAATTTGCTTGCGGTCTCCCTTGTTTTGCTATGAAATTTTTATTCAAAGAAAAATCGGTTTTTTGCCTCGCTTTCCTCTTTCTCGCTTTCAATTTTGTGCCGCCTACGAGCGCGCAGGAAACCACCGCGCCGCCTTTGCGCGAGCGAATCGCGCCCGCGCAAACTCCGCCGCCGAAACCTTCGCCGACAATTACGCCGACGCCCGCCGCATCGCCGACTGCGACGCCAACGTCTCAGCGCGTTCAATCTTTGCCGGAGCTGCAATCGCAGATTCGCTCGGTTTTATCGAGACCGCAGCTTTTGCGCGCGCAGGTCGGCGTAAAAGTCGTGTCGCTCGATTCGGGCAAAACGGTTTTTGAACAAAACGCGGAAAAATATTTTATGCCCGCCTCGAATATGAAAAGCTTTACGGTGGCGGCGGCTTTGGACAGACTTTCGCCAAATTTTAGATTTACGACGAGCATTTACGCCGCCGCTCAGCCGGATTCAAACGGCACGATTCGCGGTGATTTGATAATTTACGGGCGCGGCAATCCGCTGATTTCGACCGTTCCGCAAGACGGCGCAGCGATTAGTGCTTTGGACGAATTGGCGGCGAAAATCGCGGCAAGCGGCGTGCGGCGAATCGAAGGCAATCTCATCGGCGACGAAAGTTATTTTTCGGGCGATCCGATTCAGGTTACATGGGAATGGGACGATTTGCAGTGGGAATCGGGCGCGGAAGTTTCCGCACTGTCAATTAATGACAATCTCGTAAAACTGCAAATTGCGCCCGGCGCAAACACCGGCGCGCCCTGCATTGTCACAATCACGCCGCCGAATCAGCTTTTTACAGTCATCAACCTGACTCAAACCACCGCTGCCGGAACAAAACAGGAGCTTGAAGTTCACAAACGTCTCGGCACAAACGTTCTGGAAATTCGCGGCACAATGCCGCTCGGCGGCAAAGTTTGGTTAAACGAGATTACGATTGCTAAACCGGCGGAAATGTTTGTCGCGCTGCTCAAAAACGCGCTTGTACAAAAAGGCGTGATCGTAACGGGACAAACTCGCGCGGTTGACGCAAAGGCGCGCAAGCTCGCTCCGCTCGATATTCCGAAAATGGTCGAAATCGCGCGTCATGATTCGCCGGTTTTAGGAATTATCGCCGCAAAAACGATGAAACCGAGCCAGAATACCTACACGGAAATAATTCTGCGCACTTTGGGCGAAGCGGCTGGTGACAAGACCGACCCGAAACAAACAAGCTCGGAACGCGGCGCGGCGGTTGTGCAAAAATTTCTGGCTGAAGCGGAAATCGCGCCCGGCAGTGTCGTTCAATGGGACGGTTCCGGTTTGTCGCGCCATAATTTGATTACGCCGAACGCGGCGGCGCAACTTTACGCATTTATGAACCGGCATCGTTATGCTTCGAGCTGGCGCGAGAGCTTGACGATTGCGGGCGTTGACGGAACTTTGCAAAATCGTTTTAAAAACACCATCGCCGCCGGAAATGTTCGCGGCAAAACCGGCACGATTGACCAGGTTTCCGCGCTTTCCGGTTATTTGACGACCGCTGCGGGCGAGCAACTTGCGTTTTCCGTTATCGTAAACGCGCTTCCTGCCGGAAGCGCCGCTCAGCGCGCCGTGATTGACGAAATCGTTCTGGCTCTGGCAAATTTCAACGGGAAAACGAATTAAAAATGCAATTCTGTAAATTTCACGGCTTTGGCAACGATTATCTGGTTCTCGAAGCCGAAAACCTCAAAAGCGTAAAGTCTCTCAGCGATTTCGCGCGCCAGATTTGCGACCGGCATTACGGCGTCGGAGCGGACGGAATTGCGATTATCGGCAAACTGAAATCAAACGCGGCTGATTTTTCAGCGCGCATTTTTAACCCCGACGGCAGCGAAGCCGGATTTTCCGGCAACGGCACGCGCTGCGCCGTCGCGTATCTGCATTATGGGAAAATCTGGACGGGGGAAAATCTGCGGCTCAAAACCAAGAGCGGCGTCAAAAATTATCGCCTTTTGGAGACGATTGACGCCGGGCATTACCGCTTTGAAGCCGAGCTTGGCAAACCGAAATTCGATTCGGCTTCGATTCCGATTCAGTCAAAAGAAAAATTGGAAACGGTTGTTGATTTTCCGCTTCTTGTCGGCGAAGAGGAATTTAAAATTACCGCCGTCAATGTCGGAAATCCCGTGACGTGTGTTTTTGTTGATGATTTCGACGCTTTTGATTGGCGCGAAACGGGGCGCGAAATCGAAACTCATCTGCTTTTCCCCGAACGCACGAACGCAGTTTTCGTCAAAGTTCTCGATAAAAACAACATCGAGCTTCGCATCTGGGAACGAGGCGCGGGCGAAACGATGGCTTCCGGCACGTGCTCGGTCGCGGCAGCAATCGCGGCTTGTCTGCGAAATGAAACAGAGAGAAAGATTACGGTTCACAGTCCGGGCGGGCAGGCAACGGTCTTTTGGCGCGAATCGGACGACGAAATGCTGCTCACGGGACGCGCCGATTTCGTCTTTTGCGGCGAATGGGAGATGAAATAATTACGAATTTCAAATTACGAATTACGAATTTTTGAATGAAAATAGCCACTTGGAATGTAAATTCGGTTTTTGCCAGAATGCCGCACATCGTGCGCTGGATTGAGAAAGAGCAGCCGGACGTTTTATGCCTTCAGGAAACGAAAACGACCGATGATAAATTTCCCGCCTTTGATTTTCTCGAACTCGGTTACAACTCGGCTTTTATCGGGCAAAAGTCGTACAACGGCGTCGCCATTTTGTCGCGTCACGAAATTGCCGATGTTCAATACAATTTTCCTGACGATGCGGAAGATGCGCCGAAGCGTTTGATTGCGGCGACCGTCAACGGCATTCGCATCGTTAATACTTATATTCCAAATGGCACCGAATTGTGGTCAGACCCTTTTAAATTTAAATTGGATTGGCTGCAGCGGCTCAGACATTTTTTTGAAGCGAGTTGCGATAAAACCGGGGACGTTTTGCTGTGCGGCGATTTTAACGTCGCGCCGGACGAGCGCGATGTGTACGATGTCCGAACGTGGGAAGGAAAACTGCATTTTTCCCGACCGGAACGCGCCGCGCTCGATTACGTCAAAAAATGGGGCTTTGTTGACGCCTTCCGGCTTTTCCACGAAGCGGGCGGGCTTTATTCGTGGTGGAATTACCGCGAAGGCTCGTTTTTTAAAAATAACGGTTTGAGAATAGATCATATTTGGGTTTCGCCCTCGCTGGCGGCACGATGCTTGCACTGCGAAGTTGATAAATCACCGCGCGGCTGGGAACGTCCTTCGGATCACGCTCCGGTCGTCGCCGTTTTTTCTGACAAGGAGCAGGGCAAGAATGAAAGCTGAAAACAGAAACGCTTTATTGTGGACTGCCGCCGGATTGGGCGCGGTTTTGCTGGCAAAAACGATTATAAATAAAACGCGCGAAATTGATTTGCGCGACAAAGTTGTTTTAATCACGGGCGGCTCGCGCGGTCTCGGTTTGGTTTTAGCCAGACAATTTGCCGCCGAAGGCGCGCAAATTGCGATTTGCGCGCGAGATTTGGAAGAGCTTCAAAGAGCAGAAGAAGATTTAAAAGAGCGCGGAGCAGATGTCTTTTATGCGACTTGTGATCTGCAAAACAAGGCGGAAATCGGGCAAATGGTCAATGCCGTGCGGATGGAGTTCGGACAGATTGACGTTCTCGTCAACAACGCCGGAATTATTCAGGTAACTCCTGTCGAACACGCGACCGAAGCCGATTACGTCGAAGCGATGAATACGCATTTCTGGGCTTCGTATCACACGATTCAGGAAGTTTTGCCGGAAATGAAAGAGCGGGGAAGCGGCAATATCGTCAACATCACTTCAATCGGCGGCAAAGTCGCGTTTCCGCATCTGCTGCCGTATGCCGCGAGCAAATTCGCGCTCGTCGGTTATTCGGAAGGCTTGCGCGGCGAGCTTTTAAAAGACGGAATTTATGTGACGACGATTGTGCCGGGCTTGATGCGGACGGGCAGCCCGCGCAACGCTTTTTTCAAAGGACAAAACGAAAAAGAATACGCCTGGTTTAAATTGAGCGACTCTCTGCCGTTTCTATCGGTCAGCGCAGAACAAGCCGCGCACGAAATCGTCACGGCGACAAAACGCTGCGAGGCGGAACATATTATTTCAATGCCCGCTAAATTGGGCGTGATGTTTCACGGCGTCTTTCCCGGTTTGACTTCGGATTTATTTTCGCTCGTCAACACATTTTTGCCCGCGCCGGGCGGAATCGGGGAAGAACGTTTGAAAGGAAAGCACAGCGAAACGGCGGCTTCGGATAATTTATTGACTGCATTAACCGACCGCGCAGCAGAGCAAAACAACGAAACGGTGAATTAAATTCACAAAGCAAAAGTCAAAAGTCAAAAGGCAAAAGTAAAGAAATCTGATTCCAAACTTTTGCCTTTTGACTTTTGACTTTTGACTTTAAATTATTGCGGCGTCGGTGCCGGTGGTTTTAACTGGTAATCTTTCGGCGGTTCGATGCCGAGCAGATGTTTGACGAAATAATCCCAGCGTCGGCGCGTCATATAAAGTGAAGCGTTGCCGAAACCGTGACGGGCGTTCGGAATCATCAGCAAATCAAAATCCTTGTTGGCTTTGATGAGCGCGTCAACAACCAGATAAGTATTGTATGGCGGCACATTGTCGTCCATTGTGCCGTGCGCGAGCAGCAATTTACCTTTCAGATTTTTCGCGTGGACTTGATTTGCCTGTTCTTCGTAATTCGATTTGCCGTTTACTTTGGTTTCCAGACCGATGTAGCGCTCGCCCCAATCGTCTTCGTAATTGCGGTTTTCGTGATTGCCGGATTCGGCAATTCCGACTTTGAAGAAATCGGGATAACGGAACATCGCTGCGGCTGTGGCAAATCCGCCGCCGGAATGTCCCCAAATGCCTACGCGGTTGAGATCAATATACGGAAAACGCTGTGCGAGCTGGCGCATTCCGGCGATTTGGTCTGACAGCGTGTTATCTGCCATATTTCCGTAGCAAGCGTCGTGAAATTTCTTTGAGCGCAGCGGATTGCAAGTGCCTTCGATTTGAACGACGACGAAACCGAGTTCGGCGAGTGCCTGATTATCCTGACGCGCCGGAGAAAATCCCCAGTTGCCGCCGATGCTGCCGCCCTGCGGTCCGGGATAAATGTAATTGACAACGGGATATTTCCGGTTCGGATCGAGGTTTGAAGGCGTATACATCAAACCGTAAACGTCGGTTTGCCCGTCGCCCGCTTTAACCGTAAACAGTTGTGGCGGTTTCCAACCCGTCGCGGTCAAACGCGAAATATCAACCTTTTCAATCTCGGCGACGGTTTTTCCGGTCATATCGCGCAGAACGGAAACAGGCGCGGTGTCGGGTTTTGAATATGTGTCAATGAAAAAACGTCCGCTCGGCGAGAGCGAAATCGAATGATGCCCGTCTTCAGGTGTCAGCAACTGCAAGTTTTTGCCGTCAAATCCGACGCGGTAAAAATGAACGAAATACGGATTGCGCCCGGCTTCGCGCCCGCCTGCTGAGAAATAAATCGTGCGGTTTTTGTCGTCAATTTTTAAGATTTCGCGAACGACAAAATCGCCGGTCGTAATTTGATTTTTGAGTCTGCCGGTTGCCAAATCGTGGAGATAAAGATGTCCCCATCCGCTTTTTTCGGAAAACCAGATGACTTCGTTTGAAGTCGGCAGGTAGCGCCAATTGACGGTTGACCAGCCGGATTCGTACTGCGTCGGCGAGACCTCTTCCAAAACTTCACGAATATCGCCGGTCGCCGGATTAACGACGCGCAAGTTTGCTTTTTTATGGTCGCGCGAGCTGGAAACAAACGCCAGCGTTGCGGAGTCGGCGCTCCATTCGGTATCTGTGAAATCGCCGCCGTTGCAGGAAATGTCGTCGCAGAGCGTTGTCCGGTGCTGGTCGGGCGACATTTTGAGTCGAACGACTCTCGCCGAATCAACGTCAATAATGACGCGCTCGATCATCGTCACGTCCGCGTCGCCCGGCAACGGATATTTCCACGCTTTGAGCTTCGGTTTTCCAACCGTAGTTTCGACCAGATACATATCGCTCGTTTTGCGCTGGTCTTGTTGAAATGTAGCGATTTTCTTTGAATCCGGCGACCAAGCCAAAATCGGGCGGTCGCTTTGCGTCCAACCGGCGTTGTCGGTCGCGTAGCCGTAATCTTTAACGCCGTCTTTCGTCAATTGCGTGTCTTTTCCGGTTTCTAAATCGCGCACCCAGAGATTGAAATCTTTGATATAAGCCGCGCGTTTTCCGTCGGGCGAGAGAACCGAATTCGGAACGTTGTTCGGTCTGCTCGGCTGCGCTGCGGCTGCGCCGATGGCGGCATTGAGCTTTGCCATATCGGGAAACGCCTGACGCGAACCGTCAGCCGCGTTAACTAAGACAAATTCGCTGCCTTTGCGATACCAGAAGCGGTCGTCTGCGAGCCAGGTCGCTCGCACCGCGCCGGAAACGAGCGGCGCTGTGTTATAACCCATAAATTTTTCCGCCCGCGCGTAATCTGCGGCGGTTATGGCTGTCGGCTGCTGGGCAAAAGCCGGGGCGATGCTCGAAACAAAAGCCAGCAACAAAATTGCGGACTTTACCTGAAAAAAAACTTTCATATTTTAGAAAATCGAAACAGTTAAATTTTTGTGTTTTTGAGTTTTTCGGTTTTGAAAAAAGCCAAACTCGAATTCGGTAAAGGAATTGTCCGATTAACCGCCGTTTTTTTCAAGTGGAGACGAAAAGCTCGTTGTTAAGATGCGATACAGTTGATTAAAATTTCCCAAAAAGTTGAGCAATTAAAAAATCCGATGTTTCCCGAACCAAATTTTGTCCCGCTCGATTTCGAGCGTTTATCCGTTGAAGAACAGCAAAAAAGAGCAGCCGAATTTTACCGTCTGATGAATCGCCGCCGCACCGCGCGCGAATTTTCCGCGAGAGAAGTGCCGTTTGAAATCATTGAAAACGCGATTCGCGCCGCCGGAACAGCGCCTTCGGGCGCGAATATGCAGCCGTGGCGTTTTGTCGTTGTGAAAAACCAGCGAATCAAACGCCAAATCCGCGAAGCCGCCGAGCGCGAAGAATTTGAAAATTATCACGGGCGTATGCCTGCGCGCTGGCTGAAATGGCTCGCGCCTTTGGGAACTGACGAACACAAGCCTTTTCTCGAAATCGCGCCCGTTTTAATCGTCGTTTTTCGGATTGATTTTTTGATTGACGCCGAAACGGGAGAAACCGAGCCGACTTATTATTCGCAGGAATCTGCCGGAATTGCCTGCGGATTATTGATCGCCGCTTTGCACAATGCCGGGCTGGCGACTTTGACCCACACGCCGAGTCCGATGAAATTTTTAAATCAAATATTAAACCGCCCGCGCAACGAAAAACCCTTCGTTTTGATTCCGGTCGGGTATCCGGCTGAAAACGCGAAAGTGCCGGATATCGGGCGCAAATCGCTCGATGAGATTATGGAAATCGTTTAACCGAATTGCGGCGGCGGAGGCGGCGCAAACTGCGGCTGAAAATCGCCCATCCGTGAAAAGCGGGCTTCCTGTCGTTTGGTAATATTTTTTACTACCAAAATCGCCAGAGCCGCCGCTACAATGCCAAACAAACTGGCAATTATCAACGCAATTGACAAAGTTCGCAGCCCTTCCGCACTTTCAACGTCGCTTAATCGCCCGCTGATGTTGGCGGAAAAATTGCTCAGCAGCCAGAAAGCCCACCACCAGCCGAGCAAAGCCGGTGTGCCGACGCTGTTTGAAAGAAAATTTAACTCCGGGTCGAAATCGGGATCGCTTTCGTTCCACAAATCGCGGACTACGCCGAGCGGTTTGATCAAATTGGCAAATGGAATAAACCACCAGCCGATAGCCCAGCCCGGCGTATATTCGGGACTGCCCGATTTGAGCGCCCCCAGGTTTTTATAACAGCGATAAAGCCATAACAAAAAGAAAACGACGCAGCCGATAAAAACTACGAATTCCAAAATGCTGAGCAGCCCGATCGGCAATATCCAAAACTGCATCGGCTCGCCATCTAGATCGAGGTCAAAGGGGAATAAAAGCTGCCCGCCGCTGAGAATGACAAAAAGCGCGTCAATAGCCAGCAAGGCGGCAAGAAAACCGATTGCCAAAAGCGAAAGAGTTCGCGGCGAGCGATAAGGTTCGGAAAAATTCTGGTTCACAAAGTCTCCTTAAAAAATTGTAATGGGGAATTGAGTAAAAAGGCTAAGCGACAAATCAACGATGCACGCCAAAACTATAACAAAAAACGCGCCGGACGGAAAATCCCAAACAATATGCAACCTGTGGGGCGCAAGCCGAATCGTGTTGTCAACAAATTGTTATCTTCCCCGACAAAGTTATTTTCGTTTATTCGATAATTTGATATATTGCGCGCGGCTTAATTTATTTCTAACGAACGGGAACTGAAACTTTATGGAAAACACAGCAAACGCCGGAGCGAACGATTCGGCGAGCGATACGAGCGGAATCGGCGGGCATCCGCGAGGTTTGAGCACGCTCTTTATGACGGAAATGTGGGAGCGATTCTCATACTACGGACTGCGTCCGCTGCTTGTGCTTTTTATGTCGGCGGCTTTGATAAACGGCGGCTTTGGCTTTGAACGAGCGCAGGCATCGGCGATTGTCGGAATTTACGGCGCGTGCGTTTATCTGGCGAGCTTGCCCGGCGGCTGGATTGCAGACCGGCTTTTAGGCTTGCGCCGCGCGATTTTGTACGGCGCGGTTTGCATTTCCGCCGGTCACATCTCAATCGGATTGTCGGCTTTTGCGGGCGGAAGAATTACATTTTTTCTTGGGCTGATTTTAATTGTTCTCGGCACGGGGCTTTTAAAACCGAACATTTCGGCAATCGTCGGCGATCTTTACCCGGAAGGCGGCGCTCGGCGCGATGCCGGATTTTCGATTTTTTATATGGGAATCAACATCGGCTCGTTTTTCGGACAACTTGTGACCGGCTTTTTGGGCGAAACAATCGGCTGGCACTGGGGATTCGGAGCGGCTGGCGTCGGAATGCTGATCGGTTTGGCGATTTTTACGACGCGCGCTCGCGCCACGCTGGGCGACATCGGAATGTATCCGACAAGACATCCCGACGATGCGGTTCAAGCGCGGCAGGAAAATCAGGTGAAATTATTTACCGGAATCGGCGTCGGCATTCTCGCCCTAGTTTTTGTGTTGGCTGCGACGGGAGTAATCACGATTGACGCGCAGGTTGTCGGTCAATATATGACTTATGTGCTCGTCGGTTTAGCAGTCTTTTATTTCGCATTTTTGTTCATTGCGGGCGGGCTTGTCGGCGACGAGAAAAAGCGGGTTTTGGTAATCGCCGTTCTGTTTGTTGCCGCCGCGATTTTCTGGTCGGCGTTTGAACAGGCTCCGACTTCGCTCAATCTGTTCGCCCGCGATTTTACCGAGCGCACGATTGGCAGCTTTGAAGTTCCGGCGACGTGGTTTCAATCAATCAACTCGGCGTTTATCATTTTGCTCGCGCCGGTTTTTGCCGGAATCTGGACTTATCTGGGCAGAACCGGACATGATTTATCGAGTCCGGGAAAATTTGCGCTCGGTTTATTCTTCGCCGGAGTCGGATTTTTCATTATGATTTTCGCTGCCAACGCCGTCGTCGGCAGCAACGGTGCGTTGAAAGTTTCCTTCCTGTGGCTGACTTTCAGCTATTTCTTCCAGACAATCGGCGAGCTGTGTGTAAGCCCGGTCGGGCTTTCTTCGATGACGAAACTCAGCCCGCGCCGTTATGTCGGGCAAATGATGGGAATTTGGTTTCTTGCGTCGGCAGTCGGCAATCTGATCGGCGGACTCGTCGGCGGTCACGTTGACCCGGAAAAGCTCGAACAAATGCCGCAGCTTTTCACTTATACGACAGCTTCACTCGTTATTTCGGCTGCAGTGCTGGCGTTGCTGGCAATTCCGATTAGCAAAATGATGCGAAACGTTGATACGCAGCGAAGTCAAAGCTGAGCATCGTTACAATAAAATGAAAAAGGCGAGCAGCAAAGCTCGCCTTTTTTACGCTTTCGGATGCGCTCGGTCGTAAACTTCGAGAATTTTCTCCATCGAAACGCAGAAATGGAATTTTATTCACCAAGCGATTTTATAAAGTTCTCGACCAGTTTGGCGTCATAAAAAATCCCTCCGCTTTGCGCTTTTTCAATAAAAGGTCGAACAGTGGAAATCAACCCGAGAGTTTTTGCTTTACCGATTAATCCGAGCGAACCGACGATTTGTAATCCTGAAGCCGAAGCCGCTCGACGCCCTTTCATTTCATCCATACAAACTGTTGAGATTTTTCGCTCCAGTGCAAGCTCGATAACTGTCGCTTCGCCTGCATCTAAACTCGCCAAAATTAATGGCGACAAAGGCTTGCTTAATGGCAAAATTTGAATCCAGGGTGGAAAAGCTACAGTTAATCCTTTTGCCGTACCTGCTAAAATTTCGTTTTTAACTTCAATCGGGCAGACGAATGTGAGCGGCAGTCGGGAAACAATGTCCAGCGCCTGCATTTTTTCAAATGCGATAATCGGGCTGGTATTGATGACAATTTTCTCAGCCATTCAAAGCAAAGTTTAATTCGGCTGCCAAATCCTCTGCGCGTAAATTGCTGATCGGTAAACCTAAATTGTTTAAGGCGAACAAAAACTCAACGCGTTCCTTTCCGGCAAGCCGCGCCGCTTCGCCGGACGACAAACGCCCAAGCTCGTATAGTTTTGCCGCCAATAAGAATTTGGCTTCTTCGGAAAACTGTTCGCTCGAAACGCCGAGGCTGTAAAGCAAATCGTCGTTGTATTCGATTGTTAAAGTGTGCGACATATCGTTAATTTTACTACGAATTACGCTTTCGGATGCGCTCGGTCGTAAACTTCGAGAATTTTCTCCATCGAAACGTGCGTATAAATCTGTGTGGTTGAAAGCCGCGCGTGTCCGAGCAATTCCTGAATGTCGCGCAAATCGGCGCCGGAATCGAGCAAGTGCGTGGCAAACGAATGTCTGAGAGAATGCGGCGAAATTTCGGGGTTCACGTCGGCGCATTCTTTGATGTATTTATCAACCATTCTTCCGACCGAACGAGTAGTAATGCGCGTGCCTTGATAATTGAGGAAAACGGCTTGATCTTCTCTTTGATCCGGCGGAGTATTGTCGAGAAAATTGTTTCTCACCGAAAGCCAGCCAACGAGCGCCTGCAAAGCCAAATCGTTAAACGGGACGATTCGCTGTTTGCGGCGTTTGCCGGTAACGCGGACGAGCTTGTTTTGAAAATCAATGTCTTTGATATTTAATTTGACAAGCTCGCCGACACGAATGCCCGTCGCGTATAAAAATTCTAAAATCGCCCGGTCGCGTTTGCCCAAATCGGTTTCCAGATTCGGCGTTTCGATAAAACGCACGGCGTCTTCGATTGAAAGATGGCTGGGAAGTTTGCGCTCGATGCGCGGCGTCGAAACCATTCTCGCCGGATTTGTTTCCACGACGCCTTCGCGCATCAGAAATTGAAAAAGCGTGCGTAAAGACGCTAACTTTCTCGCTATTGACGTTTTCTTTTTATTCGCGGCGTGCAGTTCGGCGAGCCATTCGCGGATGGTCAAATGGTCAATGTCGTGAATCGTCACCTCGCGGCGCGCGCCGTTTGATTGGACGGGCGTTAAAAAGTCATAAAACTGCTCCAAATCCGAGGCGTAATTTCGCAGCGTGTGGTCGCTGACGTTGCGCTCGTATTTTAAATGGTCGAGAAATTGTTTGAGATATTCTTCCATTTGTTCCTTGCCAGTCGTTTTGCGGCTAAAATTAACCGTTTACAACTTGGGAACGTAATAACCTTTTCTCGTGCGGACTGTCAAATTTTGTTTGCCGGGTACGCGCAGGGCGATTTGGCGAAATTTACCATCGGCTTTGGTGTCGTTCGGGTAATAGCTCAGGATATATTGCTCGGAAAGCTCGGCGGCAATGCGGGCGAATGCGGCGTCAAGCTCTCGTTCGTCGAGCGGCGAATAAACCGCGCCGCCGGTTTGCGCCGTTAATTCCTGCATCCGGCGTTCGGCGGCTAAATCCCAAACATTGGCGCTGGCGGTGCGATTGCCGGTGCGTTGAAAATTCTCGAAATCAGTGGTTTTGACGACGTAAATCTGGCAATTGGCGACTTGCGCCTGTCGCACGACTTCTTCGAGTTTGTAATCGCTTAAATTATCCGCTCCGTCGGAAATCAGCACAATCACGCGCCTTCCTTCAACAGCGTGTTCATCCAGATAAAAAGCGGCTTCCGAAACGGTGTCGAGCAGTTTCGTCCCGCCTTCGGGGGGCGGAAAAAGCTCGATCGCGTGCGTCAAAGCCGATAAATTATCGGTCAATTTCTGCGCGCGCTCAATATCGCCCGCAAAGCTGTAAAGCGCTGCCTGATCTCTTCCCGGACGCAAAACCCGGCGCAAAAATCCGAGCGCCGCTTTTTTCTCAAACTCTCGCGCGATGCGAACGCTGCCGCTGTTGTCGAACAGCAGGGCAAGACGAATCGGGGTTTCCGAACGCGAAACTTCGGAAATCTCCTGCAACACGCCGTCAACTTTAAGCTCGAAATCCGACGCTTTTAAATTCTGCACCGTACGCCCGGCAGCGTCGGTGACTGAAACCGGAATCGGAATCAAAACCGATTCGACGCGCAAAACATCGTCGTCATCGCTCGGATTGGTTTTTTGCGCCGCCGGCGTCGGCGAAGGAGATGCGGACGGTTTAACCGGAATTTGAATCGAAGGCAGTTCAATCGAAGGACGCGGGCGTGGTTTTTCCTCTGACGGCAGTTTAATCCGACCGGATTGCGCGAAGCTCGATGCGGTGAAACCCAAAACAAAGATTGTCAGGAGCAGTTTTTTCATTGTGCTGACACGAGATGCAAAGCATTTTCGTCGGCGAATTCTCGTTTGATGCCCGTTTCGGCGAGCCAATTGTCCCAATCTTTTAACGCCATTTCAACTTGAATTTGATGGCGCTCGCGTTTGTTACGATATTTTTTACGCAAATTTTCCGGCAATTGTTCGAGCAAAGCGAACGTGATATTGACGGGCTGATAATTTTTCGTTTCAACATTTGTCACGTAACGCGCGAGCGCGCCGATTGCGCCCGAAGTCGGCGCGGTTAAAAGCTGCTCATTTTTCGCCAGCCGCGCCGCGTTGATTCCGGCGAGCCAGCCTGTTGCCACCGATTCGACGTAACCTTCGACTCCGGTAATTTGACCTGCAAAAAACAGATTCGGTTGCACGCCAGTCTGTAGGAATTCATTCAACAATTTCGGCGCGTTGATGTAAGTGTTGCGGTGAATTTGCCCGTATTGCAAAAACTCTGCGTTTTCGAGTCCGGGAATCAAACGAAAAACGCGCGCCTGTTCGGGATAACGCAAATGATTTTGAAAACCGACCAGCCCGAAAGCGTCAGCCATCAAATCTTCCTGCCGCAATTGCACCGCCGCATACGGTTCTCGTCCGGTTTTCGGATACCGCAAGCCTTTCGGTTTCATCGGTCCGAAACGCAAAGTGTCCACACCACGTCTGGCGATTTCCTCAATCGGCAAACACGATTCAAACCAGCGCGTTTCTTCAAAACGATGCAGCGGAACCGATTTCGCATTGATTAATTCGTTATAAAACGTTGCGTATTGTTCTTCATCAAAAGGGCAATTCCAGTAATCGTCGCCGCCTTTGTCATAACGCGCGGCTTTAAACGCGATTTCAGGGTTAATCGAGTCGGCGGCGACAATCGGCGCAATCGCGTCGTAAAAATAAAGCTGGTCGTCGCCCGTCAGCCGCATTATTTCCGCCGTTAAGCTTTCCGAAGTCAACGGTCCGGTCGCCACAATTGCGATTTTATCTTCGGGCAATCTGGTGAATTCTTCGCGGACTAATTCGATATTCGGATGCGCTTCGATTCGTTCCGTAACGTATTCGGCAAATTTTCTGCGGTCAACCGACAAAGCCGAGCCAGCCGGAACTTTCGTCCGCATCGCCGCTTCCAAAACGAGCGAGCCGCCGCGCCGCAATTCTTCTTTTAAAAGATACGGCGCAGTTCCGATTTCATCGGTTTTGAGCGAGTTCGAGCAAACAATCTCGGCAAGTTTGTCGGTTTTGTGCGCGGGCGTCTGTTGAACGGGACGCATTTCGTAAAGCCGAACGCGGACGCCGTTTTCCGCCGCCTGCCAGGCGGCTTCGACTCCTGCAAGACCGCCGCCGATAACTAAAATTTCTTTCATAAAACAACGTCAATTCGGGTTAAAGAAATTCTCACCGCCGAGACGCACAGACGCAGAGAAAACAAAGAGTGAGAAGAAAAAGATTAAAAGAAATTTCTTTCCCTTCTGTTTCCTTTTCTTCTTTTCTTAACTCGGCGTCTCTGCGTCTCGGCGGTTCAATCTTTTTTTCCCTCAAATTCAAGCTAAAACAAAAACGCGAAAAATCATTCTACGGCTTTTCGCTTGATTTTTCCGTTTTCGGCGATTCAATTTCGTACTTTTTAACTTCGGTCGAGGCGCGGCGATAATCGCTGTACTCGCTGGTTTGATTAAAACTAAATCCGGCGACGAAAAACGCTTTGACGCTGGCATTAACCTGCGAAAACTTCGGCAGCCAAACTCCGTCTTCAATTCTGGTTTGCTCGAACACAAACGCCGAACCGCTTCGCATTTTCGCCAAACCGCCGAACGCTTTAAAACCTTCGGGAAAACGTATTTCCATTCGGATAATTCGCTTATCCTGCGGATCAATCCAAGCCGTCCCGACCAATTTTGAAAAAACCGTTTCCGAACGATTTTGCGCTTTGTAGCCTTCGCGCGGGCGAAAATCCAAAACAATCGCTTCGCGCCCGCGAAACTCCTCGCGGCGCGGGGCGATCACTTCGCTAGCGCGCAAAAACGATGAAATTCCGGTTTGCGCTTCTTTTGCCTCTTCGCTCGACTCGTCTTTTTTCTGCGCGACGACTTTGGCGCGTTTTTCCGCCGCTTTTTCGCGCTCGCGCTCGATGTCCTGAATTTCTTCGGCGGCGCGATTCGCTTCTTTTTCGGCGCGTTCAGGCGATAGCGGAACGCCGTTTTCACTGATTAACTTCGAGACGCGACGCCCGTAAATCGGAAAAACTTCGTAAACGAGAATCGTTTCTTTTTTAACCGCGCCTTTGTCGTCAAACTCGCGCTCGGTTCTGGTTTCGCGGTAAGTGTATTCGCCCATCTTGCGATCAATTTCCGCTTGATTCCGCCGCAATTCATTCATAAAACCCGCAACGTCGAAGTTTTCCAGCAGACGCGGCGGATCGAAAGCGATAAGTTTTAATGAGGTGTTGTAATTCGCCCGTTCCAATTCAAAAACGCGGGAAATCGTCGAAGCGCCCACGCAAGGTTCAACGACGCGATGCGGTTCGAGAACATTGTTGATTGATTTGTAATCATTGAAACAACTGCTCGTTTCGAGCGCCGGATTTTCAAATTTGAGCAGCAATTTATCTTTAACTCCGAAATAATAAAACAGTTTCGCCCCGTTTCTGGTTGCAAATTCGATTCGATAAGCCGGAATGTTTTCCACATTTTCAACGCCGACGACGCGCGCCGTGATTCGCTGATTTTTAAAATCCGTAAATCTGGTTGCGGCGAGCTGCGCTTGAAGTCGAATCGCATTTGCCTGCGCGTCGGTCAAAGTTTGCAGTTTTCCGTTTTCGTCGCGCCGCCAAACCGAGCTGCCGTTTGTCGCTATAGTGACAGCCGAGCCTTCATTCAGACTCTCGCTGTTTTCCTGTAAATCAACGCGCCAAGCCGCCGGAGCCTGGACTCTCGTCCGCGCGCGCCCGATTGTTTCCGCGCCGTCTGACGATTTGGTTTTAAATCTCCATTCGTAAACCGAATCTTTGATTGCCGCAGAGCGTTTTTTTCCGCCCGCAGCTTTTAAATAATCGTTAATTACCTTTTCCGCCGTCGGGAGCTTTTGCGCCGAAACAAAAGACGCTGCAATGAAAAAAACGAAAAAAACAATTGCCGCGGCAGAGATTCCGCGTCCTAAATCCAAAAACAATTTATTCATCTTCTTTTAAATTTAAAGAGTTAAAATCGGAAAGACGATTTTATGATGCGGATTTAGTTGGATTCGTTCCGCTCGACACTGCCTTCATCCGTTTTATTTCCGCTTCGAGCTTTTCGATGTGTTCGTAAAGCGAAGAAAGATTGTTGAAGATAAAAGCGATGAAAAACGAAACGGAATTTCTGTTGTTTGATTTGGCGTGACGACGAATTAACATCAGAGAATGCAGTCATAAGATCGGCGTTCTCTCTGGCATTCCGTTTGCCCGAAGATTTTTGTACCGTTGTAACAGGTTGTCTAAAATTAAGATTATAAGGTTTGGTTTATTTTAAATAAAAGTTCAGAATTACAAGCAAGGAGAAAAAATGCAACAAGGCTGTTCACACTTAAAAGAAATAAAAGCGCCCCATCCTAAAACGCCGGACGGATGTGAAGAATGTTTGAAAATGGGCGACGATTGGGTTCATCTGCGTCTATGCGAAACGTGCGGGCACGTCGGGTGCTGCGACAATTCCAAAAACCGGCACGCGACGAAGCATTTTCATTCGACGACACATCCGATTATCAAATCTTTTGAGCCGGGCGAAGAATGGGGATATTGCTACCCGGATGATTTGTTTTACGAATCTTTGCCGCAGGTTTAAATAGCTGAGAAATAAAAAGCTCAAATGTAAAAAATTTCAAGGGGAAACGTTATGGCAAAACCCGCAATTATAACAGTTGATGACGACGCGGAAGTTTTACGCGCGGTCGAGCGAGATTTGCGCCGCAAATACGCCGCCGATTACCGCGTCCTGCGCGCCGATTCCGGGCAGACGGCGCTGGAAATTGTCCGCGAACTGAAAATCAGAAACAACCCGGTCGCGCTTTTTCTGGTTGACCAGCGAATGCCGGGAATGTCGGGCGTCGAGTTTCTGGAACAGGCAATCAAGCTTTTTCCCGACGCAAAGCGAGTTCTTCTCACGGCTTACGCCGACACGGAAGCCGCTATCGCGGCAATTAACGAAGCCGGAGTAAATCATTATTTATTAAAACCCTGGGATCCGCCGGAAGAAAATCTTTATCCGGTTTTAGATGATTTGCTTGACGACTGGCGCGCCGATTATCGCCCGCCGTTTGAAGGGATTAGAGTTTTGGGAAACCGCTGGTCGCCCGATTCGCACAACATCAAGGATTTGCTCGCCCGCAATCACATTCCTTACCGTTGGCTCGATGTGGAGACGGCGGAAACGGACGCTGAAGTCAGACAATTAATTGATTCGCTCGACGCTGACGAAAAAACGAATTTGCCGCTTTTACTTTTCCCTGACGGCACGCGGCTGGCAAAACCGCAGCCAATAGAAGTTGCCGAAAAAGTGGGTTTGAAAACCCGCGCAACCGAAGAGTTTTACGATTTGGTAATCGTCGGCGGCGGTCCTGCCGGACTTGCGGCGGCGGTTTATGGCGCTTCTGAAGGTCTGCGAACGATTATGGTCGAACGCGAAGCGCCCGGCGGGCAAGCCGGGATGAGTTCTAAAATAGAAAATTATTTAGGCTTTCCGGCTGGCTTGAGCGGCGGCGATTTGACGCGCCGCGCGGTCGCGCAGGCGAAGCGTTTCGGAGTGGAAATTCTTGCGGCGGAAGCCGAAAGGGTTTGTGTCGAAGACATTTATCGCTGCCTTGAGCTGACCAACGGCAGCCGAATCAGTTGTCATTCTCTGTTGATCGCAACCGGCGTTCAATGGCGGAAGCTCGACGCGCCCGGTGTCGAGCGATTGACTGGCGCGGGAATTTATTACGGCGCGGCGATGACCGAAGCAATGGCTTGCAAAGACGAAGACGTTTACATCGTCGGCGGCGCGAATTCCGCAGGGCAAGCGGCGATGTATTTTTCACGCTACGCCAGACGAGTAGTGATGCTCGTGCGCGGTGCATCGCTCAAAGCCTCGATGTCGCAATATTTAATTGACCAGATCAAACAAACCGAAAATATCCGGGTCGAATATAATTCGTCGGTCGTCGAAGCGCGCGGCGAAGAACATCTCGAAGCGATTTCCGTTCATTGCACCGAAAGCGGCGAAACCAACACTTATCCGGCAAATTCTCTTTTTATTTTAATTGGCGCGATGCCGCATACCGATTGGCTTGAAGGCGTCATCGAGCGCGATGAACAAGGGTTTATATTGTCGGGATCAGACCTTTTGCGCGACGGAAAGCCGCCGCGCGGGTGGAATCTCGACCGACCGCCCGGACTTCTGGAAACAAACATTCCGGGAATATTCGCGGTCGGCGACGCGCGCAAAGGGAGCGTTAAGCGCGTGGCTTCAGGCGTTGGCGAAGGCTCGGTGGCGATTTCCTTCGTCCATCAATATTTGAGCAAGGTGGTTTAACCGATGAATATTACCGAAACAAGAGATGAGATTATCGAAGGCGTCGGCGTGCCCGTTCGGCTCGCTGAGATCGAGCCGAGGGCTGCGGATGCAGAAGATTATTCGGTGCCCGATTGCGTGGATGCTCTGCGCCGCATCAGTGTTTTCGCCGATTTGCCGCGAGAACAGCTCGAATGGTTTATCGAAAATTCGGACGAAAAAGAATTCAACGCCGGTGACGTTGTGTTTCGCAAAGGCGATGTGCCGGAATGGATGCTAATTTATCTCGAAGGCGAAGTTCATTCCCGCCGCGATGAAAATAATCTGGATGATGTTGTTTACATCGCCCGCGCGGGCGACCCCGCGACGGAAATAAGCGGCAAGCTCCCGTTTTCGCGGATGAAAACGATGACGATCAACAGCCGCGCAATCGTTTATACGCGCGTTTTGCTTTTTCCGGTCGCGCTGTTTCCGCAGCTCGTCGAACGGATGCCCTTATTAGCCGAACGCCTCGTCTGGATTATGATTGACCGCGTGCGCGAATCAACGAAAATGAACGAGCGCCGCGATAAACTGATGGCGCTCGGCAAGTTGTCCGCCGGACTTGCCCACGAATTGAACAATCCGGCTGCCGCCGCGCGCCGCACTGCCGACGAATTGTTGGAAACGCTCGAAGAATTGCGCGTCGCCGACCTGAATCTCTGCCGTCACGATTTAACAGGGGAGCAGCAAAAATTCCTGTCTGATTTTGAACGGGAAGCCATCGCTAGCGCTCATTCTTCCAGCGCGTCAGGCAACGCTCTTGCAATGAGCGACCGCGAAGATGAATTAACCGACTGGCTCGAAGCCCGAAACGTGGAAAACGCCTGGGACCTGGCTCACACCTTGACCGAAGCCGGAATTGATTCGGAAAAACTCGGAGGTGTTGCGGAAAAGGTTCAAAACGAATTATTGAAGGACGTTTTAACGCGCGTGACCGTCCAGATTTCAGTCGCAAGGCTCGCGGCTGAGATCAAAACGAGCGTTTCGCGGATTTCCGATCTGGTCGGCGCAATCAAAGAATATTCGTATATGGATCAAGCCGGAGTGCAGGAAATTGACCTTCACAAAGGCTTGGATAACACGTTGCTGATTCTCAAATATAAATTAAAGAAGAAGAATATTAACGTTGTGCGCGAGTACGCAGACAATTTGCCCAAATTGACGGCGCACGGAAGTCTCCTGAATCAGGTTTGGACGAATCTGATTGACAATGCGGTTGATGCGATGCCTGAAGGCGGGCGGCTGAAAATTCGGACAAAACTCGAACCGGATGCCGTTTTAATTGAAATCAGGGACAACGGCGCGGGCATTCCGCCCGAAATTCAACCGCACATTTTCGAGCCGTTTTACACGACCAAAGGCGTGGGCGATGGAACCGGTTTGGGACTGGATACGGTTTCACGCATCGTCCGCAAACATCGTGGAAACATTCGATTTGAAACCAAACCCGGCGACACCTGTTTTCAGGTTCGTCTGCCTCTTGAGCCGAAACCGGCTTTGTCGGCGTAAGATCATTAATTATGCTTCTAACAGATTCTCCGGCGTTTCTATTTGCAGGAGCCGTTCCGCATTACCTGACCGAGATTGTCGCGCTGATTGTCGCGGGCGCAATCATCGCCTACATCAGTTTTCGTTTGAGATTGGTGCCGATTGTCGGATTTTTGCTGGCGGGCGTTCTTATCGGTCCGAACGCTTTGGGCTTAGTGCGCGATCAGGAAATAGTTGACGCAACCGCCGAAATCGGCGTAATTTTGCTGCTTTTCACCATTGGAATAGAATTTAGTCTCGAAAAGCTCGCCCGCATTCAGCGGCTTATTTTCGGAGGCGGAAGTCTTCAAGTCGGACTTTCGACGATTGCCGTCGTCGGTTTGCTGATGCTGTTCGGAATTGACTGGCGCGCCGCGCTTTTTACCGGATTTCTCGTCGCTTTAAGCTCGACCGCCATTGTCCTGAAAATTCTCGGCGACAACGGCGAAACAAATTCAGAACCCGGTCAGGCAGCGCTCGGACTGCTTATCTTTCAGGATTTGGCAATCGTCGTGATGGTGATGATCGTTCCGATGCTCGGCGGTTCGGGCGGCGGCACTTCGGATATTGTGTGGGCGCTCACGAAAGCGCTGCTGATTATTGCCGCCGTTTTGCTCGTCGCCCGCCGCATTATGCCGAAAGTTTTGGAAACGGTGGCGAAAACTTGCTCGCCGGAGCTTTTTCTGCTGTCGGTCATCGCCATTTGTTTCGGCACGGCATATTTGACGAGTCTCGCCGGAGTCAGCCTTTCGCTCGGCGCGTTTTTAGCCGGGTTATTGGTTTCGGAAAGCCGTTTCAGCCAGCACGCTCTGGGCGAAACCTTACCTTTGCAGATTTTATTCAGCGCGACATTTTTCGTCTCGGTCGGGATGCTGCTCGATGTTAATTTTTTGATCGGGAATTTGCCGCTTGTTTTGGGAGCGATTGTCGTTGTTTTGCTAATCAAAATATTGACGACCGGAATCAGCCTCAGAGTTATAGGTTATAAATTGCCAATCGCCGCGTCCGTAGCGTTGATGCTCGCGCAAATCGGCGAATTTTCTTTCGTTTTAGAGCGTACCGGGCGTGATGTCGGCTTGACGCCGATGAATTGGGGAGCGGCTGGTTCGCAGACTTTTATTGCAGCAACCGTCGTGCTAATGGTCGCCACTCCGTTTTTGATGAAAATTGGCAACGGTTTATCCGAGAAACTTGAAAAGAAATCAAAACAGGCGAATTTACCCGATGAAACCCAAATTGCGGAACAAATTCCTTCGTACGCTGCCGATTTGGAAGACCACGTTATCATCGCCGGTTACGGGCAGGCGGCGCGATACCTTGTTCGCGTTTTGAGCGGTTCGAGCATTCCGTTCATTATCACAACGTTAAGCCCGGATGGCGCTAATGAAGCCGAAGCGGAAAATATGTCGGTCGTGCGCGGCGATTACAGCAAACAATTTCTGCTTGACGCGGTTGGTATCGCCAAAGCGAAAATGATAATCGTCGCCGACGACAACGTGTCAATGGCGCATCGAACGACTTCAGTCGCGCGGCAATTAAATCCGACGATGCGCATTGTCGTCAGAACGCGATACATCTCGGACGCCGAGCATTTAACCGAAGCCGGAGCCGACGTTGTTATAGCCGAAGAACTCGAATCAATCGTCCAGCTTTTCGGCGAAGTTTTGAGAGATTACCGCATTCCAGCCGCACAGATAGAAAATTACGAAGAGTTAGCGAGGCAAAACGGCTATTCGGCGCTCCTCAACGCGGGCGCAAATGACGACAACTCCGTCTTCGCCTGCGATCCGGGCGAAGATTGTTTCGACACCCGAACGATTATCGTTCGCCCGTCAATGCCTTTTGCGAATAAACCGCTTGCCGGATTAAACGTTTTGGAGAACGACGGGCTGCATTTGCAATCTGTAACCCGTAACGGTCAAAGCATTGAAAACTTAACCCAGGATTTTATTATCGAGCCGGGCGATGAACTCGTTTTATCCGGTTCGACCGAGGCGTTTGTTCGCAATGCCGATCTCTTTCGTACGCCGAGTGAAACCAGCCGAAAATCCGCCAATGGGAGAACTGTTTCGATTGCCGATAATGTTTTACCCGCAACCCTTGTTGCAGCTAAAACCGACGGAAACAAATTTATTGATACGGAAAAGGCGATTGAATTTAAACCGCAAGCTGACGAATCCGTGTGCGGGCATTTAAAACAAATTCGCGCTGTTTTTCCGAGCGCCGATGGCTGCGAAGACTGTTTGCGAATCGGCGATTCGTGGGTACATCTGCGAGTTTGTCTTTCGTGCGGACATACGGGTTGCTGCGACTCGTCAAAAAACAAACACGCGACCGCGCATTTTCAGGAATGCGATCATCCGATCATTAAATCGCTCGAAAGAGGTGAAAATTGGGCGTGGTGTTATCCAGATGAAACTTATTTGTAATTAAGCAATGTTTTGACTTGAAATTTTCTGCGCGAAATTTTTCGCTCAGGCATTAATTTTCCAAAGCGAATCGGCGTAAAAATTCCGGCTGTCGAAAAAATTCCGTATCACTCGAAAACCGCTTTCCGATGCCAATTCATCAATCATTTCGAGATTGTATTTTTGCGAGATTTCCATAAAAATCGGTTCCCACGCCTTAAATTCAAAACTGCGATTGAGAGCCGCAATGCAAACGGTTTGCCGCTTGCGGCTGATTAAGAAAGAGCGCGCGGCGCATTCAACGGGGCGATAAACGGCGTAGTGCGAAAAATTTTCGAGATTAAAATCGCCGCCCAGCTCGCGGTTTATTCGCGTCAGCAAATTCAAATTAAAACGGGCTGTTATGCCTCGCGAGTCGTCATAAGCGCGCAAAATCGTGCGCGGGTCTTTCTGCAAATCGAAACCGATGAACAGCAAATCTTTCCTGTCCATCACCACCGACAGATTTTTAAAGAATTCAATGCTTTCGGCGCGACTGAAATTGCCGATGTTCGAGCCGAGAAACAAAAGTATTTTCGGCTTGCGGGAAACATCTTTAAGTGTTTCTAAAATTTCAAAATAATCTCCGACTTCGGCTTGCACCGAAAGACCTGAAAATTTTGCCCGGAAACTTTCCGTCAAACGTCTTTGCGCTTCTGCCGAAATATCAATTGGAATGTACGTGAAATCAGCATTACGCTTTAAAAAATAGTCAATCAGGACGGCGGTTTTTGTTCCGTCGCCGGCACCTAGTTCGATTAAATCAAAGCTTTTGATTTCGTTGCCGTCATTCTCACTGTCGGTGAACGCCTGGTAAATTTCCTTTGCCTGCGTAGAAAAAATCTCAAATTCCGCGCCGGTTAAATAGTATTCAGGCAGCTTCATAATTTCCTGAAACAAACGGCTGCCTTCATCGTCGTAAAAATATTTCGACGACAAAAATTTCGGCGAGGCTGATAAGCCTTCGAGAACGTCTGAAGCGAAGCTGTCGGCTTTAATTCTGCGTGTGCTTTGCATTTAAATAATATTATTTAGCTAAACGAATTCCCGTAAACTGCCAGCGCAGATGCGGATGGAAAAAATTCCGGTATGTTCGGCGGCTGTGATTTTCCGGCGTGGCAACGGATGCGCCGCGCAAGACCATTTGATTAATCATAAACTTGCCGTTGTATTCGCCGACCGCGCCCGCCGGTTTCCTGAATTTCGGGTACGGCAAATAGGCGCTTTGAGTCCATTCCCAGCGCAATCCCCAATCGAATCGCTCGCTCGCAGCCTCCCATTCAAATTCGGTGGGCAGCCGCAAACCTTTCCACTCGGCGAAAGCGAAGGCTTCGTAAAACGAAATGTGGCAAACCGGGTTTTGCTGCAAAACACGCCGCAAGCCGCCGAGCGTAAATTGAAACCACTCGCCGTCAATTTCGCGCCAGTAAAGCGGAGATTGAATCTTATTTTGATTCACCCAATCCCAGCCTTCCGAATGCCACAAATTGAAATTTTGATAACCGCCGTCTGAGATAAATTCAAGAAATTCTCCGTTTGTAACCAAATTTTTCCGAACCGCAAAATCGCCGAGATAAACTTTATGTCGCGCATGTTCGTTGTCAAACGAAAAGCCATCATTGCCCTCGAAACCGATTTCGTAAATTCCCGCCGGAATATTTATATATACGTTTGTTTCCGAAGGATGGATTTCGCCCGTTTCCTCCGGGTAAAAATTTTCGCGATAAACAGGAAAAAGCGGATTGCAGCTAAAAATGTATTTCAAATCTGTCAGTAGCAATTCCTGATGCTGCTGCTCGTGATTCAAGCCGAGAACGATTAAATCTTTGATTTCTTCGGTCAAATCTTGTCGGAAAAATTCGAGCATTCGCTCGTCAACGTATTTTCGATATTGAAAAACTTCCCGCACGGTCGGGCGCGGTAAGTCGCCGCGATTATCACGCGCGGTTCGCTCGCCGAGCGAATTGTAATAGCTGTTGAAAAGAAAACCGAAATCGGGATTGAACTCGCTGTAACCTTCTGCGAATTTCTTTAAAATCATTTCCTCGAAGAACCATGTCGTATGAGCGATGTTCCATTTCGGCGGGCTTACGTCAACGATTGGCTGCGGAATGTAATCTTCCGTTTCGAGCGAAGCGCAAATCGCTTCCGTGTGTTTTCTCACCGAGAAATAAAACTGTTCGAGCGATGCGGATTTTTGCGGATGTGTGCCTTGCATATTTTTATTAAAACAAAACAAAGACAAATAAGAAAACCCTTCTAAAGGGAACTCTTATATTTTAAATAGTCTCTATTTTATTCTTCCCATGTAATCATTACGATAAAAATACGATAAAAATCTCTTTATCTTTGATTCTTAATTAATTGTTCTTGACTTTCTTTTTTGCTGATGCTAAAAAATTAGCACATGCTAAAAAAACAGCACGGTTTTGAGCGGATTTCTTCGGTAAGCGATAACTTGATGAACAACAAAGCAATACATACTCTTTCCCGGCGCGAGCAGCAGATTATGGACATTATTTACACTCGCGGAAAAGCTACTGCGAGCGAAGTAATGGAGAGCTTACCTGACCCGCCGAGCTACTCGGCAGTGCGCGCTCTTCTGCGCGTGCTCGAAGAAAAGGGACATTTGCGGCATACGCAGGACGGGCAGCGTTATGTTTTCTCGCCGACTGTAGCGCGCGAGCGGGCAAAACATTCGGCTTTGCGGCGAGTGCTGAAAACTTTTTTTGACGATTCGGCGGAAGAAGCCGTGGCTGCTTTGCTCGACATCTCGCAGGAACGTCTTTCCGATGACGAATTAGAGCGCCTTGAGCAGCTCATCAAGCAAGCCAGAAAGGAAGGGCGCTAGTGTGATGAATGGCTTTTGGAATCTGTTAACGCAATATGACGGTTTTGAATTCCTAACGCTGCTTGCATTAGCGGCTGCGAAGGCGACTATCCTGCTTGCTTTTGTCGCCCTGCTTTGTTTGGCTTTTCGTCGCTCTTCAGCCGCGACACGTCACCTGCTCTGGACGCTGATGCTGTGCGCTTCGCTTTTAATACCATTCATCTCTTATGTAAAGAGTTGGGAGCTGCCGATTTTGCCCGCTCAAGCACCAGCGCAGAACGCAGCGGAAGCGAGCAAATCAAAAGTAAATGAACCGCTGCTTATTATGCCGGAGGCGCAATTGCCGCAAAAATTATCAAATTCATTAGAGGCAGGCGACGGTATAAAAAAGAAATCTGAATTTAAAACGAATCTAGAATTTTCAGAACCGACTCAGCTTGTACCGAACACATCGGAGTTGGAAACACAGCCCCCAAAAAATACAGCATCACTTTTTCAGCAATCGGTGAACTGGATTTTAATTGTTTGGTTTGCCGGGATGCTGCTGCTTTTACTCAGATTGTTAGTGGGATTAACGGCTACAAATTTTCTTGCAAGCCGCGCCGCCGATTTTAAAGATACGGCATTAAATGAGTTGTTTTCGTCCCTTCTAATTGAACTGAACTTGAAAAGTAGAGTTCGGCTTCTTCGTAGCGAGCGCACGTTGATGCCGGTTGTTTGCGGGGTTTTTCGTCCGGCAGTGTTGCTGCCCGCGAATGCTGACAATTGGTCGAAAGAGCGGCAACGAATGGTCTTGCTTCATGAGTTGACGCACGTCGCGCGGCGCGATTGTTTGACGCAACTGCTGGCGCAAACCGCTTGCGCATTTTACTGGTTTAACCCGCTCGTTTGGTATGCGGCGCGGCGGCTGCGCGTCGAGCGCGAGCAAGCCTGTGACGATTACGTGCTGAGCGTTGGAGCAAAGCCTTCGGATTACGCGCACCATCTGTTGGAGATCGCGCGTTCGATAAAGGAGAGTTCCGTTTTCGAATGGTCGCAAACGGCAACGGTGGCGATGGCGCGGCAATCTCAATTGGAAGGGCGTCTTCTTGCAATTCTCAGAAATGAAGGCAACCGTCAGGCGATGTCCCGCGCGACGACCGTAACTGTAATCACATTAATCTGCGTTTTGCTTCTGCCGTTGGCGGTGATTCGCCCGACAGCGATTAGCGCGCAGAATCCCCAATTATCTGAAAATGCTTCAAACTCTAAAACAGGTTCCGCAGAGCTAACGCCCCTTAATTCGTTTCCCTCATCCGATTTTAATAATGAAGCGGTATCGCAGGAAACAGTTAAAAAGCAAGAAAACAGCATCCTCGCGAATAATAATCGGCAGGCGGAACCGGGTTTAACTAATTCACAAATTGAAGGCGGCATGAAACGCGATCTCGCACAGAACGACAATGAACGTGATGTCGAGCGAGACGTTTCGGAAGATACCGCACAGCAAAACGTCGCCGACGCGCAAACGCCGGGAGGAAATTCTCAAAACGGTTTAGTATCCAATCCTTTTACAAATGCCAGATTTGAAGAGAAACAAAAACCTGAAGCGCAGGAAAAATCGGGCGATTTTATAGATGAAATGGCTTCCGCGGGCTATACGAATCTGACGGTTGACGAACTGATAAAACTGAAAACGTCAGGCGTCACGGCGGATTATGTTAAAAATTTGCGGGCGCTCGGTTTTGCCAATCTAACGGTCAAAGAGCTTGCGTCAATGGGAATTCATCAGGTCACGCCGTCTTACATTCAGGCAATCCGCTCATCGGGTTACAACAATTTGTCTGCGAGAGATTTAACCACTTTCCGCATTCATGATATTAAGCCCGAATACATCAGAACCCTGCGCGATGCGGGCTACGGCAATCTGGATGCGAGACAACTGATTCAGTTTGCGGTTCACGGAGTTACGCCCGCTTTCATCGGCGGAATTCGTGCGGCAGGCTACGGCAATTTATCTCCGAAAGAACTCGTTTCTTTACGTGTTTACGACGTTAACCCCGAATTTATTCGCAAAGCCCGAAGCCGCTTGGGAGAGCTTAGCGTCAAACAAATTATCTCTCTCAAAAATGTAGGCGGTATTGACGACGATAAAGATAAGGATAAAGACAAAGATAAAGATAAAGACCAAGGGTAAATATTGGAATCAAAGGAGTTTAATTATGAAGAAAGTTCAAACAAACATTGATAATTTTTTTAGCGGAAAGCTGCAATTCAAACGTTGCACAAGTTGGTTGCTGGTAATCACCTTTGTCGTCTTTTCATCCCTCGTCGTTGTTGACGCGGAAGAAACAAGTTTTACCGGTTCAAACAACTCCGCACAGACGGCAATTACGGGAGAATGGCTCGCAGATTTCAGCCGCAAAAATCAGGATGAAATTCAATTCACGACCACGCGCCGTTCGGAGCGCGGCGGTCAGAACAACACGAGCGACGGAATTTTGCTCAGCGAACTGCAAGGTTTGACGCGCGAACAAGCGTTCGGCGCGAGAACGGACGTTAATTTTAGGATCGTGCGCGAAGCCGGAACTTTCGTCTGCGAAGGCTTTTTCCGTGCGGGCAAAGGAGCCGGGCATTGGACTTTAACGCCCAACCAGGGTTTCGTGTCGGCAATGCGCAGCCGCGGCTACGATAATCTGACCGAAGACAATCTGTACTCCGCCGCCCGTTTCGACATTACAACTAAATCCATTGACGATTTAAAATCCGCCGGATACGACCGCCTCTCATTCAAAGAACTGGTCGAAGCGAACATCTTCGATGTCACGCCGGAATTCATCCGGGAGATGAAATCAGCCGGATTTGAAAATTTAACTCTCAAACAGCTCGTCGAAGCTCGCATTTTTAAAGTTGACAGCCAATTCGTCAAGGAAGTCGAGGCGATGGGTTTTGGGCGTCAGCCGCTGAAAACGCTGGTGGAAATGCGGATTTTCAATATCAACCCGGAATTCATCAGCCGGATGCGCTCTATCGGTTTTGAAAATCTTTCGTACAGAGAACTAATGGACCTCAGCGTTCACAGCGTCACGCCCGAATTTGTCAACGCGATCAAAGCCGAAGGCTTTTCTTCAATCTCGCCGCGACAGGCGGTAGAACTGAAGATTCACGGAGTTGACGGAGAATTCATCCGTCGCGTAAAGGCTAAAGGCTATGCGGATGTGACGTTAAGGCAGCTTGTCAATCTTCGGATTCACGACATCGTTAAATAACTGATAAATCACAATAAACATAAATCGGAGAGACAGTTTTATGAAAAACATTCAAACAACGGCGTATCGGCTCTTCAAAAAAACAGCGATGTCCTTGGCGTTTATTGTCGCAGCGCTAAACATTTCCGTTCAGGGCTTTGTAACCGCAAGCGGCGAAAGCGATTTGATGACGGCGCAAACGGCGCAAAATGCGCTTTCCGGCGAATGGACTGCCGAATTCAAACGAAGCAAGATCGGTGAAATACAATTTACATTTCACCGGCGATCCGAAAAAGGCGGCATTAGTATGACGGGCAATACTCTCTCGCTCACTGAGTTTCAAGGTCTAACTCAGGAAACCGCATCTTCCGCAAGGGCAAACGTCAACTTCAATATCGTCCGCGAAGCCGGAACATTTGCCTGCGAAGGCTTTTTCCGCGAAGGCAAAGGCGCGGGATTCTGGACGCTGACTCCGAATCAAAGTTTCGTTTCGGCGATGCGAAGTCGCGGATACGAGAGTTTGACCGATGAAGATTTGTTAAGAGCGGCTTTGCATAACCTGACGACAAAATATGTTGACGACTTGAAATCAGCGGGTTACGAACGTTTGGATTTTAAACAGCTCAACCGGGCAGCCACACACAACATCACCCCGCAATTCATCCGCGAGATGCAATCCGCCGGTTATCAGGGCTTAACAATGGATGAGCTGATACGCGCCCGGAATCACAATATTAACGGCGAATACGTCAAAGATGTGCGGGCGATGGGTTTCGACAAACAACCGCTGGAGACGCTGATTCGTTTGCGGAATCATGAAATTACGCAGGAATTTATTAGCCAAATGCGCTCCGCCGGTTTTGAAAATCTTTCAATTGAACAGTTAATCAGGCTCAAAAACCACAACATCACGCCGGATTTTGTTAACGATGTGAAAGCCGAAGGTTACGCTCAAATCTCCCCGGAAACGGCTGTGCGGCTCAAAAATCATAATGTTGATCGAGATTTTATCCGCCGCGTCAAAGCCAAAGGTTTTACGGACATCAGTTTGGAGCAAATCATCCGGCTTCGTAACCATAATATTGTCCAATAGTTTCTATTTTGCTTAAACAGCCGAAGCGTTTGCTCGTCCGCTCACGGGAGCGAATGAACCGGGATTTCGCGGCAATGATCGCACGTTTTTCATCAAAGGGTCGTATCTTTTCCGCAAGAGCTTTTAGAATTAAGCAGCTTAAAAAATTCTGATAATAAGTTTATCTCGGTTTCCAAAATTCGAAATATTTGTTAGTATTTCTTCTTTCGAGGCGTTTGGGTTATGAAAGCGGGTTTTAATGCCGTTTGGTAAATAAATCAAAACCGTAAGCGCTATCAATAGAATAATTTGCCACCTTAGCTCAGTTGGTAGAGCATTCGATTCGTAATCGAAAGGTCGTCGGTTCGACTCCGACAGGTGGCTTCAATGTTTATCGGAAAGAAAAGCGATTGTTAACAATCGCTTTTTTGCTTGTGGTGGACAGGCGGGTGACAGGCTCTGAAAAACGGACAAAATTCAGCCTTTTTGATTTGCGATGGACATGCATTATCTTCTAATCGAAAGCCACAAAAAATCCGCCTCCGATTTTCTTGAGTTTTGAGAAAATTTAAATTAGCTTTCCATTGAAATCATAATCTCATCAACAATCGGATGTGAGCTGGATGAACGAGTTTCAAGATAATTTTCCAAAATAGCGCGAACTACGAGAGCGCGTTTGCACGATTGCCTATATCGAGCCGCTTGTTCGTAAGCTGCATTTAAGATGATTTTAAAATGTGTATGCTCAGAAATTGTTAGTCGTTCGAGTAGTTTCGATTCAATATAATCGCAGCGCGCCAGAGTGCGGATTAAACACATTTCTTTCCATTGCCAATTTTGCGAAAAAATTAAAGCGCCAATAGCTTTGTGCCTTTTTAAAAAATCATGCTCTATACTGTCAGAGCATTTGTGGCATTGATAGACTGTTGTTTTACTGTCAATGTCCAAATGATAGCTGTATTTTTCAGGTGTTTTCCGACAGGTAAAACATCTATTTTTCATAAATTCTCACTGCGTTTGATTGCTCAGCGTGTTTAAGCAATCACAACGTTGACAATCGAGAAAACTGTAAAAACAATATTACAGAAAACAAAAAATCGGGAAGATTATGGACTTTAGATTTATCCATATTTGAGAGAAGACCGCGATGTTTTAACTCGCGGACGAATCGAATCCACAGTAACCGCGTTTTTAAGCGGTCGTCCATCCTTCACTAATGCTTGTAACCTCTATTTTTTTATTCGAGATTTTCTTTTCCTCTTGTAAAAAATAATCTCTGATGAAAGGATATTTTTCTGCGCCCTTTAAACCTTCCGGCACATCAACCTCGATTTTTGCCATTTCCGGAACCGACTCTAATTCCTGATCGTTTTTCCATTTGAACTTGTTGTAGAAAATTTCAAATTTAGCCATGACACCTCAGAATCTCCGGTCATTTATGCCGGAGGGTTTTCAAAAATCTATTTATTCAGTGCGAGGCTGATAAATTATTTCATGATGACTATGAGAAATAACGTGCAAATATCTTTTGTCATCAACAGCGAGAACACCGACCGAATTGCTCTTTTTAACTGTCAGAACACTATCGGCTGGAAGAAAAATGCTGTTGTTTTGCAGATCAAAAAGTAGTCCTATTTGTTGTCCAGCCGCTGCTCTAAGTTCAATGTTGTGATTATCGTTGCTCATAAAGTCGTTCATGATCTTATTTCCTTTAAAAATCGCATTAGCTTGCGATCAACAAACTCCCAATCTGAAATATTCCGATTCTCAAAGCAAACTTCGCAGATAATTTGCTCGTGCTTTCCGTATTGGATAAGGCGAATTTTATCGCCTGCCTTTGGAACGAATCCGCATTCGCCGCACTTCGGCTCGAAAACTTTTAATTTGGTTATGCTCGGAGCGAACCGCGATGCTGCTCTTGAATTCAACTCCTCTTCGGAAAGCTGATTCTTGAGAACTTTCACCGAAATTGATTTTTTCGGCTGCAATTTCTTTTTGAGCGGTTTGAGCATCTGTTCGCCTAGCTACTCTTCAAAAGTGTTTTGCCCTAAAATCATTGTATTTTCCGCTTGTTCAATTGCTTCTCTGGCAATTTTTTGGAGTTGCAAAGCCTCTTCAGATTTTACTTGAGCGTTGATGATTTTTCTCAAAGCGGCTATATAGTTGTTAGCCATTTCAATGGAGTTCGCCGCCGATTCAAGCAGGCTCTCCGGGACCGACACCATTTTCACTTGATCCATAATATTGTTATCTCATTCAAGGAAGAACATGGTTTTTTGCCACAATCTAATCCGATTCTTTTTCTCGCTGGCGCCGCTTCGCCAAAGTGCCCGGTTTGGGATTCTCGACGAGCTTCGGACCGCGACGGGGCGGCGTGAAATTTTCCATGTCTGACTCCGGCACCATCCAGATTTGCCCGCGCCCGGATTTAATCGGCAATTGATAAGCGTTCGGGAATAATCCGTCGCGGCACCAGCGACGGGCGACCTGTTCGGCGACGTTAAACTTCGCTGCGATTTCGTTTGTCGTTAAATCTCTAGCCACAAGCATTGCTTGTATCACAACTCCAAAAAAAAATGCAAGGTTTCTTGCTTATACGTTTAAAATTGTCTTGACAATTATCAACTTATACGTTTATCATTGTACCTGTGATTAAGGAATTACTAAAGACCGGGAGACAAGACAATGATTGGACTTATTAGCCGAAACACAATCAACAAAGCAATCGAAAGAGCCAAAGCTGAACGCAAAAACTTAGTCGTCAGAAGAACAACAGCCGCCCGCCAGTACCGGGTCGAAAACCGCGCCACCGGCGGAAATTACATCGTCAATTTTTTCGTCCGCAATAATCGTAAATTCGGACATTGCAGTTGCCCCGCCGGATTAAATAATTTGGCTTGCAAACATATTGCGGCAGCGGCAGCGCTGAATATTTATTTAGCCGAACAGGGCTTGCTCAATCGCAAATCAGTCTCCGTTTTATAAATCGCCGAAGAGGAAATTAAAAAAAATGAAACGCAGAAAACTAACAACCGAAGAATTGGAAATAAGCGCACAAGAATTTCAACGCAAGATTGATGAACGCCGCGCTACTCGTGAATTAACGCGACAACAGGAACCAACGCCGGAACAGGTGGCTGACGCTATAGCTTTTATCAAAGAAAATTTCACAACAGCCGAATTAAAGACAATCAATCAAAAGTTTTAAAAAGATGAAAAACGCAAAAATCACAAAATTTACGACATCGGTTTTCGGAATGAAAGTTGAAGTCGAGCATATCGGGAGAGGCGCGACCGCAACGGTTAAGGAACCGAATCATTTTTTATACGGCGTTTATAAATACGCCTCGACGATGGATCTGGCTTTCGAGCTTTTAAAAGAAGAAATCTGCAAAGAACTGGTCAGCCACGTTTGCGGCGGTTTAACAATCCGCCGATAAAAGGAAAATTATGCAATTAAAAACAGGCGATAAAGTGCTCAGAAAATCAGACCGGGATCGCGGTCTCTACATCGGCGAAGTGGTATGCGTCACAGCGAATCACGCCCGCATAAAATGGGACGCCAAATGGCGCATCGGCGGCGGGAGTCTTCATTCGGAGGTAAAGCTTCCGGCTCGAAATTTAATTCTCGCTACAGACGAAGCGATTGCCGAACGCCGCGTGGATGTCCGTTTTGCAAAGGTTGGCAATTGGCTGCGAATTACCCTTCAGGATGCTGGCGAGGATTGGCTTGTCAGAAACAATCGCACCGCCGAGCAACATTTTGAAGAAAAGCAAGCCGAGCTACGCGAATACGTTATTAAGCTCATTCGCGGCGGGCGCGCTCTTTTGGAACTGAGGGGTAAACAATGCTTCCAAAACGAACGACCAGACGCGAGACCGCCGCCGCCCAGCGCGAGCAGGGACGCCTTAGAAGCGTCATCGTCGAGCCGAACGGTCTCATAGGATTCAAATTAAAAGGCTTGCGCCGAACCGAATGGCTACCCGCCGATGTTTGTTATGAAATGGCGGTCAAAATCAGAGTTCGGCAGGAAGTAAAAGACAAAAAACAAACAAAGAAAGGAAAATAAAAATTCATGTACGCAGAAACATTAGATAATTTTTGGAAAGACGCGGAAATCATTTCGGTTTACACCGACGAAGACGCGCAGGAAGACGGCTATTTAACGGACGTTTCAAATCATTCAGTTAAGTTCAACGGCAAAACGATCAACCGCTTGACCTGCGGTGCAATCGAAGCTTTGAAATTCGAGAACCTGACAGAAGCGGAGCAAAAACAAACGCTTGAGCAAATCGTGCTGCTTTCTCGCTTCGACGGCAGCGGTGAAGACGCTTGGGGAATTTGCGAAAACGAGAAGGTTGCCGGAGGCATAAAGCTGTGGCTGATACCGAACGAAATAAACGGTTACTCTGCACTTTTGCCCGATGAATATTAAAAATCGAAAGGCTTATCAAAGCTCCCAACTTCGATAAGCCTCTTCACTTCCCGACAAAAAAGTCAGAAAGGTTCAACAACATGAGTTTTAGCAAAGATGAATTTTTAAAACAACAGCAGCACGAAGCGGAAGCCGCCGAGAGAGCAGCCGCCAAGCAAGCCGAAATTACTGCCGATTTGGAGAAGCTGCATTCAATCGGCTCAGCCACGCTCGAAGACATCGAACGGCTCCAGAAGATGCAGAGCGAAGTGGCGGAAGATATTGAAATTCTCCGCCGGAAACAGGAAGCAGAGAATTCCTTTTAGAAAACTTCAGGTTATAAAATAACCAACAAAAAGAAATCGCATCTATAAATGATGCGATTTCTTTTTGCATTATTTGCGAATGACAATTTTCAATCCGCCCGCGCATTATTCTTTCGTTTTCGCTTTTTCCGCGAGCTTTGCTTCGACCAGATTATTGACAATCGTTTCAATGTCAGCCAGTTGATTTTTATAAATTCGATAAATCGCCGCTTTCGTCACGGCTTCGTTCGATAATTTCCACCGCTGGCTGAACTGCTCGTCCGGGACGATGACCGGAACTCTGGAAACGAAGCCCTGCCCGTTGACGCAAGCGCGCAATTTATTATCACTTCCCAAACAAACGGGAGCGTCGTGGTTTTTGCCCGCCATTAAAAGCAAGCTGCCGTTTAGAAGTCCGTAAGCGCCGTCCATCGTAGTAGCAATAAAGGCGCTATCTATATGCCTGTTGTCAGCTTTCCAGCCTATGGCTATATCGAAAACGCTGCCTTTTTCGCTAATGTAATCGGTTAGAATCGTGCCGCTGATTTTACTCATTCGCGGAGCGGTTCCGGCTTTCGACGGCTCTAAAATATTACAGCCTGAACATATCGCGGTGGTTTCCTTAACAATTTCCTGAGCGTTGATTTTATTTGAAATAGTCGTTAATCCGAAAGATGTTTGATTCGCTGTCTCTATAAAATTTTCAAACGCTCGCCCGTCATTGCTGATAAACGTGACGCCTTCGTTTGCCGTAACTTCTATCGCAACGCGAGAGCCGTTGGTGTAAAACTGATTATTGGCTACCGTACCGCCCATTACGCCGTACAGCTCTATGAAAGGCTCTTGTTGAGCGATGCCGTCGCCCATGTAATTATTGGTAAACGTCAGGGCTGAGACGTTTGCGCATTGCGCTTTGCACGAGCTTGTCAATGCCCGGACTTTACCCTCCCGGTTCGGCTCGAAAGTATTGTTTACTATGTACCAATTTCCGCTGGGGTCGCGGATCGCTTCATTAACGAAATTGAAAGCATTGCCTATCACGCGCCACACATAAGCGTAATTATTGCCCGCGCCGTGAGGGGTATTGCTCGCGCCGATTATGCCGACTGCGCCGTACAAAAAGTGATTGTCTATAATCCTTGAGATAATCCCGCCGCCGACATCGAGCAAAATAGCGTTGTAAGCATTCTGCGTGCCTGTAAACGTGCAGTCTATAAAGGAATTGTAAGCAGAGTCACCGCCCGTTCCGCCTTCCGAAACCAGCGAGTGACGGTTATCGATAAGCCTGCCGGTAAAGCCGGGATTGGTATATTTAAATCGGATGCCGATAAATCTAAGCCCGTAAACCGTGCGTAAATCAAATGCGCTGTCAGTACCGGATCCCGTATATTCAATCTGCGAGAAACCCGACTGCCACTCGTAATCAGAGCCGCACCCGACGAATTTCACGCTATGGATAGCCTGCCCATCTCGCGCCTGCAATTTGACGGGTCGCATCACCTTGTAAGACTTGCCGCAAGCTACCTGAACGTTTACGCCGCCGATTCGTGAGCCGTAAATAAAGGCTGCTTCAATAGCATCAGCCCAATCACTGTTTTCACTGCTTTTGAATGATTCCAATCGAATGAAATCATTTCCGCGTTCCGGCGTTTGCGCCGCGACGCTCGCCGCAACGGTTAGAAGTAAAATTAAGAGTATCTGTCTCATCGTTGTAATAACTCCGGTTCAAACAATAGGTTTGTGCAGGGATTTAATGTGCGGGCGCGGTGAAAGCGGCGGTGGCGGTCAACGAAAAAAAACGCGCGCACCGCGTTGAAACGATGCGCGCGTTAAATTCAATTCACCAATCGAATTTTAGAAATTCAAATCAGCTTTAGCATAAAAATCCGTTCCATCAAACCAAATTGTTACCACGTCAACTTTTCCGATTCCGGTTGAAAATACCGGTGCGCTTCCGCCCTGCCATTTAACACCTGCCGGAAATGAAGGAATGCGACTTCCAATAGCATCTTGCTTCAAAAATAAAGTGTAATGACCGCCCGCGACTGCATTTGAAAAAGTAAACGTGCGGTTACCGCCTAAAGTCACGGTTTGAGAGTTGCCGTCGTTAAAATTAATTGCAATCGTCGCGACGTCCGTCAGCGCTTTTAGTCCTGCTGAAAGCTGACCGGAAAAATACCCGTTTCCTTTGACCTGCAGCGCCTGCCCGGTATCCGACGCCGGAGCGTTAAGCTGAATGTTTCCGTTATTGAGAATTTTGAGCTTTGAGTTGCCGCCGATTAGAAAATCAATAAACCCGCCCGAAGCTATGTTATTAACACGAAACTCGCCCGTCGAGTTGCGGTAGCCGGTAAATACTGCCAAAGCTCCGGCGTTGTTGTGATATTCAACACCGGAGAAACCGGTCGCATCGGAGTTCTGGACGCCGAACGTAGCTCCGCCGGCGCTGCTGCCGATGAATTTAACGGCGTCATTTGCGCCGGTTCCCGATTGAAAACGGTTGAACCCCATTGCGGCGCCGAACGATAAAGCGTATGGCGGGGCGTTCGTGCCGATGCCGAGGCGGTTGTTCGCGATGTCCCAGAAAATCTGCGCGTTCGATTGCGTTATTGCGCCGCCTGTTCCGGCAAACGGAATCGAGCCTGCGGTCAACCCGGAAAGCGTCACCGTCCCGGAAAACGTGGGGCTGGCGGTCGAGGCAAAATCACCGTCTAAGATTGCCGTATTAAGCTGCGCCATCGTCGTCGTCAGCGTATTGCTGCCGAGCGAAAACGTTTTGTTAGTCAGTGTCTCGGTTCCGGCAAGCGTCGCAAAGTCGTTGTCAGAAAGAGCCGCGTTAAATTGCGCCGTAGTACCGGAAAGCGAGTTGGAACCGAGCGCAAAAGTTTTGTTCGTGACGGTCTGCGTTCCGGCAATTGTTTGCAGCGTGCCCGTCACGCCCGACAATAAACCGAGTTCGGTTGAAGTCACAGAGCTTGATGTGACGTTTTTCGAGCCGTCCGTAATTAACGCTCTCGAAGCGGTCGCGCCCGAAACGTTGATCGCTGGAGTAACAACGGATGTGCCGAAATATCCGGTTCTAGGGCGAGTTGCACCCACTGCACCGATGTCGTGTGTATTGTCCGCGCTAAAAAGCAACGGCACATAGTTGATGTTGCCGCTGTTATCAACCTGAAAACGCGGCTGAAAAGACGAACCGTTCCACGTAAAGAAGATGTGCGGATTGTTGTTGTTGGTCGGTGCAAAATAGCCTAAACTTCTGTTTAAATACCCGGTCGCGCCGTCCATAACGCCAATTCTGCCTAACGAGTTCGCGCCGCCTATGGTTGTAACTTTTCCCATGGTTACGCCCACATCCCCGCTCGCTCCGAGAACAAGAGATTCACCGGCAGCGTAACCGCCGTTCGTTCTGTCATACAGCCCGGTATTGCCTAATGCCGTGTATGAAGTTTCGAGACTTGGGTGAACTCCCCACGCAGTGCCGATAAACTTATTTCCGACAAATGCAATTGACGTGGCGCTTCCGCCGACGCCGTAAACATCGTTATCACCTGCAATCGTATTCCCGGTAAAAGCAATTCCGGCTGAATCATTGATAAACTCAATTACCGTACCAGCCGCGCCTTGCTGCAAAATAGTGTTGGCTGAGAACGTCGCGCCCTGCACATACATCTGGATAATTTTGGCGCTCGCCGGATAATCGCCGCCGGAATACCCTCTGCCGGATTCAAAGTAATTGTTTGAAAACTCGACGGCGTAGGATAAAAAGTTTCCGGCGTCGTTCGTGTCAATGGCGAGCGATGTCGGAGTGCCGCCCGAAAAAGTGTTGTTTGAAATCGTCCACCATTGCCCGATGGACTTGATAGCCGCATCGCTTTGCAATTTAAAGTGATTCTGCTCCAGTAAGATTACATTCGAGTCTCTACTTGAAACCGCGCCTTCAATGCCGATTTTTCCGCCGTAAAAATTGGAATAGACGATTTGCGAAACGATTACCCGGTCAAGCATTAACAGGGTGACAAGACTGCCAAAAGGCGCTTCAAACGCGCAATGCTCAATTTTTAAATGAATTGTGTCGCCGCTCGCTGCGCCGGAGCCGCCGCGCATAAACCAGCCGTCAACGGCATTAGTAGCCGTGCCGGTGTAAAAGTGCATCCCTTTAAATCGGACGCCGTGTGTGGCTTCCAGGTTAATTGCGGGCAGCGTCGAGCCGGTGTACATTAAGGTGCGCGGACTGCCGACGTTTTCGTTAGCGCTTCCTTCGACCGTCAGATTTGCGATTTGCGCCCAATTAAGCTGCGTTGAAAATTTATATTCGTCGCCGTGAAAGAAAACCGTGCCGCCGTGACTATTCGTTGTGCCGAAAGATTTAGCCGCAGCGTCAATAGCCGCAGTATCATCAACAGAGTCTCGCGGGGTCGCGCCCCACCATTCGACCGAAACTTTGCGGGTTTCCGATTCGATAAAGCTGACAAAACCGTTTCCGACGAGATTGAAAACTTTCTTCGGCGGCGCTGCAACCGAGCCGAGCAATATAACCGTGACACCGTTATTGACCGTGAACGACCCGTTTGCCTTAAACTCCAGATTTACGTTTGCCGGTATAGTGAGGTTGCTCGAAATAACGTACGGCTGTGCGACCACGAGATTCGCTTCGGTCGAGCCGATTGCGGTTAAAGCAGCGCCGAGAGATGCGTAATTTGAAACATTTAATTCTCCGGCTGCTTGCATTAAGATAGGATCATTAGGTCCGAGAGCAATAGGATTGGCGGCATCAGCCGGAGGCACTGATAGTTTTATTTTTCCAAGCTGCGTCGTCGAAGAAATCGTATTAGAACCCGTTACGACGCGCTCGAAAATCTCGATTGCCGAGACGAACAAACCGTCGCCGCTCGTGGCGGTCGTAAAAGTAATCGGCGCGGTGCCGCCCGTTGCCGTAAAAGTTATTTCGCGGACGACCGCCATATCGTTTGCGCCGGAAACCGTAACGGGCGTTCCGCCGTTAACGGCGACCGTGAAATTGTTTGCCTGAGGTGCGCCGAGCGCCGCAGGTTTCCAGGAGTGAATGCGGACGACGTAAATCTGATTATTCGTTAGCCCGCTGATCGTTCCGGTCTGCGTCCTGTTTCCGAGCCAGTAGATAAATGAGCGATAAAGACCTTCCGCGACGAGATTCTGCTGACCGTTCGGATTAAACGTGCCGCCCGAAAAATAACCATTTCCGGTGACGCCGAGATCGGGAAACCAGAATGAACCGTTCGAGCTTGTCCACCCGGCGACCGGCGCGGCAACGCCGTTAAAATTCGCGCGCTGAACGGAGTTGTAAGTAACAAAGCCCGTTACGGCGTCGACGTAAGATTTGACGGCGTGCTCGGTCGTTATCTTCGTTCCCGAATCAGAGCCGAGCGTGACATCGTTTGAAACCATTCCCGAATTCAATTTTGAAAACAAAATCGAGCCGTCCGAAAAAATTCCTCCGCCCGCAAGCGGTGAGCCGTTAACCAGCACCTGTTTTCCGGGACACGGATTAATGTGCGCGTTTCCGTCGCGACCGACGAACATCTGAACGCGGACGGTCGGCGGCTGGTCGGGGCAGTTTTCCGTCAATGCGGTCGGTCGTTGCGCCGAAAGCGAGAGCGAGCTGATGAGCAGTGTAAAAATAAGACCAAGCACGAAAGCCAGCCAGCCAGCCGAGCGGAATAACAACGATTGCAGCGATGAACTAAGCTGGATGTTTAGGTCAAATCTGTTGTCAGATGTTTTCTTAAAGTTAAATTTCATTGGTTTAGGAGTGGTGGCAAATTTGCCGAAGATTATGCAGAAAAATTTCTTAAAGCCAGCAGCCAGCCTCTTTTAACCGGCTGGCTGCTGGCTTTGTTTTTAGCCTTCGAGTTCGACTTCCCAGCCGTCGCCGTCCGTCGTCACGCCGGTGACCGTTACGACCGAATCAAAAGCTACGGTCGGCTCCGCGATCTCGTAGAAATGCTTGTCCGCAGCCTTGATGCCCGAAGGCTCAAACCAGCGCGGAATGACAGCCAGATCGTTGTAAAATTGGCGCGTCGCCGGATCGGACGCCACGTAAGTGCCGCGCTTTCGGATGCGCGCGTTCCTGCGATTGACGTAATTGATGACCTCAGGCGCGACAACGCCCGAACCGGGAACGAATTTCTGTAAAAGGCATTTCGTCGGAGTCGAAGGCTCGATGACCGTCGAGAGGATAATCTTTCCGGTCGAGTCCATATAAACGGCTTTCGGTGATTCATTCGCGACGAGGTCATATCTGAGCGCAGTTCGAGCGCCGAGGTTTCCGGTTTCGTCAAAAATCTCACGAATTTTGGTCAAAATCGGGCGCGTTCCTCCGGTCTGTTCGCCCGTCTCGTAGTGATAGGAGTAAAGCGTGATGTGCAAATGCCGCTTGCCCGGCGCGAGGCTGTCCGCGATGAGCAGTGCGGTTTCCGGCGTGACTTCGTGTTTGGTCGCTCCGTCATCGAAGCTGACTTCCAATTTGACCTGTCCGTCCGAGTATTGTCCGGTCAAGCTCGCGAAATATTCAGCAACCTCCCAGTTCGTTGTATGCACGGGCAATACGAATTCGGCAAAAGTCGCGGTTTCGGCTAAGGTGATGCCGGTCACTCCGCCGTAAGTCGTCGAGACCAGACCGCCTAGCGTCGAAGTAAAAATATCCGATGTCGGCGTGCCGTATTTCGAGTAACCGCCTGCAAGCACCGCGCGGTCAACAAACGGCGCTTGACGAACTGACCTGAAAACCGGCGTGTAGGTCGAGCAAAACGCAGGGTTAGAGAGCGTCTGAACGTTTCCGAGCGCGTAATGCCTCCAGCCCGATTGCAGCGTCGAATTCGCCGATGTGTAATCGGCAACCTGCAATTCCCACGTCACGGAATCGGTCGCGTAAGGCTCGATGGAATTGCGCACCGCTCCGCCGCCCATAAAAATTCTGCCCGCGACGTTCACTAGTCGGAAAAACCGGATCGCAAACTGCGAGGCGACGCCGGGCGTGTAATTCGCCGTAATATGGCTGGGAGAATGAAAGTTAAGCTCGCGGAAAGTTAAAGAAGCATATTCAAAAATGTATGTTTTTCCGGGAGTGTCGCTGACATTGTCATAAGCGAGAAGAACGAAATGACCGGGCTGATAGAAACAGCCGTGCGAGAGGTCCGGTTTGCAGATCGGAACGTTTCCGTTCGGATTAATCGAAATGAACGAGTGAGTGTCGGTGTCGTAAACCCAGAACGCCTGGCTGTAAACACCGCCCGATAATGTCATCGCGACGATGAAGATTTTGTTTAGTGTGATCTTGTCGCCGTAAAAATGCGTGCCCGTCGGCATCAATCCGGTCAGTTCGATTGACGCTCCCGAAACGGCGTCAACGCGAAACCAGCGCGCTGCCGTAGTTGATGCGTGCGGGCAGCAAAGAAGCATTGTTCCGTTTCCGTATGGATAAAGCGTCGGGTTCGCGGTGTTTGGCGGAATCGAGCCGGTAAACGTGCGCTGCGTTAAAATGTCGTTGACAACATCGTAACTGTACCAATCGCCGAGCGCGCCGCCGTCAACCGCGCGACCGCCGAAAATCTCGACAAACTGCCCCTGCCCCGTAGCCGCTCCGCGCGAACAGCTCGCGGAATTCGAGCGAGCGGTCGCAAATGTAGCGTTGCGTTTAACGTAGCCGGCTTGACCATCTGAATCGACTTCGAGGATGTTTGAGAGCTGCAAAGCGGTCTCGAAATTGTCAGAGCTGGTCGTCGGATCAATCTGGACGAGGCGGGGATTTCTCGTCTGGTCTTCAAACGAAGTCGGAGAAATCGCAAACTCGCCGGACGCAAACCGGACCCGCGCGCCGAGTTCAATATTAACCGTCGGTTTGCCGTTGTCGGTGCCGCCCGCAGCGGCGAGTTTTCCGTTATTCGGATTCGTCAGCGCCATCCCGAGACGCAAAATCTCCGGGTTCGATTGAGAAAGCGAATTGATCTGAAAATAAAACTGGCGCAAAATGTCCGCTAATGATTGGATTTTGCCGAATACCGGACCGAGATCAATGGGCAGAATCTGAATGTTTTCGAGCCTAGAAATCCGCAGCAGCAAAGCCGCATAATCGCGACGAAGCTGCGCGATATATTCGTCCTGCAGCCGCTGGTCGTTAAAGACCGGGCGCGCTTCGACGATGTCTTCCTGACGAACCGACACGGAAGAATTCGGGACGTTGACGAAATAAAGCAGCACTTCATTCGACGCGAGGCTCGGAGCTACGGGCGTTATCGAGGCGACACCTTTTTTGATTTGAACGGTAGCTTTGTTGTGGCGCTCGGTCGGAACGTTAAACTGCGTCGGAATATACTGGGTAGTCGCGTTTTCAAGCTCTGCCTGCGACCTGATCTGACGAAACGGAATCGTCGCGTTCACAGCCGGCGCTTCGGTGTCGAGAACGGCGATAATCAAATCAATGCGGTTTTTGCCGTCAGTTTCCGATGCTTCAAAAGTAAGCGTCATAGATGTGAGAGCGTCGTATTGTTTCCCATCGGTCGAATAGGCGCGACCGGCTGAAATGACAATTTGACGAGAATTCGAGCCGGGCTGCACCGAATAATCAAAACCGGTCGTCGAACGCGACACCTGCGACAAAATATCCTTTGTAAAGAGGTTGGTGTGCTCGTGCGCGAAATCTTCGAGCTTGCGAAGATCCGATACGCCCGCCGCTCGCCCGTAGTTGACGTTGTTGCTTGAATAAGCTTCTAACTGAATTTTTTTGGACATTGATTGCTCCTGAATAAAGTGTTGAAAAAAACTACGGCGCGACTTCCTCAAAGCCGTCCGGCGCGTAAATCGAGTCAAATTCCGGCTGAAACTGAACCAGTTCTCCATCGCTGACGATTGCCGGTTCGTATTGCCGCCATGTGAAAATCATTTCCTGTCCGACTGGCAGAAAGAATCTAAGCAGCGTTTCGATCTCTGTTTCCGTGAGTCGCGGTTCCGGCTCGCCCATAAACATTCCGTCGTCCCAGAACGAGTCTCCCCAACTGTCGATGTCGGTCGAAGCCCAGTCTTTGAGGCTGATGATTTCAACCAAAATGAAAAGCGGCGCATCGACCGACCATAAAGGCTCGCCGTAAAAAAAATCGTCATAAAACTCTTGACGCAGCCAGACGTTTGCGTGAATGCCGAAATCCCTAAGCCACAGCTCGATTCCGTTTTTAGTACCGCGCTGGGCAAGATGGCGAGCGAAATTTGCGTAAAGCGTCCGTTTTTGCGCGAGCGTGAAATTTTTGGGGAAGTACCGCCAGCCGAACAATCTATCGAGCCAGAAATCGATAAACGGTTCGCTCGCGGTTTCCGGCGCGATGTTTTCAAAGAACGCTTCATAAAGCGCGTCCCAGTTGTCGGTCGTTTCGCCGAAAAATTCGAGAAACCGGTACAAAATGCCGTCCGCGTCATCGCGCCGAAAGCGCGATGGGAGGTTGTTATATAAATAATCTCGATTTGAAAACGGCATTTATTTAACTGATCGCGATTTCGCCGATAAAAGGCAGCTCCCAGGGCGCAAGCTCGATGTCGCTCGCCGGCGAAATCAGAATCTCGCCGCTCGTTTTGATAAAATCGACGCCGCGAGTGTTTTCAATAATCTGGATGATCTCGCTGCGCTTGATCGGGCGACCGAAATTCTGGCGAGCGACCGAGTAAAAGGCACGCAGGTTTTGGTCGATTTCGGCAAAGACAACCGTGTTTTGCGCGCCCGGGGAAAGCTGGATTTGAGCGGCGACGTCGAACGTTTTAAACGTCGGGTCGGCGATTGAAAAATATTGATTGCCGGGCAATTGCTCGAACAACTCTCTGACTGAAAGCTTCAGAGCGTCGCTGACGGGAAAGCCATTGCTCGTCGCGATAACGACCGTGGAATATCCGAGCTGCGGCGACTCTGTGAACTGACCATACTTAACAAAAGGAAAGACGCGGGCAATGCCGCCGCCTTCAAAAACTTCCGTAACAATCGCTTCCTCCAGATCCTGATTGGTGACGATCCGCAAGCCGCGGCGCTGGAATTGCACAGCGCGTTCCGTCGCTTCTTCGACCGTTTCCGCTCGGCTGCCCGAATCAATCGCAAACGGGTTGGTGACCGAATTGACCCAGGCGAGCGCGTCGTTTATCACAGTCAGAACGAACGGCGACAGAAGCGTCGCTCCCGTAATGGTTCGCTCTGCCGGCACGTCCTTGAACCCGACTGATGCTTGAATCTGAGCTTCGGCGAGAGTTTTAAAAACGAATTTGCCGCTTGCGGCCGACACTTCCGTTCCGGCAGGAACGGTAATGAGAGTTTCGTTCGAGCCGTTGTAAGGAAAGTTCGTCGTAAAACGCAAAACCGTTGTCGCGGCTTTTGCTTCGCGCATTTCGCTGCCGAAAAGATTGTGAAAGGCAATGACGTTTTGATCGGGAATCTGGTTGATTAGATAAGCCAGTTGCGAGAGCATCCACGCGATGGCTTCGAGAAGAACGGTGTGCGCGCTCGACGGGTTGGCGTTTGTCAACTCCGGGCAGGCGGGCGTCGCAGGCAGATTTCCGCCCGCGATTAATTTCAGCAATTCCTGAAGTTTTCTGATTTGCGAGGCGATGCGCGCTACGTCAATGCCGCCCGATATTTTGCCGATAGCTTCGGCGGCAAATCGGTCTTCGTCACGTATTTCTAAAATCGGTCTCGGAATCTGCATTGTTCGTTTTGCGTCAGTCGCTCAGGAACAATTACAATCGAAACGGAATTTTTAATGTGCGGATGAAAGGGAAAGCGAAAATGAACTGTAAGATTTCTGTCGGCGGTATAGAATTCGATGGCGAGATGCAGATCAATCACGATATCGAAGTGCCGGAAGGCGGATTAAACGCGCCGGATTCACTAACTATTTCAGGCACCCTAACCAAGGAAAGCCACGAACAGCTAGAGCATTTTATAGTCGAGAAAGTTGCTTTGCCGCTCAAGGCTTGAAAAGCTAGTAAAGAAGTTAGCTGAAATTTTTATTCCGCTTCTTTGCCGATGTATTTCCAGACAGGAAAAAACAGATTTTTTGGAGCCTCGAAACCATTGCGCTCCGTGTAGGTAACAAAAACTATGGCGCGACCGGCGTCATCTACATCTGCCCGCGACGAGACTGATTCGACGAGCGGGCAATATTTCTCGATCTGATCTTTTAGTTCAAACGCGATACGCGCGGCAAATCCGGCATCAACTACCGAAAATATGAAATCACTGATGCCGTAATCGGGAAGCATCACCCTCGAAAATTTGCGCGTTTCCAAAATATCCTCAATTGCTTGCCGAATGATCGTCGTTTTATCGCTGGTCGTCGCCAGATTGCCCGTCAATGGATTGACGCGAAACGGAAAATCGATTGCCGATCCTGAAAGATTAACCATCGTTTAGAAACTTCCTTATTTATGGATTTCAAAAATTCTTCGGCATCTCTGATTTCATAAGCGTCAACGTCTGATCTGGAGTGATTCGGCGCGGTTTTGGTTATTTTCGCCGCTTGCTCATTCGCCTTGCCCTCATCGAACCAGACCGAATCAATAGAACCAGTTTCGTCTCCGTAACCCCAGAATGTAACAATGTGAATTTTCATATGTTCATTTTACCTGTGATTTCTCTCATCAAAATTAAATTGCCGCCGTAATGCAGCTCATCACTGATTCCCAGCGTCCTTTTTGCTGCTCAAGCTCATTGATATATTCGCCGAAACGGTCAATGGTTTTCTGCTGAATGCGCGTTCTGACCGCTTCGCCGATTTCCTGATAAGCGCTGATGCCTTCGTTTAAAATATCGATTTGATTGTTGATTTCTTCGATGTTCTCTTGAGCATCTGCGGCTAGCCGGGCGGCGATGGCAACGCCCTCGGCGACTATTTCCGCCAGTTCCGCGACGAGCCTGACACGGTTCGTCTCATAAGCGATTTTGCGCGGAAAATCCGGCAATTGTCCTTCGAGCAGAATAATCAGTTTCTCGATGATGTTCTTTTTTAATGCCCGGATATGAGCCAGAGCCGACAAATCGGGCTGTTTTCCCATCTGCCTGCCAACGAGCGTTTCAGGCGTTGCCGGAATACAGCCCACAAACGGAATAGAGGGCAGCGGTCGAATCTGCGGCAGTTGAAGATGCGGCAGTTTTAACTCCGGAAAATCGTTTAGCGGGTCGTAATCCCGCCCGTCGTCAATCAGCATTTTTTTAGAATGGTTTGTTGTTGATAAAAACTCCGGCGCCCGCCGAGAGATGGATCGAACCCTTGGTTTCAATTTTCATGCGCCCGGCTTGGATGTGCGTGTCGCATTCGGAAATGATTTTGTAATCGCCCTGAACGCGAATGCCCGAAATTGATTCGTCCTGCTCGCCGTCCGTCATAAAATCAGGCGGAACTTTGTGGGTTTCGTTATAAACGCCCATATAAAAAAGATTGAATTTTTGCCCGAGCTGCCCGAACAAAACTACTTCAGTATTATTTGGCGGAAGATAAAAACAGCCGTAACCGTCGCCGAGACACGGAATTAGTTGACGCGCCCATTCGTCAAAGATTTTGTCGGGGTCAATCGAAGGTATAATTACGCGAACGCGGTGCATTCCTTCCGGGTCTTTATTGTCGGCAACGATTGCCGGGACGCCTGACAGCCAGCGAAATTCCTGGTCAACAGTTTCGCGGTTAGCTTTTTTGGATTTTGCGTATAAATTTCTCAAATTTTCGTACCGCCCTTCAAGTTATATCTCTATACAAATCTAAATCGAGATTCATCACGCCCGGACTGAAGTTATAACGAACGCCGTCGCAAATATAAACGCCTGAATAGAGAGCGCCGACATCCATTACCCGGATTGAATCGCGCACATCAATTCGCGCTTCTCTGGGCGCGATCACGGCTTGCAATGAGGCTTCAAAGGCGTGCTCGCGCTCTAAATCCTTTTGCGCCTGAGCGCGCACTTCGAGTTTTGATTTCGTGTGAATTCCGGGCGTGTCGCGTTTTAAATTGACGTTTTCCTTACCCCGGGGGCTTATATCGGATTTGCCGACGAGTCGTTTTCCGCCTTTGCCCCGACCGACGCGGTTGACCAGTTTTTTGCCTTCCTGAGATTCCGGCACTCTGAAATTGAATTCAAAACCGTGCTTTAAGCGGAAATCCTTGCGATTGATAAAAGTCGCAATGGGAGCCTGCACGCGCGCCGGATAACGAGCGAAAACCGTTTTGCCGCGCACGTAAACGTTCCAGCCCATTTCGCGGGCGCGTTCCATCATCATCTGCCAGTCATTTTTCTCGTCCTGCATCATCGTTTTATATTTTTCCAGACCGCGCGCATCCGGGGGCGGGGAGAAACCTAAACCGTTGCGCCCGGTTAAAATCGAGATGATGTCCTTATCGTCTTTTTTATAGTAATACTCGGCGTTTTTGATTTTTTTCATTTTGAAGCCATGGTCATAAGCCACAAAACCCGTCGTCGTATCACCGCGCGGGAGCTGCGTGACGACGCCTTCAAAAATGGGTGGTCCGAGACTTTTGCCGTAACCCATATAAATCGAGCAACTGATTTCACCGCCCGCCGCGATATAAGCGTAAGAATCCGCGATTTTGAATTCGGGATCGAAAAATTTCCATTTCGCCTGGCTTGTGCGATTCGTGACAAGCTCGACCGAAACCGACTCGAACAGTTTTTCGTCGTCAACAGAATCGAAGCGGCGACCATCAATCACGATGATGCAATGCGGGTTTGCCGGTAAATCAGCGATCATGTCGATTCGTAAATTCCTTTCTCAAGCGGGATTTCGGGAACGATCAATTCAGTGCCGACGGCGATTTTGCGCGGGTCGGTAATTTTGCTGCGGTCTGCGATCACGCGCCACAATCGCCAATCGTCGAGATACTGTTCGGCGAGAACGGAAAGGCGGTCGCCCTCGCGCCAGACGTGAATCCTGAGGCGAGCGTCTTCGAGCGGCGTGGCTTTTCCGAATCTTTCATACGGCGGTTTTGAGCGTTTTGACATCTTTAATTACCCGTTTTGTATACGCACGATTGTGATTCGGATTTCTGCGCGCAAAGGGTGACCTTCCCGGTGATGAAATATTTCCTTCGCCGAATATTCTTCGAGAACGCATAATTCCTGCCAGCCGCCCCAAACGGCGAGCAATTTCGGCGGTCGCCCGAGTCCCGATACCTCCTCCATCAGTTTCGCAATTGCTTCCATTTGCGGGCGAATGCTCTGGTTTGTGTGAGTCTGATCGAGATAAAGCTCAGGAAAAGTAACGGTGCGCGGCTCCCGGTTAGCGTAAAAAAGCGGTTTTTCTCCGTGTGTTAAATCCTGACGCTCCCAGTTTGCCCTGTCGTCGGTTACTACCGTCGCAGGAAAAAACTGAAAATCGAAGCTGCCGCCGCCTTCAAGGTTGATAAGTTGTAAAGTCGCTTCCGCCATCTCAAGCTAAATTGTCGCTTTTCGGCGGATTTAAATGTGTTTATTCGCGCTCACGCCCGAAGTCGAAGGAACGCGCCAATGAGTTTTCGATTTGACCCATGTGCTGATCCAGCAGATTTGAGAATTCAGCCATAAGTTGTCGCTTAATATCGGCGGCGGTTACGCGTGATCCGCTCTCCTTTATCGTCACCGGCATGCTGAAATTCTCAAAGAGTTTTGACTGCCCTGATGTGCTGCTTTGTGCTATAGCGCTTTGAGCTGGCGCGCCCGCTATTTCAACGCTTCTTTCCGAGCGAACGGCGTCGGCATCGCGGGCGGTCTGGATTAGGTTCGCCATTGAACTGCCGCGTTTACCGTCGGCATTGTGAACGACGTTTTGGATGACGCTGCGAGGTTTTTCATAGCGATTACCGCGTTTACCATCTGCATCCTGTACCAGAGAAAACAGTTGATTTAACCCGCGAGGCTGTTCGTAGCGGCGCGTGACCGATGCCGGAACGATAAGCTCGTTAGCGTGAATTTCGGCAAAACCGTCGCGCGTGACTTTTCCGCCGGATGCTTTTGACGGAAATAAAACAGATGCGGGCGAGCCGCCGCCGAAAATATTGAATGACGATTTGCGCGGCGGCGCGCTGTGATGCCGACCGCCACCGCCTCTGGTCACAACTCCGGCGCCCGGAACGCCGACGGCAAACGTCTGTATCTGCGGAACGGGCATTTGGAAAGATGAGATTTTTGCCGTCAAACCATCGAGCGAACCTGATGTCGCATTTGCCGATGACGCGATGTTTGTCAACGGTCCGGGAACCTGATTCGTCGCGCTCGCCAACACGCCCATTTGATTGGCGGCGTCCGTAACGGGTGGCGGCATCAACCCGAGCGCGTTTGCCGTTGCAGCGGCGGGGTTCGGCAGCAGCGATAACGCCGTGCCAGCCGATTGCGCGGGCTGCGATAAACCGAGCAGGCTTTGTGCGAATTCGGTTTGCGATTGCGTGTTTGCCGCCGCTTGCTGCTGCTGCGCCTGCATCATCTGCGTCACGGCGCTCGCCTGTTCCTGTGTGATCTGCAAACCGGCTAGAAGCTGCTGCTTCATTTGGTCGATTGATTCCGCCTGAAGCTGTGATTGCGCCTGTTTGAACGAATCGGGCTGAACCAGTTTCAAAACTTCGAGAATCTCGCTGCGCGCCGATTGTGATTTTTGATCGCCGCCGGGAATTTGCTGAGGCAATGCGCGAATAAATTCCTTCATCACCTCGACGTATTTTAATTGATCGCCTTCTTTGCGGAAGGTTTGCACGGCTTTTTCGCGCGAAAAATTACCGTTTGCGCCGGCGTAAGGCGATTTCATTCCGGGAACCCACCACGCCATTTTTAATTTGTCGGCTGCGGCTTCTCCCCACGTCGCGGCGGATTTGACGCCGAGCGATTGCAGCAAATCGTTGTCGTCGTTGACTTTTGAGAATACTCCCGATGCCGTCACCTTTATCGCCTGTTCACGCTGGCGCAGGATCGTTTGTTTTTCACCATCGTCGATGTCGGTGCGTTGCCGAATCTGATACGGCTGCCCGACTTCCTTGAAAAATTCGTCGGTTCCTTTATTCCCGTCCTTGATTACTTTGTCGCGGCGATTTTGCGCGTCTTTGGCTGCAAAATATCCTTCGACGTTGGCGCGAATCGCCTCTTCGAGTCCGATGATCGCCCCGATTTTCAGAGCGATTGGAAGCGGTGCCGACATTCGCGTCATCAATGATTGACGCATTGTTGTTGCGGCGTTTCCGGCTCGGCTGAAGGATGTAGCGGTTAAGTCGGCAGCTTGGCGGGAATTGGAAAACCACGAAACTATATTTCCCGAATTACTAAGTAAAGAAGCAGATTGTGAAAGAAAACTTAAACCTTTTGCCGCAACGAGAAAACCAGCGCCCCAAGTTGCAACATTCGGGTTGTCGCCGATAAATTGCAGAATCGGAGTCGCCGCATTCATGAATTTTGAAGCAGCCGGAATAAGATTCTGCCCCATGGAGATTCTGAAGTTCTCCATCTGCGCTTCGTATTCCTGAAGCTGTTTCAACCGTTTGAGGTCTTTATCGGTATCAAGGAGTTTTTGCTGTTGCAGCGTATCTGCGGAAACGCCCATTCGCTGCGCTTCTTTTTCGATTTGTTGGCGTTGCGTAACGAGCGAATCCATATAGGCGAAAGCGTTTCGATTTTGAAACATAATCGCCATGACGTTTCTCAATTCGGTTTGATTGTCGGTGTTTAGTCCGCCAGCACGCAATTTTTCGAGGAAAACTTTGCCCGCTTCCATCGGGTTTTGCTGCATCAAATCGCCGAGAATATTGCCGCCCGGTAATACCTTTTTCGCCGTCGTCGTTCCTTTTTTAAACTCGAATCCGCCTTCTTTCAGCAACCCGTATTTTTGAAACTGCGCAACGGCTGATTCTTTCATCACGCCGCCAACAAGCTGTTGGTAAAGGCTCATCATCGCGGTGCCCGCAGTCGGGGCACCAAAATCTTCGATCAGGGAAGCCGACGCTCTCAAGCCTTCTGGGGTCAACCCACGAGTTGCAACTTTGCCACGCCGGAGCATTGTAAGAATTTCATCCGGCGTTACCCTGCCGCCAGTCGATGCCGAGATGCGGACGAATTCCTGCATCCATTTGTCGGTTTCAGCTTCGCCTTTTTGCGTGACGCCGATATATTCGAGCGCTTTTGCCGACGAGAGCATTTGATGATTGACCTGTTGCGGCGACATCTCTTCGCCGAAATACGCCGACAAATTCATTTTGTAGCGCATCATCGAAGGCAAAAATCGCCCCGCCTGCTGCACGTCACCGAACGCGCCGACGGCATCAACCATTCCTTTGGTGATGTCGATTTTTGAAACTCCGCGAATATCTTTCGATACGCGGTCAATAAATTGAAATGCGCTTTGTTGGTCTCCCGGCGATAAGCCGATGATTTTCAATCCGGCTTCTGCGCGAATCAGTTTTGTGGCGGCGTCGGTGTATCTTGAGAGGCTGTCGTAATTTTCTCGCCAAACGCCTGCGATTTGTCTTGTCGGTTCGAGATAACGGTCATTTACATTGGCAAACCTACCTACTACGCTGTTTTTTCGGCGGTGATTTTCTTCTTCTTCGAGAATCCTATCTACTTCTGATTTTCCATTTCTGCGCCGACGACTGGGCGTTGTGTCGTAATTTTCATCAGGGCTAAAACGCGAAGACGGGCGAACCTGTTTTTTATTTAACGAATCAATTTTTCGCCCTAAACGGTCAACGTCCTTTTCGGATTTTGCTGCATCCCTGCCGATATTGCGGATTGAAGACGCCGCTTTTGTGCCACTGTTGGAAAGCGGTTTATTGAGTGCATTTTGTAATTTAGAGTAAGCGGAATGTGTCTGTTTTGACTCGTTGCGGAGTTTTAGAAGTGAATTAACGAGTGTGTTGACCTTGTTAGAAGCGCGGTCAGATGCCTCAAGAAGAAGTGAAAGTTTGTAAGTTTCGCCAGCCATACACCGGCTAGTAAAACACGGCGTCGTAGTTAAATGTGTTCGGGATTTACCGCTACTTCCCTTTTTTCTCAGCTTGGTACTTTACTGAATCTTTTGAGCTGAGAATGGCGCGAGCGGCGAGCGCCGGAATAGTAATTTCCCAATTAGCTTGGGAAGTGTATGAATAAGTTCCGGTGAGGTAACCCACTACAAAAACTCGGTCATTTTCAACAAAATCGGTTGTACAGTTGCAAGCGACCCAAACCGGTTTGTTTCCCCAGTCATCAAGAGAAACACGAGCTCCTGTTTGTCCGTTCTGCTCAAAAACCTGCAAAATCTTTCCTTTAAACATCCATGCTTTACCCGAATATCGGTCAGCGTTTTTCTTTAGGTGTTCGTACGTAATTGATTTATCAACTTCCGCTACATTTGCTCTGATAGCCGCTTCGCTTGTATCGGCAACCGAATCAGCTAAACTCGGTGTGGGTGTTGCTGCTGCCTGAGTTGTAGTTGAATACGGAAGCGACGCCACATAAGGAGCCGAATTCGAGTTGTTATTAGCTGTTACATTGCCGCGATTCATGTACCATGTAAAAAACGGCAGCACTACGAAAACACCGACAAGGATTGCTCCCACAATAAGCAAAGCTTTGGCAGTAGAAGGTGGCTTAGCATGGGATTGATGCGGCGCTACTGATATTGGCGTAAAATCGCGGCTGTGATTAACAGTCTCGTTGTTTATACCGATACTTCCGGCAATCGGTCTGCCACAGTTTAGGCAATTGGGGGCTATATCCGACACTTCTTTTTGACAATCTGGACAATTAATCAGAGGCATAATAAGGTTCCTTGAAATGAAAGAGATTGATCTAGCGCCCGCACTATACCCCAAAAGCAACTTTGAAGGTAAGCCATCTCCTTGATTCCTGATAACAAAACGTTCACCATTCGTTCACCTTTCGGCTTTAAAATTCAAGCAAAATGCAGGAAATAACAAATAAAAAAAGGGAGAAATCAATCTCCCTTTTCACGGAACAGAAGACCGATAAATAAAATAAGTGCGATTAGCTTTATCATGCCCGGCAATATACTACAAAATTAAAAAGAGGCGAAATTTCGCCTCTTTTCCTTACCAGACATAAACCTGCCGTGCCTCACCTTGACACGCCACACCTGACCTCAACCATACTGACCTTTCCATTCGAGACCAGACCGTGCCATGAAAATTCGGCAGTATTAGCTGCCGAAAACCTTTCAAAAATTTTAAAATAGCTTGTTATTTATAGAAGGCGCACAATGCGCCCTCTCCTTACCTAAGCTGAACATGCCACGACCCGCCCCGCCACTCCCATTCAGACCCGACCTTACCAGTCCGCGCCGAAGGAAACCGCGCCGTACCCCGTGGTAATTTCGACAGCCGAAACCGCCGAAAACTTTTCAAAAACCTAAACCTTTAAACTGCTCTCTTTTTCCGGCTCGTAGTGGAGTAAGTCATTCGGAGTACATTTCAAAACCTTACAAAGTAGGTCTATCGTCTCAATCCCAATCATCTTCAAATCATTCCGATACCACTTAGCCGCCAAGCTAGGCTGTACGCCCGTTGCTTTTTGTAGCTGATACGCAGTTGTAATCCCGCGCGATTGCGCTGTCTCTCTGATTCTTACAGTTACCACGTTCATAATAATAATATTACGCAGATAAGTAAGGAATGTCAAATTTATGAATACCTAAAAAATCATTCATAGATTTAGCATTACTTTATTTGACAATCCTTACTAGATTTAGTAATATCTTATTACAGTCGAAAACGACGAAACAGGAGAGACGATGATTCAAGTAAAACCACAAATAAATCAAGCCTTCGGATTAACGATTGAAATTGAACACATCGGACGCGGGGCGATTGCCACCGTGAAAACGCAGGGCGATTTCTTCGGCGTTTACAAGTTTGGCTCGACAATGGATTTGGCTTTTGAGTTAGTCAAAGACGAAATCGCAAAAATTAAAGCCGAGCAAATTTTGTTTGGTCTGACGAAATAAAACGAAAGGGTTTAGAAAAGTTCGCAGCTTCTCTAAACCCCCAACAATCCCTAATGAAAGGAAATGTATATGCAAAAAGAGAATACCACGAAACAGGATGACAACGAAATTCGCACGAAAGAGCAAGCTGAGGAGTATCTAAAACACCTTGAAAACGTCCCAGTCATTGTTTCCAAAACCATTCAGGATGCGGAAATCCCGCCGAGCTTAGACGAGGAGGTGTGCGATGCGAGAGCTTAGAAACGTAAAACTTCCCGAAGAACTAACCAGAGAGTTGGCGGATTTTGCCTACGACTACGACAACGACCCAGCCGATTCACGAGCAAAAACACTGTTAGTTTTGTTCGCGGTGATGGCGTTTCAGGAAAATCATACGGAACGCGAGCTGATGTTCGACGAGATTAAAAATGTGATTTTTCCGAAGACGGAATCCTATTTTAATACCGCAGACAGGATAATCGAACAGGCGTTTGTAGCCGCTCTTTCACGGAACAAAAAATCAAGACAAAAAGGGAGATAGATCGAAATGGACAAGATTGATCTAAAACTTTCTTCCGAAAAAGTTACCGAATTAGCGGACAAGGTTTACGACTATGCTGACGATGACGACGAGCGGGCGCAGGCGATTTTGGTGTTACTGGCGGCATTGACCTTTGAGAAAAACCAAAACGAACGCGAGCGGATACTTGATGCGGCGCGCCGCGTGATTTTCCCGAAAACCGAAGCGTTCTGGCATAGCTCAAACGGGTTCATCCAAATTCACAAGGATACCGCCGTCTTTTTAAGCGGCGGAGGAATTGTGTCCACAGCAATCGCGCTTTCCAGCGATTGTCTCTTTCCACTCGTAAATATCGGCATTCTATGGTAAAATAGAACACATAAATCAAAG
>DASVUH010000025.1:0-322567 GCA_036387135.1 Pyrinomonadaceae bacterium | reverse complement strand
GAATCTTTTGAGAAACAGCTTCGGATTTGTCATCAGGCTTATCCATAAAAAAAGAGACGTATTTTAACCGCAATAAGTTGTGTTAAATTACACACACTTTGCCTTTTAGTCAATCAAAATCTTACAAAATTTGACTTTATTAAAACCAAATTTTGCTTAAATCATTTATTTCTTATCTAAATTATATCAGAATCTTCACAAATAGGATACGACAGGCGTGAGAGGCGGGTTTCACGTCAATTTATATTTAATGCTATTCAATAAGTTTTGTAAAGGTTTAACTTTTTAAAACAAGCTGATTAGTCTGTCTCAAATCTGTCTTAGAAGTGCTTAAGATTTTCGCTCTTGTCTCAAAAGTCCGTCTCAAAAGCCACTTTTAAGGCAAAGCCCTGATTTTTAGGATATAGCCATTTAAGCATTTTGTCTCATTAGTCGTCTCATAACCAAAATCCCACAACTCTTCAACATTTTCGACTTATGAGACACTTTTTAATCACCTTCTCTATCCGCCGAAAATACTTACCTGTTAGCTCCACACCATTAGGACACTACCGTAAAAGTGTGTTCCTTGACCGTGTTCCGAGCGGCGTGATATTCTCAGAATCTTTGTTAGTAAGTGATTTTTGCGCTAGTAAATCACAGTAAACCAAAGTATTTTTAAGAATTTTTTGATTATGGTTTTTCTGGCTTTTGCCGAAAATTCGATTCAGCTTGTGCCAGACGGCACAATCTTTTTTCATATTTTTCTAATTTTGTTGATGATCTGGCTTTTGAACCGCACTTTGTTCAAACCGATCAATCGCATTCTCGAAGCGCGCGAGCGGATGACCGGCGGCAGCTTTGCGGAAACGACGGACACTCTGCGGCAAGCCGACGAAAAGCTTGCCAATTACGAAACGACTCTCCGCGAAGCACGCGTGGCTGGTTATGCGGTCGTTGAAAACACGCGCCGTGAATCTTTGGCGCAGCGTCAATTGCAGATTGACGAAGTAAAAGCCGATGTGGTGAATCAAATCGAGCGTGAGAAAGCGGATTTAAACCGGCAAGTCGCGCAAGCCAGACAAACTCTGGCAAGCGACGCGCGCGGTTTAGCCGAAAGAATTACCGCGCAGGTTCTGCGCCAGCGCTCGGCTGCTTAAATTTATCCGAATTTCAAATTTGAGATTTTTATATCAATGTTTGCGTTTATTAATTTTTTACTTTTTCTCGCCGCCGAAGCCGAATCGCACGGCGGCGGAGCGAGTTTTTACGATAGATATTTAAATTATCCGGGCTTTGAAGCCTGGAAGTTTTTAAATCTTTTTATTTTCGTTGCCGCGCTCGTTTATCTTTTGCGCCGCCCGATCAGCGATGCATTCAGAGCGCGCCGCGAAGCGATTCGCGCCGAATTGATCAAAGCGCAGCAGGAACGCGACGCGGCGCTGGCAAGATTGCAGCAAGTCGAAGAGCGTCTGCAAAATCTGGACGCCGAAACCGCGCGCATCCGCGAACAGTCAGTGCGCGAAGCCGAAGCTGAAGCGACGAGAATCGCCGAACAAACCGCAGCAGATATTGAAAAAATACGCGAAAACGCGCGCCGCGAAATCGCCGCCGCGTCAGCCAACGCCAGACGCGAATTAAAGCAATTTTCAGCCGAAGAAAGCATTCGTCTGGCGGAAGATATGGTGCGCCAAAATCTGCAAAGCGGTACGGACGCCGCGCGTCTCGTCAACGCGAGCATCGAAGGTCTGGGAGGCGTCAAACAATGAGCATTGAAACAATCGCCCGACGTTACGCCGCCGCGCTTGCGGATGTCGTTACGAAAAACGGCGAAACCGATATTGTTAGAAACGAACTGGGACAATTTGCCGCTTTGATGACCGAAAACCCTCAGCTATCGGAAGTTTTTCGTAATCCGGCGGTTGCTTTCGACAACAAGAAAAACGTTCTCGAATCGTTAATCGCCAAAACGCGCCCGACAAAAACGACGGCGAATTTTCTGCGCGTTTTGCAGCGCAATCATCGTCTTGCAGATTTGCCCGTTGTGAATGAGCGTTTTAATGCGATTTTGGAAGTCCGCGCCGGTCTCGTGACAGCCGAAGTGACTACGGCGCAGCCGCTCGCCGCCGCGCAGCAGACCGCTTTGCAAACGAGATTGCAGCAAATGACCGGCAAGCGAGTTAATCTTAATTTTAAAATTGACCCGGAAATTATCGGCGGAGTCGTCACGCGCATCGGTTCGACCGTGTACGACGGCTCGGTGAAAAATCAATTACAGCACTTAAAAGAACAAATGATTCGTAGTTAGCTATTCGTTCGTCGTTCGTCGCTCGTTGCAAAGAAAAACAACGAACGACGAACGACGAACAACGAACAAAATTATATGGAAGCTATTAGAGCGACAGAAATCAGCGATATTATTAGACAGCAAATCGAGAATTTTGACGCCGGCGTGACAATCGAAGAAGTCGGCACGGTGATCAAAGTCGGCGACGGAATCGCCGAAATTCACGGTCTCGACAAAGTTATGGCGGGCGAGCTGATCGAATTTCCGCACGAAGTTCGCGGTCTCGCGCTTAACCTCGAAGAAGATAAAGTCGGCGCGGTGCTGTTCGGCGATTTCCAGAAAATCAAAGAAGGCGATATGGCAAAACGCACCGGACAAATTATGTCCGTGCCGGTCGGCGAAGCGATCATCGGTCGCGTCGTCAACGCGCTCGGCGAGCCGATCGACGGCAAAGGCGCTATCGCTTCAAATCAATTTAATCCGGTCGAACGCATCGCGCCCGGAATTATTGACCGTCAGCCGGTAAAAGAACCGATGCAGACCGGTTTGAAAGCGATTGACTCGATGGTTCCGATTGGACGCGGACAGCGCGAATTGATCATCGGCGACCGCCAGACCGGAAAAACCACCGTCGCGGTTGACACGATTATCAACCAAAAAGGCAGCGGCGTGATTTGTATTTACGCAGCCATCGGTCAAAAGGCTTCGACCGTCGCGCAGGTGCGCCAGAGACTCGAAGAACACGGCGCGATGGAATACACGATCATCGTTTCGGCGACCGCATCCGATCCGGCGGCGATGCAGTATCTTGCGCCTTACACGGCGGTCGCTATCGGCGAATATTTTCGCGATTCAGGGCGTCACGCTTTAACGATTTATGATGATTTGTCGAAACAAGCCGCCGCTTACCGCGAAATTTCTCTGCTTTTGAGACGACCGCCGGGACGCGAAGCGTATCCGGGCGACGTTTTCTATCTACACTCGCGTCTTTTGGAAAGGGCGGCGAAAATGTCCGACGCGCGCGGCGGCGGTTCTTTGACCAGCCTTCCGCTGATCGAAACGCAGGCGGGCGATATTTCGGCGTACATTCCGACCAACGTGATTTCGATTACCGACGGGCAGATTTTCCTTGAATCCGACCTTTTTAACTCCGGCGTTCGTCCGGCAATCAACGTCGGAAACTCGGTTTCGCGCGTCGGCGGTTCGGCGCAAATCAAGGCGATGAAACAAGTCGCCGGAACGCTCAGGATTGACCTCGCGCAATATCGTGAACTCGCGGCGTTCGCGCAGTTTGGTTCGGATTTGGACAAAGCCACGCAGTCGCAGTTGTCGCGCGGTCAGCGTTTGACGGAAGTTTTAAAACAGCCGCAATATCAGCCGATGCCGGTCGAAGAACAGATTTTCGTGATCTGGACGGCGACCAACGGTTATTTGGACGATGTGGCGGTCGAAGACCTGCGGCGCTTTGAAGACGAATTGTTGAATTACGTTCGGAACACGCATCCGGGCGTTTTAAACACGATTCGTGAGAAAAAAGCGATTTCCGACGATTTGAAAACCGAATTGGGACAAGCCGTTGACGATTTCAAAACCGCTCGCTGGTCTGAAATCGGCGGAGCGGCGAGAACTGCCGCAGTTGCAGCTTAGTTAGTTCAAAGTTCAAGGTTCAAAGTTCAAAGTTGGAAATGTATCCAACTTTGAACTTTGAACCTTGAACTTTGAACCAGAGAATATGCCAAGTTTATTAGATTTACGTCGGCGAATTAAATCGGTTAAAAACACGCGCCAGATCACCAAAGCGATGAAAATGGTGGCGGCGGCGAAATTAAAACGCGCGACGGATCGCGTCACGGCGGCGCGACCGTTTGCCGTGAAAATGAACGACGTTTTAGGCAATTTGAGCGCCCGAATCGGCGACGAGTTTTCGCATCCGCTGATGGACGCTCGCGGCGACGAGCGTTATCTGGTCGTTTTAATGACCGCGGACAAAGGTTTGGCGGGCGCGTTTAACGCCAATTTAATCAAAGCCGGACAGCAATTTTTGCGTGACAACACAGGGAAAACCGTGGAAATGATGCCGGTCGGACGAAAAGGACGCGACTTTTTCCGTCGCCGCAGTATTACTTTCGTCAGCGAACACGTCGGTTTAACCGGAGGCGGGCAAGTTAACATCAACGACGCGAAAGAAATCGCGCAAAACATTATTCGCACGTTTACCGAAGATGAAACGATTGATAAAGTTTTCCTGATTTTCAGCGAATTCAAATCGGTTTTATCTCAGCGCGTCGTCGTCGAACAGCTTTTGCCGGTCGTCGGGAAATCCGAAGAAGGAGAAGGCGAAACCGCGCCCGACGTTGATTATATTTACGAGCAGGAGCCGGGCGAATTATTCAGCCGTCTGCTGCCGCGTCTCGTGGAAACGCAGATTTATCGCGGAATGCTCGAATCGGTCGCTTCGGAACAGGGCGCGCGAATGACGGCGATGGACAGCGCGTCGAAAAACGCGGGCGAGTTGATTGATACGTTAACGCTCAATATGAACCGGATTCGCCAAGCCGCCATTACAAAAGAAATTATTGAAGTTGTATCTGGAGCCGCCGCGTTGTAAAATACGCGCACAAAATCCTGAGGACAGCAGTACACGTCCCCGGAAGCTTCAAAATTTCAAAGTAAAAATCAGGAGGCGAATATATGCCATTTTTAGCAATGGTAGGAGGTTTATTGATGTTGGTTGGCGCTATCTGGCTTATCATCATCAGTATTCAGACAGGTCAATCAACAGGCGAGAAAGTATTATGGGCAGCCGTTAATTTTCTTTGCCAGCCGTTAGGTGGAATTATCTTTTACATTATTAAAAGACAAGGATTGGTTCCGCTTATTTTAGTAATTATCGGTTTCTTGCTGTACGGTGCAGGCGCTTATTCAGCTATACAAAGTGCTATGCAAAATATGTCCAGATAAGTGCGAATGGAAAAACACTTGGGTAATTGGCGCGGACGCTTCTTGCGTTACGCGCCTTTGATTTTTTGGATCATCGTAATTTTCATTGCGTCGAGCAACACAGGTTCGATGTTAAATACCTCGCGTATTATTAGCCCCCTACTCGAATTTTTATTTCCGAACATCAGCGAAATTCAATTAACGGCGATTCACGGTTATACACGCAAAGCCGCTCATATCGCTTTTTACTTCGTTCTCGGCGCGCTCGCCGCACACGCTTTTTCTTCTTCGCTGAAAAATTTATTGAGGCGAAACTGGCTGCCGGTTTCGTTTGCGCTGGTTATTGCGGTTGCTTCGCTCGACGAATGGAATCAGAGTTATCTGGCTTCGCGCACCGGCTCGATAAAGGATGTTTTGATAGATGTTTGCGGCGGCTCGATTGCGTTATTGAGTTGGTTTCTGATGATAAAAAATCAGAAGCGGAAGAGGTAGCGACCGAGTTTGCTTCGCAAAGTCAAAAGTCAATTTCCGCAGTTTTTGACTTTTGACTTCAATTTACCCGGTCGCTGCCGCTTCCGCTTCTGACTTAATTTAAATTGCACGATTCGTGAAGAATTGCTGCGCGCTAAAAGGCTCTGCTCCGTCGCTTGGCTGGATGCGTTCATAGCTGCCGTCGGATTTAAGAAGTCGCGCTTTTGCCGTGTCTCGCAGGTAAGTGAAGAGCAGTTCTTCTTTTAAATAACGCTTTAGTTTCCTGTCTCGAACGGGCGCGACGACTTCGACGCGACGGTCTAAATTGCGCTGCATCCAATCGGCGCTGCCGATGTAAATTTCTTCATCTCCCCCATTTTCAAAGTAAAAGACGCGGCTGTGTTCGAGAAAACGTCCGACAATCGAGCGAACGCGGATATTTTCCGACAAACCTTCGACTCCGGGACGCAAAACGCAAATCCCGCGAATAATCAGATCAATCGAAACTCCGGCTTGCGCCGCTTCGTAAAGCGCCTGCGTCATTTCAATGTCGGTGATACTGTTCATTTTGGCGATGATTCGCGCGGGTTTTCCAGCCTGCGCGTGAGCGGCTTCGCGACGAATCATTTCTACTATTTGCTGTCGCAAAGTGACGGGCGCGACCAGCAGCGAGCGAAAATCTTTTTGGTTTGAATACCCGGTTAAATAATTAAAAATGTCGGTCACGTCTGCGCCGGTTTCTTCGTTGGCGGTTAATAAACCGATGTCGGTGTAGATTTTAGCAGTCGTTGGATTGTAGTTTCCGGTGGCGACGTGAACGTAGCGCCGGAGTTTCCCGCCTTCACGCCGGACGACGAGAGCGAGCTTGCTGTGTGTTTTCAAACCGCGCAGCCCGTAAACGACGTGAACGCCCGCCGCTTCCAGCCTTCGCGCCCATTCGATATTGTTTTCTTCGTCAAAACGCGCTTTTAATTCAATCAATGCTGCAACCTGTTTATCGTTTTCGCTCGCGCGCATCAAAGCGTTGACAATCGGCGAATCTTTTCCGGCGCGATAAAGACAGATTTTGATCGCCTGCACGTCCGGGTCATCCGCCGCCGCGTTGATAAAATCCGTGACCGAGTTGAAACTTGTAAACGGATGATGAACCAAAACATCCTGTTCGCGGATTGCGTCGAAAACCGACTTCTTTTGGCGAAGAGCCTTTGGCGCGACCGGCACTAGCGGGCGGTCTTTTAAATCCGGGCGGTTGATTCCATACAGCCGCATCAAATCGGGAATGTTCAAAAAACCGTCAATGCGATAAACGTCCGTGCTTTCAAGCTCAAGCTTTTCAGTTAAAAACTGCGTCGTATCATCCGGCATCGAACCGGAAACTTCCAGCCGGACGGCGGCGCTGAAACGCCGCTGCCGCAGCTCGCGTTCCATCGTCCGCATCAAATCGCCCGCCTCGTCTTCGCGCAGCTCAATATCCGCGTCGCGCGTAACGCGAAACAGATGCGACTGCAAAATCCGCATTCCAGGAAAAAGCGGCTGCAAATTGGCTCTGATAACTTCGCCGAGAAGCGTAAAGCGCGTGCCTTGATCGTTGACCGGAATAAGTCGCGCAACATTGTTCGGCAGTTTAATCCGGGCAAAACGCGCTTCATTCGGGCGCAGTTTTTCGCCGTCGTTGGGCGCCAAAACGACGCCCATATTCAAGCTCAAATTCGAGATGAACGGAAACGGGTGACTTGCGTCAACCGCCTGCGGCGTCAAGACCGGAAAAACGTTTTCGGTAAAATAATGATCGGCGCGGCGTTTTTCTTCCTCCGAAAGAGCGTCGTAAGGACAAACCGGGATTCCTTCGAGCGCCAGCGCGGGCATTACTTCTTCGCGCAAAAGTCGCGTCTGCAAGTCTAAAATCGGCAATAAGCGGTCGCGAATTTCATTTATCTGCTCTTGCGGCGTCATTCCGTCGGGCGAAAGATCGGTGATATTTTCTTCGATTTGCTCTTTCAAGCCCGACACCCGGATCATAAAAAATTCATCGAGATTGGTCGAGAAAATCGCTAAAAATTTGAGGCGTTCGAGCGGCGGATGCGCCGCGGCGTCGGCTGCTTCTTCGAGGACGCGGCGGTTAAATTCAACCCAGCTCAGTTCGCGGTTAAAAAGAAAACGCCGGTCGTGAAGCAGCGATGGCGGAAGCTCGATTTGCGGTGTAGATTCTAATTGTCGTACAGGTGTCATTTTGTTTCCCGTCTAAAAGTTTAGCACAGGAAAACGATGGCAAAATCAAATTTCGAGTAAATTTAACATCTCAAAATTTACGTTTTATCGGCTCTGAATTTTTTCAGAAAAAAGCGGCTTCAAAACCAAATTGATTTTTCGCCGCCGCTTTTTTTGCCGAACCGAATTTATCTCAATGACTGCCGCCAATGGCTTTTTCTTTCGACGCGAGTTCCGGCACTAAAAAATTTTTCATCCTCGCGCGGCTGCTTTGTTCCTGCAAATGGCGCAGAGCATCGTAAAAATTGCGAATCAGATTTGCGGCGTCCTGCGGAGTCATTTGTTCGTTTGTTTTCATTCGGTCAAAAACCGTCGCCGCAAATTCACAACTCAATTCATTAACAGTATCCATACGTTTCCTTCTTACCGACTTGAAAAGCGTTAATAACCAAAACCAAATAAAAGATTAAAAATAGGGAATTGTCTTGAGGCAAAATATTATCAGAGCTTTATACGATTGCAAATGTTTTCCGGCAATTTCAACTTCCAGCAAAATCGGCGCTTTTAACACAAAGTTAACCCGAAGTTCACATTCCATTAATTTTTAAACGTTATTCTGCCACTTTAAAATTCCGCTTACGCAAAGTGAAATTCAAAAGAGATTTGGACAAATAATTACAGGTTTTTTTGAGCGAATAACTTGAAAACTGAGATTTCTATCAACTTAAGCCGGAGTGTTTTTCAAGCTCCGCAGGGAAAAGCTAAATTTATGAAAATATTTCCAAAAACATTTTTGTTCCTGATGACATTTTTATGTTTGCCCGTTTTCGCTCCGGCGCAAGCCGGTCCGACGGGAACTTTTGGCGGCGCGGTCACCGATCCGCAAGGCGCGATTGTATCCGGAGCGGCGGTAATCATCAAAAACATCGCTACCAATCAAACCAGAACAACGACCACCAACGAAGACGGTCGTTATTCTTTTCAAGCGCTCCCGGTCGGAACTTATGAAGCGACGTTCGAGCAGCAAGGTTTTAGCAAGCTCGTTTACCCGGATATACGAATCGAAGCCGCTGTGCCGCGCACGATTGACGTTTCGCTGACGGTGGGCGAAGCGACGGCGGTCGTCAATGTCACGGACACCGCTCCGCTTTTAACGCCGGAGAGCGTGACGACCGCTCGCCAGATTACCGGCGAAGAAATCACGCGCGTTCCTACTTCAACCCGGAGTTTTACGCAATTAACGACGGCGGCAGCCGGAGTCAGCGCCGACATTGCGCCCGTCGCCGTCAACAGCAACGGGAACGTCTCGCCCTCTGTCAACGGCACGCGCACGACCGCGACGAGCCTTTATTTTAACGGCATTGACGCGACCAACATCACCAGCAATGAAGGTAGTCTGACCGATAACATTGCGCCCGCGCCGGAGACTTTGCAGGAAGTTAAGCTGCAAACTTCGCTTTACGACGCTTCGACCGGGCGTTCGGGTGGCGGCAATTTTCAGCTCGTCACTCGTTCGGGCGGCAATCGTTTTACCGGAAACGCTTATTATTACGGGCAAAATAAACGCTTCGTCGCAAACGAATTTTTCCTCGAAAACGAAGGACTTGAAAAACCCGCCGCGACACGCAACGAAGTCGGATTTACGCTCGGCGGTCCGATTATTAAAGACAAATTCTTTTTCTTCGGCGGTTATCAATTTACCAATGCCCGCACCGGCTTTGTCTCGACCGCCCGCAGCACGACCGTTTTGCCGCTCGCGCTGACTTTAATAAACGGCGAGCGCACGGCGGCAAACGTCGCCTCGGCTTTTAACTCTGTGCGCCCGGCGTGCAATGTGACGCCGCTTCCGGCAAACTGCCTGACTCCCGCCGACATTTCGCCGATTGCTTTGCGGCTGCTCAATTTGCGAAATCCGGTGACCGGCGATTTTATTATCGCCGCGCCGCGCGCAGGCGCGCGCAGCGTCGGCGTTGACCAAACCGGCAACGGCAACTTTTCGTTCGGGACAACGGCGGCGTTCGGCGGAACGGGCGTCACGACGCGCTCGCTGCTGAGAGAAAATCCGCTCGTCGCGCAAACAAACGTCGAGCCTTCGGAATTTAAACAAAATCAATTTACGCTTCGTCTGGACGGCAGTCCGAGCGACAAAGATATTATCAGCGGGACATTTTTCTTTACCGATTTTCCGGGCTTGGATTCGTTTCCCGATCCGTCAAGCCTGACTTCGCCGTTTACATTGCGCCGCGCAGACAAAGCGCAGGCATTATCAACTTCATACACGCGCATTCCGACTCCGACTTTAACGAACGAAGTTCGTTTTGGATATTTTTCATTGAATAATACGCGCTCGCTCGACAATCCGTTTCTCTCGCAAGAATTATCGAATCAAGCTGTCGGCATTGTTAATCCCGCCGAACAATTTGATTCAAGTCCGGGAACGCTTCGTCTCGGACACTTTATCGGCAGAAACAATCTGGCGCGTTTTTCGTTCGGCGGACCGAACGACTCGTTTAATAAACGCAAGCAGACGACTTTCAGCCTGGCGGATAACATTACGTACACGACCGGAAACCACAGCTTTAAATTCGGCGGCGAATTCCGCCGTTACCGTTTTGACAACAGCTTGCCGGAAGAACAAGGCACCGAATTCGAGAAATTCGACAGCATCACTCAAATATTGACGAATAACGCCACCGAAGCCGATACGCAGTACGGCTTGACCGAGAAAAGTTTCCGTTTCGGCGACATCGGCGCATACATCACGGATGATTGGAAAATCACACAGCGCCTGACTTTGAATCTCGGTCTGCGCTACGATTTCTTCGGGCTGCCGACGGAAAAAGACGGGCGTATCGGAAATTTTGATTTTTCCGGTTACGAAGGATGCTTTACGCACACAGGCGGCTCGAACGCCGTTTGCGATAATCTCACTGCCGGTTTTATTGTCCCGAATAATGTTAGAACGACAGGCTTGTCTGGCGTTGATACTGCTATCGGCGTCACTCGCATGATTGACAACAAACACACGCTGAACGGGCAAGACAAAAATAATTTCGCGCCGCGCGTAGGCGTCGCTTACAAAGTCACGGACAAATTCGCAATTCGCGGCGGTTACGGATTATTTTACGACCGTCCGTCAGGCGCGTTTATCAACACGGTTTTCTCGAATTATCCATTTTTACGCGAAGTCGAAATCACCGTTCCTTCCGGCGGCGTGCCGATTGACAATGCGTTTCGAGCCGTCCCGACGAGCTTAGGACTCAATCAATTTTTGCCGTTCCGCATTGTTCGCGGTTCGGGCGCGACCGGCGGTTATACGATTCGCGACGCAACGGGCGTTTCAACCGATCCGCGCGGGACGAGCACCGGCTCGGAAACCGGAAACATCGCCGAAACGTTTGAGTTTCGCGCGATTGACCGCAATTTGAAAACGCCGTATGTACATCAATTCAACATCGGTTTTCAATACGAGATCGTCCGCGATTTGCTTTTTGAAGCCCGCTATATCGGAACGCGCGGGCGCAAGCTGCTGCAAGCCATTGCTTTTAACCAGGGCTTCGATTTAAACGACCCGAATACGCCCGATCATATTTTCGAGCGTTTCAACCAAGCCTACATTCGCGCAGGTTCGCCGAACGGCGCGCTGAACTCGGGCGCGACGGCGCGCGAACGCGGCGTCGGCAGAGCTTTCGGATTTTTCAACCCGGCATTGGGAATTATTGATAACAACGTCGCCAATTCGAGCGGCGCGATTATCAATTTTGAAGCCCGCGTGCCGATTCTCGGTTTCAACGTCCCTGAAGCCGTGCTTTTAACAAACAGCGGCGATTCGCAATACGATTCGGCGCAGTTTGAATTGAGCAAACGCTTCTCGAACAATTTGCAGTTCAATATTGCCTACACATTCTCAAAATCAATTGACACATCTTCGTCAGACCCCGGTTCGACCGCAGGCGGCGGCAGACCCGACGTGCCGAACGCGGGATTTGTCGTGCAGGGCGACCAGCGCAACATCAAATCGAACCGCGCAGTTTCGGATTTTGACCGCACGCATCGTTTCAGCGCGTCGTTCACCTACGACATTCCGAGTTTCGGTTCAAACAGTCGTTTATTAAACGGTTTTCAAGTTTCGGGCTTCGTTCAGTTGCAGTCGGGAACGCCGTTTTCGGTTTTCTCGCCTGAACCGGAGATTCAAAACGTCTCTCAATACACCGATTTAGTGCGCGGTTCGGGAGGTCTTTACCGTCTCGGATTCGGTCGCCCTAACATTAACTGCACGGCTGAACAGGCTCTGCTCGGTTTTTCAAAAGATGCCGCTAGAAATGCCGCGCCCGTTCTTGATTTAGCTTGCTTTTCCTCGCCGCTCGGTCAGAACGGCAACTTGGGGCGCAATGTTTTCCGCGGTCCTAATCAGTTTCGCACTGATTTAGGAATTGTTAAGCGAACTCGCATCAACGAAAATGTCAGCTTTGATTTGGGCGTTGATGTTTTCAATTTGTTCAATACAGTTAACTTTGCGTCGCCGGAATTCGATTTGTCGGATGTGAACAACCGCTTCCGCCTTTACCAGACAACGGGCGGTCCGCGCCTCGCGCAATTCCGCGCCAGATTAAATTTTTAGAGCAAATCTCAACGAAAAATGCTCGACAACTTATCAGGTTGTCGAGCATTTTTTATTTCAGCCAAAACACCGGGAATCAATGAGTTTCAGGAAGCTCGATGATAAAAGTCGAGCCTTTTCCTACCGAAGAAACGACTCTCGCTTCGCCGCCGTGAAGCCGCGCCAAATGCTTGACGATTGCCAGCCCCAAGCCCGTTCCGCCAAGCTCGTGCGAGCGCGCCCGGTCGGTTCGATAAAAACGCTCGAAAATTCGCGGCAAATGCTCGCGGGCGATTCCTTCGCCCGTGTCGGTCACGCGGATTTGGTGAAAGCCCGCTTGTTTTTCGTCCGATACAGTTACGGTGCCGTTTTCGCGGTTGAATTTAATCGCGTTGCTGAGCAGATTGATGAGAATTTGTTCGAGGCGGCGCGGGTCAGCGAAAATCGTCGTCGCCGGTTTGATTTCGTTTTTAAAAGAAACGTTTCGGCGCAGAGCCTTTTTTGCCAGCGACGACCAGGCTTCTTCGACGAGCGGCGCGAGCCGAAAATCTTTCGATTTGACGGTCACTTTTCCGGCTTCAATTGCGGAAAGCTCCAGAATATCGTCAATCAGATGATGCATTCTCTCGGCGTTGCGGCGAATGACGCCTAAAAAGCGCCGGTTGTTTTCCTCGTCTTCGAGCGCGCCGTCTTCGAGAGTTTCGACAAAAGCCAGAATCGAAGTCAGAGGCGTGCGTAATTCGTGCGAGACGTTCGAGAGAAATTCCTGACGCACTTTTTCCAGACGTTCGATTCTGGTGATGTCGTAAAAAATTCCGATGGCGCTTTTTTGTTCTTTCTTTTCGGCGAAATGCAGCGGCGACACGCGCAAATCGTAAACCCGATTATCGCCGCGAACCGGAATTTCGATTTTCGTTTCCGTTCGCACGTCTTTTTCGAGAGCTTTGCCGAACGCTTCGTGAATGATTTTGTCGCGGATAATTTCTTTTAACGAATGAGATTCGATTTGCGTGTTTCCAAAAAGCCAACGCGCCGCCGGGTTTGAAGCGAAAATCCGAAAATCGTTTTCGACCACAATCACGCCTTCGCGCATATTGCTGATCATTTCTTCGAGCAGAATTCTGGACGAAAACGTCAAATCTTCCGATTTTTTTTCCAAAGGCATCATTTGTTTCCGATAAAACGATAACCGATTCCGACGACGGTTTCGATTGACGAGGCGCACTCGCCGAGCTTTTGTCTGAGCCGCCGGATGTGAACGTCGAGAGTCCGCGAATCGCCGTAATAGCTGTAGCCCCAAACATTGTCGAGCAATTGCTGGCGCGTGGCGACGCGATTCGAGCTTTTCGCCAGATTTTCGAGCAAAGCAAATTCTTTGCGAGTTAATTTAACCGCGCCGCCGCAGCAGGAAACGCGCATTTCTTCATAATCAATCGAGAGCTTGCCGTCTTCGTAGCGCGTAGCTTTGTCTTCCTTTGTCCGGCGCAAAACGGCGCGAATCCGCGCGAGCAGCTCTTTGACCGAAAAAGGCTTGGTCATATAATCGTCCGCGCCGAATTCGAGACCGGCGATTTTATCGGCTTCCGATGCCTTTGCGGTCAAAATAATAATCGGAGTTTTCTTTGTTTCCGGCTCGCGCCGCAAGCGCCTGCACAATTCCGTACCGCTCATTCCCGGCAGCATCAAATCCAAAACAATCAAAGTCGGCGGCGCTTGCGCGTTGAGCGCCAGACGCAATCCTTTTTCGCCGGTTTCGGCAACGACCGCCTGCAAACCTTCGCGTTCGAGATTGTAACGCAGGCTTTCGGCGATGTCGGGATCGTCTTCGATGATTAAAATTCTTTCGGGCATAAATTAATTTTCAATTTCCAAACTGAAAAAAGGCGTTGTCAAAGTGAATTTAACCACAACTCAAAAACACCCGGAAATCCGAAATCAAATCAGTTAACAATTTGTTAACGTCGCGTTAAACATTTAGTCACAAAAACGAAATCTGCCGTTAACTTTTGTCACACTCTATTCACATTTGTTAATAAGTTTCGCTCAAAAACTCTTCGATGTTACAGGAAGGTTAAATTCGCGTTTCAGGATTTTGACTATCGAAAACGAACATTTCATTGTTGCTCTTTAATGTTTAATTTTTCAGAAATCATTTAACGAGGAAGAATTGTGAAAACAAATTTAAGAGCTGTCATTTTCGTATTTTGTTTATTTACAGTCGGAACGATTTTAGCCGGATGCAGCGGACAGCCGGTCGGCAACTCGAACAGTGAATCATCATCGGGCGGCGCTGTGCGGCTCGTAGGTTCGGGAGCGAGCTTTCCGAAACCGATTTACGAGAAATGGGTTAGCGAATTTGGCAAAATCAACCCGAATGCGAGGATTGATTACCAATCAACCGGCTCCAGCGCCGGAATTAAAGCCGTTCAGCAGCAGACCGCCGATTTCGGCGCTTCGGACGCGCCGATGTCGGACGATGAAATGAAGGCTGCTCAAAGCGGAGAAATTTTGCACGTTCCGACTGTTCTCGGCGCGGTCGCGCTGACTTATAACGTCGAAAATTTAAACGCTCCGCTGCGTTTATCGCCGCAAACGGTGGTTGATATTTTTCTGGGCAAAATCAAAAAGTGGAACGACGAGCGCATTAAAGCCGACAATCCGAACGTAAATCTGCCTGACAAGGACATTACGGTTGTTTATCGTTCGGACGGCAGCGGAACGACGGCTGTTTTTAACAATTATCTCGGCAAAGCCAGCCCGGAATGGGCGATTAAAGGGCAAAATATGACTCTGCCGCAGGGCGTCGGAATCGGAGCGCAGCGTAACGACGGCGTGATGGGACAGGTCAAGCAGACGCCGAACACAATCGGCTATGTAGAATTGACTTTTGCCAAAGCGAATAATCTCCCGACGGCTTTGATTAAAAACGCGGCGGGAAATTTCGTCGAAGCAAACGTTGACACGGCGACCGCCGCGGCTGCCGAATCAGCCTCGAAATTGCCCGACGATATGCGCGTTGACATCACGAATGCGGCTGGCGCAAACGCTTATCCGATTTCCAGCTACACCTATATTTTGGCTTACAAAGACCAGAAAGACGCGACGAAAGGCAAACTTCTGGCTGACTTTCTCTGGTGGGCAACGCACGACGGTCAAAAATTTGCCAAAGATTTGCATTACGCGCCGCTTCCGCAGGAAGTCGTCGCAAAGGTCGAAAATCGTCTGAAAATGATGACAAACGGCGGCAAGGCTATAAGACAATAATTTTTCCGTGAAACAAACGAACACAACCGGGGACACGATTTTTCGGGCGATTTTGCTCGTCGCCGCCTCGCTTATTCTGCTGATTGTCGGGGCGATCATCGTGATGATGACGAGCAACTCGATGCCGACGATTCGGGAATTCGGTTTCTCGTTTTTAACTTCGAGCGAATGGAATCCTTCGGCTGGCAGATTCGGCGCGCTGCCGTTTATTTACGGCACGGTTGTTTCGTCATTAATTGCGGTTCTCATCTCGGTTCCGATTTCGCTCGGCGTCGCCGTTTTTATGACCGAACAGGCGAGTCCGCGCATCGCGCGTCCGATTGCGTTTCTGGTTGAATTGCTGGCGGCAATTCCGTCGGTAGTTTACGGGCTGTGGGGGATTTTCGTTCTCGCGCCTTTCGTCCGCGAGCATTTGGGCTGGTTTTTGCAGACTTACCTCGGTTTTATACCGCTTTTTCAAGGACGATTAACGGGAATCGGAATGCTCACCGGCGGCATTATTCTGGCGATTATGATCACGCCGATTATCACGGCTGTGATTCGCGACGTTTTGGAAGCCGTGCCGACGGTTCAGCGCGAAGCCGCGCTTGCGCTCGGCGCGACAAAATGGGAAACGACGCAAATTGTTTTGTCCAACGCGGCTTCGGGCATCGCCGGAGCAATCGTTTTGGGTTTGGGGCGCGCGCTCGGCGAGACGATGGCGGTGACGATGGTGATCGGCAACGTTCCGCAAATTACCGCCAAATTGTTTGAGCCGGGCTATACGATTGCTTCCGTGCTGGCGGCGAATTTCGCCGAAGCGCGCGATCCGCTTTATTTCAGCGCGCTGATCGAAATCGGCTTGATCTTGTTTCTGGTGACTTTCGTCGTCAACGCTTTGGCGAAATTGCTGGTCGCCGGCGTCACCGGCGATGCGAAGGCATAAAGTATTTAAAGGAATGGAAAACGCACTGGCAGAAAATCAGTCGGCTTCGGTTTTTGAGTCGAATTCGCGTCGAAGGCGAAGATTTATCAGCGGTTTAATGACCGGATTAACCGCCGCGTGCGCCGTTTTGACGATTGCGATTTTGCTGCTGATTCTCGGTTATATCGCGGTTCGCGGCGCGTCGTCGCTCAATCTTCAATTTTTGATTGACACGCCGAAACCCGTAGGCGAAGGCGGCGGAATCGGCAACGCCATTGTCGGCTCGCTTTTGATGACGGGCGTGGCGAGTCTGATCGGTCTGCCGTTCGGCGTCGCTGCGGGAGTTTATCTCGCCGAATTCGGCAACGGATTGTTTGGGCGCGTCGTTCGATTTGTCGCCGACACGATGACCGGAATTCCTTCGATTATCGTCGGCATTTTTGTTTTTACCGTTTTCGTCTTGCCGATGGGCAGACAATCGGGTTTGGCGGGAAGCCTCGCGCTGGCGATTATTATGATTCCGATTGTCGCGCGGACGACTGAAGAGATGATCCGGCTCGTTCCGAATTCGATGCGCGAAGGCGCGCTCGCGCTCGGCGCTCCGAGTTGGCGCGTAACCTGGGACATCGTGCTTCCCGCCGCAAAATCGGGAATTGCGACGGGCGCGATGCTGGCGATTGCGCGCGTTTCCGGCGAGACCGCGCCGCTTTTGTTCACCGCCCTTAACAGCCGTTTTTATAATTTTTATCTCGATCAGCCGATGGCTTCGCTGACCGTTCAAATTTACAATTACGCGACCGGACCGTTCGATGTTGAATGGCAAATGGCTTGGGCGGCGACGTTGATTTTGATGTTTCTGATTCTGGTTATCAACATCGCCGTCCGGTATTTGACGCGCAAACGATTTTAACGATTTAAATTTCTAAAAATTATGTTGTTTATGACTCCGACAACTCAACAAACTCAAACAACAGTCGCCGCGAGCGCGGATTATTTTCGTGAACGCAGGCAGGAAACCGCCGTTCAAACCGAAGCGAGCAAGATCAGCGTCCGCAATTTAAATTTCTTTTACGGCAAGTCGCAGGCGCTGCACAGCATTTCGCTCGAAATTCCCGAACGCGAAGTGATGGCTTTTATCGGTCCTTCGGGCTGCGGCAAATCCACATTTTTGCGAACCCTAAACCGGATGAACGACACGATTCCCGGCACGCGCGCTGACGGTGAAGTCCTGATTGACGGCAAAAACATCTATGCGCCCGCGACGGATGTCGTCGGTCTGCGGCGCAAAGTCGGGATGGTTTTTCAAAAATCGAATCCGTTTCCGAAATCAATTTTTGAAAACGTGGCATACGGCGTTCGCATCAACCGGATGGCGAGAAACAATGCGGATTTGAATGAGCGAGTCGAAAAGGCTCTCGGCAATGCGGCTCTCTGGGACGAGGTAAAAGACCGTTTGAAAACGTCTGCGTTCGGGCTTTCCGGCGGGCAGCAGCAGCGTCTCTGCATCGCGCGGGCGCTGGCGGTCGAGCCTGAAGTGGTTTTGATGGACGAACCGGCTTCGGCTCTCGATCCGATTGCGACTCAGAAGATTGAAGAGCTGATTGTCGAATTAAAGAAAAATTACACCATCGTCATCGTCACGCATAATATGCAGCAGGCGGCGCGCGTTTCCGATAAAACGACGTTTTTCCTGCTCGGTAAACTGATTGAGACAAATCCGACTAAAAAGATTTTTACCAAACCGGACGAAAAATTGACCGAAGATTACATCACGGGAAGATTCGGATAATTTTGGATTTTGGATTTTAGATTAGAATTTATTTGTGCATTCGATTAATGTACGAAACAAAACGGATTTCTAAGCAGACAAAATCTAAAATCCAAAATCCAAAATCTAAAATTAAAAAAATGGAACAACACAGATTAATTGATAAACGGCTGGAAACTCTGCGCGAGCGCATCTTGCAAATGAGCGGTGAAGTGGAAAAAGCCGTCGAGCGGGCGATGCAATCGCTCGTCGAGCGCGACAGCGATTTGGCGAGAGCGGTTTTAGCTCACGACGATGTGATTGACCGGCTTGAACTTGAGCTTGATCGCGCTTGTGTCGAGATTTTCGTTCTTCAGCAACCCGCCGCCAGCGATTTGCGTTTTGTGATTGCTCTGGCGAAAATTACGCCTGTTCTCGAACGCATCGCCGACCACGCCGGTAATATCGCCAGCGCCGCCATTGAGTTGAACAAAGAGCCGCAATTAAAACAATACGTTGATTTGCCGCGAATGGCTTCGAAAACCGCCGAGATGCTCCGCCGGGCAATCGAGGCTTTCACGCGCGGAGATTCAGGCGGCGCGCGGCGTGTAATTTTGATGGATAAAGAAGTTGATGAGATTTATCGCAAAATCTTTCACGACTTGCTTGAGTTTATGGTTAAAGACCCCGCGACCGTTACGCGGGCGACGCATCTGCTTTTCGTTGCAAAACACATCGAGAGAATCGGCGATTATGTCAAAGATATTTGCGAATTGACCGTCTATATGATTGAAGCCGAATTCATCAAGCATAGCCCCGACAGTCTCCTTTAAAAAACAAATTCCCAATGTTCCGGCTTTATTCATTACTCTCTAATTTGATATTAGACAAGCCGAATACGTTTGGATATATTTAATGCTTCGATTTTAAGACTGATAACGGAGACATTTTGAAATGGCTTTTAGCTTCTTGCCGCGCGAGGACGATTATTTTGTTTTTTTCTCGCAAATGACCGAAAGAATTCAGGAAGCGGCGGATATTCTGGGCGAGATGGTGCAGAGTAATTCCCAAGATTTTGGAGATTACGCCAAACGTATTAAAGATGTCGAACACGCTTGCGACCTGATTGCTCATAACATTACTAATAAATTAAACAAATCTTTTATCACGCCGTTTGACCGCGAAGATATTTACACGCTGTCGGTCGCCCTCGACGATATTTGCGATTACATAGACGCCGGAGCGCGAGCCATCGTGATGTATGACATTCGAGAATTTAACGATCCGATCAGACAGTTCGTCGAGATTATTCGCGGTCTGGCAGCGGAAATTAATATGGCGGTTTCGGCATTAAAAGCCTCGAACGGAATGAGCAAGCATTTTGTCGAGATTCATCGCCTCGAAAATGAAGCCGACGAAGTTTATTTTCGCGCGATTAAAGAGCTTTTTACGCATGTAGACGATCCGGTCAGCGTGATCAAATTAAAGGAATTTTACGAAATTCTGGAAAACGCGACCGACCGCTGCGAATCGGTCGCCAATATTATTGAAAGCATTGTTTTAAAACATACTTAATTTATTCGGTTGTGAATTCCAATTCCGAAATCGGTTCTCTGCGGGAATAGTCTGTTTAAAGTCAACCGGGCGGAATTTGCAATCAATTAACAAAATTTTCCGGTAAATAGAAAAGCTCAACCCGAACTTTATGGACGGACAGTCAATAGCTTTTGCTCTCGTTGTTTTTATTATTTTTATCGCGCTCGTTTTCGATTACGTCAACGGGTTTCACGATGCCGCCAATTCGATTGCAACTGTCGTAGCGACGCGCGTTTTATCGCCCGGAGTCGCGGTTGCGTGGGCGGCTTTTTTTAATTTCGCGGCATTTCTGGTTTTCGGTACTGCGGTAGCGAAAACCATCGGCGGCGATATGGTCAATATCACCGCAATCGGCGAAAACTCAAGGCTTTATGTGCTTCTCGCCGCTCTTCTCGGAGCAATCGTCTGGAATTTAATCACCTGGTATTTCGGGCTTCCAAGCTCAAGCTCTCACGCCTTAATCGGCGGCTATGCCGGCGGCGCGCTCGCGGCTTATGTCAGCAGCAACGGTTTCGCCGGCATCAGCAATGTTTTGATTGCCGCCGGTTGGATCAAAACGCTGTCTTTTATCATTCTCTCGCCGCTCATCGGCGCAACGCTCGGATTTTTGCTGATGGTCGCGGTTTACTGGATTTTTCAACGCGGAAATATTTCTAAAATTGACAAGGGGTTCCGCATCGGGCAATTGTTTTCAGCCGCCGCTTTTTCGCTCGGTCACGGCGGAAACGACGCGCAAAAAACGATGGGAATTATCACTGCGGTTTTAGCCGCGGGCGGAATTTTGCAATACGGCGAAGGCGGTAAACTGCCGGAAATTCCGATCTGGGTCATTCTTGCGGCGCACGCCGCAATCGGTTTGGGAACTTTGTCGGGCGGTTGGCGGATTGTCAAAACGATGGGAACAAAGCTCGCTAAATTGCAGCCCGTCGGTGGATTTTGCGCCGAAACCGCTGGGGCTATAACGCTCTTCGTCAACACTTTCGCCGGGATTCCGGTTTCGACGACGCACACGATTACCGGCGCGATTGTCGGCGTCGGTTCAGCCAAGCGTTTTTCGGCGGTCAAATGGGGTGTGGCGGGCAGAATCGTCTGGGCGTGGATTTTAACAATTCCGATGGCTGCATTAATTGCCGCGCTTTCCTACGAAATTATACTTATTATTGATCGATTATTCGGAAAATAAAGCAGGCTGCGTACACAAACGGAAGCCCGCGCGTCAGCAAGGGCGGAAATGTTTGTTTAGAAATTACGCCCTTGCTGACGCGCGGGCTTCCGTTTGTGCTACTGAGTTTTGGTAACGGTTAAACCTTCTGCGGCAAACTTCCAATTTAAAACTTTCGCGCCTTCTTCCCGTTCGAGCGCCGCTTCGACCGCGCCGCGTTTTCCTTCCTCGCAATAGAAAGCGATGCAACCGCCGCCGCCCGCGCCGCACACTTTGGCGGCGATTGCTCCGGCGCGCATTGCAGTTTCGATCAGCAAATCCATTTGCGGAGTCGTGATGTTGGGCGACAGTTTTTTGCGTTCGGGCTGCGCCGCGACCAAAATCTCGCCCACTAAATCCCAATCTTCATCAATCAGCGCTTGGCGCATTGCAATCGCCGTGTCGCGGACGCCTTCAAACAAATCGAAAAGCCGGCGGTCGCCGTCAATATGGCGTTTCGTCAATTCCCAATTATTCGTCCCCGAATTGCGCGGCTCACCCGTGTAGCAAACCGCAATGCGGCGTTCGAGCGTTTCAACGTCAATATTGATAACTTCGCGCGTGATTCCGTCGGGGCGAAAATGCAGACACATCGCGCCGCCGAACTGCGCCGGGTAATAATCCTGAAACCCGGTCGGAACTTTAATCACCTGACATTCGACGTTGGCGGCAATTGTCACAAAACGCGATTCGTCGTAACGATTTCCGACCAAAGCGTTGAGCGCGCCGATGCAGGCGATGTTCAGCGCGGAAGAACCTGCCAAACCCGCGCCCGCCGGAGCTTCGGATTCGGTCGTTAAATTAAAACCCGTTTCGGGGCGGAAAAAATGGACGAGCTTGGCTAAAAGCGGCAGAGTTTCTTCCGCGCGCAGCTCTTCGATTTGTTCGAGCGAGCTTTCGACTTTTAATTTCCGGTCGAGCGATTCGAGAATGATAAGGTCGTCCGCGCGCGTTTCGATGCGGCATTTTGCCAGTAGATCGACGGCAAAATTAACTGTCGCCGCGCCTTCGTGAAACAAAAAAAGCGGCGGAATATCAATCGTGCTTCCTGCAAGGTCAACACGAGTCGGTGCTGATGATTCGATAATCACAATAAAAGAATTAAGAATTTAAAACTTGGAATTAGAACTTCAAGCGATTGTTATTTCGGTTGAACTTTGATTTTATGACAGATGCAATCGAATAAACAATCCAAAAACGCTATTCGCTTTTTGCCTCTCGCGCTTTCGGAGGCGGCGGAGCGGCGGTTTGTTCGTCGCTTTTGTTTGAGCTATTGTGACTGTGCGAGCCGATGTGCAGTTTTTCCTGCACTCTTTCGGAAATATCGTGCAAAGTGATGTGCGCGGCTTCTTCCAATTTATGAACGGTTTCCGGGCTGACCTGTTCGACTTTTTTGGCGAGCCAGAATCGCTCGAAAAGATAAAATCCGATAACTAATGCGACGACAATGAAAAGCAGCGCCACTCCGACGTTATGAAATTCGCCGATTAAATTCATCACGACCGCGCCGAAAATATAGCCGACGCCGCTCGTCAATAAAACCCACAAAAAACAGCTAATCGTATCGTGGAGCAAAAATTTCCAGACGGGAACGCCGCTCGTTCCGTAAAAAATGCACCACGCGGCGCGAATGCCGTAGATGTATTTGGAAACGAAAATCGAAAGCGCGCCGAATTTTCGCTGCAAAGTCTCGATGCGCGGCGCGGCGCTTCGGTAATAGCTGAATTTGTTGACCGTATTTTGAAAATACCTGCCGAGGAAATAACCAAACGAATCTCCGGCAATCGCGCCTAATGTGCCGAAAAACAAAACCTGTAAATAGCTGAAAGATCCGAACGAATTTGTTTTAGCGAGAATTCCGGCAAGCAGGAGCGTAATGTCGCCTTCGACCGTGCAAAGCAGAAACACGGCGTAAATGCCGTAAGTTTCAACCAGATAATTAAAAAGCTGCTGAACGTCCATCGCGCGCAAAAGAAAATCGGTTGTTTGTCCGAAGCCGAATCAACCGCTAATAGTAGCGATTTCAGCGCAAAGTTTAAAGACACCGGAAGCGCCGAAATCGAAACAACAACGATTTATTTTACACTCAAATCCGCAGGTTTGACAGCATTCGCTCGCGGCGGCTAGAATTTGTGGCTATTTAGACAATATTTGGCAAGTGTTTTCCGGTAAATTAAATTTATGACTTCCGAATCGCTGGCGAATAAAAAACACATCGGCGTCGAGGCGAGCTTGAAAAATCTGCGGATTGCGGTTTTGGACGATGAAAACGTCGTCAGCCGTTTGTCCATTCCGCTCGAAAGCGAAGGCGCGCTGCTCACGCAATTGGCGACGGTTTTAAATGAATTAAAGCAAACCGCGGGTGAAATCGGCGGCGTCGGCGTCGCCGTTCCCGGTTTGGTTAACCGTCAAACAAACCGCGTGATTCTCTCGACGCAGATTCCGACTTTGCGGGAAATGGATTTTGCCGCCGATTTGCAGCAGCTAACCGGATTGCGAACCCGGCTGGAAAACGACGCCAACGCCGCCGCTTACGCTGAATTTCGGCTCGGCGCGGGACGCGGCAGCAGCAGTATGTTTTTTGCCACTATTGGCGAAGGCATCGGCGGCTCTCTGATTATTAACGGGCAAATCTGGCGCGGCGCGGGCGGTTTTGCCGGCGAGTTCGGACATATTGCGATTGATGACGACGGCATTCGGCTCGAAGATGTGGCGTCGGCTGCGGGAATAGTCCGCCGCGTCAAAGAGCGGCTTTATCACGACAGCACTTCGTCGCTTTCGCGCCGCCAATTGGAACAAGCCGCCAGCGTTCACGATGTCGTTGATGCGGCGAAAAACGGCGACGATTTTGCGCAAATGATGCTGATTCGCACCGGGCGTTACATCGGGACGGCGATTGCCACGGTTATTAATTTATTAAACCCGGAGCGAATCGTCGTCGGCGGCGAAGTGATGGAAGTCGAGCGCGTAATTCTCGAATCAATCGTGCGGCGGGCAAACGAGCGCAGCTTTCGTCCGAGTCTCGAAACAACCGGAATTTACGCCGCCGAACTGAGCGCGGAAGCCGCCGCACTCGGCGCGGCTTTGCTGTTAACAAATGATTTTTAGCGATTTTTGCGGCGGAATTTTTTATTGCAGTTTTTAAAAATTTAATTGGCGCGGGTTGAAAAGCATAACCGAATCAATCTTTTCCGCATCGGTATGAGCGAGCTTAATTATGGTTATCAGTAAATTTAATTTAGTGAAAACTTGCACATAAGCAGAAAAAATAGTAATTCTAGGGCAGCGTGAAGTTCTGCTTTGAAAGTTAAACAAGCAATTTTTTAGAAAAAAAAGCCTGTTGCTCGAATTGTAATTTTTGATACATTGTCGAATTGTAATTTTTGATACATTGTTTCGAGAAAAATTAAGGCATAAAAGCGGAATTGCGTCGCAACGCTGATTTTTACGCGCTTTGCGGCTTGTCCGAAAACGCAAGAGGATTTTTGGGGTTATGGCTCAGATTTTTAATCGCAGCGCAAACACAATCGCTAAGGCGAGCATTGTCGGGCTGGTTATTTTGGGCGGGGTGATTTTTTACGGTATTACGGTTTTCGCCCGCTCTTCTTATATTACGGGCGTTGCGGTTGATCGCCCGCAGCCGGTTCAATTCAGCCACAAGCATCACACGGGCGACGACGGAATTGATTGCCGTTACTGTCATACATCGGTGGAAACTTCAAACACGGCTGGATTGCCGCCGACGCAAACTTGTATGAACTGTCACCAGCAAATCTGGTCTGACAGCCCGTATCTGGAAATCGTCCGCTCAAGCTACCGCGACAACAAGCCGATTCAATGGGAGCGCGTCCACGATCTGCCCGATTACGTTTATTTCAATCACTCGATTCACGTCGCTAAAGGCGTCGGCTGCAACACCTGTCACGGGCAGATTGACGAGATGCCCGCCGTGCATCAAGTCAACACGCTGCAAATGGAGTGGTGTTTGTCGTGCCACCGCAATGCGCAAAACTTTATCCGACCGAAATCGGAAATTTATAATATGAGTTGGCGCGACGACAATTTAACGACCGAACAGCGGGCGCAGTTAAGTCGCGATTATAAATTGCGCGCGCCTGATATGTTGACGAGTTGTTCGACTTGTCACAGGTAGTTTTAAAAATCTCAAATCCGAATTTCGGATTTGAGATTTGTTTTAGATTTTAGATTTATAAAAGATTTTCTTTCAGGGAATAACTAAATGACCGGAAGGCATAGCGAAGATAGCAAGAAAAATTTTGCCTTGATGCGCGACCAAATTTTGGAGCAGCAAGGCAAAAACTATTGGCGCAGTTTGGAAGAGTTTGTTGACGCGCCGGAATTTGAGGAATTTGTCAGCCGCGAGTTTCCGCAGCACGCCGAAACCTGGGAAGACCCGGTGAGCCGCCGCTCGTTTTTAAAACTGATGGGCGCGTCGCTCGCGCTCGCGGGTTTAAGCTCGGCGTGTGTGATTCAGCCGCCGGAAAAAGTCGTTCCTTACGTCCGCCAGCCGGAAGAAATCGTTCCCGGCAAATCTCTGTTTTACGCCACCGCGATGACGCTCGGCGGAATGGCGGTCGGGCTGCTGGCAAGGTCTTACGACGGCAGACCGCTTAAGCTCGAAGGCAATCCAGAACATCCCGGCAGTCTCGGCTCGACCGACAAATACGTGCAGGCGTCGCTTTTGACGATGTACGACCCAGACCGCGCGCAGCAATTTTCGAGACGCAATTCGGCAAGTTCATGGGACAAGTTTGTAGCCGAGATGCGCCAGATTATTGACCAAAACCGACCGAACGGCGGCGCGGGCATTCGCTTTTTGAGCGAAACCACGACATCTCCGACTTTGATCGCGCAATTCCGGCAAGTTCTGGCTGATTTGCCGAACGCGCGCTGGTATCAATACGAGGCGCAGAATAATGACAACGGCGTCGCGGGCGCGAAGATGGCTTTCGGCGAAAACTTTCACGCGGTTTATAATTTCGGCGCAGCCGACCGCGTTCTCTCGCTCGATTCGGATTTTCTGGATTCTTTCAATGTTCGCTACGTCCGCGATTTCACCGACAAACGCCGCGTGACGCTCGACAAGAAAGATATGAACCGTCTGTATCAGGTCGAAACCACTCTGACCATTACGGGCGCAAAAGCCGATCATCGTTTGGCGATTAAGCCTTCGCAAATGGAAAATTTCGTCCGCGCGGTTGCCGCCGCTCTCGGCGTGGCGAACGCCGGAGGAAATGCGGGCGAACACGCTGCCTGGTTGACGCCGATGGTCAACGATTTAAGAGCGCACGGCGGGCGCAGTCTGGTTATCGCGGGCGATCATCAACCGCCGATCATTCACGCTCTCGCGCATGCGATGAACGCAGCGCTCGGCAACATCGGCAAAACCGTGACTTTTCACGAGCCGATTGTCGCCGATGCCGCCGGAGCAAATGCGAGAACGCAAATCGAAGGCTTGCGCGAACTGGTGCGCGACATTGACACAGGAGCGGTTCAGGCGCTGGTAATTTTGGGCGGAAATCCGATGTACGACACTCCGGCTGATTTGAAATTTACGCCGGAACGGATGAACAAAATCCAGATGCGCGCGCATCTCAGCCTTTACCAAAACGAGACTTCAAAATATTGCCACTGGAATCTTCCGCAAACGCATTATCTCGAAGAATGGAGCGACGCGCGCGCCTTTGACGGCACGGCGACTCTCGTTCAGCCGCTGATTGCGCCGCTTTACGGCGGAAAATCGGTTCACGAAGTCGTCAACGTTTTCGCGCGGGAAAACTTCGACCGCAGCGGTTACGACATTGTTAAAGAATTCTGGCAAGGACAAGGCTTGGGTGGAAGTCTGCGCCCGCTGGTTGCCGCAACGACCGGCGGCGGAACAACCGGAAATGCTCCGCGCCCAACCGCCAGCCCGCAGGCTTCGCCGGCGACGCAGCAGAATACAAATCAGAACGGCGCGAATCGCGGTCAAAACGCTAATACAAACTCGAACGCCAACACGAATTCAAACGCGAACACGAATTCCGGCAATGGAATGGTAACCGGCGGGCAAGCGACTCCGCTCGCCAACACGAGCGGTCAAGGTCCGAGCTTGAATGCAACAACTTTGAGCAATTCCGCTAACCAGACAGGAAGAACGGAAGCGAACAACAATACGAGCGCGACAAATGCGGTAATTCCGCCCGCCGCGCAAGGTTTTGAAAACGCCTGGCGCAAAGCCGTTCACGACGGATTTATTCCGAATACGACGGCAGCGCCGCGCAATGTCGCGCCGCGAACCGATTTTCTCGGTCAAACCGCCGGAATCCAAGCCGGAAACGGAAACAACGTTCTCGAAGTCGTCGTTCTGCCCGATCCGAGCGTTTACGACGGGCGTTTTGCCAACAACGCATGGCTGCAAGAGCTTCCCAAACCGCTTAACAAATTAACCTGGGACAATGTTCTGCTCATCAGCCCGCGCACGGCGAATAGGCTCCGTTTAAATCAGGGGCGCGGCAAATACGAAAACGACGCCGGAGCGGAAGAGGGAACTTCGTTTGTTTCGACCAGAGGCGGCAACTTGTTTGCGGATTTGGTGACTTTAAAAGTCAACGGTCAGGAAATTCAAAAACCGCTTCCCGTTTGGGTTCAGCCCGGTCAGCCGGATGATGTCGTGACGATTTTCACCGGCTACGGTCGCACCGACGCAGGAAAAATCGGCAGCGGAATCGGCTACAACGCTTATGAAGCAATCACTTCAAACGCGATGAGCTTTGGTTTGGGCGAAATTACCAAAAGCGGCACGGATTATGAACTGGCTTCGACGCAGACGCACTTCAATATGGAAGGGCGCGATATTTTGCGGATGCGCGACCTCGAAGATTATGTCCAGCACCCGGAAAACGGAAAACAGCACGACGAATACGACAAATCAATGTACCCCAAATATGAATATGTCGGACATAAATGGGGAATGGCGATTGATTTGAACGCCTGCGTCGGCTGCAACGCCTGCGTTGTCGCTTGTCAGGCGGAAAACAACATTCCGGTCGTCGGCAAACTGCAAGTCCAGCGCAGCCGCGAAATGCATTGGCTGCGCATTGACGCTTATTACGACGGCGACGATGTAAACGATCCGAAAGGACCGCATTTCCAGCCGATTCTTTGTATGCATTGCGAGCAAGCACCGTGCGAGCCGGTTTGCCCGGTTCACGCTACGGTTCACAGCGCCGAAGGTTTGAACGATATGGTTTACAACCGCTGCGTCGGAACCCGTTATTGCTCGAACAACTGCCCTTACAAAGTCCGTCGTTTCAATTTCCTGCTATATCAGGATTGGAACACGCCGCAGTACAAATTGATGCGAAACCCGGAAGTCACGGTTCGCAGTCGCGGCGTGATGGAAAAATGCACTTACTGCACGCAGCGCATCGCGCTCGCGCGAATCGAAGCGCAAAAAGACGGCGGGCGAAAAGTGCGCGACGGCGAAGTCGTCACGGCTTGTCAATCGGTCTGCCCGGCGGAAGCAATCGTTTTCGGCGATTTGAACGATGAAAACAGCGCGGTCAGTAAATTAAAGAAAGAAGATCGCAATTATATGCTGTTGAATGAATTAAATACTCAACCGCGAACGACGTATCTGGCTGGCTTGAAAAACCAGAACAAGGAAATGCCGGATTATCGTGAAATGAAAGCGGAGAGCAAGGAACACGGCGTCAAAGACGACCGCGCTCCGGTCGGAACGCAGGCTGAACCGGGCGGCGGCAGCCACTAAGAAAGTACGAGGGAAAATTAGGGCGATAAAAATTTATGCAAGAAGTCGAGAAATTTGATCCGAGAAAAGTCCTCGCGCCGCCGATGGTCGAAGGCGACGAAAACTTCGGCACCGTGACCGACAAGATTGCCGGAATTTCATTTGCGGACGCTAAAAAGACGCCCTGGTGGTGGGTTATCGGTTTTGCGATTTCGTTCCTTATCGCACAGGTTCTGTTGATGACGGTCGCTTATCTGGTCACAACGGGTATCGGAATCTGGGGAAACAACCAACCCGTCGGCTGGGCTTTCGACATTATCAACTTCGTCTGGTGGATCGGAATCGGTCACGCCGGAACGCTGATTTCGGCGATTCTGCTTCTGATGCGGCAGCAATGGCGCACTTCGATTAACCGTTTCGCAGAAGCGATGACGCTTTTCGCGGTCGCTTGCGCCGGTATGTTTCCGCTTTTGCACACAGGGCGTCCGTGGCTCGCATATTGGCTTTTGCCGTATCCGAACGTGATGAATATGTGGCCACAATTCCGTTCGCCATTAATGTGGGACGTTTTTGCGGTTTCGACGTATCTGACGGTTTCGGCGGTTTTCTGGTATGTCGGATTGGTGCCGGATTTGGCGGTTTATCGTGACCGTGCGAAAAATCCCTGGATGAAGCGGCTTTTCGGCGGGCTGGCACTCGGCTGGCGCGGTTCGGCGCGGCATTGGCATCGTTACGAAGTCGCGTATTTGATTTTGGCGGGACTCTCGACTCCGCTTGTGCTTTCGGTTCACTCAATCGTTTCATTCGACTTCTCGGTGTCGCAAGTTCCGGGCTGGCACGCGACCATTTTTCCGCCGTATTTCGTCGCTGGCGCGATTTTCGCCGGTTTTGCGATGGTGCTGATTTTGATGATTCCGCTCCGGCGCTGGCACGGATTGGAAAATCTGGTGACTAGAGGGCACCTCATCAATATGGGCAAGGTAATGCTCGCAACCGGAATGATTGTCGTTTACGGTTACGCGATGGAAGCGTTTTTCGGTTGGTATTCGGCGAATGAATACGAAGAATTTATGATTCAAAACCGAATATGGACGGGTCCATATTGGTTTATGTACTGGTTGCTGATTTTGTGTAACGGGCTTTCGATTCAGCTTTTGTGGTTCAAGCGTTTCCGCGAGAGCGAATTCTGGCTGTTTACGATCTCGATTGTCGTCAGCATCGGAATGTGGCTTGAGCGCTTCGTGATTATCGTGACCAGTTTAAACCGCGATTTTCTGCCGTCGTCGTGGGCGATGTATTCGCCTTCGCCTTGGGATTGGACAATGTTTATCGGCACAATCGGATTTTTCTTTACTTTGATTTTCCTGTTTGTCCGATTTTTGCCGGTTATTTCGATTTTCGAGGTCAAGACGTTGGTGCCGGATGCAAAAGTTCACGATACGCATAATTTGGAGCATACGGAAGTGCGGACAATAGACCGCGTGGAAAGTTAAAAATTGAGTTTTTTTGGTTGGCTGGAGCTGCCGCCCGCGTTTGCAGAGATTTACGGCAACTCACCCATGTCGCTACGGATGCCAGCGCAGCTTCGAGCCGACCGCCCGACGGAAAATGATTATGGATGGAAGAAAAACTCTTTACGGCGTGATGGCTGAATTCGATTCGCCGAGAGAACTCGTGGCGGCTTCGCGAGCCGCGCGCGAAGCCGGATTCACCAAAATGGATGGCTATTCGCCGTTTCCGATTCACGAAATGGACGAAGCTCTCGGAATCAAGCGGACGATTTTGCCGTATCTGATTTTCGCCGCCGGAATTTTGGGCGGCACGGGCGGGTTTATGCTGCAGTATTACACGCACGCGATTGATTATCCGCTCAACGTCGGCGGCAGACCTTTTTTGAGCATCCCGTCGTTTATCCCGATCACGTTTGAATGCATCGTGCTGGCGGCGGCTCTGACGGCGGTTGTCGGGATGATTATTTTAAACGGTTTGCCGCAGCCGTATCATCCGGTTTTTAATGCGCCGCGTTTTGCTCTGGCTTCGCGCGATAAGTTTTTTCTGGCAATCGAATCGAGCGACCCGAAATTTGACCACGATGAAACGACGCAGTTTTTACAAAACTTAGACGCGCGGGAGGTTTTTGATGTTACCGAAGATGAAGACTAAAAAAGCTGCTTTGCTCGCGCTGCTCTGTGTCGCGGTTTTAGGCGCAACGGGCTGTCGTTACGATATGCAGGACACGCCGCGTTACGAATATTACGAGCGGAGCGAATTTTTCGCCAACGAAATGGCATCGCGCCCGCTGATCGAAGGCACCGTTCCGCGCGGTTATCTGCGCGCGGATAAAGCTCTCTACACCGGCAAAAGAGAAGGCGCTGCGGTTTCGCAGGAAACGATTTCTTCCGAAGGCGGCAGAAATGCGGCAACTCAGGGACAAACGCCGGAAAGAGCCGGTAATGCGGCTAATCCGGCAAATATGACCAATACGAACGCCGCGGCGAGTTTTTCCGCTGATCTCGTCACAGAGTTTCCGCTTCCGGTGACGAAAGAATTGCTCGACCGGGGCGAAGAGCGTTACAGAGTTTTCTGCATCGTTTGTCACGGACCGAACGGCGAAGGAAACGGAATGGTCGTGCGCCGCGGCTATACGCGCCCGCCTTCGTATTACGAGGAAAGATTACGCGGCGCGCCGGTCGGACATTTTTACGATGTGATTACCAACGGATTCGGCAGAATGAACGGTTATGCGGCGCAAGTTCCGGTGCAGGATCGCTGGGCGATTGCCGCTTACATTCGCGCTTTGCAAGCCGCCAATCCGAACATCGCGGGAGGCGCAGCACCGACGACAGCACCGACGGCTGCGCCGACACCGGGTTCCTCGCCGCAGCCTCATGCGAAAGTGAACGCAGAAAAAAACGGAGGCGAGAACTAAACGAAAATGGACGTAAACAACGGAAATTTTAATCCTCCGGTTCAGGATTTATCGAGAATTCAAACGCTCGCGCTCGGCGTCGGCGTGATTGGAATGATCGCCCTAATCGCCGGAGCTTTTCTGACCAATAACGTCGGATATGCTTTGCGCTCGTATCTGCTGGGTTACGTTTTCTGGGCGGGAATCGGCATCGGCTGTGTCGGCATCTTACTTTTACAGCATTTGACGGGCGGTTCGTGGGGAGTCGTGATTCGCCGGATTTTGGAAGCCGGAGCGAAAACCTGGTGGTTTTTGCTGATTCTTTTCCTGCCGATTGTCGCTTTTGCGCCGCGTCTTTACGAATGGGCGGCGTATCGGGCGGAAGGTCACGGCGGCGATAAAATTTTAGACCACAAAGCGCCGTATTTGAACGTTCCGTTTTTCGGGATTCGCGCGCTGGTTTATTTCGCCGTCTGGGGCGGAATTACATATTATTTGACGAATTTATCGCGCAAACAGGACGAAACCGGCGAATGGACGATTAGCGTCCAAATCAATCGCTTTTCAGGTCCGGCGATGATCGCTTATGTGCTGGCGGTTTCGTTTGCGGCGATTGATTGGTGTATGTCGCTCGATCCGCACTGGTTTTCGACGATTTACGGTTTGCTCTTTGTCATCGGCTGGGCGCTGTCGTGTATGGCGTTTGTGATTGCCGTTTCGTTTTGGCTCTCGCGCCGCGAGCCTATGAATCACGTTTTCGGCGCGCCGCATTTTCACGATTTAGGCAAGCTGATGCTGGCGATGGTGATGGTTTGGACTTATTTTAATTTGTCCCAGTTAATCATTATTTATTCGGGAAATCTGCCGGAAGAAACGCCGTGGTATTTGCGCCGGATGTCGGGCGGCTGGGGAGTTGTCGGGCTGATTTTGATTTTATTTCAGTTCGCGTTTCCGTTTCTGCTGCTCCTTTCGCGCGATTTAAAGCGTCACGCGCGCTGGCTGGCAATGGTCGCAATTTTTGTTTTGGTAATGCGCGTGATTGATTTGTTTTATTTGATCGCGCCGAATCCGCTGCCCGGTCAGCACGAAGCCGGACACGCTGGCGAGCATTTTACGATTAGCTGGATGGACTTTGTCGCGCCGTTTGCGGTCGGCGGATTGTGGCTGTTTTTCTTTATCTGGAATCTTAAAAAACGCCCGCTGATGCCCGTGAACGATCCGTTTTTTGAAAACACAATCGCGCACGGCAGAGAACACCATTGACGGAAGGATGAAGGATGAAGGATGAAGGATGAACGATAAATCCTTTGGCTTCGTCGAATGAAACAATGGCTATCAAAAGAAGAAGAAACGAAGAAGATAAACCGGACGGTATGATTCTCGATGAAAACGAGAATCTGCGCCACGACGCGGGCGAAGAGTTTAAAGACAGTTACGACCGCGCGGACGCTTATGAAAAAGATCGGCTTGAGCTGCGCGGAATTATTTTCTTTCTCGCGGGATTGGTGCTGCTGGTCGGCGTCACATTTCTTTTGATGTACGCGCTGGAACAGGGAATGGAATCGCAGGCGGCGGAGGAAGATCGAAGAAATACGTCGCCGATGGCAATGACCGAGCAGGAAAAAGCTCAGGGACTAAATCTGCCGCCTGAGCCGCGTTTGCAATCCGCGCCGGGTTTCAAAGTCGAAACCGAAACCGATGCCGAGCCTTTCAATTTGGAATTGCGCGAGCCGCAAGCCGAGTATCGCCTCCTGCGTAGAAGCTGGGAAAAGACCTGGAAAGAAGGTCGCAAAGACCCGAACACCGGAGCGGTGATTACTTTGCCGTTGGAGGAAGCGAAACAAAAAGTTTTGCAGGAAAACCAGATTAAAACCCGACCGCCGGAACAGGCTCAACAAGCATTGCAGGAAACGGTACAAATTCCGTCTTATTCAAGTTCCGGCAGAACAAACTGGAAAAGAGAGCAATAAGACAAATTTCAAATTTGAGATTCCAGGTTTGAAATAGAGAGAAGTAAAAAATGAAGTTTTTGGCGAAATTCAGAAATGTTGGTTTGGCGGCTGTCGCAGTATTATTGGCTGTCACCTCTTGCTTCGCGCAGGGAGGCTCACAGCATTACAATTCGCCGCTTTACAGCCCGCGCACTTATGATCCGACGGTTCAGCAAACGCAATCGAGCGGTTTGCCCGAAGCTCTGCAAACGGTCGGAATCGAACAGCGTTTGAACGAACAGCTTCCGCTCGACACGAAATTTGTTGACGAAAACGGAAAATCGGTCGCGCTCGGCGATTATTTTGGCAAAGGCAAGCCGGTTGTTCTGGCGCTCGTTTATTACGAATGCCCAATGTTGTGCAATCAGGTTTTAACGGGATTATCGGGCGCTTTAAAAGGCGTTAATTTCGATGTCGGAAAAGAATTTGATGTTGTGGCGATCAGTTTCGATCCGCGCGACACGCCCGCAATTGCGAAAGCGAAAAAAGAAACTTATCTGGCGCATTACAACCGACCGGAAACGGCTGCGGGCTGGCATTTTTTGACCGGAACGCCCGAATCAATCGAAAAAATTACGCAAGCCGTCGGTTTTAAATATCAGTGGGATGAAGCGACAAAACAATTCGCGCATGCAGGCGGAATTCAAATTGCGACGCCCGAAGGCAAGCTGGCGCGATATTTTTACGGCATTGATTATGCGCCGAAAGATGTCAAATTCGGCGTGATGGAGGCTTCGAGCAGCAAAATCGGAAACCCGGTTGAAAAGCTGATTTTGTATTGCTTCCACTACAATCCGGCGAGCGGGAAATACGGTCTGATGATTATGAACATCGTTCGGCTCGGCGGCATTGCGACGCTTCTCGGTTTGGCGGCGATGTTTTGGATGTTCCGCAGATATAACCGAAATAAAACGGGCGAAACGATATAAAACGTTTTGATAAATTTGTAATTATGAATTCCTGGATTCCATTTTTTCCCGAACAAGCCTCGACTTTCGCGTGGCAGGTTGACGGACTTTATTTTTATCTCCTTGCAATCACTGTGTTTTTTACGGTTCTGGTTGTCGGCGCGATTGTCTGGTTTTTCATCCGGTATCGAGAACGCGAAAAATACATTCATCCGAGCGAAATCGAAGGCTCGACCGTTCTGGAAGTCACTTGGTCAATCATTCCGTTTATCATCGTGATGACGATTTTCGTCGGCGGCGGCGTCATTTACTATAATCTTTATCGAATGCCGAGCGAGGCGATGGAGATTTACGTGGTCGGCAAACAATGGATGTGGAAATTTCAGCACCCGACCGGGCAGCGCGAAATCAACGAGCTGCACATTCCCGTCGGTACGAAAGTCAAGCTGACGATGACGACCGAAGATGTGCTGCACGATCTTTCTTTTCCGGCTTTTCGCACGAAATCCGACGTTGTGCCGGGACGTTACACGGCGCTCTGGTTTGAAGCGACTAAGCCCGGCAAATATCGAATTTACTGCGCCGAATATTGCGGGATGAACCATTCGGGAATGGGCGGCTGGGTTTACGTGATGGAGCAGCGCGACTTCGACAACTGGCTGGGCGGCAACGTTTCGGGACAGACACCAGCCGAAGCCGGAAAAGATTTATTTGAAAACAAATTGGCGTGCGCTTCGTGCCACGCGGCTGACGGAAGCGGAGGACGCGGTCCGGCGCTGGTCGGGCTTTTCGGCAAGCCGGTCAGACTCGCGGGCGGTCAAACGGTGACGGCTGACGAGGCGTATATCCGCGAATCAATCTTGAATCCGCAAGGGCAAATCGTCGAAGGCTTTCAGCCGATTATGCCAACATTTAAAGGACAGGTCACCGAAGACCAGCTTGTTTCCCTGATTGCTTATATCAAATCAATTGCCGGGCAGACTGGCGCGCCAAATAAATTGAACACGACTCCCGCGACCGCGCCGCAGCCGGACGCTAGCAGAAATTTTGACACCGATGGAAGAGCGGTCGAGCCGACGGGAGGCAGATCGAACCCATAACTGGGGAGAAAATTAGATTTATGCAAGAAGAAGCAATTTTAAACAGAACCGAAGAAATTGGCTTAATGCCGAGGAAGCATTATTTAAATAACGGCACGACCGTCGCTTCCTGGCTTTTAACCAAAGATCACAAACGGATTGCGATTCTTTACCTCATTTCCGTATCCGCCTTCTTTTTGCTCGGCGGAATATACGCATCTCTGATTCGCCTCGAGCTTTTGACGCCGCAGAGCGATTTGATGGAAGCGCATATGTATAACCGTGTGTTTACGCATCACGGAATTATTATGGTGTTCTTTTTCCTGATTCCGGCAATTCCGGCAATTCTGGGAAACTTCCTGATTCCGATTATGATCGGCGCGAAAGACCTCGCGTTTCCGCGAATCAATTTGCTGAGCTGGTACATTTATATAGTCGGCGGCGGATTTACGCTTTACGCGCTGCTGGCGGGCGGCGTTGATACCGGCTGGACGTTTTACACGCCGTATTCGACGACGTTTTCAAACACTTACGTGATGGCTGCGGGCATCGGAATTTTTATTAACGGTTTCTCGTCAATTTTAACCGGCTTAAATTTCCTCGTCACGGTTCACACGATGCGCGCCCCCGGAATGACCTGGTTCAGGCTGCCGCTTTTCGTCTGGTCGCATTATGCGACGAGTCTCGTGATGGTTTTAGGGACGCCGGTTATCGCTATTACGATTCTTCTGCTGGCTCTCGAAAGATTCGGCAGAGTCGGAATTTTCGATCCGGCGCTCGGCGGCGACCCGATTTTGTTCCAGCACCTTTTCTGGTTTTACTCGCATCCGGCGGTTTACATTATGATTCTGCCCGGCTTTGGAGTTATTTCGGAGTTGATCGCCAATTTCTCGCGCAAGAAAATTTTCGGTTACGCTTTTGTCGCGTTTTCTTCGATTGCGATTGCCGTTTTCGGTTTTCTCGTCTGGGGACATCATATGTTCGCTTCGGGACAATCAATTTACGCCGGACTCGTTTTCTCGTTTTTGACAATGGTCATTGCGGTTCCGTCGGCGATTAAAGTTTTCAACTGGACGGCGACGCTTTATCAAGGCTCGATTTCTTACGACACGCCGATGCTCTACGCTCTGTTTTTTATGGGGCTGTTTTTGATCGGCGGTTTGACCGGATTGTTTTTGGGCGCTATGGGATTGGACGTTCATTTAACCGACACTTACTTTGTCGTCGCTCACTTTCATTATGTGATGGTCGGCGGTCAGGTGCTGGCATATCTGGGCGGTCTGCATTACTGGTTTCCGAAAATGTTCGGCAGAATGTATTCCGAATTTTGGAGCAAAATCTCTGCGATGATTGTATTCATCGGATTTAATTTAACGTTCTTCCCGCAATTTATTTTGGGATATTTGGGAATGCCGCGCCGTTATGCGGCTTACCCGGAAGAATTTCAGGTTTTAAATATATTTTCGTCCGCCGGAGCTTCGATTTTGGCTATCGGTTTGGTTTTGCCAGCGATTTATCTGACTTATGCTTTATTTTTCGGCAAGGTCGCGGGCGATAATCCATGGGTTTTGCCCGGACTGGAATGGCGCACCACGTCGCCGCCGCCGACCGAAAATTTTGTCAGAACTCCAATCGTGACTTGGGAAGCATACGAATTCGGCGAAGAAAGCGGTTTGAACGAAGAAGGCGAGCGACGACGCAGATTGGAAGCACCTGAAAGGGTTTAAGATTGAAACGCTGAATTATGAATTATGAACGCGGAATTAAAACAGTTCAGCGTTCCGCATTCATAATTCATAATTTAAAAGAATGGCAACACGAGTTGAAGCAATAGACAAGCATCAGGAGCATCATCACGTTCCCGGACTGCAGCATCAGTTCGACGACATTGATCAGCAGAAGGAAGCCACGACAATCGGAATGTGGTTTTTCCTCGTGCAGGAAGTAATGTTTTTCGGCGGGCTGTTTATGGCGTATTTGCTATATCGCTATAAATATCCGATGGCTTTCGCCGCCGGCAGTAATCACCTCGATTTGTGGCTCGGTTTTGCGAACACGCTCGTCCTGATTGCGAGCAGCTTGACGATGGCTCTGGCGGTTTGGTCGGCGCAGACCAGCAAAAAGCCCAAAGTTCAGGCGGGCTGGATTGTTCTGACGATGATGTTCGGTTTGGTGTTTTTGGGTGTCAAAGCCGTCGAATACAATGATAAATACCAGCATCACCTGATTCCGTTTTCAAGAGATTTTAAATGGGAACCGCATGGCGAAGAGCTTGTCCATCAGCAGCAAATGATTGAGCGACACGCCAGCGAAGCCGAAAAAACTCTCTACGGGCGCGAGGAGGCGTTCGGCGATAAAGTGCGGATGTTTTTCTGGATTTATTTTGCAATGACCGGACTTCACGCGCTGCATATGATCATCGGTATCGGCATTATGCTCTGGCTGATGTGGACGGCTTTAAAAGGGCGCTATTCGGCGGAGTTTTACGGTCCGGTAGAAATCTCCGGCTTGTACTGGCACTTTGTTGATATTGTCTGGATTTTCCTTTTCCCGCTGCTTTACCTGCTCGGCAGGCACTTTATTGCCGGAGGTGGCGGACATTAAACAATTACGAATTTCAAATTACGAATTACGAATTATCAAAATTCTGCAATTCGTAATTTGAAATTCGTAATTCGTAATTGATTTTATGGGTCAACACGGATTGGTAGCTGAAAAATCAATAAACCGCGGAGACGAAGCGCATTATCACGGCGAAGACCACCACGTAATGCCGATTTCGACTTATCTGATTATTTTCGGCATTTTGGTTGTCGGGACGATTTTGACGTGGTTTGTCGCGCAATTCGACTTGGATCAATTTTTTATCGGCGCGAACACTCTTGTCGCTTTGCTGATTGCGATTTTTAAAACGACGTGCGTTGTTTTATATTTTATGCACGTCCGTTACAGCGGCAAGCTGGTCTGGCTGTGCGCGTTTGGCGCGATTATCTGGCTGATGATTTTGTTTGCTTTTACAATGAGCGATTATTTGACGCGCAGCCCGAATAACGGAAATTTCAGATAAAAACGCGGTCGAAACAAACCTTTTTAAAGACGCGGCACGTAAAATTTTACGTGCCGCGCTTCGTATTTTTGAAAAGCCGCATCAAATTGACAAGCCGGAAGCGGTTTGTTAGGTTGAGATTTTACCGACGGACGCCGGATGAGGGCTGATTTAAACGAGTAATGAGTATTTCTGAGCGGCGTTTCTGCCGAAAAATATTATTTACAAAGTGCCTGCTTTTCGTCGTCTCTGTCGCAGTTTTTGCGTCCGCCGGATGCAACGCTTTAAGTCCGAAAGTTGTTGATAAAAAAGCTGCCGTCCTTCTCTCTCCGGTGGAAACCGCCGATAAAGAACGGCTTTTGGGAGAAATCAATCGTCTGGCGCAAGTCAAATCAATGCGCGGCAAAGTTGACGTTAAATTCGAGGACAATACTTTTGCCGAATCGGGAATCGCCGAAAAATATAAATCCGCCGACGGGCAAGTCATCGTTCAAGCGCCGAGCAATATTAATTTAAAAATTCAGATTCCGATTGTCGGCACCGACATTGTGCAGATGACATCGGACGGCGATAAATTTCGCGTAGCGGTGATTTGCTGCGTTGACGAAAAATTTAAACGCTTTGTCGTCGGCACGAACGAAGCCGATTATACTCCGCTCGAAAAAAAGGCGAGGCGAGAAGTCGGCACCGGCGATGCGGAAAGGCGAGCGATCAGCGCGTTTTCGAGCCTTCGCCCGCAGCATTTTACAGATGCGCTGTTAATGCGCCCGGTCGAGACGGGCGAAAATTCCGCTTACACACTGAGCGAGATTTATCAGGACGAAGCCGATTCCGGCACGAAATCAGCCGCCGGGCGCGTGATTCGCGGTTATTATTTGCTCGACGAGCTGAAAAAGAACGGAAGCGGTTTTAACGTCTCGCGTCGTTTCTGGTTTGATCGCGTCGGCGGAATTCGGCTGGCGCGACAGCAGGTTTTCAGCGACGGCGGCGCGCTCGTTTCGGATATTACTTACGGCGCGGAACAAAAATTCGGCGAAACCGGCGCGCTCAGTATGCCCGTTCAGGTTCAGGTGACGAGACCGCAAGAGCGTTACAGCGTCAAATTAACTTATCAAACTCCGCAGGCGGTCGTTCTCGGGCGCAATTACGAAACGCCGATTTTTCAGTTGGAGAATACATGGGGATTGCCGGAATTCGATTTGGACAAACAATTACAGCAAGTCCAAACCAACGCGCAGTCATCGCTTTTTAAATGAACGCAGTCGCAACATCCGCTTCGACAATTTTGCTTGCTGACAATCTGACTAAAGTTTATCAGGTCGGAGCGGTGGAAACTCACGCTCTGCGCGGAGTTTCGCTCGACATAAAAAAAGGCGAATTCGTCGCCATTATGGGGCAATCGGGCTGCGGCAAATCAACGCTCCTGCATCTTTTGGGCGGACTTTTGACGCCGACTTCCGGGGAAATTTCGATTGACGGCGCGGAATTAACCAATGTTTCCGACCGCCAGCGAACCGAGATTCGACGCCAGAAAATCGGTTTCGTTTTCCAGCGATTTAATTTGTTTCCGACATTGACGGCGGAAGGAAATCTGCGGCTGGCGGAAAAAATCCACGCCCGTAACGGCGGCGAAAATCCCGAACGACGACGCGAAATCTTGCGTCTCTTAAAGCTCGAAGATAGAATGCATCACAAACCGCTCGAATTATCCGGCGGCGAACAGCAGCGCGTCGCGCTGGCGCGGGCGATTGTAACGAGTCCGGCAATCGTTCTGGCGGACGAGCCGACGGGAAATCTCGACACGGAAAATTCGGAAATCGTGCTGAAAATGTTTCGAGAGCTAAACGAGCGTTATCAGCAAACAATCGTAATGATTACGCACAACCCGGAAGCCGCCGCCGCTTGTTCGAGAACAATCAAAATGCGAGACGGGAGAATTGTGAATTAAGAATGTAGAATGTAGAAGATAGAAGGCAGAATTAACTGCTTCTTCTACATTCTACATTCTATCTTCTACATTCTGTGAGCAACGCGAACGATGTGGTCGGCAATCAAAAACGTGATTTTATGGAACTACGGGCGGACGGCGTGGCAGTATGACGTTCTTTGCATTTTAATTTTAGCATTTATATTTTTAACGCCGAAAAGTTGGTTTGAAGGCAAACAGCGCCAACCGCTCGCTGTAGCCGCCGAGAGTTCCAAAGTTACTCGTTTGATTGTCAGCGCCGAAGATTTTTCTCCCGATTTGGACGAAAATGCCAGATTACAGCGCGTCCGCGAATGGAGCGGAAACAAAGAAGCGGAAATTTTAAATTACCGGCAAAAAGCTGACAAAAACGGGAAAACGATTTACGAAATCGAATTACGTTAGAGAGCATTTATGAAAAAAATAATTCAATATTTTGTTTTAACGGCAATCGCGGTTTTCGCTTTTGGCGTATTGAGCCAAACGAACGCGCAAGTTGATCAAACTATTATTCGCGAGCTTTACAACCGGATGGGCGAAAATCAAAAGACTTTGAAGTCTTTGAAATCGAAAGTACGGATGGAGCGTTACAATTCGCAGTTGAAAGAAGTCGAAACCGCGCAGGACGGAACGGTTTTGTATATTCCGGCGAAAGGCAAGAACGCCAACGTGCGCATTGATTGGACTTATCCGCAGCAGGAAACTTTGTCGGTCGTCAACGGCAAATATCTGTTGTATCGCCCGCGTCTCGAACAGGTTATCGAAGGCAGAACTTCGGAAGTGCAAAAGAAAGACGCCGGCAGCGGTTTGCAGTTTATCAATATGTCGCCGCAGGAATTGAAACAAAATTTCGACGCCAAATGGCTCGGCTCGGAATTGATTGCGAAGGGCACGATTTCGGCTTATAAATTAAAATTAACGCCGAAAAAGCCTATGCAATATTCTTACGCCGAAGTCTGGGTGACGCCCGAAGGTATGCCGACGCAGGTTAAGATGTATGAGAAAAACGGCGATTGGACGAACATTTTGCTCTACACTCTGGAGAAAAACGCTTCAATCAAACTTGACCAGCTCGGACTCAGCAATCTGCCGAAGAGCGTTAAGCGAGTTAAAGGTTAAAAATAAATAATTTTCCTGGAAAAAGGCTTTGGCTCGAAGCGTCAAAGCCTTTTTCTTTTTGCCGCAATTTGAAAAACATTGCCTGAAACCTTTATAATTGCGGCTTTATAGCTAATCTCCCAATTGTTTTCCGAAGTAGAATGAGCAAAGCGAGTAAATTAAGCAGATTCGTGCGCGGAGTCAAACACACAACCCGCGCTTTTCTTTCGACACGGCACGTCGTTCTGGCGCACGTCGTTCCGATGCGCCGCTGCAATCTGGCTTGCACGTATTGCAACGAGTACGACAAAACGAGCGAACCCGTTCCGCTCGACGAAATGAAGCGCCGTTTTGACAAGCTCGCCGAGCTTGGCACGTCGGTCGTCACGATTTCCGGCGGCGAGCCGATGATGCACCCGCAAATATTTGAAATTATCGCCTACATTCGCTCAAAAGGAATGATTGCCGGTCTGATTTCCAACGGCTATTATTTTCAGCCCGACAAAATCAAGAAACTAAACGAAGCCGGTCTCGATTATCTGCAAATCTCGATTGACAATGTTATACCGGACGAAGTTTCCAAAAAAAGCCTCAAAGTTTTGGACAAAAAGCTGCAAAATCTGAAAGAACACGCCAGATTTAAAGTAAATATCAATTCCGTTTTGGGCAGCGGCGTCAAAAATCCTGAAGACGCTTTAACGATTGGCAAACGCGCCGTCGAGCTTGGATTCTCTTCGACGGTCGGCGTTATTCACGATAACGACGGTTTATTAAAGCCTCTGGGCGAGCGCGAATCAGAAATTTATTGGGCGGTTAAAAATTTAGGCTCGCGCAGTTACGCGCGCTGGAATTGGTTTCAAAACGATCTGGTTGGCGGCAAAGAATACAATTGGCGCTGCCGCGCCGGTTCGCGCTATCTCTACATTGACGAAATGGGAATGGTCAACTGGTGTTCGCAGCAGCGCGGCACGCCCGGAATTCCGCTTGCGGATTACACGATGGCTGATTTCGAGCGCGAATACATCACCGAAAAATGGTGCGCGCCGACCTGCACGATTCAATGCGTCCACCAAGTCGGGCTGCTCGACGCCTGGCGCGATCCGCAAATTTCGCTTTCCGATTACAACAACCGCAAAAAACGCGGCAAAGGCTTAAAAAAGGAAACCGTCGCGCAGGTTTTGAACGTAGAGTAAAAATTCAAAGGTCGAGCCTGCTTTTCACGACGAATTTGGATTTTAAAACGTGAGCATAAATCTGTGTTGTCCGCCCGTCTTTGTGTTCTAACAGATTCCTGCACCGTGTGTCGAACAATTCAATGAACGTGAGGGCGAAACAGCTACGTTGTTATTTACGTTGTTCGTTAAACCTTTGCGGGCTTGGCGACGGTATCGCGCCACGGCATCTCAACCGTTATATGCTTCCTGGTGTAATTAATAAAAACAAGAAACAATCTCAAAACTGATAAATTTTAAGACTTTGCTGAAATGGATATGTCAGAGAAGAAAAGCGTAATGTTAATTGGTTTGAAACCGACGGTGATTGATTTTTCAAGCCCTGACTTTGCAAACTCGCCCGGGTTGGATGCTCATAAGATACAAGCAGGACTCGACAAAGCCGAAGAGGACTTAAAACGCCTCGGCTACGATATAGAAATGTGCCTGACAGATGCGGGCGAGACCGCCGAAGAGGTCGTTCGCAGCCGGCTTCGGGAGAAACGATTTGATTGTATTATTATCGGGGCGGGCATCAGAACTGCTGCGACTTATTTTCTGCTTTTTGAGAAGTTAATCAACGTGGTGCATGAAAACGCGCCGCAAGCCAAAATATGCTTTAACACGACTCCGAATGATTCCCCCGAAGCCGTGCAGCGATGGATTTGATATTTCAGACGGCGGGAAACCGCTTTTAATGAAAATGGCGCATATAACAAATCATTTGCGAACGCGCCGGCTTACAGTTTCGATTCCTGACAATCTCGCTCTCAAATCAACAGTAAAACTTGCGAAGCAAAATCATTTTGCGTTAAAGATTGTGTCCTGCGTTTTAAAGAAAAATGACTTTGCGTCGGAGTATTTTCCGAAAGAGATGCAATAGAGCGCATTGTATTTCAATTATCTGAAACTTGCTCTAAGTTGAAAAAGTGTCGGAACATTTTTTTTATCTTCACGTTAGCCTGTTTTATCAGGACGTTAGTCACAACCTTAAATAACGTGAGTTCGGGATAATAGTTGTTGAAAAATAAAGAGTTAACTCAAAACAGGATTTTCTTTGCGTTCCTTCGCGTCCTTGCCTTTGCGAGCTTTGCGTTTAATTCTGACGATTTTTAAACGCAAAGTGCGCAAAGATTTGTTTTTATTAATGTTTTCTTATTTCCTTATCACGAACTAACGTTAGATAACAAAACGAAATAACGATTTATGGAACTGATACAGTTTTTTCCAAACAATGAATTAATCCAACCTGAATCAGCTAAAACGAATTAAAAACAGAACGGCATAAATACCAAATAAAAAAACATGGAAGAAAAAGTAAATTCACTGAAAAGGACGGCAAGACTCGCAGGCTTACTTTGGTTATTGTCCGTAGTTCCGACGGGTTTCAGTCTGATGTATGTTCGCCCTAAGCTGATTGTATTTGGAGATGCCGTAGCGACAGCCAATAATATTTTGGCTAACGAGTCGCTGTTTCGGATGGCGATTGCGAGCAATCTTTTCTCAGCAATCATTTTGTTATTTTTTGGATTGACGGTATTCCGCTTATTTAAGGGAGTTAATAAAACATTAGCGACATTTTTATTGATTTCGATTTTGGTGACGATTGCCGTAGGCGTCGTTAATTCGCTTAATAATCTTGGAGCCTTAGTAGTTTTAAGCAATGCCGATTACCTGAAAGCGTTTCAACCGGAGCAGCTTAACGCCCTGATGATGATATTTCTCAGGCTGAACAATTTCGGAATAGGAATCATTGAACTATTTTCGGCGCTTTATCTATTTACCTTCGGATTGCTTGTCATCAAATCAAGATATATTCCGCCAATTTTAGGCATTTTGTTGATAATTGGAGCCTGCGCCTTTCCGATTAATACTTTTACCAAAATACTCTTTCCGCAATTCTATCCGGCGATAATAACCCAATTAACTATGTTGTTTAATTCTCTGGGCGCGCCTCTGACCATCTTATGGCTTTTAATTAAGGGCGTAAAAGAACAACCGATGAACGAGGTTTAATACCAAAAAATTGAAATCGGGTTTCCCCGTTCGGTTTCGCTTTACAGACTGAATATTTATGTTCCGCAAACGTTAGCAAAAATAAACATTAAAGAGTATAAGTAGATACACCTTTTCAACGCTCGTGTTAAAAACGGATTTTGCAGCCATCAGTCATAATCTCCCGGCGGTGAATGACGGCGCAAAGATTTAGTGTTTCCCCTAAATAAAAAATCTGCCGGATTTTGCGCGTTTTGCGGAAAGCCGCTTTTCGCTATTCACTTTACAAAGGAGAACTATGATTAGCAATACACAACCAACCGAGGAACAAATTCGTATCGAGCTTGGGATTCCGCCGCTCGGCAGCCCGAAAGCGCAGAAAGTAATTATTCTCAGCCAATCGTCGCATCTCGACTGGGACTGGCTGCTGCCGTTTCCGACGCTGCTGGACAATCAGCCGCCCGACACAATCCCGTATTTCAAAGATAACGTTAAACCGGCAAAGGATATATTTACCGCTGCCGCAGGCTTTCTTTGTCCGGGCGGGACGCTGCGTCCGGCATATTATTACTCGATTTGCGAGATGGGCTTTCTCGAAGGCTTCGCCGCCAAGTATCCGGCGGCGTTCGACACGCTGAAACAAGCCGGAAACAACCTGCGAATTGTCGGCGGCGGCATCACTTCGCCCGACAATCTCCTGCCGGACGGCGAGTGTTTTATCCGAAATTACCTTTTGGGCAGGCAGTGGCTCGACGCCAATCTGACGGGACTGCCGATGAATCAGGCGTGGCTGCCCGACGATTTCGGACACGACAGCCAGCTTCCGGCTTTGATGCAGGCGCTCGGATTTCAGGGCGTCGGATTCTCGCGCCTGCCCGCAGCTAATCGGCAGGCTCTTTTATCGGACGGCGTTGATTTCATCTGGCAAGCCGCCGACGGCTCAACGACCTTTGCTCACTATATGCAGGCGACATATTGTCAGGGAGACGACATCAATAAGTACAATAATCCGTCTGACCAAATTAACAATTACTACAACACAAATAAAGGCGCGTCGCTGACCGATTATGTATTCGTGCCGGTCGGGTGCGATTTCAGAATGCCGCAGGATTTGCCGACCTTCGCAAGCGATTATAACAACAATCCGCAGCCGGGCGTTTACGCCGTCGCCGCCACCTTCGACCATTACGTCGGGCTTGTCAACGGCTTCTGGCAGCGCGAGGCATATCCGACGCCGCAGCCGTTTTACCCGACGCCCTACTGGACGGGTTATTATGCCAGCCGTCCGGCGAATAAAATTCTGCATCACGCGGCGAGCCGCGCGCTGGTCGGCGCGGAAGTTTTCGGGAAAATTTACGAGACGCTGCAGCTCGGCGCGGCGGATGAGTCGCGGACGCCGATTGCCTACACGCCCAACCAGACAGTCGCCGACGGGTGGCAGACGCTCACTCCGAGCACGCATCACGATTATATTACCGGAACCGCTCTCGACGCGGTTTATACGGGCGAGCAGCAGCCGTTATTGATAAAGGCGGCGGCTATCGGCGACAGCGCGCGGCAAGCAGCCGCCGCCGCAACTGCGGCGCTGATAAACGCCGCGCCGCAGAGCGGCGAAACGCCCGTCGCCGTTTTTAATCAACTCGGCTTCGACAGTGCGGGGCTGGTGGAAATGCCCGCCCTGTTGTGCTCGAATGCCGCCAGCGTGAGAACGTCGGGCGGAACGTCAATCGTCCAGACGGCGGCAAACGGCGACTTGCTCTTTATGGCTTCCGCGCCGAGTCTCGGATACGATACGGCGTATTTATCGGCGTCGCCGCCGCCGCCACCGACCGACCCGACAATGTCTCTTTTTTCCAGCCAAAGCCCCGACGGAAGAAACTTCGCATTATCGAATTATTATCTGAATGCGGTCGTCTCGGTAGATTCCTTCGGCGGATTATCCTTCCTTCAGGATATGAGCGGCGGAACGGGCGTCGAATTATTAGCGGCGGGGGAAACGGGAAACGATTTGGCTTTTTATATCGACAGCGGAGACATCTACCGGTTTGGAAACGAGCCGGACAATTACGGAAATCCCGGAACATTAGTGCTTGACCTCAAGGGACAATTAACCGTGAAAAGCATCGAATGGCTCGAACAAGGTCCGCTGCGCCTGCGGCTTCAAACGACCGTCCAATTTAATTCAATGGACGCGAACAACAATCCGGTCAGCGCCACTTACATTCGTGAATACACGCTCGTCGCCGGAGAGCCGTTTTTGAGAATGTCGATTACGGGCGGCGCGCCTCTGACCGCCGACGGTTTTCCGACGAGCGGCACCACGTATAAAGGGAATCCTTATTCGGTGATGGTTCGATTCCCTTTTATAAATCCGGTTGACGCTATGAGTCACGGCACGACTTATCACTGGGATTCTCAACTGCCGACTCCGTCGTGGACTACCCCGCCGACGTTTCTGGCTTCGCACGATTTTTTACTGCCTGCGGCTGCCTCGCAATATCAGGCGGCAATCTATCATTCGAGCATTCCGGCTTGGGCTATTGACGGAAACGGGGCGTTGATAGGATGCGTTTTGCGGAACACTCCCGGCGACACTAATCTCGGCGCAACCGGCAGCGATACGGGCGTGCACACGCATCACTACGCGATACGAATGCCTTCGGCGGTACAAGCCCCTTCGACTGGCGCGCAGTTATGCGAATCGCTCGGTTTTCAGACGCCGCTTCTCGGCACATACATCAATATGCCGACCGGAGGTTATTCACAAGGTATGCTTTCATTTCCGACGACGTTTTCGCTGGCTTCGGTTACGTCAGGCGATGCGATTATCACCGCCGCCAAGTCTGCCGAGGCTGATTCTTCTGCATTAGTTCTGCGAATTTACCAGCCGACGAATACGCCGGTTGACGTAACCGTCTCGCTAACCGCTTTCGGAAACTCTTTGTCCGCGCTGCAAGTTACCGCGCTCGAAACCGATATAGACGGTCAGCGAAGCATAGCTGTAAACAATGGGGCTTTCTCCTTTAACGCGGAGTTTGCTTTGACGACTCTGATTATTTCAAACGGCGGGCAATAATTTTGCAAGGGATGAATAAGAAATAATTTTTCTGCCCGCGAAAAATCGCGAAAATAATTTGTTTTTTCTTTAATTTCGTATCATTTTGCGTTTATTCGCGGGCAAATATTCTTTAATTCGCCTAACTGACAGCTTAGGTTAATTACTTATTGGATTTTCTGCTTAGATTTTCTGGGCGAGGCTTACGCGAAAACCCTCGGAGGAGCGATAGGCGTTTCCGGGACTGGTATTTTCTGGGAAATCTCTTTGTCGAGTTGGATAATCCGCCCGTTTGGCTGGCGAAAAGCGGCGAACGACTTCCCGGACAGCTCGCGGCAATTCCGGTCGATGCGATATGCGGGAAAAACAATCTGTCTTGTGATAACGACAGCATTGAACAACTCAAACGAATGTGAGCGGCAAACAACCGGATTTGCTATTCACGTAATAAATTGTGCCGGAACTTTCCCATCGTCTTTCCGTAAAGCTAACCAAGTATCACCTTAAATCTTCTTCTACGGAGCTAATTATGAAATCTGCAAAGAGCGTCGGGCGAACTGTCGGCATCCTGTTGTTGTTTCAGTTAGTTGCCGGACTAACGATGCCCTTCATTTTGCTGCGACCGCTCATAGCAGGCTCGCCGGGCTTTCTGACAGCGGCGGCGGAGAGTTCTTTTCAGATACGCGCGGCTGTGTTTATCTCTTTCATCGGCGCTGCACTCACCGTCTCGCTCGGCATCACGGCGCTCCCGGTATTTCGCCGGTACAGCAATGCGACCGCTCTTTGGTTTCTAGCCGTATGTGTGGTCAGTTGTGCGCTGGACGCCGTACAAAACGCGACCGTGATGTCTATGCTGTCTTTGAGCCAGCAGTACGTAAATGGAGGCGCAGCAGATTCCGGGCTGTATCAGGTGGCTGGCGCAACGGTCGCTTCGGCGCGGCGTTGGGCGCATGCTGTGCAGTTGGTTGCGATAGGAGCTTGGATCTTTGTCTTTTACAGTTCGCTCTTGCGCTTTGCCCTGATTCCGCGCGCGATGGCTGCCGTTGGAATCATTGGAATCGTGTCTCAGTTCATAGGTGTCACGTTAATGATGTTACTCGGCAATAGCCCCATAGGGGAGATGGCTATGCCGCTGCTTCCGATCCAAATAGCTGTTGCGGTATGGCTGATAATCAAGGGTTTCAATGAATGGCTTCCGGCTGCAACCGCCGAACCGGGCTTTGAATGACCTGCGAATAGAAAAGACAATTAATAAAAATCAACTCGCAGGCGCTAAACAAAAAAGGTGAATTATGTCTGAAAGCCAAATTAGTCCGATTTCTTCGCAGGAACGCATTGAAATTCTCGACGTGCTGCGCGGGTTAGCCATTTGCGGCATTCTGATCGGTAATATGCAGTGGTTTTCCGGTTACGGGATGATGCCGCAGGCGCTCGCCGAGCAAAGCCCGCTTGCCGACCGGATTACGCATTTTCTGATTCATTTTTTTATCGAAGGCAAGTTTTATTCGATTTTTTCGTTTTTGTTCGGTTTCGGATTCGCGCTGCAAATCAGTCGGACGGAAGAACGCGGCGACACGAAAGCCTCGTTTTTCAAACGGCGTTTGTTCTGGCTGCTAATCATCGGTCTGCTGCACGCTTATTTGCTGTGGGCGGGCGATATTCTCAGTATCTACGCCTTGATGGGTTTTGTGCTCATTCTGTTTCGCAGGAAAACAAACGACGCGCTTCTCAAATGGGCGTTCGCTCTGATGGCGATTCCTATTCTGACGTACCTTCTGATTTATATTTTATTTATCGCCTTTGTTCCGCCCGAAGCCTTAGCGGCTTTTCAAGCCGGACAGGTGGATTTTTGGAACGAAGCAGTCAGAAAGGTTCAGCAGAGCAGTTACCTGCAAATTATAACTGATTTTAACCTGCAATATATCATCGGCAGGTATGCAGGTTTGATTTTCGATATGCGCTTGCCGAAGATTCTGGCAATGTTTCTTTTAGGGTTTTATGCGTATCGGCGCGGTTTTTTTCAGGATTTATCGAGTCATCAGCCTTTCATTCGCCGCGTCCTTGTTTACGGACTCGTTTTAGGTCTGGTCGGCAACGTCGCTTTTTCGGCATTAGCGGGAAAAGAAGCGCTGATTCCGCCGACGCCTGCGGGAATTGCAGGCGTTGTCAGCTATGCGTTCGGCGTTCCCGCGCTGGCGCTTTTCTTTATTGCCTTAGTCGCCACGCTGTGGCAAAAAGCGGCGTGGCGGAGACTGCTCGCTTTTCTGGCTCCGGTCGGGCGAATGGCTTTGACCAATTATTTACTGCAAACGGTCATCTGCGTTTTCATTTTTTACGGTTACGGTTTCGGTCAGTTCGGACGAATCGGCGCGAGAACGGCGACGCTGATTGCGCTTGCCATCTTTTTATTTCAGATACTGGTGAGCGCTCTGTGGCTGAAGTATTTTGCCTACGGTCCGATGGAGTGGATTTGGCGACAACTTACATATCGCCAACGGTTAAAATTACGACGCGAGCCTCAGCAAGCCGCAGTTGATTCGCCTTTGTAAAACCGCTTTCGCGCAGCCCCAAAAGCCAATGGACGCGGCGGGCGAATGTTGGCTTTTTTCTTCATCAATCAATTACCAAGAATTTTCCAGGAATTTTCCAAAGACTTTTATTTAGACCTTCAGCGATGCTATTCAGCGTTGGATATTTCGCCAAATTGCAGTGCCGAAAAGCTGAATCAATCAGACGAGAAATTAATCGGCAAACGCGGCGGGCGAATAACCGAACGTTGATAACAGAAACCGCAGGAGATAAATAATATGAAGATTCTTAAAGATTTGGCTCGATTGTTCCTTTTCATTGCGACCGTTTATTGGGGGATTTGGCTGGGAGGTTATATCTTCAACGCTCTGATGCTCGTTCCTCTATGGAGCTACAATCCTCCCGATTCGATAATCAGTTACTTTAGAACGCCCCGTTTCCTGATTTACTTTTTTAGCGCTGTTAACCCCTGGGTCTTTCTGGCGTCTCTGATAGCGTGGCTTCTCACCATTAAACTCGATACGGGAGCGAGATTCTGGTTAGGGTGGGCGACGCTTATTGCTTGGATTATGTTTCCTCTGAAAGTTTGGATGATTTTAACTATCGGAGGCGTGGTCGGCGCAACGCTTGATGGCAAGTTCGAGCCGGAGATGATAAATACGATTAGTTTGTGGAGAAACTTGAACTGGTTGACGATTGCAACCGCCACAGTAATTCTTACTCTCCATTTACTGGCAATCCTGAATTTCAACAATCCGAGACGAACGAAGGAGTGAATATTTATGACTGATTAAAGCTCTGCTGGTGAAAAGATGAGTTGTGTTTGACGCAGAACCGCCGAACAGGTCATTGGACGCTAGCGCGAAACAGGCACACTATTAAAAATGTTATGTGTTATTTCTTCCGCTGCCTTTAGCCGTTTTCGCGCCGCTTCAAATTTAACCGTTGCAATCTACAACCGAAAATTCTTTTTGCCTTAATGTTCAATCGAAAAACTCGCGGTGCAGCCGTTTGACGGTTTCAAAAACGTCCGTTTCTTTGACGACGAAGGTGAAATTAACGCTTGAAGCGCCGTGCGAGACGAGCGAGACGTTGATGTCGGAAATTGTGTTAAAAACGCGCGCCGCGACGCCGGGCGTCGAGCGTAATCCTTCGCCGACTACGCAGACGACGGCGTTGTTCGGTTCGACTTCGATTTCGCCAAAGCGTTTCAATTCGTTAACAATTTGTTCGAGCGAATCAGTGTTGTCAATCGTCAGAGAAACCGAAACCTCCGAAGTCGCCACAACGTCAATCACCGTGCGGAAACGCTCGAAAGTTTGAAACAGCATTGACATAAAACCGTATGCGCCGAGCATTCGCGCCGAAGAGATTCGCAAAATCGTGATGCCTTTTTTATAGGCGATTGATTTAATCAGATTCGGCGTTCCTTCCGGTTCGGCGAGAATCATCGTTCCGGCGGCATCCGGCTCGCGCGAATTGCAAACGCGCACGGGAATTTTTTCCCTAACGGCGGGCAGGATGGTTTTCGGATGCAGAACTTTAGCCCCGAAATACGACAATTCGGCGGCTTCTTCATAACTCAAAACCGGCAAAGTCCTGGCTTCCGGCACAATTCGCGGATCGGTCGTTAAAACTCCGGTCACGTCCGTCCAAATCTGAATTTCCGCCGCGTTCAAAGCAGCGCCGACGATTGCGGCGGAAAAATCCGAGCCGCCGCGTCCTAAAACGGTCGTTTCGCCGTTTCTGGTTGCGGCGATAAAACCGCCCATTACGGGAATTTCACCGGCGGCGAGATGCGGATTTAACTCGACTTGAAGCAGCGGATTCGTTTCTTCAAAAATCGGCGAAGCCGCGCCGTGTTCGTCATCGGTGATTATTAAACGGCGCGCGTCTTTGTGGACGGCGTTGACGCCTTTCGCGCGGCAGACGAGCGCCAGAAGATACGACGAAAGCTGCTCGCCGTAAGCGACAATCATATCTTTGAGAAGCTGAATCGGCAGGCTGCGGCGCGCGGTTCGTTCGAGAAGTTCCTGCAATTCCTCGCGCGATTGCATTAGTTCTTTCGCAAAAACGGTTTTCTGCTCGTTTGTCAAAAGCGTTTCGGCGACCGCGACGTGCCGCTCAAAATGCGGTTCGAGCAAGTGGAAAGCATTCTCCGAATCGCCTTTGCGCGCGGTTTCAAAGGCGGCAAGAAGCGCATCGGTCATTTTTGACATCGCCGAAACGACGACCACTGGCTTTTGCGCTGCGCGCGAGCCGACGATTTCAGCAACACGCGCAAAAGCGGCTTCGTTTTCGACCGAAGTGCCGCCGAATTTCATTACAATTGGACTTAACTTTTCGCTCACTGCTTTCGCAAGTTCAATTCAAACGCTTCTCTTTGTCAAGCATAAACTAACCGCAGAGAACCGAGCCGCCGTTGATGTTTAAAATCTCGCCGGTGATATGCCGCGCCCAATCCGAAGCGAGGAAACAAATCGCCAGCGCGATGTCGTCGGTCGCAGCCATTCGTTTTAACGGAATCGAATTTAAAATTTGTTCTTTGTATTCCGCATCCTCAAAAACCGGGCGCACCATTGCGGTTTCAATCCAGCCGGGCGTGACACAGTTGACGCGGATTTTTGGCGCAAGCTCCATTGCCAGGGCTTTGGTAAAACTGATTTGCCCGCCTTTTGACGCGGCATAATTTGAATAATTCGCTTCGCCGCGCTGTCCGGCGGTCGAGGAAACCAGCACAATCGCGCCTCGTTCCTGCTTTTTGATTTCCGGCACAATCGCGCGAGACATAGCCCAGCCGGATTTCAAATTTGTGTCCAAAACTTCGTCCCACAATTCTTCCGACATTTCATCAACCGGCGCGCCTTTCCAGATTCCGGCGTTGACGACCAAAATGTCCACGCGCCCGAACGCTTCGATTGCCGCTTGCCTGATTTTTTCGGCATCTTCGAGTCTGGCAGCGTCGCCTTGAACGGCGATTGCTTTCGTTCCTTGGCGGCGGCACAATTCAACGACTTCTCCGGCGTCTTGTTCACTTTTCAAATAATTAACCGCGACATTTGCGCCCGCCTGCGCAAATCGTAAAGAGGTTGCGCGTCCGACGCCGCGCGAAGCGCCCGTGATGACGACGGTTTTCCCGGAAAAGAGTTCTTTGGGTAATTCTAACGGTAAATTTTCGCTCATATTTTCCTTCGTGTTATAAAATTGCTTCGATTCTACTTTCTATCAAACAAAATGAACGAGCAAGATTCAACTTTTGACCAGCCCGTCGCGTGGCGACCGACCGAAGATGTTATCGAACGAGCGCAGCTAACCAAATTTATCAAACAAGTCGGCGCGCATGATTTCGATGATCTTTATCAAAAATCAATCGAAAACGTCGAATGGTTTACCAGCGAAGTTTTAAAATTTCTCGATATTAAATTCAATCCTCCATACGAAAAACTGCTTGATTTGTCGGACGGGATTCAATTTCCGCACTGGTGCGTCGGCGGCGGTTTGAACATAGTCGAAATGTGTCTTGACCGCTGGCAAAGTGACGAAATGAAAGACCAGCCAGCCGTAATTTGGGAAGGCGAAGAAGGCGCAATTGAAATTCTAACTTACGTTGAGTTATTCCAAGAAGTTAAAGCTGTTGCTGGAAATTTACGAGATGAAGGATTGGAAAAAGGCGATGCAGTTGGAATTCATTTGCCAATGGTACCTGAAACAATTGTTGCACTTTTGGCAATTAATAGAATTGGTGCAATTGCGGTTCCTGTTTTTAGTGGATATGGCGCAAATGCGATTGAAACAAGATTAAATGCTGTAAATGCAAAGGCACTTTTTACTTGTGATTATTTCCCGCGAAGAGGAAAAGAATTTAACGCTTTTGAGGTTGCTAAACAAGCAGTTGAAAACTGCCCAACAATTGAAAAAGTATTTGCCGTTGAACGCTATTGCGACGATAACAAAATTGATTATTCCAAATTAGATAAAAGATTTGCAGATTTTGCGCTTTTGCAAATGGCGGATGAGTTTACGGAAAAGAAAAATTACCTTGAACCAACCAATGCTGAAGACCCGTTGATTATTCTTTACACTTCCGGCACGACAGGAAAGCCGAAAGGCATCGCGCATACGCATTGCGGTTTTCCGATTAAAGCGGCGCAGGATATGGCTTTCGGGACTGATGTCGGGCGGGGAACCAGAATTTCGTGGGTGACGGACATCGGCTGGATGATGGGACCCTGGCTGATTTACGGCGCTTTGATTAACGGCGCGACGATTTGTATTTACGATGGCGCGCCCGATTATCCGAAAGCAGACCGAATGTGGAAATTTTGCGCGCGCCATAAAGTCGAGATTTTGGGAATCTCACCGACGCTCGTTCGCGCGCTGGCAAACTGCGGAGACGATTTGCCGAAAAAGCACGATTTATCCGCGCTCAGGGCGTTTGCTTCGACGGGCGAGCCTTGGAATCCCGCGCCGTGGTGGTGGCTGTTTGAAAAAGTCGGCGATTCAAAATTGCCGATTATCAATTATTCGGGCGGCACTGAGATTTCGGGCGGGATTTTGATGGGAAATCCGCTGCTGCCGATCAAGCCCTGTTCGTTTCCCGCGCCGTGTCCCGGAATTGCCGCCGATGTTTTGGACGAAAACGGCAAATCGGTGGAAGCCGGACGAGTCGGCGAATTGGCTATTCGTCAGCCCTGGATCGGAATGGCTCGCTCGTTTTGGCAAGAGCGCGAAAGATATTTGGAAACTTATTGGTCGCGGTTTGAAAACATCTGGGTTCACGGTGATTTTGCAATGAAAGATGCGGACGGACACTGGTTTATTTTGGGGCGTTCGGACGACACTTTAAAAGTCGCCGGAAAACGAGTCGGACCGGCGGAAGTCGAAAGCTTATTGGTCGGACATCCGCTCGTCGCCGAAGCCGCAGTGATCGGCGTGCCCGATGAATTAAAAGGCACGGCGATGGTCGCATTCTGCGTTTTAACGATTGACCGGCACGCGGATTTTCAGTCCGCCGCTCTTGAAGAAGAATTAAAAAAACTCGTCGCCGAAGCGCAAGGGAAACCTTTGAAACCGAACCGCGTTTTGTTCGTTTCCGCTTTGCCAAAAACGCGCAACGCCAAAGTAATGCGCCGCGTGATTCGCGCCGCATATCTGGGCGAAGACGCGGGCGATTTGTCGGCTTTGGAAAATCCGCAGGCAGTTGAGGAAATACGAAATGCCGCAGGTCAATAAAACTTTGCGCGTAATTTTTGATACCAATGTTTTAGCTGCCGCCGCTCGCTCGCGGAGAGGCGCATCTTTTCAATTGATTTCTGTGCTGCCGTCGCCAAAGTTTAAGCTGGTCATTTCTTTGCCGCTTTATTTTGAATATCTCGATGTTTTAATGCGCCCTGAGGTCAGACCGGAAGTCTTGTCCGATCTTGAAGTTGTTGATGTTGTCAATGAGATTGTTTCGGCGGCTTATTACCATGATATTTACTTTCTCTGGCGACCTTGGCTGAAAGACCGAAAAGACGATATGATTCTTGAGCTGGCGATTGCTTCGCAAGCCGATTATTTGGTTACATTCAACTTGAAAGATTTTGCGGACATTGAATCGTTTGGAATCAAAGTCGTTCTGCCGTCGGATTTTTTGGAGATTGTGAAAAATATATGAGCGTTGTAACCGTTGAATTACCAAACTCTTTACATCGAAAACTTGAAGAACTTGCAAAAAAAGAAGGCATTTCAATAAGCCAATTTTTAGCCACAGCCGCCGCCGAGAAAATGTCTGCCCTGGAAACTTTTGAAAACATTTTGCGCGAAGCCAAAAAACGCGACACGCGAAAAGCATTTGAAAAATTTCTTGCCGCTGTACCGGATGTCGAGCCTGATAATCCTGACGACAGAATCAAGTAAATTTCTATCATCCCAGATACGCGCAACGCTAAAGTGATGCGCCGCGTGATTCGCGCCGCATATCTGGGCGAAGACGCGGGCGATTTGTCCGCGCTTGAAAATCCGAGTGCGGTCGAAGAGATTAGACAGGCAAATAATAGCGGATGATTTTTGAATTGTTGAGAATTTAATTCGTTAGTTAAATGCGGCACAGAAATCGCCTCTCTTTTAACTTGGCGGGTTTTTGTCATAATTCTGGCGAAATCACTATCAATTTGACATAATCTTGAATGATTTTCTGTCAAAAGTAATATTTTCAATATTGCTTGACAACAAGATTGCAGGTAATTTCCTCTCGTCCTATCCATTACCTTTAATCAAAAAAACACTAATTAAATACAATCAATTTAAAATAGCAAAGCTATTTTAGTAAGACGAATGACTCCGCTTTCGTCTGCATAACTCCTGTAAAATGAAGGTAATTCTTGTTTTAAGCGCCGTCTTATGGCTCATAATTGTGGGCAGTGGACTTCATTATGTTTATAGCTACGAGAACAAACCGGCTCCCGGCAAAACATCGCCGCCTCGGAGCTTTCCTGTTGACGGCGGAATTGTTCTCGATAACCGCCAGCCTAATTTGTTCTTCTTCGCTCATCCGCAATGTCCATGCACTCGCGCCGGCATCAACGAGCTTGCCCGGTTGATGACGATGATTCAAGGGCGCGTTTCCGCGCGAGTGATTTTTTTTAAACCCGCCGACGCTGAGCAAAAATGGGCGGAAACGGATTCGTGGAAAAACGCGGCGGCAATTCCCGGCGTTCAGGTTTCGGTAGATGAAGACGGACGCGAAACCAAGCGTTTTAATGCGGAAACTTCAGGGACGACTTTGCTTTATGACGCAAACGGGCAGCTCAGATTTCACGGCGGAATCACCGCTTCACGCGGTCACGAAGGCGACAACGCAGGACGCAGCGCAATTGCGGAAATTGTCACGCGCGATTTGGGCATAACGGTTGAAACATCAGCTTTCGGCTGCTCTTTATTTGATAATAAAACTCTTCAAAAAGTTATTGAGGGAACAAACTAAAATGCTCGGAATTTTTACCGACGAGAATCAATCATTGTCGCTTCAAGCCGACCGAATTTATCACGAATATCAGGAACAAAGCTGCAGGCAAACAGACAGAATGTTTGCCGCGCTGATGTTTCTGCAATGGATCGGCGGAATTTTGGCGGCGATTTTGATTTCGCCTTACACCTGGATCGGACAAACAAGCCAGATTCATCTTCACGTTTGGTCGGCGGTTTTTCTGGGCGGAGCAATCAGCATTTTTCCGATTCTGCTGGTTTTGGCGCGTCCCGGCAAGGTCGAAACCCGTTATACAATCGCGGTCGCGCAGATGTTAATGTCGAGCCTGCTGATTCATTTGATGGGCGGGCGCATTGAAACTCACTTTCACGTTTTCGGCTCACTCGCATTTCTCTCTTTTTACCGCGATTGGCGAGTCCTTGTTCCGGCGACAGTTGTCGTTGCGGCAGATCATTACCTGCGAGGCGCTTTTTATCCGCAATCGGTTTTTGGAGTTTTGACGCCGGATTCATGGCGATGGGTCGAACACGCCGCGTGGGTGATTTTTGAAGACATTTTCCTTGTTCTTTCCTGTTTGCGCGGAAGCGCGGAAATGCGTCTGAGAGCCTGGCAGGTCGCTAAGCTCGACCACGACTTTACCGAACACAAACGAACTCAGGAGGCGTTAAAAAAATCCGAAGAATATCGCAATCTGTTCAAACACGCTAACGACGCCATAATTATCTTTGACCCGGAGAATAAACGCGTTCTCAACGTAAACGACCGTGCCTGCGAAATGTATGGCTTTTCGCGCGAAGATTTGCTCGCCAACAAACTTAGTTTGCTGACACGCACTGACAAACGGCTTACCGAAACTCTTTCCAAAGGTTTCACCAGCGCATTTGAATGCGTTCATTATCATCAAAACGGCGAGCCTTTGGATTTGATGATAAATGCCTCAGTTATTGAGTTTGAAGGTAAAAGAGCAATCCTGAGCATCAATCACAACATCACCGAGCGCGTCCACGCCGAAAAACAGCTCGTGCATAACGCTTTTCACGACGCGCTGACCGGGCTGCCGAACCGCGCTTTGTTTCACGAGCATTTGCGTGCGGCAATTGACCGCGCCGCGCGGCGTCTGACAACATTTGCCGTGCTGTTTCTTGATTTTGACCGCTTCAAGGTCGTTAACGATTCGCTCGGTCATTTGGAAGGCGACAAACTTCTGGTACAAATTGCTCGTCGTCTCGAATCCTGTCTGCGGACGAGCGACATTGTGGCGCGGCTCGGCGGAGACGAATTTACGATTTTGCTCGACGAATTCGACGATACGGAAGACGCCTTCAGCATCGTCGAAAGAATTCAACAATGCTTGAAAGAACCTTTCGATCTGAGCGGGCGGGAAGTTTTCACCAGCGCGAGCATCGGCATCGCGCTCAGTAATGCGGCTTACACAAAACCCGAAGAATTGCTGCGCGACGCCGACATCGCTATGTATCGCGCCAAAGAAGCGGGCAGAGCGCGTTATCAGATTTTCAATCAGGCAATGCACGAACAAGCCAGCGTTCGCTTGCAGCTTGAAACCGAAATCAGACGAGCCGTTGAACGCGGCGAGTTTCAAATGTTTTATCAACCGATCATTGAAATTCAAAGCGGCAAAGCTATCGGCTTCGAGTCGCTTGTCCGATGGCAGCATCCCGAACGCGGCATTGTTTCGCCTGACGATTTCATTCCGATTGCCGAAGAAACAGGACAAATTATTCCTCTCGGCGAATGGGTCTTGCGCGAAAGCTGCCGGCAATTTCGCGAATGGCAAAACGAAAAAATTGCTGACGAAAATCTCACAATCAGCGTTAATTTATCGTGCAAACAATTTATGCAAAACGATTTAGTCGAGCGCATCACGGCAATTTTGCAGGAGACGCAGCTCAATGCGGAATGTTTGCGGCTGGAAATTACGGAAAGTCATTTGATTGAAGACAGCGAATTAGCCGTGACAATTATCAATCGTCTGCGAGACATCGGCGTCAAGCTTTCGATTGACGATTTCGGCACGGGGTATTCGAGCCTGAGTTATCTGCACCGGCTTCCGATTGATTTCTTAAAAATTGACCGCTCGTTTGTCAGTCGAATGCTGACCAATAACGAAAACAGCGAGATCGTACAAACGGTCATTACTCTGGCGAAAAATCTGGGAATTGAAGTTATCGCCGAAGGCATCGAAACCATCGAACAAGCCGAGCAATTAAGAAAGCTTAATTGTAGATTTGGACAAGGTTATTTTTACTCCAAACCGGTAAACGCCGAAGAAGCAAGAGAAATTATCAACGCCGCTCAATTTGCAAATGAAATATTTGAAGACGAGCCAATTTTAAGTCTTGAAATTGTCAGCTAAAACTTTTCTTCAATTTTCAAAGCAGATGAATGGAAAAATTCGGTCTCCCGGATTTTAACCAAATCACAAAAACTTACTCTGCGTGATCCGAACTACTCATTTTTATCTTCTCATTCAAGTCGGTTTGCTCAAAAACAGTTCCTTTTGTTCGTTTAGCAGATTCCATACTTTGCGGATGTGTTTCTCTTCGACGCGAATATTACCGACGGAAAGCCGCAGAGTGTATTTCCCGTTTAATTTCGTGTGAGAAATATAAGCCTCGCCGCTTTCATTAATGGCGTTCATCAGTTTTTCGTTAAAAGCGTCCAAATCCGTGACATTTTCCGGCGCGGCGCGAAAACAGACGAGCGCAAACGGGACGGGCGCGAGTAATTCCCAATCGTGGCTTTCGTCAACGAGCGAGGCAAACATTTTTGCCAGACGGCAATGCTCACGGATGCGTTCAATCAAGCCTTGCTGCCCGAAATAGCGCATCACAAACCAAAGTTTTAAAGCTCTGAACCGGCGTCCGAGCTGGATGCCGTAATCCATCAAATTTGTCGTCTGCTCGTCGGTTTTCAAATATTCCGGGACAAGCGAAAACGCTTTTCGCAATAAATCCGTGTGGCGGCAGTAAAGAACCGACAAATCAAACGGCGTAAACAGCCATTTGTGCGGATTTGTAACGACCGAATCGGCTCGCTCGCAGCCGCGCAAACAATTTTGCAATTCCGGCACAATCGCCGCGCTGCCCGCATAAGCCGCGTCAACGTGGAGCCACAAAGCGTTTTCCTCGCAAACTTCAATAAGCTCCGAAACCGGATCAACGCTCGAAGTCGAAGTCGTCCCGACTGTCGCCACAACGCAAAACGGCACGATTCCGTTTTGTTTGTCTTCTTCAATTGCTTCGCGCAGCTTGTCAGGGCGCATCCGAAACTGCTCGTCGGTTTCGATTTTTCGCAAACCGCGCTGTCCCAAACCGAGAGTAATCACGGCTTTGTCAATCGAAGAGTGCGCTTGTTCCGAACAATAAACGCGAAGCAGCGGCAAATCCACGCGCCCGCTCATTCCTTCTTCGCGGATTCGCAAATCAATTCCTTCGCGCGCGGCGGCGATGGCGTGCATCGAGGAAACGGAAGCCGTGTCGTAAATAATTCCGGTGTAGCCCGCGTCTAGTCCCATCATCTGCCGCAGCCAATCGGTCACGACTTCTTCCAATTCGGTCAAAGCGGGCGCGGTACGCCAGAGCATTCCTTTGGCGTCGAAAGCGGCGGCGAGCATTTCGCCGAAAATGCCGGGCGCGCTGGTCGAAGTCGCAAACAGACCGTGAAAGTTCGGATGATTCCAGTTTGTCATCGCGGGCAAAATAAGTTTTTCGACATCTGCGAAAATGTTTTCAAACTGCTCGCCCGTTTCCGGCGCGGATTTTGGCAATTGATTTTTGAGGCTGTTGGGTTCGACTTGCGACAAAACGGGCAATTCTTCGATTCGCTCGAAATAATCGGCAATCCAATCAACAATTTCGTAACCGAAACGGCGGAAATCTTCCGGCTTCATATCGCCGTGCATATTATTTTTTGATAAAGAATTGTTTTCGCTCATAAATTTTCGCGGTATTTTGCAAACGTTTTATTTCTAAAATGACAAATTTAAGCTAAAAACTCGACATTATCGGCAAAATCGGTGTAAGATTCTCAAACTTTGCCGCACTCCTTTGAGAAACAAAAATTAGAGTTTACGCGAAAATAGATTAAATCTGTTTCCGGCGAAAAACGCGAATGGAAAATGTAGCGACCAGCGAAGACGCAACGAAAATTGACCAAAATTCCGGCTTTGTGCGCGGACTTGGATTGCTCGATTCGACGATGATTGTCGCCGGTTCGATGATCGGTTCGGGCATTTTTATTGTTTCCGCCGACATCGCGCGGCAAGTCGGCTCATCCGGCTGGCTGTTGATGGTCTGGATCGTCACCGGGCTTTTGACCGTCGCCGCCGCGCTGTCTTACGGCGAGTTGGCGGCGATGATGCCGAAAGCGGGCGGGCAATATGTTTACCTGCGCGAAAGTTATTCGCCGCTCTGGGGTTTTCTTTACGGCTGGACGCTGTTTCTCGTCATTCAAACCGGGACAATCGCCGCCGTCGCAGTCGCTTTTGCCAGATTTCTGGGCATTTTAGTTCCCGCCGTTTCGCCCGAATCGTATTTGATCCCGCCGGTTAATTTGGGCGGAGGTTACGCTTTCAGCCTTTCGACGCAGCAGCTCATTGCAATTTTGTTGATAATTTTGCTAACCGTCATCAATATGCAGGGCTTAAAGCTCGGCAAATACATTCAAAACACTTTTACGGTCACAAAAACTCTTGCGCTTGCAGCTTTGATTCTTTTGGGGCTTTTCATCGGCGGTCAAGCCGGGATTTTTTCGGCAAATTTTGCGAACGCCTGGACTCCGCAAAACGTGACTGAAGTTGCGCCGGGAGTTTCCGCCGCGAACGGTTTGTACGGACTTTTTATCGCTTTCTGCGTCGCGCAGGTCGGCTCGCTTTTCTCGTCCGATGCGTGGAACAACATCACTTTTACGGCGGGCGAAGTCAAAGACCCGCAAAAAAATATTCCGTTGTCGCTGGCTTTGGGAACGGGCTTGGTCATCGGTTTGTACATTCTGGCAAACGTCGCTTATCTATCAACTCTCAGCTTGCAGCAAATTCAAACCGCGCCGGAAGACCGCGTCGGAACGCTCGCCTTGCAGCAGATTTTCGGCGCGGGCGGCGCTGTGATAATGGCTGTCGCAATTATTATTTCCACTTTTGGGTGCAACAACGGTTTGATTTTGGCTGGCGCGCGCGTTTACTACGCGATGGCGAAAGACAATCTGTTTTTCAAAGCGACCGAAAAACTAAACAAAAATCACGTTCCGGCGACCGCGCTCATTTTGCAGTGCATCTGGACTTGCCTGCTCGTTTTGCCGCGAACAGTTTCGACCGACGCGGCAGGCAAAACGACTTACGGCAATTTGTACGGAACACTGCTCGATTACGTAGTTTTCGCGGTTTTGATTTTCTATATTTTGACAATTATCGGTTTATTTATTTTGAGACAAAAACGACCCGATGTGCCGCGCCCGTATCGCGCTTTCGGTTATCCGGTCGTTCCGGCGCTTTACATCGCGGCGGCAACAATTATTTGTCTGGTTCTTTTATTTTACAAAGCGCAAACATCTTTGCCCGGACTCGCCATCGTTTTGACGGGCGTTCCGGTTTATTTTATTTGGCGGTCAATGGCAAAATCTCCAGAAGTCAACAATTAGTGATTTATATGCGGAATGTAACACTAATAATATCAGATTGTTTGGGTATCTTCGCGATATTCATTTCCGGTTTCTGGTTATTACTCTTCAGCTTCGGTTTGCTTATCACGGGCGGAACATATTCAGTGACCACCGAGAACGGCAGTATAAGCTGCGGAATTCCTTTTTTTACATTGGAGAATCTGGATGACATTTTTTATCTGTTTGTCATTCCTGCTCTAATTCTTGTTTTTTCGATTAAATTCGCAAAATATTGTTTCAAAATTGCGGCAACAAGTGAATTGCCGTAAAAAGTTTTATTTATCAGTTCAAGTGGATTACATAAATTTTGGAGGTCTGAATGTCACTTTTTGCAACCAAGTCAATTGACAAAATTGTTGCCGAAGCCCAGGAAACCGGCGAGCATACATTAAGGAAAACGTTAAGCGGGCTGGACTTAACGATGCTCGGAATCGGCGCGATTATCGGTACGGGAATTTTTGTTCTGACCGGACAAGCCGCCGGTAAACACGCCGGTCCGGCGGTTATTATCTCGATGATTCTGGCGGGAATCGTCAGCGCGTTTGCCGCTCTGTGTTACTCGGAATTTGCCGCCAGCATTCCAATTTCCGGTTCGGCTTACGCTTACGGCTACGGCACGCTCGGCGAATTTGTCGCGTGGATTATCGGCTGGGATTTGATTCTCGAATATGCATTCGGCGCGGCAACCGTTGCGGTCGGCTGGTCGGGTTATGTCGTCAGCCTTTTCAGAGATACGCTGGGGATAAATTTCCCGCTTGCCTTGAGCGCACCGCCCGGAACTGCAATAAAGCTCGCCGACGGTACGACGGCGACAGGGATTTTTAATTTACCCGCGTTTTTGATTTCGATTGCCGTGACTTTGCTCCTGATCAAAGGAATCAAAGAATCAGCCAGCTTTAACTCGCTGATTGTAATCGTCAAGATTCTGGTTGTGGTGTTATTCATCATCGCCGGAATCGGTTACGTCACCCCAAGCAACATCGGACTTGGCTGCACTGTGGGAGCACCCGACTGCGCGCCGTTTATGCCGTACGGTTTTAGCGGAGTCGTCACCGGCGCGGCGGTTATCTTTTTCGCCTACATCGGTTTCGACGCGGTTTCGACCGCTGCTCAGGAAGCCAAGAATCCGCAGCGCGATATGCCGCTTGGAATTTTAGGCTCGCTGGCAATTTGTACCGTTCTTTATATTTTGGTCGCCGGAATCATGGTCGGATTGGTTGATTACAGATTGTTGACCAACGCCGCCGCGCCGATTGCCGTTGCGATTGACGCCGCTTTGCAAAAAGCGCAGGGAACGACGATGGGAACGATTCTGCAAGTGTTCCCGACGATTATTAAAGTCGGCGCGGTTCTCGGACTTAGCTCGACAATGGTCGTCATGGTGATGGGACAGCCGCGCGTTTTTTATTCGATGTCGAAAGACGGTTTGCTTCCCGGCTGGGCGGCTAAAATCCACCCGCGCTACCAAACGCCGCACATCACAACCGCGATTACCGGCGCAATTGTGGCGATTCTTGCGGGCTTTGTGCCGATCAGCCTCCTCGGCGAACTGGTTAGCATCGGAACGCTCTTCGCATTCGTCATCGTCGGAACCGGCATTATCATTCTGCGGTCTTCAAATCCGAATTTGAATCGCCCGTTCCGCGTGCCGTTTTCGCCGTTTATTCCGATTGCAACGGTCGTTTCGGCGGCTTATCTGATGAACAGTCTGCCGCTTGACACCTGGCTGCGTTTGATTGTCTGGATGTCGATCGGCTTGGTTATTTATTTTGCGTACAGCTACTCGCACAGTAATCTCGCGAGCGCGACCGATCTCGAATCGGAAGAAGACGCTCCCGGAAATTACGTGCCGCCGTTTAGCGCGATGCTGGCGATTATTTTGGCTATAGCTTTGACGGTTTATCAAGTTCCGTTCCTGATGAATCTGCCGTCCGAAGCGATTACGATTAATCTCATCGTCCGTCTTTTCGCTTGGTTAATCACAGGCGTTTTGGTTGCGGTGTTGATGTACGGTAAAAAGAACCGCAGCGGAACGGGACGCACCAAACAAACCCAAATGACCGGTTTATTATTGTCGGTTCTTAACTTGTTGATTTGGGCTGGCGTAACTTACTGGCTTTTAGTGCTTCGTCCCGAACTACACAAGATGTAGATTTTGCGTCCGTTTGGTAAATTTCAACTTTAAATCGCGGCTTTCGGAGTGGCAAAACTGCTGCGCCGAAAGCCGCTTTTGATTAAATCAAAATGTCCGAAGAATCGGAAAAATTTAAAAGCTGGCATCGCTGGCTGATTGTTGCGGCTTGCGCTCTCGCAGTCGCTTTTTGCCCAGTTCCCGAAGGCATCAAACGCGAATCGTGGATTTTGCTGGCAATTTTTCTGGCGACGATTGTCGGTTCGATTGCGCGCCCGGTTCCGGCTGGCGCGATGGTTTTAATCGGCGTTGCGGCTTTGCCGATTTTCGGCGCGCTGTCAATCGGCGACGCGCTCAAAGGCTACGCCGATCCGGTCGTCTGGCTCGTTTTAATCGCATTTTTTCTGGCGCGCGGAATGATTAAAACCAGCTTGGGCAGGCGCATTGCGCTGCTTTTTGTCAGAGCCATCGGACATACAACTCTGGGACTCGGTTACGCGCTAGCTTTTACGGACGGCGTTTTGTCCTCTGTTGTTCCGTCAAACGGCGCGCGCAACGGCGGAATTGTAATGCCGATTGCGCGTTCGGTCGCCGAAACCTATGACTCGACGCCCGAAGAAAACCCGGAAAAGCTCGGCACGTTTTTGATGAATCTGCTTTATCAATGCGACGTGATTTTCTGCGCCACTTTCCTAACGGGGCAAGCCTCAAACGTCATCATCGCCAAATTCGCCCAGCAAACCGCCGGAATTGAAATCACCTACGCGCGCTGGTTCATCGGCGCAATTGTCCCGGCGATAATTTCGCTCACGGTCGTGCCGCTTTTGATTTATCGCTTTTTCCCGCCCGGAATCAAACACACACCCGCAGCCGCGCAGTTGGCGTCGGAAGAACTCGAAAAAATGGGCGCAATGAGCCGCCACGAAAAATTGATGCTGCTGACTTTCATCGCCACCGCTGCGCTCTGGATGACAAAAGGCTGGCTGCACAATCTCGACACTACGGTTGTCGCGCTGATCGGACTCGTCGGGCTTCTCGTCTCTAAAGTCTTGAACTGGGAAGATTTGATTCAGGAAAAAGCGGCGTGGGAAGTTTTCATCTGGTACGGCGGTTTGGTCAATATGGCTGGCGCACTGGGCGAAACCGGGTTGACCAAGCTTTTCGCCGAACGCGCTGCGAGCTTTACAACCGGCTGGCAATGGTCGGCGGCGCTCGCCGTTTTAGTTTTCGTTTATTTTTATTCGCATTACGCCTTCGCCTCGATCACCGCTCACGTGACGGCAATGTTCATCCCGTTTCTAACCGTCAGCCTGACGGCAGGCGCGCCCGCCGGACTAGCCGTTTTGCTGCTCGCTTATTTCTCGAATCTCAACGCCTCAATCACGCATTACGGTACAACATCAGGCGCGGTTTATTTCGGCACAGGCTACGTCCGACAAGGCAATTGGTGGACAATCGGCTTTCTGGCTTCAATCGCCAACATTCTGATTTGGACTGTTTTCGGACTCGCTTGGTGGAAAATTTTAGGCTGGTGGTAAGAATTACACTGCCGAAAATAAAAATATTTCTCCATACTTTTTGCAGACATTTCTTATCTATTACCTCGCAAATCTAAACATAAATTCTCTCTTGACTTCTACAACAGATTTGTTGTACAACAAATCTGTTGTATTGAGGCTTATATGATTACAAATAGAGTCGGGTCACCAGTGCGCGGGAAAGATTTTTATGGACGGGAAAAATTTGTTGAATTGGTATGGCAGAAACTAAGAGCAGGTCATGTATTGCTTGCTGCACCTCGTCGTTTCGGGAAAACAAGCATAATGTATCGCTTGATTGACGAACCGCGAGATAATTACAAAATCATTCATGCCGATTTGGAACATTTGATCGAACCAGCGGATTTGATTGCCACTTTAATTGTTCAGCTTGCATCAGACAGCACATTTTCAAAACTCGCAAGCGGTCTTAGTTATTTCCCAAATACGCTCTGGTCACGTTTTAAAAGCAATTTTGAAGAAGTTGAGTTATTAAAAGTAAAAGTTAAATTACGGGAACAGTTACGCACGGACTGGCAAGAAAAGGGCGAAGAGCTTTTCAAACGCATTGCCGGAATTAAGGAAACCGTCATTTTCGTGCTTGATGAGTTTCCGATGATGATTGACCGGATGGCGAAATCTGCAAATCATCGTGAGGAAGCCAAAACACTTCTTCGCTGGTTAAGGCGCTTACGTCAGATGCCGGAAACACAAAACGTCAGATTTTTAATTGCCGGTTCGATTGGAATCGGACACGTTCTGAATGAACTCGGAGAAATTGCGACTATTAACGATTTCGAGCAATTGCGACTTGAACCGTTTACGCCAAAGGTCGCCAAAAATTTGCTGGAAGACCTTGCCGAATCTCACGAATTAGAGTTATCTGCTCCCGTCAAAAATAAAATGCTTAAGGTCATCGGCGAACCGATTCCGTATTTTATTCAAGTGATTTTCTCCGAAGTTGCCAAAGCAAAGGCACAAAATGATGACGCCGTTACGCCAAAGCGAGTCGAGAAAATTTATCGGGACAAAGTATTAGGCGTGGATTGCAAAACGTATTTCGATCATTATTACGGACGCTTGCGCGATTATTACGAGCCAGCCGAAGAAAAAGCCGCCAAAAGAATTCTGCGCGAATTAGCCCTCAACGAAAAGCTGACTCGTGATGTCTGCTATCAATTTTACAAAAAAGAAATCGGAAACGACGTGAACGTTGAGAAATTCAATCGAATGATGACAAATCTGGAAAACGATTTTTATATTCAATTCGATGCAGAGAAGCGAGTTTATTGCTTTGCCTCAAAACTGCTTCGTGATTGGTGGCTGCGTCATTACGGAATGGAAACAGAAGTTTAATTATTTAGCGAGGTGAAGAATGGAGTTTTTTTATAATCCCGATTTAATGAGCGAAGCGGACATTAAAGCTACATTCGTAGCGCGTCAATCTTTAGTTGACGAACTCGTTAATTTAATCAAACGGCAGCCCGACGGGGCAGGCGTCCAACACGTTGTTATTCTCGCGCCGCGCGGAATGGGGAAAACGACGATGTTGCTGATAATACAATTCGCTGTTAAAGACAGAGGTCTGGCAGAACAATGGCAAGTCGTGCGTTTTCCAGAAGAAAGTTACAACATTTATGATTTATCGGATTTTTGGATTCAAATCTTGCAGCATCTGGCGACTGATACAAAAGACAATGAGCTTCAACAGCAAATTGAAAAACTGCCTTCCGAATATCCGAACAACGAAGATTTGCAGGAAGTGACTTATGCATTGATCAAAGATTGGCGTCGTAAAAATAAAAAACGCATTTTGGTATTGGTTGATAATTTCGATCAAATTCTCCAGCAAATCAACGACGAACGCGACAACGCCAGATTGCGCGACGTATTGATGAACGACGGCGCAATTATGCTCATCGGCGGCGCGACAACTTTTTTTCATGAAGCCAGAGCCTACGACCAACCGCTTTACAATTTCTTCAAAATCGAAAATCTCAACGATTTGTCTTTCGAGCAAATGGAAGAACTCCTGATACGCCGAGCCGAGCTTGACGGGCGCAAAGATTTTGACAAAGTTCTTGAAAAACAAAGACCAAAGCTCCGCGCGCTCGAATTTTTCTCAGGCGGCAATCCGCGTCTGGTGCTGATGCTTTACCGCGTCATCACAAGCACCAAAATGAATGACGTGATGAACGGTTTGGAAAAACTGCTTGACGAAGTAACGCCATATTACAAAGCCAAAGTCGAAGCCTTGCCTCCGCAGCAGCGAAAAATTCTGGATTTAATCGCCCGCGAAAGCAGCCGGACAAATGAAGGTTTAACGCCGGGCGAGATTGCCAAACAAACGCGCCTTTCTCCGAATCAAGCCAGCGCCCAACTCAAACGTCTTGTGGAAACAGGTCACATTCGTGCGGCAAATTTACGTGGGCGCAATACTTATTACACGCTTTCGGAAAAACTCTACGCCATCTGGCATCAAATGCGCTTCGGTCGCAACCGCCGCGAAAAATTGCAATGGCTTGTTAATGCCCTTAATGCAATTTTTTCATTAAGAGAATTAAGCGCAGCGACGACACGATTAGCAACAGTGTTTCAAGAACATTTTGTAAAAGGAAAATTTAAAGATGCGCGCGACACACTAGAACATCAATTTTTATTAGCTGAAGCAATGCCTTCTTCAGAAGTGCGCTCAGAAACAATGCATAAAATCATATGCGGATATGTTGAAATTAAAGATTTTGCAAGTTTAAAAGAATATTTAGCGCCGGAAATTTTAAGAAATCTATCTTTTAAATCGCTTGGAACACTAATAGAAAACGATTGTATAAGCGTGAACGACCTGGAAAATTGTTTAACGATTCAATTATCTTCGAGTGATAAAGTTAGATACCCCTTAAATGTGTTGCTTGGGAGTAAAGCATTTAAAGAAGGCAAAATCGAGGAAGCATTAGAGCATTTTAATGAAGCTCTAGAAATTAAACCTGATTCTAAAGCCGGATGGGGCGTTCGCGGGTCTCTTCTAATTCAACTAGGGAATTTTAGTGAAGCCGCAAAAAGTTTTGAAACTGCATTAAGGAATGGGTATGAAAATTATCAAGTATGGACAGAATATGGGGATGCCCTTTTAGAGTTAAACCAGTTTAAAGATGCGATTCTAAAATATAACCGTGCATTAAAATTAAACCCAAAACATATCGACGCATGGCTTGGACTCGCAGATGCATTTTATGAGTTAAAAAAATATGAGAAAGCTGTTAATTATTGTGATAAAGCACTTGAAATTGATCCAAATCACGTCGGGGCATTGCATAATAGGGGAATTGCTCTGGGACTGTTAGGACGGCATGAACAGGCTCTTGATAGTTTTAGCCATGCATTAAAGATTAATCATGAAAATACAGATTCTTGGTATGGCAAAGCAGTAGCTTTACTTTTTATATTTTTTCAACAAACTGATGACAGAAGCTTTGATAATGCAAAGCATACTTGGAAAGAGTTTGTTATTTCCGCAAAAAAGGGAAATGGATTACAGCAAATTCTTTCAAAAGAATTTGTTTACCTTTCAATGATTGCAATTATCAAATCTGCCGGCGTTGAATATGTTAAGGAATTAATTAACGAACTAGGCGAATATAATCCATTTTATGCCTTAGAAAGAGCTATTGATTACATACAAACAAATGACGAAACATTGATTGAAAAACTTTCGCCGGAAGTTCGCGGAGTCGTTGAGGAAACAATTCGCTTTTTGCAGGAAAAACCGGCAAACGAAAATCAAACGTCTAAAAAAACAAACAAGCAAAAGCGAAACAGTCGCGTCAACAAAAAGGCAAATCAAAAATCTTTGCCGGATTCAAGAGCAGAAAAGAAAACATCTTGAAGTTTTATATTTAATCGGACAAAAGTTTTTGAAAATCGGCTTGAGTATCAACGTCAAAAGCGGCTTCGGGCGCGGGGGTTTTGGCAACTTCGGCGGCATGTTTTTTGATAACGGCTTTTGCGCCTGCATCGCCTTGCAAATCGGACAGTTCGGCGAACATTTCGCGGGCGAACAGAGCCGGGACGCCGATTGTGTCGGCGTATTGGCAAGCCGCAATCGGCTTTTTTGTTTTTTGGAAAGCTTCAACTAAACGGTTGAGAGTTTTCGCCGTGACGAACGGTTGGTCGCAGAGCATCAGAATTGCCGCTTCGATTCCTCGGTTTTCCCCCAGCAGAACAGATAAGCCCGTTTTGATTGAACCGCCCATTCCGGTCGCCCAATTTTCGTTGATTGCCGTGAGAACGGGCAAATTTTTGATTTCCGGCTGCAATTTTTCAGCGTTTGCGCCCAAAACAACGACAATCGGGCGCAAGCCGGAAGACAAAGCGGTTTCCGCTGCGCGGCGTAAAAGCGTTTTTCCTTCAAATTCGAGAAGTTGTTTCGGCTCGCCGTTCATCCGCGTGGAAGCTCCGGCGGCAAGAATTATGATTCCGATTTTTTGCATCAGCTTCGCTCGTAAATCGAACCCGTTCGGTTTCGTAGAAAACCGCCCGCGCGATTGGCGAGAACGGCGTTTATTTCGGCAATAATCGAAAGCGCGATTGATTCGGGCGTATCCGCGCCGATGTCCAGACCGACGGGCGCATAAAGTTTTTGCAGTTGTTCCTCGCTAAACTTTTCGCTTTCGTCGGCTAATTCCTGCAGCATAGTTTCAGTGCGGCGTTTCGGTCCTAAAACTCCGACGTAAACCGGATTGAGCGGTAAAATTCGGCGCAGGATTTCCTTGTCTTTCGAGTAATCGTGCGTCATTATGACGGCGACGGTTTGCGAGGAAACAAATAAATTTTCGTTTAAATTTTCAGGGCGCGAGATGACAATTTCGTCTGCTTTCGGGAAACGTTCTTCGGTCGCAATCGCCGGGCGGTGATCTACAATTGATACGCGCCAGCCCAGACCTTTAGCAAAACTGACAAGCGGAACGGCGTCTGCGCCTGCGCCGAAAACTACGAGCGAAACAGGCGGTTTGATATTTTCAAAGAAGAACTCAAAGCTTCCTTGCTCAAACTCATAAGTTTTTATCTGCGAAATACAATTTTCGTCAAAAAAAATCTCGCAATCATTAACCAATCGGCGAGAGCCTTCCAAAAACTTCGGGAGATTTTTGAAATCAAATTGTTCTACTTCGCTGTAAAAAACTCTCCCGCCGATTGGAATATCGAGGCTGGAATCCGCTGAAATCAGCGTTACGATAGTTTGGCGTTCCTGATTTTCAAAAGCCGTTTGTAAAGTTCGAATTAAGATGCTTTGACGGTCAATCGTTTCGAGCAATATCCGAATTACGCCCCGACAGCCCATGTTGAGGCTGAAAACCGAATCGTCGTTTGCGGTTGTGTCATAAGTAAAAACCTGCGCCGCGCCGGTTTGCAAAACTCGTTTGGCTCGTTCCAAAACATCGGCTTCGAGGCAACCGCCCGAAACCGTGCCGAAAGTTTCGCCCGTTTCGAGAATCAGCATTTTCGCGCCCGGCAAGCGATAACTCGAACCCTTAACATCAACGACAGTCGCCAGAACCGCTTTTGCGCCGCTTGAATCAATTTCCCGTATTTGGGCGAGAATGTTTTGCAACTCTTTCATTCGCTTGCCGATAAAAATATAAATTACACCCGAAATAATTTGATTGTGCAATTCGTTATTTTCTCATATAAATTTTGATTCGAGATATTTTCTATTGTTATGACCCCTATCTCGATGAAACAGTTTACAAGGCGAATTTATAACGTTGGTATGTTCTTTGCTGTGAAACGCTTAAAAGCAATTTAATTGCACGCAGTTCGTACAAACGAGCGGCGAAAAAAGAACAAGGAGTAGGAAAATAATGGCAAATAATCAGGAAAACCAGGGAGGTTTCCCGCAAAACCAATCGCAGGGACAAGACACACATTCAACCACCGGCGACGGACATCCGCCGCGTCCGGGCGAACCGGGTTACACCAGTTCGCAAGGTTCAGGCGGCGGCGGAAGCAATGCCGGTCAACAGCAAACCGGCGGAACCGGCGGTTACGGCGGGACGAGCGGCGGCAGCGGTTCTGGCGGCTCTTCGTCCGGTGGAAAGTAATCGAGAGATTGATTTTTATTTGAAGAAAAACGCCGGATAAAATTGTGATTAAAACTAAAATCACAATTTTATCCGGCGTTTTTATGATGTTGATTTTCGCAAGATTCCGGTCAAAACAAAAACTGCGATGCCTGAAATTTTGAGTTTCGATGATGCGCCGTTAGAAGGCAGGCGCATCGGCGATTTCACGATTGCTTACCGCATTTCTAGCGGAATGAACACGGACGTTTTCGCCGTCTGGCACCATCAAATGCTCGCGCCGCTCATTTGCAAACGGCTAAAACCTGATGCCGCCGACAATCCAAAATATCGAAGGCTTTTTTTTGAAGAAGCCGAGGCGCTCGCCGCGATGAATCATCCGGGAATTGTACGGCTATTTGAATTTAACGAGCACGCGGAATTGTCGTATCTACTGCTCGAACACATCGGCGAACGAACGTTGCGCGACGAATTGAGAGAAAACGGGGCGTTTGCCGTATCGCGCGCCGTTCGGATTGTTCAGCACCTCGCGGCGGCGGTGCGACACATTCACTCGAAAGGTTTTTTGCACCGCGATCTAAAACCTTCAAACATCATTTTGCGCGCCGGTCGCCCGATTTTGATTGATTTCGGCGTCGTCTGGAAAATAGAACCCGAACGCGCGCCGCCGGATCGCAGCGGAACGCCGCAATATCTCGCGCCCGAACAAATCAAGCGGGAAAAACTCTCGCCGGCAACCGATGTTTACGGTTTGGGAATGCTGCTTTTTGAATTGCTGTCGGGCGAGCGCCCGTTTTCGCGCGGAAACGAGTCAGGCGAATCAATTTCGCTCTCCGAGCGTTATCCGCAGCTTGTCGAAAATCCGAAGAAATTTGGAGAAAGCGGGCAAAAAATAGATGCGGCGTTAGCAGAAACAATTTATCGCTGTCTGGAAAAATCTCCCGAAGCGCGTTTCGCCAACACCGTTGAATTATTGAAAGAACTCGATCCGTTTACCGACCTAAAAATCTGGTCAACGGGCGGATGTCTGGCAGAACCTTTTCAATAACCGATTCACATAAGTTTTGCCGGAGTAATGGGCAAATCGCGGATTCGTTTTCCGGTCGCGTGAAAGACGGCGTTGGCGATTGCCGCAGGAACGCCGACCATTCCAAGCTCGCCCATTCCTTTGACGCCGAGCGGGTTGACAATTTTGTCGTCTTCTTCGACAAACACCGTCTCGATTTCAAAAACATCGCCGTTTGTCGGGACGTGATAATGCTGCAAATTCGGGTTTATTATGCGCCCGTAGCGATGGTCAATTTCGGTTTCTTCGGTCAAAGCCATTCCGATTCCCCAAATCGCGCCGCCCATTTCCTGACTGTGCGCGGCTTTCGGATTGATGACTTTTCCCGCCGCAGTCATTGCTAAAACGCGCGTCACGCTGATTTTACCAATATCCTCGTCAACTTTGACTTCGACAAACTGCGCTCCGTGCGAGGCAATCGAATATTTGCCGCGCTCGCCGAAATTCGGCATTGATTGATGCGTTTCTTCTAATTTGTCGAGATTTTTAGTCCGCAAGACTGAAGCAAAATCGGCAGTTTCGCGTCCGGCAAGATCGCCGATTTTTTTCATCATTTTCAGGCAGCATTCCTGAACCGCCGTTCCGATGCTCGCCGTCGTCAAACTGCCGCCGTGAACCGGAGCTTGCGGCAAATCGGAATTTCCGAGTTCAAACTTCACCTTTTCCATCGGCAAACCGAGATTTTCCGCCGCAATCATTGTAATCGTCGTATAAGTTCCCGGTCCCATATCGCTCGCCGCCGATTGCACGAGCGCCGTGCCGTCGGGTTTTAAAACGATTTTCACCGTCGCCGGAGCTTGAAAAGCGCCCCAGCGTCCCGTCGCCACGCCCCAGCCGACGAGCAATTTCCCGTCGCGCATCGAGCGCGGCTCCATTTTGCGGTTTTTCCAGCCGAATTTTTCCGCGCCTTGCGTGTAACATTCGCGCAGAGCCTTGCTCGAAAAAGGCTTGCCGTTTTGCGGATCGGTTTCGGCGTAATTAATCAGGCGAAGTTCGAGCGGATCAATCTTGAGCGCGTAAGCCAATTCGTCGAGCGCCGATTCGAGCGCGAACATTCCCGAAACCGCGCCGGGCGCGCGCATTGCAAACGGCGTTGACAAATTTGTTTTGGCAACTTTGTAATCAACGCGCACATTAGGACAGGCGTACATTTGCTGCGACACGGCAGTCACGTCTTCCTTGTAATCTTCAAACGGCGACGTGTTGCCGACGCCTTCGTGAACGATTGCTGTAAGTTTCCCGTTTTTGTCCGCGCCGAGCGCGACTTTTTGAATTGTGTACGGGCGATAACCGTGTCCGGTGTACATCTGTTTTCGGGTGAACACGATTTTGACCGGGCGTTTTAATTCGCGCGCAGCCATCGCCGCGAGCATCGCTTGATAAGTCGGACGCAAACCCGCGCCGAACGCGCCGCCGACAAACGGCGAGATCACGGTTACGTTTTCCGCCGGAATACCGAAAATCGAAGCCAGATGATTGCGGACGTTGTAAACGTATTGCGTTTTGTCGAAAATTTTTAATTTTTCCCCTTCCCAAAGGGCAACCGAAGCGTGCGGCTCAATCGGATTGTGATGTTCGACCGGAATCGTGTATTCGGCTTCGATTTTGACAGCCGCCGTTTTCATAGCGGCGTCTGCATCGCCGCGCGGTTTCGGCGGCGGAGCTTTGGTTTCCTTGCCCGGAAAATATGCGTTGACGCGCGCCGTGTGCAAATCGGTTTCGTGCGCTTCGGCGTCGTAAGCGATTTTTACCTGCCGCGCTGCCCAGCGCGCCTGCTCGAAAGTTTCGGCGATGACGAGCGCAACCGGCTGCTGGTTAAAATAAATCTTGTCCGATTGCAGAGCGCGAAACGAAATGCCTTCGGGCGCTAATTCGTCTTTGTCGCGCTTGTCGGTAAAAGCCAGTTTCGGCGCGTTTTGGTGCGTGAAAATTTTGACGACGCCCGGCTGTTTTTCGGCTTCGCTCAAGTCAATTGATTTGATTTTGCCGTTTGCCACCGTGCTTAAAACAAGATAGCCGTGCGCCAGATTCGGGGCATAAAATTCCGCCGCATATTTCGCAGCGCCCGTCACTTTTGCCGCGCCGTCAACTCGACTGGTCGGTTTGCCGATTAGTTTCGCCATTTTTTCACCTTCTCCGACTTGAAATTTGCTTTTTGTTTCGCTCTGGACTAAATATTTATTTGTGAAGGTTAACTGGAAAACAGACGAAAAGCAATCATCGCTTTTGTTCGCCCGCAAAGCCTCCGTTGGCGGTCTCAAGATCAATCACTGGCGCATTGCGGCGGGCGAAATGCCCGAACACGTTTCCTCAAAACACGAGCTTAATATAACTCTGGCGGGCATTATGACTACCGAGCGACAAACGGCAACGGGCAAATTGCGACGCTTGCACGGAACGCCCGGAAATGTTTGTCTAACTCCCGCCGGGCAGCCGATTTCCGCCGTCTGGAAAAACGAGTTTGAATGTTTGTCAATCAATCTCGAACCGGCTCTGTTAATTCAAACCGCGCTCGGAATCAATCTTTCTCCTAATTTTGAATTAATCGAAACTTACCAGAAAAACGATCCGTTGATTCAACACGTCGCGCTCAATTTACTCTCGGAATTCGATTCCGAAATCCCGGCGGGAAAGCTCTACGCCGAATCGCTCGCGCAGACGCTTGTTTTGCACATTTTGCGAAATTACAGCACGGCGCGTTTTACGCTGGGAAACTTTAACGGCGGGCTTTCAGGCTATAAATTGCGCCGCGCGACCGAATTTATTCACGAAAATCTCCAAGGGGATTTAACTCTTACTGAAATCGCCGAAGTTGCGGGTTTGAGTCAATTTCATTTCGCCCGCGCTTTTCGCCGCACAACCGGATTGACGCCGCAGCAATACATCACGCAAAAACGAATCGAACGCGCCAAACATCTACTCGCCGATGGCGATTTGCCGCTCGTCGAAGTTTCGCTCCGCGCGGGGTTTAAAAATCAAAGCCATTTCACGACGCTTTTCCGCAAATTTACCCGCCTGACGCCAAAAGCCTGGCGCGAATTAAAACACGCTTAAAGCAAACAGAGAAAATAAACAGCAAACAGGCGTAAGACGCCCGGCAATCAATTTTCATAAATTTGGTGAACCAACTAGGGAGAACCAAAAGATGAAGACATTGCTGATTTATATTTTGCTGATTTTATCGAGCGCAGCCGTTCAGGCGCAAACTGCGAAACAACCCTTTAAACAGGCGACACAGGCTGCGAAAACCGGAAATTACGAACAAGCTCTCGCGCTTTATCAAAAAGCGCTGGAAACGACGGATTCAAGCGCTTCGCCGAGTTTTTTGGCGAGAATTCATTACAATCTCGGCGTTTGTTTCTTTCATTCAAATCAACCCGAAAAAGCTGTCAAACAATACGAACGAGCGATTGAATTGAGCGGCGGAAGTTATCACAGAGCTTTTCGCGCGCTCGGTATGGCGCAAAGCGATTTGAAAAATTGGAAAGCGGCGAAAGAAGCGTTCATCAAAGCCGTTCGCGTTTCGGGCGAGAGCGACGGCGAGGCTTGGTTTGATCTGGCGAGGATTTTAATTGAAGAAAAAGATTTCATTTCAGCCGCCGAAGCCTTTAAACAAGCCATTAAAAACAACAGCGTTGCTCTGGCGGCAAGCCACAACAATCTCGGCGTCATTCTGGCTTTGAATGGGAATTTTCCGGCGGCGGAAAAAGAATTTCAAATCGCGCTGCAAAAATCCGACGGCAAATTCAGCGAAGCAAAAAACAATTTGGATTTTTGCCGACAGCGAGCAATGAACAAGGAATTGCAAGCGAAACTGGAATTCGGACGTTAAAAACCGACAATAATTTTAATCAATTGCCTATAGCTTTAGCCGGAGGGTTATAAAAGCATAAACATCGGCTTTAGCCAAATCGGATTACAAAAGTTTGTCCGGCGTAATCGGCAAGCTCCGAACGCGCTTGCCGGTCGCGTTAAAAATCGCGTTTGCAATCGCCGCCGCGACGCCGACAATTCCGACTTCGCCGATGCCTTTAATGCCCATTTTATTGACATACGGGTCTTCTTCTTTGACGAAAATCGTTTCGATTTCGCCGACATCGAGATTAGTCGGAATGTGATAATCGGCAAACGTGCGCGTCACGAAATTGCCCCAGCGCGGATCGAGAATTGATTCTTCGTGCAGAGCCTGTCCGATGCCCCAAATCACGCCGCCGAGCATTTGCGAATCGGCTGTTTTCGGATTCAAAATGTGCCCCGCGCCGGTTGCCGCGACAACGCGCCGGACTCTGACCATTCCGGTCAGGTCGTTTACCCAAACTTCGGCGAAGTTGGCGTTAAACGAATGCGAAGCGTATTTTTCGGCTTCGGGCTGTGGTTTTGCGTCAACGCGGGTTTGAAATTCGCCGATATTTTCGGAAATCATCAGCTCGGCGGCAGTCGGACGCCGGAAAAACTGTTTATTGGATTTGGCGATTAATTCGTCTGTGATTTTCCGGCAGCCGTCGTTAACGGCGTTGGCAAAGCTCGCCGCGCCGACCGAACCGACCGAACCGGCGGCGGGCGGCAAAGCCGAATCGCCGAGCTTGATGCCGACTTTTTCAATCGGCAGACCGAGCGCGTCCGACGCAATCTGAGCCAGAATCGTGTGCGTGCCCGTTCCCAAATCCGAAGCGGCAAGCTCGACGCTCGCCCGCACTTCGTTTCCGTTTCTAGCCAATTTGACGATTGCCGAAGTGTCACGCTGACGCGCGGGATAAATGCCGCAGCCGACGCCGTAACCGATCCAATATTCGCCCTGCCGATTTTGACGCGGCTCAGATTCGCGATTTTTCCATCCGAATTTTTCCGCTCCCGCGCGCAAAGCCTGAACCAGCGAGCGCGACGACCAGGGCTTGCCGGTCAAAGGGTCTTTCGCAGGTTCGTTTTTGATGCGAAGCTCGACCGGATCAATTTTTAATTTATAAGCCAATTCGTCAATCGCCGATTCGAGCGCAAAGCTGCCCGTAGATTTTCCCGGAGCGCGGTTAAAAGTCGGTAAAATAACGTTCATCGGCGCGACGCGGTAAGCAATCAGGCGATTCGCCGCTTCGTACATATGCGCCGAAACGTCGCCACACGGTTCGGCAAATTCGCCGTTGATGGCGCAATGAGTTGTCGTTTCGTGAGAGATAGCCGTTAAGATTCCGTCTTTCGTCGCGCTGAGTCGGATGTGCTGATCGTTTCTCTGGCGTAATCCGACTGAATTGAACATCATCTGTCTGGTCAGAGCGAGTTTTACGGGACGTTTGACGATTTTCGCAGCAATCGCAGCGACGACGACGTGTCCCCACGCGCCGCCTTTCGAGCCGAAACCGCCGCCGATGTGCGGGGTGATGACACGGACATTTTCAGGTTTTAATCCAAACGCTCCGGCAATTGCGTTTTGGACGCCGTTGACGACTTGCGATTCGTTATAAAGCGTTAATTTGTCGTCTGCTTCCCAAACGGCAATCGTCGCGTGCGGAGCCATTGGGTGATGATGCTCAATCGGCGTTTCGTAAATCGCGTCAACTTTGAATTCGGCTTCGCTGAAAGCTTTTTCGACATCGCCGCGCGTTACATCCTGCCGGTCTTCGAGCTTTGGTTTCGCGGCTTGTTTTTTTTCGGTTTCAAAATCAACTCTTCCTGCGGTGTTTTGATAATTGACCTTAATCAGCCCCGCCGCATAACGCGCCTGCTCGAAAGTTTCGGCAACAACCACTCCGATGTTTTCGCCCCAAAAATTAACATCCGGCGTTTGCAGCATCGCGCCGCCTCGAACGCTCCGCGCGGAAGCTAATTTCGGCGCGTTTTTATGAGTAACTACAGCGAGAACGCCCTGAGCTTTTTCCGCCGCTGTTTGGTCAATTTCTAAAATTTTCCCCGCCGCTGTTTCGCTTTTGATGAGAAACCCGCAGGCGACGTTTTTGACGGGAAAATCGGTCGCGTAAGACGCCGTTCCCGTAACTTTCAAAATTCCGTCAATCCGGTTGACGGCTTCGCCGGTCAAGGTTTTTCGCTTGTTCATTTTACTTCTCGAATTTTCCGCCGTTTCGGTTTAAGCGACGCCGTTCATCGCGCGTTCGAGTGCGCGGACGACGGCGCGTTTTCCGAGTTCGACTTTGTAAGCGTTATGTTTGAGCGGTCTCGCGTCTTTCAAAGCGGCTTCGGCGGCTTGGCGAAAAGTTTTTTCGTCGGCTTTCCCGCCCGTCAGAACGGCTTCGGCTTCCGATGAACGCCAGGGCTTGTGCGCGACGCTGCCCAAAACGACGCGCGCAGATTTGATTTTATCGCCGCTCATTTCCAGCGCGGCGGCGACCGAAACGAGCGCGAAAGCGTAGCTCGCGCGGTCGCGGACTTTTAAATAATAAGATTTGGCGGCAAACGGCGATTTCGGCAGCTCAATAGCAGTAATCAATTCGCCGTGCGCGAGATTGTTGTCTTTTTCCGGCTGGTCGCCCGGCAAGCGGTGAAAATCGTTGATCGGAATCGTGCGTTCCTGCCCGTTGCTGCCGCGCACGCGAACAATTGCGTCTAGCGCGTAAAGCGCATTTGCCATATCGCCGGGATATGTGGCAACGCACTGTTCACTGTAACCAACAATAGCGTGAATACGATTAACACCTTCACGCGCGCCGCAGCCCGTTCCGGGTTCGCGTTTGTTGCATGGCATCGCCGTGTCGTAGAAATATTGACAACGAGTCCGCTGCATTAGATTTCCGCCATTCGTCGCCATATTGCGGATTTGTCCCGATGCGCCCGCTAAAATCGCTTGCGAGAGAAGCGGGTAATTCTGCCTGATAATCGGATGATTCGCCGTGTCTGTGTTGCGGGCGAGAGCGCCGATTGAAACGCCGCCTTTTAATTCGCGGATTTGTGACAAATTAAGCCGCAAAACGTCAACCAGCGCTGAAGGATTTTCCACTCCTTCTTTCATCAAATCCAAAATGTTTGTTCCGCCCGCCAAAAACTTGGCTTCCTTGTTTCCGGCGACGGCTTGGACGGCTGCGGCTGGATCAGTTGCGCGCGAATAATTAAACGGTCTCATCGTTTTTCTCCTCTCCGGCAAATTCCCAGGTTTGCGCGACCGCTCGTCCGGTATGAACTTCCCGAATTGCCGCGACAATGTTCGGATACGCCCCGCAGCGACAGAGATTGCCGCTCATTCGCTCGCGGATTTCATCGTCCGAAAGCTGAAGACTTCGGGCTTTTGAACGCACATTGGCGGTCACATAACTCGCTTCGCCGCGTTTCGCTTCTTCGAGCAACGCGACTGCCGAACAAATCTGTCCAGGCGTGCAGTAACCGCATTGAAAACCGTCGTGTTTGACGAACGCGGTTTGCATCGGGTGAAGCTGTTCGCCGTTTGCCAGACCTTCAATCGTCGTAATGTTTTCGCCCTCGACCTGCATCGCCAGAGTCAGACACGACAAGACGCGCCGCCCGTTTACCAAAACGGTGCAAGCGCCGCATTGACCGTGATCACAGCCTTTTTTCGAGCCGGTCAAACCGAGCCGTTCACGCAGAGCGTCGAGCAAAGTGACGCGCGGTTCGACATTAACGGTGCGTTCCGCGCCGTTGATTTTAAGTTTGATCGCGATGTTATCTGCTGCGGATTCTGCAAAAACTGCCGATTCGGACGTTTCGGTCGCCGCCAATGCCTGCTGTTCGAGCAGCAATTGCGCGGCGAAAACGCTCAATCCGGCGGCGGAAACCTGCCCTAAAAACTCGCGGCGGGATTCATCAATCGAATTCGCCGAATCGTATTCGTCTTCATTTCTCAAATGAGAATTTGCCATACACGGCGGAAGACTTGAAGTTTGCTCGTCCATAAAACCTCTTTTTACTGCGGCGATTCGGGAAAAACTCTTAAAAAATTTAAGAACATTTTAATTTATCGCCGGTGATGATAGCGAAGAATCGCTGAATAGTTTAAAAAGATAACATAAATGACCCCTGACAAAAATTAAATGTCCGACGCATAACAGAATAAACAGATAAATTGTGAAACGATTTTAAGCCTTGACGATTCAAAAGGGAATTGGCGAGGCGCGGCGGAAAAAACAGACCGCTGCGGAGTTTTAATCAATGCAGTCACCCGATTTTAAAAACCGATTGCTGGAAACTACGGCGGGAGATTTCCCGCTCGATGAATATCGTCTGCGGCTCGGTGAAAGGGAACTGAGCATTTTGCATGTCGCGGCAATGCTCAGTCACGGAGATGAATCTCATTTTCTGCTCGAAACCGAAAACCCGCTGCCGTATGGCGTTCAGCTTTGGTCTGCGACAATTGCGCTTGCACACGACATCAGCGCCCGCGCCGATTCCATTCGCGGCAAACGAATCCTGGAATTAGGCGCTGGAACCGGATTGCCGGGAATCGCGGCTGCTTCGCTCGGAGCGGTGAAAGTCGTCCAGACCGACAAAAACCGTCTGGCAATGTCGCTTTGCAAACGCAACTGCGAGCGAAACGCCATTGAAACCGTTGAACATCGCATTGCGGATTGGACGGATTGGAGCGACGCGGAACAATACGATTGGATTTTCGGCTCGGATATTCTTTACGGAATCGAAACGCAGCCGCATTTGCGCCGGATTTTTGAATCGAACCTCGCTCCCGGCGGGCGAGTTCTGCTCTCCGATCCGTTTAGAAGCGGAAGTTTGCGGCTGATGGAGCAAATTGAAGCGGACGGTTGGGCAATTTCGATCAGCAAATGGAGCATCGGAGACGAATCGTCGCCGCGTTCCGTTGGAGTTTTCGAGTTAACGCCGCCGAAGCAGAAAAAATAAAAGCCGAATGCGATGCGTTTTTAACCTTGAAATTTTCGTTCGGTCGCTCGTCTCAATTGTTTTTCTTGATTTCCGGCGGCGCAACGGCTCGCGGTAAATCGCCGTCGTCCGGGACCGGAATGAGCGGTTGTTTCGGCGGTTTCCTGGTGCTCGGACGTAACATCGGCGGCAGATTCGGGCGCGGGATTTTGACTCCGCCGCCATTGTCCGTTCGTTTGAGAATCGCGCCGCCGCCGCCCGCGAGCCAGGTTTTCGAGCCGCCGCGATAATAGACCGAAAACAACGGGCTGCTCGTAATTGTTTGAATTAGCTCCCAATTCCGTCCGCCGTCGCTCGTGTGCAAGATTCTGCCTTGTTCGCCCGTGACGAGAATATCGTCGGCGCTGGCGGCGGAAACTGCATAAAATCTCGCGTTGATTCCTGTTTCAATGCCTTGCCAAGTCGCTCCGGCATCGTCTGTTCGCAAAACCGTTCCGCCCGCGCCGACAGCGTAACCGCGCCGTTCATTGGCAAAAACAACCGCGTTGAGAGAATCTTTCAAGTTTGTTTTAATCGCCGTCCACGTTTCGCCTGCGTCAACGGTTCGCAAAATCGTGCCTTCGCCGCCGACGATCACGCCGATTTTTTCGTTGACGAATTTAACGTCTTCGAGCCAGACAGACTTTTCGGCAAATTCCGGCTCCCAATTTGCGCCGCCGGTTGTGGTTTTTAAAATCGTGCCGTTCGCGCCGACCGCAAAACCTTTGAGAGTCGTGATGAAAAACACGCCGGACAAATCTTCTTTGACGTTTGAAATCCCGACGCCCCAGCTTTGCCCGCCGTTGATCGAGCGCATCGTCGTTCCGTTGTCGCCGACCGCCCAGCCGCGTTCTTCGTTGACGAAATAAAGCGAATTAATGCGCTGGCGCGTTCCGGCATAAACCGGAATCCAATTTCTGCCGCCGTCTTCGGTCATCAAAATGCGCCCGCGTGCACCGGCAGCCCAGCCCGTTGCGTCGTCCAGGAAAAACAATTCTGTAATCGAATCGCGCCCGCCTTCCGAAAGACGCCGCCATTGAAAACCGCCGTCATCGGTGCGCACCAGAAGCCCATCTTCACCCGCCGCCCAGCCGGTAAATTCGTCTGCAAAATGAACCGAAACGAGTCGCGGATTTGTTCTGACCGTAAATGGCAGCCAAGTCCGCCCGCCGTCGCTCGTCAACCAAACTGTACCGCTCGCTTCGGTCGCCCAGCCGTTTTGTTTGTTGGAAAAACTGAGCGACAGAAAATCCGGTTGCGCGAAAATGTTCACTTTAGCCCAAGTCACGCCAGCATCTTCGCTCCGCAGAATCGTTCCTTTTTGTCCTACTACGACGATTTCGGATTCGGACAAAAACGCGACTCCGGTTAAAAGCCCGCCCGGTTCTAAAATCTTTTCCGTCCAACTTTCGCCGCCATTTTCCGTCAGCAGCAAACAACCGTTCGCGCCGACAATAGCACCGCGCCGCTCGTCAAAAAAAGAAACTTGAACGAGATGTTCGCCGGTCGCGTTTTTTTGTTTGTTCCAGGTCAAACCGCCGTCCGAAGTTTGATAAATCGCGCCGTAGCTGCCGACCGCCCACCCCTTCTGAAAATTTTTCGGCGCAAACGCGACGGCGTAAAAATGGTCTCTCCCGTCGAGCTTGATTTCCTGCCAAGTCTCGCCTGCATCGTCAGTCAGTAAAATCGTCCCACGCCCGCCCGCAATAATCGCCGTTTTCTTGTCTTTGATAAAAATGCCGGAAAGCGTGTTGCTGACGGGCGCGGTTTGCCGCCGCCAATTAAAACCGCCGTCTCTGGTGTAAAGAATCGTCCCGTCCGCTCCGACCGCCCAGCCGGTCAATTTATCTCCCGCAAACCGAATCGCAAAAATCGAATTTCCCTGCGGCAAAGGATTTTGCCATTCCCATTTCGGTCGAAAATCCTGCGCCTTTGTTTGAATGGGAAGAAACCACAAACACAATAACGCACAGAAGAGGAGAAGAGGAGAGGAGGAGAAGAGGAGGCAGGGAGACGAAAAATCTCCTCTACTCCTCTTCTCCTCTTCTCCTCTTCTCAATGTCTCTGTGAAGTATTTCATTAAATCTTTGCGGTTTTGGCAATTTCGGCGGCGTCCGCCAATAGTTTTTCGTCAACAGCGCCGACAGTGGCGATTTTGCGAGCCGTTTTATCAACCGTTTCCTGCAATAAATCTCCGGCGTGACCTTTCATCCATTGCCACGTAATTTTATGACCATGCGCGGCGTCGTCCAATTTTTGCCACCAATCGAGATTCGTTTTTTTACGAAATCTGCCGCACATTGTTTCGACGACATAGCGCGAATCGCTAAACACTTTAACCGTACAAGGCTCGCGCAAAGCGTTTAAACCGAGCGTCGCGGCGGCAATTTCGGCTTGCTGATTGGTCGCCTCGCCTAAAAATTGACCGACGGCTTTCCAATTTCCTTTAAAACCGAGCAGCGCGACCGCAGCAGCGCGCGGATTTTCCCGCCCGTTGCCGATACTCGAACCATCGCAAACTATTAAAACTTCTTTCACTCAATTTTCACGCAAACGCACAAAACAAAGCGGGAACTATCAACTATAAACTATTAACTATCAACTGTATGTTATTGCAAAACAGTTGATAGTTAATAGTTTATAGTTGATAGTTCAAAGCCGTTTTGACCATTTTCATTTTGCCTCGTTGCTTATCTTTCTGCGAGGTTTAATTTTCTGCCGAAACCGCGCTTTGTTTTCCGTTAACTTGGATGTTGTAATCCACGTTTTCCTCAAAAGTGTCGTCATGGGAGATGACAAAAAGTTGATCGAAATTGCGAATTTGCCCGATTTGCTGCGCCAATCTTTCGCGCCGCTCTCTGTCCAGATTTGTCGTAGGCTCGTCGAAAAACGCGACGCGCACATCCGACAATTGTTTTAAAAGCGCCAGCCGAACGCTCAAAGCCGCCGCCATTTGCTCGCCGCCGGAAAGATTGATGAACGGGCGCTCGTGTCCCAATTCTTCGAGAACGATTTCGTAATCCTCAGTCCAGCGAAGCGAGCTTTCGGCGCTGCCGGCAATTTCGCGGAAAATCTCGTTTGCCTCGCGCGAAATCGAAAACAAATAACTTTTCGCCACTTCGGGCGCCGCCTTTTTGAGCGTGTCGCGGATGAAATCGGTTGCCTCGAAAACGCGGTCGAGCTTTTCTTTTTCGGCAAACTCGGCTTGCATCTGTTTTCTGACCGCCGACAGGCGCTCGATTTCCCGCCGCAAATCAGCCTCGCGCCGCCGCTCCTGCGCGAATTCATTTGTCGTCGCCGCCTCGCGCCGTTGCGCGTCGAGCAAAGCCGATTTTTCGTTTAAATGTTGCTCGTGATTGTAATTCTCAAGCGCCGTTTTGTATTCGCCGGAAACGGCTTGAAACTCTTTTTCGAGCCTTTCGGTTTCTTCGACGGCGTTTGCCAATTCGTTTTCTCGCGCGGGCAAAGTCGCGGCAATCGTTTGATTTGCCAGAAATGTTTGATACGCCGACAAAGTTCGGTCGCGTTCGCGGCGAACTCGCGCCAAATCCGCATCGAGCGCGGCAAACGGTGTCAGTTTTTCCGATAAAATTTGAACGGCGCGCTCTTTTTCAGTCAAATCGTTTTTCGACGCCGCGATTCTCTCGCGCCAAGCGGTTTCCTGCTCAGCGTCGCGCTTTAAGCTCGCGGCGCGCTCGCGGGGATTGCCAAGCTCTTTTAATTTATTTTCTATCTCCGCCCAGCGATTTTCGATTTCAGGCAGCTTGGAAGCAGAAAATTGGAGTTTTTCCTGTTCGGCTTTTAAAGCAATGCCTTGCTGTTTCGTATCTTCCAAGCCTTTTTTCATTCCTTGCAGCTCGGAATATCTTCGCGCCTCGTCATTCGCAGTCGCAATTTCGCTCTCGATTTTTTCGCGGCGGTTTTTTAATTCTTCCAGCGTTTCCGGCTTAAAACCGTTAAAAGCGGCAATTTCGCTCTCGATTTTTTCGAGCGTCGCCGCGCGCTGTTTTAAATCGCTGCGCCCGGTTTCGACCTGATTTTGCAAACTTTCAAATTTGGCGAGTTGTCGCTCGGCTTCGCGCGCCGCCGAAAGGTTTCGGCTCACCGACTTTTGTTCCTGTTCGAGCGTTTCCAGTCTGACATAATTTGTGGAAAGCTCTGTCTGGAAGTAACTTTCGAGCGTTTCGCCTTCGCCGATGTTCAAACATTTTTGGGAAAGAATCGGACATAAACCGTTTCTTACTTCGCCGCGAAATTTTTCGTCGTGCTGAATTTTCGCCTGCATTTTAGCGATTTCGGCGACCAAATCATTTTCCTTCGCATTTAAAACGACCGCATCGTGGGCGAGACGCGAAATTGCGTCAAAATCTTTAAACTGCCGCTCGTTTTCGGCGAGCGCGATTTGTAATCTTTCGATTTCCTTTTTCAGTCCGGCGCGTTGCGGCACAAGCAGCCGCAAGCTGGTTTCGGCTTCGAGCGCGTCTTTTAGCTTGGTTTCGATTGCGCGTTTTTCCGCTTCAAGCCGCGCGACGCGCTTTTCTGCGTCCGCGCCGCGTTCGGCGTCTTTGATTTTTTCCAGACTTTCCTTGTAGTTTGCGCGCCGCCCTTCGATTTCGGCTTCAAGCCGCGCGGCTTGACGCGCCGCTTGTTCGGCTTCGGCGCGCGCGGTTCGCAACGTTTCACGCTCGGTTTCAAAACGAGTTTGTTCTTCGATTTTCGGCTGCAAATCCTGAGCTTGTCGCGCGGCATCAACGGCTTTTGCCAGATTTTCTTCGAGCCGTTTTAATTCAGATTTAGCTTCATTTAAAAATGATTCAGCGCGACTCGCTTCGGTTTGAATTCGATTTCGTTCAATTTGTTTTGCATCCAAAACGTTCAATTCGTCCAGTGCGGCTAAATGCGAACGATAATCGCTCTCAACGGCGGTTTGCGCGGCGAGCGCGACGGCGGCTTGGTCGCGTTCGGCTTGAAATCGAATTTGCGCCGTTCGCGCCGACTGAAGCTGAACTTCCAAGCGGTCGCGCGTGGAGCGAGTTTCATTGACTCTCGTTTCCGCCCGCTCAAATTCGGCGACCGTGCCGGTTTTTTGAGCAATTTCGGCGCGTAAATCTTTTAAACTTGTTTCGAGTTCGACAATTTTCTTTTCGGTTTCGCGATGCGCGTTTTCGATTTCCTCAAGACGCGACAATTCGTTTTCGGCGACCGCGATCTTTGTTCGCACATCCTGAAGGCGCCGCTCAACATAACGCACCGTCGCGAGCAGCTTTTCCGCGCCCTCGCGGTATTCTTCGACTTTTAAGAGCCGGTCGAAAGAGGCTTTTCTGATTGCAGGCGGTTCGAGAAAAATCGCCGTCAGCGTGCCTTGCGGAACTCCGATTGCCGAACGAAACAGCGTTTCCAAATCCGTGCCGGGTTCAACGCCGAGATGCTGCTGCAAAAAACGCGAAACCTCGCTTTTCTTTTCGGCGATGCGCGTTTTCAATTCCAGATCGTAAACGTAATAACCTGTTCCGGTGTCGCGGTAAACGGTGTAATGACGCCCATCCAAATGGCTTTCAAATGAAACGCGAGCGATACCTTTTTTCGCGCCTCGACGCAAAAAATCGTCTTTTTTATAATCGAGCAAATCAAACAGCGTCCACGCAATCGCTTCGATAATCGTGGTTTTGCCCGCGCCGTTCGAGCCGGTGATGGCGGTCGTTCCGCGATGAAACTCAAAATTGGCGGCGGCGTGAGATTTAATGTTTTCGAGTTCGACTCGGGTGATATGCATAGCCGATTGTGAAAACAAAATTTTCGCAAGAATTTAGGCTTTAAGCAAACTCGCCGAATAAAAATTTACTTTTGTACGGTAGTGGACGGTACATTTGAACAGAGAATTTAAAATAGAATAAATTTCGATATTGTGAAGGGGGATTTTTATGGCAACAGCAACTGGAACACAACAAGGTATGAGTTCGAGCGAATTTTATCAAGGCGGACAAGACCCGGTTTCGCACACCGAAGGCTCGGTCGCAACAGCAATTGAATCGCAAACCGCTAAATTGCCGTCGGATTTGTTTCTCTGGGCGGCGGTCGGCTCAATCGGCGCGTCATTGATTCTCGAATTTTCGGGCAACACCGAAAAAGCGCACTGGGTCGGTCAATGGGTCGCTCCGTTCCTGCTCCTCGGCGTTTATAACAAGATTGTTAAAGTCGCAGGCACAGACCGTTTGCGTCAATAACTTTTTTAACGAAAATTTAAAAAGCCTTGATGAGTAATTTTAAATCACTCATCAAGGCTTTTTTCATTCAATAGCTTTTACAGGCTTACTTCAAGTGCCATTTGATTCGGGTGTAAGCGATGCGAAAGCCCTGTTTTTCGGCATTTCGCTGCGACTGACTGCCGGGCAACGCACCCATCATCGCAATCTTGCAGCCCTGCTCGGCGGCATAACGCAAACGCGCATCGAGCAGAGCCAACTGCGCGCCTTGCCGCCGACCTTCGGGAACAGTGCTTGCGCCTGCGAGCAGCGCGCAATCGTCTTTAATAAATAATCCACCGGCAGCAATCGGTTTGCCTTCGAGTTCCGCTAAAAATGACAAAAAGCTTCTGGCGCTGATTTGCCCGAAATCAAGCATAAAATCGGAAAGTCCCGGCGCTTCGCTGCTCCAACCGCTCGCCGAAGTTTGCGCCCAGAGCATTTCTTCACCCGCTTCGATAATTCGCGTTTTGATATTCGGATTGAGCGAAACGCTAAAATCACTTTCAATAGGGCGATACAAAACGCTCGACAACTCAATCGGCTGATAACCGCGCTCGCTCAGCAAAGACAAAAGCGACAAATCAGCCATCGGACTGACTTCGTGAAAAAAGGGCGCGCCGCGCTCTTTGTAAAACGCTTCGATTTTATCCAAAACTTCGTGCGTCGCATCCTCGAAAACGCCAAGCCCGAAAGTCTGAGTCAGAGGCGATTCCACGCCGTCAAACATCGCATAGGCTCCAGCCGCTTCAATCCAATCCGCGCCGCTTTCCGGCTGCATTTTCGCCCGCGCTTCGACAAACGCGGCATTGGCGCTGCCTTCGGTGCGCTCTAATTTTTGCGCTAAATTCTTGTCAGAATAAATCATTTTGTTTTTATCTCTTTTATAAACGCGCAATGCCGAAGAAAACGGTCTCACCATTAAAAAAACTCGTCAAGCAGCTTATAAAATTCAATCCGTTCCCAGTCCGGTTCAATCTCCAACGCTTCAAACAAAAATGGCGTCCATTTTTCGCCGAAATTATAGCAAACACTGCGCGCCAGCAGCGCAATATCCTGATAACGGTCAGCAACGCCAGCGCGTCCCCAATCTACAAAACCGCTGATTTGCCAATCTTTAAAAAGAACGTTCGGCAAACAATAATCGCCGTGTGTAAAAACTAAATCTTCGCTCGCCGGTTTTGTCGCAATCAATTCCCGAAACAAATCTTCCGCCGTTCTGCCCTGCCGCTCGTCATCAAAATCGCTTTCGTCAACCAACCCAAGCTCCATTCTCCGCCGTGCCTGTTCTATTTTCGCCTCCAAAGTCTCATCAAACGGGCAATCCGCCACCGGCAAACTGTGAATTATTCGCACGCCTTTCGAAAGCAATTCAATCGCTCGCGGAACATTCTCTTTCCACAAATCTTCGTGCGCTCCCGCGCCTTCAATTTCGGAAATCAACAGATAATCGCGCTCGTCCGTTTGGACAAAAAGCCGCACTTCCGGCACGCTCAATTTTCCTGTGAGCCATTCCAATCTTTGCTTTTCTTCCGCTAATTCCGAATCAACGCGCAAAGCCGTTTTGAGATAAAGATTTTCGCCTCCCGGACTTTTCAGATGAAAAACCTGCGAACTCGAAAATCCCGTCAAATTCTGTTGCCAAACATAGCCGGAAAGTGTTTCGGAAAGAATTGAAGGCAAAGAGTTTTGTAAAAATGCGGTTTCCATTTCTAAATCTGAGGCGACTGATTTCAGATTCTCAGCGCGTCCAGATTTATAACGCTCACCGAAGCGTCAATTCCCTGAAAATCATTCCAATCATCCGAAAGCAAATCGGCGTTTAAAACTTTAGCCGTTGCCAGAATTACAGCGTCAGGAAGTTTTATCTTTTTCGTTTTATTTTTGCGGTAAATTATGGCTTGATCGGCAACGATGCGATTGAGTTCGACAATTCCCAGATTGGTGAAAAGCTCGTCTATTAAAGTTCTTTCATCTGAATTGTCGAACTCATAAGCGTAAACTTCCATATAAGTCACGATTGAAACGTAAAACTCGTCATAATCCGCCAGAAGTTTGTCGGTATCAATCCGCCCTTTGGAAGCGAGAATAATCACATTGCTGTCTAAAACGGCTTTATTCCCACTCATCGCGCAGATTCTTTTGCCAATCGCTCACGTTTTCAATCGCCCGAAACATCTCGACTTTTCGCATCTCGCCGAAAACGCGGCGCAGATTTTCCTTTTTCGACGCGGCGACAGTTTTCGGTTCTTCGTCCAAAATTGTCACCAAAGCCCGACGGCTTTTCTCCAAACGCACTTCTTCAAGCAAGCTAATCTTGCCAGTTTCATCAACAATCGCTTCGAGTGTTTGAATCATAATGCGAATTTTAACATAATGAATTTCAATTCTGTTGTCACTCTAAAAGGCGATCTCTGAGGCGGAAACTTAAAGACTATTAAATAATTAACAAATGAGACTACAACAATTAAGACAGATTCTCTTACAAAACCTTACTAAACTAAATATATCCACCGACGGCATAGGTGGATTTGTTCATTTAGCAAATTTAAATGAATTTCGTACTGCCATAGATGAGTTAGATAAATTGAATCTATTTTATAAACAAACTTCTGCAATAAAAGAATCAGGAGTGTATAAACGATTTGATGATTCACTGATGGTGGATTCTCAAGATTGGCAAAAGGTTAGACCAGTAATTGCCGAATTATATTCTGTAGTTGAAAAGTTTATTGAAGCTCTTAATATCCATCCAAACGATGAAGCAAACACGATAGCTATAAAACTTCCGCAGGTAAATGATTTTGACGATTTAATAGTAGTTTTCAACGAATTAAAAAAGGCTATTGCAATACCAATTACTAATGAAGAAATTGGCGGAACTGTAAAAATTGAAGGCGTTGATAATGGGTCAATCTGGTTTTATGTGGCTCTTGGAACCCCAACGGCGGTTGCACTAATTGCTAGTTTGGCTTGGGCGGCGGCTGTTGTTTATAAAAAATTACAGGAAGGTCGTGCATTTAGCGAATACGTCAAAAACTTAAAATTGAAGAATGAGCAAACTGAGCTTATGTAAATGCGCAACGTGAACAAATAAATATGTTAGTGTCGGAACAAGCTCAAATTATTGAACAAAAATATTTCAAAAAGCAGGACGTGGAAAGAATTGAAAGATTAAAACTGTCTATTAACACAACTGCTGAACTTATTGGTAAAGGTTTTGAGGTCCATCCTTCAGTAACCACTCCAGAAAACGTAACCAATTTATTTCCTGATTTTAGATCAATCCACTTACCTAATCCTGAAACTAAACAAATAAGTACAGGAGATAACGAAGAAAACAAACCTTAACTATAATTCTTCCTGTAAAATTCAGTATGCAAAATCAATCCCGCACAATTACGCCTGAACAGATTATCGCTCTCGCCGAAACGCTTCCGCCGGAAAAGCTGGAAAGCTGGTATGAATACGGTTTGTTTATCAAAGCCCGTCATTCGCAATTTGAATCCGGCGAAGAAAATTTGCAAACTGAAATCGCAGCTTGGGAAGCGGCGAGCGATGAAGATTTGTTGAATTTCGAGTGCGAGCTTTCGGAGTCGAAATAAATGGCGCGCGGCGATATATTGCTGGTTAATCTTCCGGCGAGTAGCGGGCGCGAACAAAGCGGCACGCGCCCGGCTGTTGCCGTTCAAACAGATGTTGCGGGCGAACCAATGTTGATGGTTGCGCCCATAACTTCAAATTTAGCGGCTTTGAGATTTTCTTTTGCAGTGAGAATAGAGCCTTCAACCCAAAATGGTTTAACTCAGCCTTCAATCGTAATGGTTTTTCAGATGCGGGCGATTGATAAAAAACGCATTATCAGGAAAATCGGTCAACTTTCGGATGGGGATTTGAAGAAAGTTGACGCTGAAATTCAAAAGATGTTTACGCCTTAGCTTCTTCGTTTCCGTTATTCTCAGCCAAATTTCTCTGGTTTTCAAAATGCCGAAAAATGTCTTGCGCCGCTTTGCGTCCGACAAATGGCGAAAGCTCTTCGACCGACGCTTTGGCGATGCGGGTGATTGAACCGAAATTTCGCAAAAGTTGGGTTTTGCGTTTTTCGCCGACGCCGGGAATTGCCGTGAGTTCCGATGTGAAATCGCGTTTTTCGCGGCGTTTGCGGTGGAACTCGATGGCGGTTTTGTGCGTTTCGTCGCGGATTTGCTGGACGAGGCGAAAGGCGGGCGTGTTTAGATTAAACATTACGGGATGTTCTTCGCGCCCGAAGATTAAGAGATGCGAGATTTGGTTGTGATGTTTCGGCGGTTTGACCAAGCCGATGAGCGTGATTGCTTCCAAATCGTTGTCGCGCATCGCGGCGGCTGCGGCGTTTAATTGACCTTTGCCGCCGTCAATGAAAACTAATTGCGGCAGAGCTTTTTGTTCTTCCAAAAGACGGCGATAGCGGCGGAAAACGGCTTCGTACATCGAGGCGAAATCGTTTGCGCCTTCGACCGTTTTGATAATGTAGCGGCGATATTCCGCGCGGTTCGGTTTGCCGTTTTCATAGACGACAACGCCGGCTACGTTTTCCGCGCCCTGAATGTTTGAGATGTCGAACGATTCGATGCGTTCGGGGAAATGCGGGAGTTCGAGAGTCTCCTGCAATTCTTCCAAAAGCTGGCGCGTGTTGGGCATCAAAACGCGGAAACGCTGTTCAAATGAAATCTGGGCGTTTTTTTCGACTAGTTCGATGAACTCGTGTTTCATTCCGCGCTGCGGAGTTATAATCCGCACTTTGCGTGTGCGGCGTTCGCTCAAGACTTTTTCCAACACTTGCCGGTCTTCAAAATCCGTCGAAACGTGGATTTCGAGCGGCACGTAATCGGTCGTGTAATATTGCGCCAAAACTTCGCTCAAAAATTCTCCGGCGTTCCAATCTTCTTCCGTTTCTGGCAAATCTTCCCAGAAAAATTCGCGTCTGCCGATGACTTTGCCTTCGCGAATCGTGAAAAGCTGCAGCGCGAGGCGCGCACCTTCTCGGTAAAAACCGAAAACGTCAACGTCGCGGTCGGGCGAAGTCATCATTTTTTGCTGCTCGCCGAGCGCGATCACGGTCTGGCGTAAATCGCGATATTTCGCCGCCAATTCGTATTTATCTTCCTGCGAGTATTTCCACATTCGCTGTTCCAATTCGTCCGCCAGCTCTTTGTTTTTGCCTTCCAAAAGCAGGCGCACGTCGCGGACGGATTCCATATATTCATCCTGCGTGCAAAGCTCTTTGACGCACGGACCGAGACAGCGTTTGATGTGATATTCGAGACACGGGCGCGGCAGTTTGCCGTCAATTTCGATTTCGCAGGTTCGCAGTTGAAACGTGCGGTTGATTAAATCCAGAGTTCGGCGCGCCAGATTTGCGGGCAGAAATGGTCCGAAATATTTCGCACCGTCTTTGTTGATGCGGCGCGTGATAACGACTTTCGGAAACGGCTCGTTCGTAATTTTTAAATGCGGATATTGCTTGTCGTCTTTTAAAAGAACGTTGTAGCGTGGTTTGTGTTTTTTAATGAGATTCGATTCCAAAACCAGCGCCTCGACTTCGTTGTCAACGACGATAAATTCAAAATCGGCGATGCGTTTGACCAATTCGCGCGTTTTTCTGTCCTGATTGCGCGATGATTGAAAATATTGGCGCACGCGATTTTTGAGAGATTTCGCTTTGCCGACGTAGATAATTTTGCCCTCTGCGTTTTTGTGCAGATAAACGCCGGGCTGTGCGGGCAGATTCTTCAATTTTTCCTCAAGCGTCATTTCTTAAAATTTAACCTGTTCAGATGTGAAAGCAAAACTTTTTGTTGACTTTCAGTTGTTTTTTAAATAAGAAGAATGAAAATTTGCTGTTCACATCAAAAAATCAGGGAGGAAATATGGCAGAGAAAAAATCAAACGCAGCATTGGAACAAACCAGAGTTTTGTTGCAAACAATGATCACGCTTTCTTCAGCGGCTTTCGGATTGATTGTCGCGCTCGCCTGGAACGAGGCGATTAAAGAATTAATGGAAAAAGTGCTCGGCAAAGAAGACGATTTGACCGGACTTTTTATTTACGCAATTATTGCGACAATTGTGGCGGTCGTCGTTGTGATGATGCTCGGCAGAGCGGCGGCAAAAGTCGGCGGCGAAGCAGCAATCACGCGCGAAGCCGATTTATAATCGCTTTTGGATGAAAACAGTTTTAACCACAGACGCGAAAGAAGCCGCCCGATTTATCAAACGAGGCGGCTTAGTCGCTTTTCCGACCGAAACCGTTTACGGACTCGGCGCAAATGTTTTCGATGAAAACGCGATTGAAAAAATATTTATTGCCAAAGGTCGCCCTTCGGACAATCCTTTAATCGCGCATGTTGCGGCGCGCGAACAAATCAATCGGCTTGTTTCCGAAATTACGGATTCGGCGGAAAAATTTATCGAGGCGTTTTTTCCCGCGCCGCTGACTTTGGTTTTGCCAAAGTCAGCGCAAGTTCCATTGATTGCGACTGCAAATCTGGCGACAATCGGCGTGAGAATGCCGCGTCACGATTTAGCAAGAGAGTTTTTAAATGAATGCGGCGCTCCGCTCGTCGCGCCTTCGGCTAATATTTCGGGCAAACCTAGTCCTACAACCTGGCAAGCCGTTTTTGAAGATTTAAACAATCGAATTGACTGTATTTTGCAGGGCGAGCAAACCGAAGTCGGGCTTGAGTCAACTGTGGTTGATTGTACAAAAGATTTTCCGCTGGTGCTCCGAGTCGGTGCGGTTTCATTGGAAGAATTGCAGAGAGTTGTGCCGGAGACAAAGATTTATAAATCCGAAAACACAGAAAACCTGCCGAGTCCGGGTTTGAAATATCGCCATTATTCGCCGCGGGCTAAGGTTGTTTTAATAAATCCGAAATCCGAAATCCGAAATCCGAAATCCGGCGCTTTTATCGGTTTGGACGAGCCGATTCAAGAGTTTGCTTTGAAAAAAGTTTGCTCGTCTGTTGAGGAATACGCGCACGAGGTTTTCGCTTTTTTTCGCGAATGCGATTCTACCGGGATAGAAATAATTTTTTGTCAGACTGTTGAAGAAAGCGGAATCGGGCGGGCGTTGATGGACAGATTGAAGCGCGCGGCAAACGCTTAAAAGGAAATGGCAGAAAAGAATTCTGCCATTTCCTCGATGATTTTCTATGGAACGAATGCGGAAGGAACTGGTTTATCTGTTGCAACGCCGAATTGAATGCCTGTAAAACCATTCGTGCTTTGCTGCATATACCAAAAGCCGTTTCTGAAAACCGCTAAATCGGTTTTACCGTCGCCGTCGTAATCTGCCGGTGTTGGAATGTCCGAGGCAATCCCGAACTGGATGCCGGTGAATCCCAGCGAAGAGCGCAGCAAATACCAGATTCCTTCACGAAAAACAGCCTGATCCGCCTTTCCGTCTCCGTCGTAATCTCCGACAACAGGTTTATCCGTAGCAATTCCGAATTGTACGGCGGTAAAACCGGCTTGCGAGCCGAGCATATACCAAAAACCGTCCCGAAAAACCGCTAAATCGGTTTTACCGTCTCCGTCATAATCCGCAGGAACAGGCTTATCGCTGGAAATACCGAAATGTTCGGCGCGAAATTGGTTGTTTGAAGATTGCAGAATATACCAAAATCCGTTTCGGAAAACTGCCGTATCGGCTTTCCCGTCTCCATCGTAATCCGCAGGAACCGGAACGTCTCCGCTTATTCCGAATTGAATGCCGGAGAATTGATTCGTAGAGCTATTTAACCGATACCAGATTCCCTCTCTGAAAACGCTAACGTCAGTTTTACCGTCTCCGTCGTAATCGGCTGGGGTTAATTTATCCTGCGCGAGACCGAAGTTTGACGCAGAAAAACCCGAAGTTGAAGCGTTTAGATACCACGTTCCGTTTGAAGGACGGAAAACAGAGACATCGGCTTTGCCGTCACCGTCAAAATCAAACAGCGTGGGACGGCGGCGAGTCTCATTATTGAGCAAACGGGCAACGCTTGTGCGCCGGGTGTTATTTACCAAATCAAAGAGACCGCCAATAACAATTTTCCCGTTCGCCAGCAGCTCGACGCTTAAAACTCTCTCGTTGGTTGTAACGCTGAAACCCGGATCGAGTGTTCCGTTGGAATTAAGTCGAACCACGCCGGTTACTGGTTGACCTGTTGATATAGATATTCCCGCAATAATAATTTTTCCGTTCTGTTGAATTGCAATATCGAACACGGTGCCGATGCCTGCGCTTCTCGAATCGAAAGTCTCGTCCAAAGCGCCGTTCGAGTTCAACCTGACGACGTTGCCGCGCGATGCTCCATTAACCGCAAAAGTCCCGCCGAGCAGGATTTTTCCGTCCGGCTGAACGGAAACAGCGGCAAGCGTGCCGGAACTGACAACTGAATTAAAAGTGTTATCAAGCGAACCGTCGGCATTTAAGCGAGCGATTCCATATCGGGCAATGCCGTTCACCGAACTGAATGTTCCGACGATTAAGATTTTATTATCCGGCTGTAAAAGAACTCTATTAATCTGACCGTTTGTTCCGGCGTTCACGTCAAAAGTCGCGTCGCGCGTGCCGTCGGGATTTAGGCGGACGATGTTGTTGGCAGGCGCGCCTCTGTATTGAGTGAAGTTGCCGGCAGCCAGAATTTTTCCATCCGCCTGGGCGGTGAGCGAAAAGAGTATTCCCGTAAAACCTGTGCCGACGTTAAAGCTCGAATCTGCCCTGCCGTCTGGAAAAAGCCGGGCAATTCTGTTGTAAACAACACCGTCCTGGACAAACGCGAACCCGCCGCCGATCAGAATTCTTCCATCCGGGTGCAGCGCGATTGTTTGAATTGCGCCCGATAAAGCGGTTCCAAAGAAAAATGAACCGTCAAGCGTTCCGTCCTGATTGAGACGAACTATGCTCGGAAACGGCGCGCCGTTCACAAAATCGAAAAGTCCGGCGATAATGGTTTTGCCGTCCGGCTGCGTGACGGTGTCGGAAACGGTTCCGGTGAGGAAGCCTTCAAAGCCTCTTCCCATATTAAACGACGAATCGAGAGAGCCGTTGGCTTGAAGCCGCGCAATTCTGCGGGGAGAAGTAAAGTTTCCGCCTACAATAATTCTACCGTTCGTCTGCAAAGCAACGTCGTTGGCGGTAGTGCTCAAAAACGGGTTGGTAAAATTTGGGTCAACCGTTCCGTCCGCATTTAACCGAGCAATGTTAGAACGCGAAACTCCGTTTACCGAAAAGAAATTTCCCGCGATGAGAATTAATCCGTCCGGTTGAACGACAATATCGGTAACCGTCGTGACGCTGAAATCAATGCTCGCGAAAGCAGTATCCAAGCTGCCGTCCTGATTTAAGCGAACCACGCTTTCGCGCGGCGAGCCGTTAAAATCGGTAAATAAGCCTCCGACCAGAATTTTCCCATTGGAGAGAACGGCGAAAGCGCGCACCGAATTATTCGCGCCCGTGCCCGGATTGAAGCTCGTATCAACGCTGCCGTCCGGGGTCAAACGCGCGAGACGATTGCGCGCAATACCATTAAAATTTGTAAAATCTCCGCCGACGAGAATTTTGCCGTCGGGCTGGAGCGAGATTGTCTGTATCGTCAGATTTGCGCCCGAACCGGGATTGAAAGACGTGTCGAGAGTCCCATCCGCGTTCAGGCGGGCAATCCGGTTACGCGGAGTTTCCCCAACGGCTGTAAAAATGCCGCCTATGAGAATTTTGCCGTCCGGCTGAATCACAATCTCGTTAATGGAAGAATTCGGACCGCTTGCGATATTAAATGTCGTATCCAGACTCCCGTTTGAATTCAATCGGATTATGCGAAACGCCGGTTGTTCATTGACAGTTGAAAATGTGCCGCCGATAACGATTTTGCCGTCAGGCTGCAAAGCGATTGCCGAAACCGAGCCGTTTAGCGAAGGCGGGTTAAAAGTCGCGTCGAGCATACCGTCGGGGTTCAAGCGAACAATTCTACTGGTCGGCGATGCGTTGTAGTTCGTAAACAAACCGCCAACCAGAATTTTCTCGTCCGGTTGGACGACGACTGCTGAAACCTGCGCGTTCTCATCAATAACTTCCACGCCCGCGAACGAGGGATCAAGGTCTCCATCAGCGAGGTTTTCATTTGGGGATGTTGTTTTTGAAGAGACCGGGAAGGGAATTTGGCTAATCCCGCTTGCTTCGATTAATTGATTGTGTTGTGAAGAACCGATCAACTCCGAGACTCCTGCATTTTGCGCCTCAGAGAGACCTTGTCCGTATCCGTTTGAGTGAAAAGAGAGAGCGATTATGAAAATGAAAAAAGCTGCTAAACGACGGAATCCCGTTTTTTGACTTTTATGGACAAAAAGTTTGTTGTTCATTCGATTGTTTTCTTTCTGCGGGTTGAGGTTTGAAAAAATTGTTTCAATCAGTGCATAAACGAGCAGAGTCAAGCATCAGCAAGCCTGATCGTCTAAAAAATGAAGGTAAATCAATGTTTATTTCCAAGTCAAGCGGAAAGCTGTAATCTTCTGCAAGTTTTTGTTTAAGGCTAATTTGCAGTTTTATTGAATCCAAAGAGTCGGCGTATCTGCGTGCGGGACGAAGCATTGGCGGCAGCGCGCTTCGTATTTGTCGGAAGCGCCGACTTCGACCTGGGCTTCGGATTGAAAAGTGCGCTGCGAATAATTCGCCGTGCGACCGCATTTGACGCAGATGGCGTGAGTTTTCGTGATAAATTCGGCGATTGAAAGAAGCTGCGGCATCGGTTCAAACGGTCGCCCGGTGAAGTCCTGATCGAGTCCGGCGATAATCACGCGCTTGCCGAGATTCGCCAATTCGTTAGCAATCGGGATGAGATCGTTGTCCAAAAACTGAGCTTCGTCAATCCCGACGACTTCGGTTTCCGGCTGGATGTGTTCTAAAATCTCGCGCGCTTTTTCAATCGAAATCGAATCGTGTCGCATTTCCGAATGCGACACGATTTCATTTTTTGAATAGCGCGCGTCAATTTTCGGTTTAAAAACCTGCACTTTGAGACGCGCGATTTTGGCGCGTCTCAAACGGCGAATCAATTCTTCGCTTTTGCCCGAAAACATCGAGCCGACAATGACCTCAATCCAACCGCCCGCGTTTTGACGGTGGAGAACCCGATCTTCATTATTGCGTGATAAAAACTCTTGCATCGTTCCTTAAAACTTTAAATTTGAGATTTTCTTTTACGCTTTGCGACGTAGATTTTTAGACTAAAACAACGGAGAAAGCAAGTCGGCATCTAAATAGTAATGGAACTGAAAACCTGCCAGAATTGTCAAAAGCCGTATCTTGCGAGCGCCGAAGGCTGTCCGCACTGCCCGCCCGAATACGAGTGGAATCAGGAATCCTGGGCAAATGTCGGCTGTTTTGTGCTGATGATTTTATTTGTCTTTTTGATGGTGCTGGTTTCTCTGCTTTCGCTTGCCGGAATGTTCATTCGTTTTTAAAAGAGCATCTGTTTTTAGCTAACTTTTCAGACCAATTTAAAATTGAATAAACGGTAATGTAAATTTCAACGCCGAGACGCGGAGACGCAGAGTTTTAAAACAAGCAGTAAAAGAAATGTTTTCTTTTATTTTGCTTTCTCGGCGTCTCCGCGTCTCGGCGTTTCAATTCGTCTTACCATTTTAATGTAAAAACGATTTGTTTTTATTCTCAACGTCGCTGTTTGAATTCGACTGCGAATTTGAGTTCGCATTTGAGTTCGCATTTGAATTTGCGTCGTTTTTCCAATCGGGATATTCGGCAATTGCGGCGGCGATTCGGTCAATAATTCCGGTCGGTTCTGTCGGACGAGTTTCGTTGTTACAGAAAATGACGAACGAAAACTGTTCGTCATTAGAGGCTTGCGCGTAACCGGCGAGCGCGCTGACGTAAGTAATCGTGCCGGTTTTGGCGACGACTCTGCCTTTGAATTTCGGCAGGCGACCGCCCAGAGTTCCATCGGTTCCGGCTATCGGCAGCGAATCTACGAAAGCACTGCGCGCGGGACTTTGCAAAGCGAAAACAAGCAGTCTGCCCATCGTTTCGGGCGTGATGAAATTAAGACGCGACAAACCCGAACCGTCGTGAATTACCGTGTCGCCAAGCTCGACGCCTTTGCCGGAGAGCCAGTTTTTAATTGTCATCGCGCCAAGCTCGTCGTCTCCCAACACGATTTTCCGCGAATTTTCTTTTTCCTCGTTTTCGCGCGCCCGACGCCCCAAAGTCCGAAGCATCAATTCGGCGTTTAAATTAATGCTGTGTTTGTTGGTGCGTTTGGCGATTTCGGCGAGCGTATCACTTTCGACTGCGGCAAGCTCTTTTAAAGGCGCCCCTGCGCCTTGTTCTTTCGTCCGCCAATTAACGCTTTTCACTGTGCCTTCGATCGCGATTCCGGCTTTTTCGAGAGTTTTTTTCAAATCGTTTGCCGCCCAAATCTCCGGCGCGTGCATCGTCGTCCGCACGCCCATACTTTTTCCGCGAGGAACTTCGCCCCAAACCTGAAAATTGTTCGCGTCCAAATCTCGATGCACGCCGAATGTTTGCGCCGAAGCGTTGGCTTTTGTCATGGCTTGGTTTGAAACTTTAATAAAATCGGCTTCCGGCGTCGTTTTGACTTCGGCGGGCGCGTCCAATTTGTCGGACGGCACGACTTCGACCAAAACCGTATTGTCCGAATAGCTCAATGCCGAAGGCTCTGCTCCGTAATACCACTGCGCTTCTTCCCAAACCCAGCCTGCGCCGAGATTTGCGGCTTGAAAACCGCTTGCGTCGCCGACAATGTTGCCCGCCACGCGACGCAAACCTTTTTGTTTTAATTGATTGATTAAATTCTGCACGTCCGGCTCGTCAAAATCCGGTGCGCCGCGCCCGTACAAAATCAAATCGCCGTTTAAATTTCCGTTTGCATCAATCTCCCGTTCCGCCATCACGCTGGTGCGCCAGCGAAAATCAGCGCCGAGTCTGTCTAAAGCGACGGCGGTTGTAATGACTTTCATCGTCGAAGCCGGATTAAAAGTTTTCTGCGCGTCGCGCGCAACCAGCACGCGCCCGTCTTTCAAGCTCGTCACAAAAACGCCCCAGCGCGCGTTGCGAAATTCGCTTTTTTCGATAATTTCATCAATTCGCAGGGCAAGCTCAACGTCTTTCGGAGCGGCGGAAACTTCAATAGCTTTCGGCAGCGGAATCTTTTCGGCGGAAAAACGCGCGGAAAATTCAGTAGCGGTTTCGCTCGACTGCGGTGTCACGTCGGAAACATTTGCGCTGCTGCCTTCATCGGTTTTCGTAGTCAGAATTGCCGAAGAGCAGGAAGCTGAAAAAACTGCGAGAAATAAGAGGTAAATAAAAAATGTTTTTTTCATCTTTCGATAAAACTTTCAACCCGGCTCGCCGCGAGCATTTCGCGCACGGCATGGTAAACCTGTTCGATTTCGATTTCGCCGATTCGTTTGCCTCGAATCGCCCGGAGATTTCCCGCGCGCGGCATAAAAGCGTAATTTTCCGGCACCGCGCCATCAAGCAAAACGACCAGAGGAATCCCGACCGCCGCCGCGAGATGCGCCGGTCCGGTGTCGTTTGAAACAAAAACCGAGAGATGCGAAAGAGCGGCGACGAATTCGGGAAGGCTCAAATCGTCAAAAATTTGAGTTTCTTTCGGGAAAATCCGGCGCACTTCTTTTGTCAAATTCTTTTCTTCAGGTCCGAGAAAAACCGCAATTTTTAACCCGTCGTTGCGCGATAAAAAATCTGCCAGCCCGGCGAAATTTTCCAGACTCCAACGCCGCAAAGGATGTCCCGCGCCCGGAAACAATCCGACGGTTAAACCTTCGAGCCTGCGCTTTTGCCAGAGCTTTTCAATCTTCTGCAAATCGTTTTCTCGTGGAAAAAGTTTCGGACGGGTTTCCGCATTTTCGATTTTGAGCGGTTTTAAAACGTCCAGATAACGGTCGGTCGCGTGTTTTGATTTATCTTCGGGCGCAGGGCGCAAATTCGAGAGAAAATCAAGCGAACGACTTTCGCGCTCGGCATAAAGACGTTTCGGTGCGCCCGACAAAAACCCCAAAATATTGGTCTCGCGCAAGCTGTGCAAATCAATCACGAAATCGAATTTTCGCGCGCGCACATCCTGTACTAATCTGGCGACTTTGAAAATCGAAGTGAGCTTTGCGCCGTCGCGCAGTTCAACCCGGTCAACAATGATTTTGTCATCCGCCACATTCGCCAAATCAATAATCGTCGCGCACGATTTTCCGACCGCCACCGTAATTTTCGCGTGTGAAAACTTTTGGCGAATCGCCGAGAGCGCGGGCAAGCTCAATACGACATCGCCGAGCTGCCCGAAATCAATGACCAGAATGTTTTGAGGAGTAAAAGCCAAGTACAATTTGAACCGCCGAGACGCGGAGACGCGGAGTTTAAGAAAAAGAATTTAAGAGAATTTATTTATAACTCTTTATCCGTCTCCGCGTCTCCGCGTCTCGGCGGTTAATTTTATGCCTGACGCAAATCGCGCCCGGTCATCTCCAAAGGTTTATCGAGTCCCAGCATTCCTAAAAGAGTCGGCGCAACGTCTTCGAGCGCGGCGTCTTCGCGCAGTTTTAAACCGACGTAGTCTTCGCCGACGATGTGAAACGGCACGGGATTCGTGGTGTGCGCGGTGTGCGGCTCGCCGGTTTTTAAATCAATCATTTGTTCACAGTTGCCGTGGTCGGAGGTGAGCAGCATTGTGCCGCCCGCCGCGCGGATTCCTTTTGTCACCCAGCCGATGCAGGTGTCAATGTACTGCACGGCTTGAATGGTCGCATCGAGCTTTCCGGTGTGTCCGACCATATCGGGATTGGCGTAATTGATGATAAAAACGTCGGTTTCGCCTTCTTCAATCGTTCGCAAAACTTTGTCAGTGATTTTAAAAGCCGACATTTCCGGGGCTAAATCGTAAGTTGCGACTTTCTGGCTCGGAACGAGCAGACGGCTTTCGCAGTTGTATTCCGGTTCGACGCCGCCGTTGAAAAAATATGTCACGTGCGCGTATTTTTCGGTTTCGGCGAGCCGGTAATTGTTGATTTCACTATGCGCGAAAACCTGCGCCAGTACGTTGGTGTGATGTTCGGGCGGAAACGCCTTTTCGAGCGGAAAATCCTTGTCGTATTCGCGCAGACAAACGAAATCAACGGTCGGTTTCGTCGCCGCAAAAGGTTCGTCAAAATCTTTGATGGCGAGAGCGCGAGTGATCTGACGGGCGCGGTCGGCGCGGAAATTGAAGAAAATAACGGCGTCGCCTTCTTGGATCAATCCGACGGGAACGCCAGGCTCGCGTTCAATCAGGATTGGTTCGATAAATTCGTCAGTCACACCGCGCTGGTAAGAATTTCGGGCGGCTTCGACCGGATCGAAAGCGGGAATGCCTTCGCCGTGAACGAGCAGCGTAAAAGCGCGGGCGGTGCGTTCCCAACGTTTGTCTCTGTCCATCGCGTAATAACGCCCGCAGAGCGTGGCGATTTCGCCGACACCGATTTCGGCGATTTTGACTTGGAGCATTTCGAGATAAAGCGCGGCTGAGCGAGGCGGCGCGTCGCGACCGTCCAGAAAGCAGTGAACGAAAACTTTTTCCACGCCGCGCTGTTTCGCCATCCGCAGCAGCGCGTAAAGATGTTCCTGCGACGAATGGACTTGTCCATCCGAAAGCAAGCCCATCAAATGCAGCGACTTGGCGCGTTCCTGAGCGCCGTCCATCACTTTCGCCAAGATTTCGTTTTTAAACAGCGCGCCGGTTTCAATCGCATAATCAATCCGCGAAACGTCCATTCGGATAACGCGACCCGAACCCAGATTTAAATGCCCGACTTCGGAATTTCCCATCACACCGGCGGGAAGCCCGACTCGTTTGCCGGATGCTTCAAGCAGTGTTTGGGGATATTTTTCTCTGATTTCATCGTAAAAAGGCGTTTCGGCAAGCGCCAGCGCGTTGCCTTCTTTAATGGGCGAATAGCCAAAGCCGTCAATAATTACCAGTGCAATCGGTGTTCGTTTTTTGCTCAAAATCGCTTCTCCTCAAAATATTCTTTTAAGATTAGCAAAATTATCAAGCCAAAAAAAAGAAACGAGCCTCGAAAGAAGCTCGTTTCTCGTTTGTTGATTTCGCCCGAATCGCTTATTGCAGTAAGCGAGCCGTGACTTGTTTGGTTAAAGGATTGACCGTAAAGCGGACGAGTCTTGAAATTACAGCCGTCGGGCTGGTCGAGCCGCTCGTGGAACTTCCGCTGCCTGAAGTTCTGGTTCCGGCGTTGGCGTTCGGCGAATTGTTCGGAAGCAGTTGGTTCGTCACAATTTGGAACGTTGACGGTCCGTTGGCAAAGCCCTTGACGCGCATCAGGTATTTCGTGTTCGGCTGCACGGCGGTCGAAACGAATTCGGATGCCGTTGTTCCGGCGCTCGTTCCGAGCGATTTGCCGTCCGCCGTCAGTATTTCAAAATCCATATCAACCGCCGTCTGCGAGCTTAAAGCCGCTTCGAGGACGAGAGCATCTGATTTGGTTGTGATTTCGATATCGTCCCAGGTGATGCCTTTGTATTCCGGTTTGCCCCAGGTTGCGCTCGTGCCGCCGGTTGCAGTCGGCTCGCCGGCAACTAAAGCGCCGGTTTTAGTTTCGTTATAAACCGAATAAGTGACGGGCGCGGGCGGATTCGATGTGCCGTCGTTGCCGCTGCTTCCGGTTCCGACAGTTGAGCCGGCGAAAGCACTACCCGTAATTTTCGCGTCAAAGCTGAACATCTGCGCCATCGGGTCGTTGAATTCGAGCCGTTTGGCGTTTGAAGTCGCGCCGAGAGCGAGCGTTTGGTTGTAAACGAATGTGTTGCCGTTGGCGTCCGCGTTTTTGACCGTTACCGTCGGGTTCGAGATGTTCGTAACCTGGAAGTTGATCGGTCCGTAAACTGTTTTGTCTGTCGCCAGCGCGCCGCGCGTGTTCGTTAATTTGTTGTCGAACGCCATCACGCCATTGGCGAAGCTGATGTTCGAGATAGCCGAATCAATTTGCGCGGTCAAGTCCTGTTCGACTTTGTTGGCGCTGGTTGAGCCGCTCAAATCCGAGAAGCCGAGCTGTCCGGTCGAGTTGACGCCGATGGCGCGGACAACGTATTCGCTGCCGAATAAATCGTTGATGCCGATGGGCGCGAATACTTCGTAAACGTCGCCTTTATCTTCAAACGAGGTCTGATTGCCGTTGATGAATGCGACGTGGCGGAAGCCGGTGGTTGAAGAGTCGCCGTCGGCGAATTCGCGTTTGCCGTTCGGCTGGCGTTTGTTTTCAAAACCTTTTTTGCGTTTCAGGATTTCATATGAAACCGCGCCGGAAACCGCGTCCCAGCTTACATTCAAAGAGCGCGGGCTGGCTGCCGACAATTTAACATTGGTCGGAACCGCCGGAGCCGCTTGCGAGCCGACGAACGGAGTAACCTGCGTCGAAATCGTCGCTTTGCCGCCGCTGACTTCAAGCGCGTTGACGCCGAGTTCTTTCGCGGCGAAGATTTGTTCGAGCATCGCACGGTGTTTGCCGGGCGCGTCCGGGTCGGTCGGGTCTGATGAGTAAAGCATTTGGTCGGCGACGATCATTGCGTCTTTCGCTTTGACTAAAGTGTCGGGCGAAGTTGTGCCGAGAACGTACATTGAACCTAAGAAATCGCGTTCAAAAATTTCCGTGCCTTTGGTGACCGGTTTGAGAGCCTGACCGTCTGACGGGCGCGGGCGTTTGTAAGACACTTGCGGGTAAACGCGGTTGAGCATTTCGCGAATGTCCCACATCGTTGACATATAGATTTCGCCGTCGCGATGTTCTTCAAACTCATAAGCCTTGCTGGTCGGGTTCAAGTAAGTGGCAATATCCGAATATTTCAAGGTTGATTGAGCCGAGCGGATGTAGGCAATCGAATCGGGATTGCGTCCGCGGTCGCGATAAAGCTGGCGATAGCCTTTGGCGTTGACGACGTAATCGCCCAAAGACGGATTGTCGGTAATCGTAAACGCCCACATATCGGCTTGACCTTCGTTCAGCGCCGAGCCTTCCGTTCCTTCGAGACCTGCAATCGGGCTGGTGATGGCGTGCATTCCTTCGTGATACGGAACCGTGCCTTCGAGCGCGAGGTCGTTTAGCAGATAGCCGTGACCGTAAACGGTCGGATTGACGACGACAGGCGATTTTTCAGCAGTTACTTCTTCGATTAAACTGGTCACATTGAGAGCGATGGCGTTGTCCAAACCGAGGGCTTTTTTCGACAAATCCGGGTCGGTAGGATTGGGAGTCGGGCAGTTTGCCGGGCAGCCGAGCAACGGCAGTACCATATAAATGTTCGGGAAGTGAACCGTCGCCGGAAGCGGAATTGTTTTGTTCGGATATTCATCCGGGAATTGTCCCGCCAAACCGTTGCGGTTGTCGCCCGCGACGTGCAGGTAATCAACGTATTCGAGCAAATAAGTCACGAAGAAGAAAGCGTTGATTTCGTCCTGGTGTTCAGCCGGTTCGGCATATTGATCCTGTTCGTTGGTGCGTCCTTCCAACGCGGTCGGATCGTCTTTGCGGAAATGCCACGTTCCGAGAGCGGCTTGAGCAAACGGCTGTTTGGTCGGCAGAACGTTGTTAACGAGCGCGTGCGTGCCGGTCAAAGTTCCGTTCAAGCCGGTCGCGACGTTTGAAGCATCGAAGGCGCGCAGATTAACGCGCTGTTGTCCGCATGGAGCCACAACCTTGGTTTGCGGGTCCGTGCAATTCTCAATGATTGACTCGTCTTTTAATTTCTGCGTAATCGTCGGATATTTCGGGTAAATGTCCGCCGTAAGAGGGTGAACCGGATTCTGCTGGAAGTTTACAAAATCTTTGCGCGCGACGATTTCGCCCGAATGTGCGTCAATCGAATATGCGTACAAGCCGAACGGGTTGGTTGACATTTTGGCAACTTTCCAAACGAGCTTATAACCGTCGGCGGTCGGGTAAATGCCGAGCTTAGGCTGTAAAGTGTTGACGATTTGCGTTTGCTGCGAAACAACATCGAGTGCGGGCTTCATTAGATTCTGAACGGAATCGAGCGCACCGTTGCGAAATTGATTTAAGTCGGCTTCGACAACCTGGCGGGCTTGTTCGCCGGTCAAAGTCGGATTGGTGTTGACGTTAACGTCGCGGAAAAACGGACCCGACGCCATAATGACTTGCTTGTTCGCGTTCATCACAATACCGATGCCGCCGTCTTTCACATCAACGCCGCCGAAGGTTTGTTTGAAGCGAACCATATAACCGCCGAGCGCTTCGCGCTGGCTGAAAACCTGCAAATCGTTCAAATTGGAAACACCGAAAACGCCCGCGTTTTGAGCGATAAAAGCGCGACCGGCTTCTTCGGGCGTTCCCGTAAACGGCTGGCTCGCGAAATCGTAAATCACATCGGGAGAACCGCCGAAAGCGTTCCAGCGAACCGTCATATTCGACGCGCTCGTCGCAGTTTTTAAATTATTCAAAGCATTAAGCTGTTCGCCAGTCGCGCTTCTCAAACCGGCAACGGCGCTCGACAAATTCAAATCAAAATTTTTCGCCGGGCGATAATACAAATTTCCGATGTCGGCACCGGCATTTTGGCTGGCAGCCGCTTCGGCTCGGTTAAGCGGCAATATAATTGCTGTTAAAACAACCGCCCACACGAGAACGGTCGCCGTTAATTTAAGAAGTGCGTTTTTCATTTTCGTCTCCATCACCTTACTTTTCGATTTCCTCAAGATTAAATTTCAGTCTGGTTTGTGAAACTGTCCCTCACTGTTGAAGCCAGAATAGCTTTCGACTCTTGAGAAAGGCTTGATGTCGGGAAATAAGACTTGAAACCTGACTTGAGGCAAACTTGAGAAATCGGTTAAGTGATTGAAAAACAAAGAACGCGTTTACCAGCGCGTTCCTTCAAACCTGACATCCTCGTTGACCGCCGAATGTTGGAAACTCTACACCTTGGCGGTCAAAGACCGCCTCTAAACGAATATTTATTTTTTCTTAATCTTGCTAAAAGAGCGGATTGGAAAATATAAAAGCTATGAAATAAGGTCGGCGCAAGATTGCGGGATTGCTCCCGAAACCTCGCGCCGTCCCCTTCGCTCCCCCAAGCGAAGTCTTTATCCGCCGGTGGTAAACAAGGTGCGGAATTTGTTGAGTTTCGCGGCGAGCGCGGCGCGCGTCACCGCGCTGCCGGGTTCGACTCGCGGTCCGGGCAGAACCGTAAATTGCCCCGGCGCTGTTTGAATCACTTCTGCTTCGTAGGTTTCAAGCAATCCTTTGTCAATCGCTATTTGAATGTAACCGCGTAGCGCGCCCGGAATTTGAGCGTTGTCGGAAATGACTTTTCCGCCCGTCATGACGTTCGTATTGGCTTTGGCGCGGGCTTCCGCGTCGTAGCCGAGCGCTTTGACCAAAGCCACCGCTAAATCCAAACGGTTAATCGAGCCTGCCGGATTAAATAAAGAGCCGCTGGCGCTCATCATTCCGGTCGAGACGAAATCAACATCCTTCAAGGTGGAGCCTTTGGCTGTTACGGCTTCCGCAATTCTCAGCAATTCGCCGGAAACGTCCGTGAATTTCGGAGTTGAAGCAATTGATTGACGCAGATGCGTATTCAAAGCCAATGAACGAGCCAAATCTTCGCGCGTGACGGCTTGATTCGGATAGAAATTGCCGTCTCCGTAGATGTCAATCAAACGATTCTTGAGCGCGAATTCAATATCAGCTCGCTGCTGATGATTGGCAATGTCTGGAATGTTCGGCAAAATGTACTTAACTTGCGTTACATTTCCCTCAATCGGACCCGGCGAAGCAAGCTGTTGTGGCGAACAAACCTGCGGAACTGCTGCCAGACCGCATGCGCCCTTAAATTCCACATTCCACGTTCCGGCTTCGGGATTTTGCACAGCGAGTTCCCGCACCCAGGTTCCGAGAACCGGAGTATCAATAGCAGTCGAATATTTCACACCGCTTGGGCTGGTAAGACGCATCGCAACAAAATTTCCCGTTTCTGCGCCTGCCAAAGTGTCAACTGTCGCGCGAACTTCGAGAACGCTCATATCGGATTGAACCGTAAACTGTTTGGCATTGGCGGAGGTCGGTCCCGAAACCGAAGGATCATAATCTATATGAAACTGCTGCGCCGCCGGACGTTCTTCGCTGAATTTAACTCTAAATTCCGCTTCCGAGAAGTTTTTGTAATTCTTTGAGCGATTAAAGACTTTATCAATCGCCGCATAAGCATTAATATAGCCAGCGCCGACTTCAAAATCCTGATAGCCCGGCATCTTGGTCGTTGTTTCGACGAGAATTTGTTTGATTTCTTCAGGCGTCAGAGTCGGATCTGCGTCGAGCATCAACGCAACCACGCCGGCGACAAAAGGAGTTGCCATTGAAGTACCGGAAATCTGGGTGTAAAACGGCAGCACTCCGGGCGAAAGCTCGGCATCCGCTCCCGGACTTGAGAACCAGGTTCCATTGGAAGTTAAATTGGTTGCGGCGCGCACCGAAACAATGTCGGTCGTAAAGCCGAAACGCGATAAGCTGCTTTCAAAATAGCGTCCGTTTCCCGGAGCAGCCAATGTCGGCGCTTCATTGTCATTAAACGGGTTGTCGTCGTTTAAGCGCTCTTCGCGCGGCACTCCGCGTGACGAAAAACCGGCTAACATCCCATCCTTTGTTCCGGCGGCGACTCCAATAGCCGTCGGCTCTTGAGCGTAGGCATTAAGAGAATCTTTCACAGAGTCGTTGCTTCCCGACCAAAGAACGGTCATGTTCCGATCAAAGGCTTTTCGAGTGGCAATCGCAAACGGATGATCCGGGTTATAATCTTCAGGCTCAATCGGACCGTAAGAATTGGTAATAACGCGGATGTTATACGTTCCCTGTTTCTCGAAACCGTATTCCCAACCCGCGAGAGCGTCTAAAACAACAATAACCACGCCGCCGCCTGAACCGACGATTTTCACATCCGGCGCGACACCAGCGTAAGTTCCGCCCGAACGAGTACCGAATCCGCCGACGATTCCGGCACAGTGTGTTCCGTGTCCGACATTATCGGTGTTCGGAATTCCTTCAATCGAAAGCGAAGGCGTTAAACCATTTAGCGGAACTCCGGCAATTGTGATTCCGGTGTTTCCCGAATCGGTCGAGACTGCGCGTTGGGTGTTCTGAATGACTTTTGTACCGAATTGCAAATCAGAGTGCGTGGCGTCAATCCCCGAATCAATAACGAGAACCGAAAAATCGCCTTTGCCTGTGACCGGGAAATTATTGTTCCGAAGCTGAAAACCGCGATCATCGCGGATGCGATCAACACCCGTTATCTTCCGAGCGTGATTCATATGATATTGCAGCTTGTCGTTCGTCCAGATCGACTTCACCGACGGATTTGCCGCCAGAGCGCGAACTTGTCCGACGTTTAAAACAGCGCCGACCATTCCAAGATTCTTATATGTCACGCCGTTGTTGATTCCCAGACTGCGCAGCAAATTTAAATGGCTGTCATTCAAACCACTTGTCGTATTAAAACTGACAATCACAACGCCCACCGAAGCATTATCGGCAAGCGTTGAAACTTGATTTTGCAGCTTGGGCGCCAAAGTTGCGGCTGCGGACGCCGCCTGCGCCCAAATGACGCCGATAATAACAAACGCCAAAAACAATCTGTAAAATTTTTCAATCAAAAAATCTGCTCTCGATTTCACCTGTGTTCTCCTCTGTTTCAATCAAACAAAAATGTATTTCGACTTAACACCGAGAAATTTACCGCGTCGTGTTTGAGAAAAACTTGATGCTCGATTTTTGCTGGTTGAAAAAAGACTTGAGGTAAACTTGAGACGAAAAAAGCGGGCTTCATAAAAGCCCGCTTTTGCATTCGATTTTGAATGAATTCAAGGTTGAGCGATAAAATTCAGATTGCTCATTTCCTCATTAACGTTGATTACTTGCGGCACAAAACCGTATCGCTTCGAGCGCACTTCGAGCGTTGCGGATTGCCCGGCGGGAACATCTGTGAAACGGTAATAACCGAAAGAATTTGTCGCCGCGTAACGAACCGTTCCGTCGGTTTCAATCAAAACCACTTGAGCTTTTCCAAGCCCTCTGCCGTTAGGCGTAATAACTCGCCCGCCGATTGTGACGGAAGCGGCGGTTACTATGTTAGCCCCATTAACGGCAATTGCGCCGAGCGCCCAGTCTTCAGGTTGAAATAGCCAACCGACATTAACCGTTCCCGTTCCGGTCTTTGTGCCGCCCGCGCCGATGCTGTTATTGCCGAAAATTGTGACGCCGTTCCATCGCTCGACCTGATCGCCGTCAGGATTAACAAAGGCGGTTCCGGCTTCAAAAGTAATCCCCAACACATCCAAAACCATATCCCCGGCTCCGACGCTCGGAACGCTGACGCTCGCCGTCGAGCTGCGTCCCGAATTGGAAACGTAAGCGTCGTTCGGATTGTTTTGATCAACGCCCGCGAACGTAATCGCTCCGGCAACCGCATAATTGATGACCGCGCCGGTTGCGAAAGTAACGGTAAACGTGCCGGATGTCGCCGCCCCGATTTGCGCTTCGGTCAAACGAAACAGCTCGCTCGAACAACGCGGTCCAAGCGCGGGCGGAACGGTTACGGGCGGCTGCGGGCAAACTTGAGTTCCGACGCTGTCCAAAACGATGGGAATCATATTTCCGTTATCGAAAGTCACCGCCGCTACGCGCGGCGAAGTTCCCGGAAAGCCGTTGATTGAATAAGTCGAAACTCCGACATAAACGGCGCGATTCGTTCCGTTTCCGATTGTATAGGAAAATTGCAGCGGCGCGATTGTCCCTGCATTGCTGAAAGAACCTGTGACGCTGCTGTTGACAACGCTCACAGCGGCTTGCGCTTCAAGCAGAGCAGCAGTGAGAAGCATTGCCGCAAATGCACATAAACAGAAAACAATATTAAGAACATTTTTCGCGCTTTTCATTCGATTTACCTGCCCTTTGAAAACGGTTTCACTTTTTATCTCATAACCAGCCTACCGAAGTCACTTGAATAATTCTTGAAACTGCCGTTTTTCCAAAACACAGCACTATTTAAAATTTATCTTTTATTCATTTACTTACTGTCATTGGAGGCGGTATTAATTTATCCCTTAATTTAATGACATTTTGCCAGACAAAAGGCTCACCGTCGAAAACGATTTGCCGAACGTCCGAGCCGTGTTTTCTGAGATAATCGGTCGCGTTCATCCAGCGAATCTCGCCGTCGGAAGTGCGGATTACAAGCATCACCGGATAATTATGCGCCAGCCAGTATTCGACGTGTCGCGGTTTGATTTGGAAAATCTCTTTTTCATCGCGTTTGCGCGTCCGCAAATAAGAATCGCCGGATTTTAGCTGCAAATAAACTTTCTTGCCGCTGGCATTGTTTTCGTAATCTTTAAACTCGATTTCTCCGTCAATTCCCCAATCGGAATTCGCAGTCGGACGAAAGATTTGCCCGGCTTCTCCGGCAACGGCGAAAGCGTGACCAACCAGAATCAATTCGCGGCTTTCGTTGTCAATCGCAATTCTGGCTTCTTCTTCCATTTCGCGCACCTTTTGCCCGAATTCATCAGAAGCAAATTTTTCTTCAATCAAATCCAGAATCAAAAACATTTCATCGCAGACAGCACAACGAATATCTTTCAACCCCTTTTTCAATCTGATTTCAATTGCCCTTTCGCCTTCAAACGGCTCTCCGCAATGCGGGCAAACGTAATGACGCTTGCGCGTGACGTTTTCGTCTTTCGCCTTGAGATGATCGTGGACGTAGCGGATAAAAACGACTTTGGTTTCGTCAGGTATTTCTTTCTCGAAATAAATGGTGATTTCCGCCGCGCCTTCCGTCTTTTTAGTCATTTTCAGCCCGACGATTTTGCCCGACTGTGTTTTGAAATCGGCGGCATAACGCCAGAGCTGATGTTTGTCAAAGGGTTTGGTGTGATGAAGCCTGACGACGAGCGTGGCGTAAATTTCATCGAGCATCCCACTGAATTGATAAGTAACCAGAATCGCCGGATGTTTTTCTAGTTCGGGTCGCTCACGCCGGAAATAAGATGGAAAAACGAGTATAGTTCCTTCTCCGGTTTTCTCTGGCAAACACAAACCGCGCGAGACAAAAGTTTGCAGCATCGCTCGCAAAACAATATCTTCCTCAAAACGCGGCAGCCGCTCAATGTCCTGATAATCAAGCTCGCCCGCCAAAACCTTTTCTTCCGCAATACAGCCGATTTCCTCAACTTGAGCGCGAACCGAGCGCACCAGAGCGCCCGCGTAAGAATTGATGCGTTCGGGTTGCAATAAAACAAAATCGCCGAACTCCAATTCCCAGACAACGCCCGAACCGGCGAGCAAACCGACGACCGCCCGCAATTCTTCAATCTCAAAACGCTCGTCCGGCAGACGCATTTCAAGCTGTTGTTTAAGCTCGGCGACGCGCAATAAAACTTTGCCTTCGTCTTTGAGGCGGATGATTTCGTCTTTGAGCAATTTAAAAATACGCGGCGAAGTCCGGTGCGGAATGTCGTTCCAATTTATATTTTCAATAATCGCCCGCCGCAATTCTTCGCAATTTTCGCTCGTCAACGCGCTTGTTCGCAGATAACCGGCAAATCCGCGCTGGCTGATAAATTCATTAATGCTTTTCTGGCTGACAGTCAGTGCGCCTCTATCGCAACGCCCGGCGACAAGCAATTTATTAAACGGACGCCGCGCCGCCCGCTGCAAATCTCTGTCCCACTACCCAAGCCCTTCAAACGGATTATCGCTTTGCGGATTGAATACGAGAACAGCTAGCGAGGTTTCATCCATAAAAAGCTGGTGAATCAAACGGTAATCAGATTGTCCGGCAAAATCCCAAAGCCAAATCTCTCGCTCGGTGTCTTCGGTGTTGACATCACCGGACAATTTCAACTGCGTCGCCCAAGCCCCGTCAGTGGAAACAGTTTCGACAAATTTATTTTCAGTCAAACGATAAGCCAGACCGGATTTGCCGACACCGCTATCTCCCACAAGCAAAACTTTTGCATTTGTATAACTTGCCCTTGCTTGTTTTTTAATTTTAGTTTGAGTGATTTGATTAGATGGTTCTTGTTTCTTAATTCGGCTGAAGTTTGACAGATCCCACACTCTTATCGTCGTGTCCAAAGAACCGGAAACAATCAATTTACCGTCCGCTGTGATTGCGACTCCATATGTGTTACCAGTATGACCTTCAAGAACAGAAAGACATTTTCCGCTTTCTGTTTCCCACACTCTTACCGTATTATCAGCGGAACTGGAAACAATTAATTTACCGTCCGCTGTGATTGCGACTCCAAATACCTTATCAATATGACCTCTAAGAACAGACAAACATGCTCTACTTGCTGTTTCCCACACTCTTATCGTCGTATCCCAAGAACCGGAAACAATTAATTTACCGTCCGCTGTGATTGCAACGCTACGTACATAATTAGTATGACCTTTAAGAACAGAAAGACATTTTCCGCTTTCTGTTTCCCACACTCTTACTGTGTTGTCGTTAGAACCGGAAACAATCAATTTACCGTCCGCTGTGATTCCAACTCCATATGGGCTATCGGTATGACCTTTAAGAACAGAAAGGCATTTTCCGCTTTCTGTTTCCCACACTCTTACCGTTTTGTCCAAAGAACCGGAAACAATCAGTTTACCGTCCGCTGTGATTGCAACGCTAAGGACAGGGTTGGCTTTATCTTTAAGAACAGAAAGACATTTTCCGCTTTCTGTTTCCCACACTCTTATCGTCTTGTCAAAGGAACCGGAAACAATCAGTTTACCGTCCGCTGTGATTGCGACAGAAGCAGTGGAGTTCGTATGTCCTTTAAGGACTTTGTCAAAGATAATTTGATCCGCATTTTCCGCCACAACTGCTTTTGGGTTATCTTTAAGCGGCGAAAGGCAAGCGTCTAACAGCCAGCGATATTCTTCATTGTCTTTCTTGCGCCAATCCACGTAACGAAATTGTTTTAAGGTTTCTTTAATTGGGCTATCGTCAAGCCGGAGCGGGATAAAGCGGCGTTGTTTGTTTTGCGGGTCGCGGAACATGGCTGTGCCGCGTTCGAGCGAAACCCAATCGGAGCCGAAGGCGTTTGCCGACATTGCCAGAATCAAAATTCTCGATTCTTCCAAGCCTTGTTCGATTTTCGACGGAATCGAATCTCCAATTTGAATTTCCCATTCGTCAAACCAGACGCGCACGCCGTCGGCTTTTAATCTTTCCGCCAATTCGCGCACTACGGGTTTGTCTTTTGAACTGTGGCTGAGAAAGACATCATATTTGAACTTTTTTTCGGCTTCGTTTGAGTTACTCATACTTTTCCTGACGGTGAAATGAATTGAGTCAAAAGATTTTACACTAATCAGAGTTGTTCTTGAATTCGTGTGTAAGAAACGCAGCACAAATCAGTACCGCCTGCAATAGCGGGCAGTTTAACGTCCCAAGTTGAATCTTTAGAAGCTTGTTTGAAAACTCGAAAAAGTCGCCAACGGCGACAAATATTATAGCCTAGCGTGAAACGCTAGGGATGAAGCAAACCACAAATCGCTCGCTGTAAGCGAGCAACAAATGAATGGTAGATTGTTCGACGCCTTCAGCGTCGGGCGTGTTTATCTGCCGTGAACCCAGCGATTCACGCTAGGCTATAATGTTGGTCATCTTCGATGACAAAAACAATGAGTTTATGAGTTTTCAAACAGTTTCTTAACAAGAAGATTCCAGTTTGCCCACTTAAACTGCCCGCTTCCGCCATCGCGGTTCTGACTTTGAGCGCAAAACGCTCTGATTTCATTTGAATAATTCCTGAAAAGCGCGGCGCGTTTCCGGCGCAGGCTCGACGCCAAGCTCTTTGTTGAGCATTTCGCGCAAATTTTCAAACTGTTCTTTGACTTTCGAGCGTTTTCCCTGCGCGGCGTAAACTCGCATCAGTAATCGGTGAACGTCTTCGCGGTAAGCGTCTTCGCGCAGAATTTCGCTCGCTAATTTTATCGTCTGCGACCAGTCTTTTTCTTTAAAAGCGATTTTCGCCAGCGCATTTAAGATTCGCCCATATTGCTCGCGGTAAAACGCGCGCTGTTCTTCAGCCCAATCGTCGTAAATGCCCGCCATAAATTCGCCTCGATACAATTTATGCGCGGCGTCTAAATTTTCCCGAAACCGCGCTTCGTCGCCGTCGCGCTTGGCTGCTTCGGCTTCGGCGAAAAAGCGGTCGAAATCTTCGGTGTCAATCGAATAAGACAGTTCCGGGTTGAGCTGATAAGCGCCGTCGCGGTAAAGCAGAAAGTTTTGCTTGATGGTTTGGCGGCTGTTTAGTGCTTTGCGAATGTGCGAAATCGTCGGGTGGAAATTTTTCTCGACCGCTTCAAAATCCGATTCGCCCCAAAAAGTGTCAATCAGCGAATCTTTCTCGACGCGCCGATGACGGCTTGTGGCAATAAAGCAAAAAATATCCCGCGCCCTCCGCGTCGTCCAGGCATCGGGCGCAAACGGTTTCGACGAATCACGGAAAATTTCGACCGGACCCAAAACTTTGAGCGTTAAATCAACGACCGGAGCGTTTGGAGAAGAGGAGAAAAGGAGCGGAGAGGAGGAAACAGTTTGCGCGCTTTTTGCCGATTCCTCTTCTCCCTTTCTCCTTTTCTCCTCTTCTATATTCGGGCGCAGATCAACCGGCAGATGCTCGATAACGTCTTCGTCCGCAAACAAAGTCGGGTAGCGCTCGATTTCGCTGCGGAGCCAGTATTCGTAATCGAAACGCGCCGCCAAATCCAGAGCGCGTTTGGCGTGCTGAAACATTTCTTTGCGCTGTCCGGCGTGGTGGCAAACCGAGGCGAGCAGAACCGACGCGGAAGCCTCGTAATAATAAAGATTTTGCACGTGAAAATATTGCAGAATCTCTTCCAATTCCGCCGCCAGATTTTCGGTTTCGCGCTGCATCAGCCGGACGCGGCACAAACTGAGCCGCGCCGTGTGAATCCCGATTTCGTTTTTCGCTTTTTGCCGAAACTCCAACAATCGCTCAAGCAGATTGCGCGCCGCCGCCGCATCGCCGCGCATCACGGCGAGCAAGGCGCGTTCTTCGTCCAATTCTTTGGCGAGCGGGTCAATTCCGGCTTCTTCATAAGATTTGCGGGCGCGCTCATAATATTCGGCGGCGTGCGGGAAATCTCGTTTCTCTCGATAAAAATTGCCGTAAGACTCAAAAACTTCCGCGCGCAGAGATTTCAGATTGTAAAGCTGGCAGAGTTCCAGAGCTTTATTTAAATGCGTCTCGGCTTCCGTCAATTCGCCGCGATAAATGTACATTCGGGCGACGTTTAAATGCCCGACCGCTTCCTGCGGCAACTGCGCTGTCTGCTCGTCGCCGAGCATTCTGCGAAGCCAGCGCAAGCTCTCGCCGAAATCGCCGCGCAAACCCGCCGGAACGCCCAAATTGTGCGAAACCAGACGTACAAACCGTGCGTCGCCGCGACGTTCGGCAGCTTCGAGAGCGAGCCGGAAATGGCGTTCAGCTCCGCTCCAAGAGCCTTGCGCGATGAGACACAGACCGCGCGTGTTTTCGCATTTCATTCGCACTTCGGAATCTTCGCCGACGAGCCGCTCCGCCTGTTCCAAAAACGCGAGAGAAACGCCGCAATCGCCGCCGCGCCGCGACAGGCTGGCGAGCGAATGCAGAGCTTCGGCTTCGCCTTCGGCGTCATTTTTTTCATTGAGCAATTTAACCGCGCGGCGCAAAATATTAACCGCTTTTTCGGTTTCGCCCTGCAAACGAGCGACTTCGGCTTTGTAAATCAAAGCGCGCGGAAATTGATTTAAATTTTCTTCGGGAATGCGGTCGGAAAACATTCCGAGCGAGAGAATCGCGCCGCTCGTCAACCAGTTTTCGCCCGCTCCGGCAATGATTTCGGCGGCTCGCTCGTAATTTTCCGCAGCCAGCAGATAAGGCGTCGCTTGTTCCCACTGCCGCCGGGCGAGAAAAAATTCGGCGATTCCGGTTCTTTCTGCCGCCACTTTGTCGCGCCCGATTTCGGTTCGCAGACGCCGGAGCAAAAAATCACGGAAAAGCGGATGAAACCGATAAACTTCGCCGCCGCCTTCGCCCGCGACGGTAACAAAAACATTTCGCTGAACAAGCGTCGGCAAAACGGCGGCGGTTCTCGCTTCGGGAAAAAGCTGGCTGCAAACATCGAGCGGCAAGCTCTCCAAAAGCGACAATTTGAGCATCAAGCTTTGCGTCTCTTCCGGTTCGCGGGCGAAAACTTCTTCGGCGAAATAATCGAAAATGTCTTTTTCCGACTGCCGCAAAACGTCGGTTAAATCCATGTTCGCAGCGTGATTCGTCGAGTGCGTCTGCTCTTCGGCGACTTGCCTGATAAGCTGCAAAGCCGTCGCCCAGCCGTGCGTGCGTTTGCGATATTCTGCAAGCTCTTCCGGTTTAAGCTCGATATTTAACGAATTGCGAAACAAATCGCGTGTTTCTTCATCGGTAAAAAGCAAATCATCGCGCGTGATAACGAGCGCGCCGCCCTGCGTTCGTCGGCGCACGACGGCGAGCGGCGGCAAATCTCTGGTCGTGATGACGACGTGCAAAACGTCCGATGAATACGCGAGCAGACGGTCAACAAGCCGGTGAACAATCGTCTCGCGCCCGATGTGGTGATAATCGTCCAGGACGAGAATCAGCGGCTGTTCGATTGTTTCGAGAATCTCGTTTAATAAAAGATCAACCGCGCGCTCCGGGTTGCGGATTAAATCGTCGCCCGCTTCTTCGAGATAAGACAAAATCGTCTCGCCGAAATCCGCGACGACGCGCCTGATGCCGTGAACGATATAGCCCAAAAAAGTAAACGGATCGGCGTCGGTGTGGTCGAGCTGATACCAAACCGCCGGGCGTTGCGGCTGATTGCGAATAAAATCCGCGACGAGCGTAGTTTTGCCGTATCCCGCGTCAGCCGTCACGAGCGTGACCGGCGCGCTCAAATTTGCTTGCAGCTTTTGCGTAAGGCGCGGGCGCGAAAGCAAATCTATCACCGCGCGCGGCGGCAACAATTTGGTTCGCAAAAAGAAACTCGGTCTCTGCATTGTTATTTCAACAAATCTCGTGAATCAACAGATTTATTATGTCACAAATTTTTAACTCTTAAGACTAAAAACGGCAACTGGTAATGTCCTAAAGTTGTGATGCGGGCAATTTTTCTCAAAACTCGTAGAAAAGCAGTAGTTTTGTTACTTTCAGAACTTGATGACTTGGTTGCCTAAAAGGTGCATTTAGCGAAGATTGTGAAGGAGCGTTGATGACATTAATAAAAATGGTTGTTTTCTTTACTCTTCTTATTAGTCAAAACAACCGAAATGTCCAATAAAAGCAAAGTGTGTGAAAAGAGATTTTTTTGCACAGTGGGGGTTGACTAAGGTTTTATAATAAACAGATACAAAATTTTGGGTTTGAATAACTGAGAAGAAATTTCGTATTACCTTAGAGGTTTTTATGATTAATGAAAAGTGGCTTGGTGATGATGGAAGACAAGAATATCTTAATTATCTAAAAGAAAATAATTTATCGGAAGCTGATGTTCTACCTATTATTCCAGAGGCAAATCAATTTAAGAACAATCCTAAAATAGCGGCAGTACTTTTAAGGGGTCTACTGGAAGGACATGAGGAATTAGTAAAAAAGCTAATAGACGTAGAAACACTCAACACTAATAAACTGTTAGAGCAAATGAATAAAAGTCTATTAGAGCGTTTTAAAGCTTCAAATGTATCAATAGAGGAATCCGCTTATCTTGGTGTATTTCCCACAAATAGCATAAATGCACATATTGTCAGGAGAGAAGGTGGATATTTAATCCTTGTAAATACAGGTTTATTTGAACTACTTGAAACAATAATAAGTCTTTTTTTCTCGGTTGATATTGGAAAGGAAAAAGAAATAGCAAAAGTAGCGGCAGAACAAATACGACAATACTGTAAAGACAGGACATTGCCAGATCCATTCAAAATTGATTGTTTTACTAAAGATCAATCCCGCATCGCTACCGCCACACAAATTGTAAATTCCGCCGAAGAATTCGTTATTTGTCACGAATACGGTCATTTGATTGATGGACATGTGGGTCATGCATTAGCCGACCTTTTTATTACCCCTAAACTTAAGATTAAGGTTGAAACAAAAACATACCAACAGGAACTTGAGGCTGATATGTGGGGGTTATATGCGCTTACAAGTATTAAATCTCACATAGGAAAATCATTACCTGATAGCGAAGAACGATTAATGGTTTGTTCAGGTCCGCTATTCTTTCTTTTAATTGCAGCCTTAATTGAGGAATATACCGGAAAAAAGGGTAATGAAACACATCCTCCAGCTCAAACTCGATTTTTAGAGATGAGAATGGCTTTATCAAAAGCAGGTCTAAGTGAATATACATATCTTGCTAAGTTTTTTCGGGCTTTTTCTTTTCTCGTTGCCGAAGAATTGGGGGTTAAGCTTGGAGGGATTGGTGACATCGTAATGTCAGTTGTTGAAAATAGAGACGAGAACTTTAAATACGGTTATGAAGAAATCACCCCAATCTCTGAACAATTCAAAAATTTGAAGGAACATCATACCAGAATTAATAATCCAACCGAGAAAAAGAAAGACTCTTGGTGGAAAAACTTATTCAATTTTGGATTCAAGAATCAATAAAGTATGCAAAATCAACAATTTCAAAGTGCTGCCCAACGAGGACAGGAATTACTGGTCTTATATTCACCGAATAAGCCGCCTAAATTTGCTTTAAATGAAGCAGGAGTCCTACAACCAGCACAAACGATCCAAAAAGCATTAAGCGAAGCACAATTCATTTTGAATGAAACATCAACAATTGCATTAAAAAGCCGGATTTCGTCACTTGCAAAATCCCGCAAAATTCAACGTATTATTAATGGACTTCATTTAATTACTGGTTCCGGTTTTGTGTTGTTAATTGCTAATCAATTTGCGGAACCAACAAAATGGATTGGCGCTCTCATTTCTCTTGGAGCAGGAATTTTAGCTCTTTTATTACCTGGAGATCCTAAGATAATTGAACAACAGGTTTTTGAAGATATAAATACAGTTTCAGCCTTAAGCGGTGAAATCGCTAGAATTCAGACAATAATGCTCACAAAAAATCCCGAAACAGATGAGAAACTTTCTAGCGAGATTGCAACATTAATCGGTAAATGTATAGAACTTTCAAGAAAGTATGAATTAGATAAAATAGCCCAAGAAAATGGGGGAGTTTATCCTAGAGTGAGAGAAGAAGCTATTGCCAAATAAGATTTGAAAATTAAGAAATAATGATGGGTACACCCTCATTTTTAATGACTTGGAAAAATCTATTGCATCCTCATGTTTGAAGCGTAGGAAAGTAGTATTTTTATAATAGTTTCTAATTAGACAAAATAACTGAAGTGTCTAATTGTGCTTATTAAAATTCGACTTTTTCAACATTTTTCGCTGCCCAATAACGTCATAAATTTAACTGAAGTGTCTAATGTGATTTCTTCCGTTTGCGGAGCAGAAAAAGAGTAAAGTAAACAAACGTTTTTGAGAGTTATAAGTTTACAACACCACAAGATTAGGACACTACCCGGCAACCGCAACAGATTCTAAATTATCAACCAAAGAAATTATCTTAAAAACAAAACCGGAGTTTATTGCTTCTTGACGAAACTAATAAACTCCGGTTTTTGGGTAGCTGAAAGAATGGCACGTTTTTCAGCTTACAAATTTAAGATTTCGCCCTGTTTCTCGTAGTTTTTCAAAGCCTCCGCAAGCTGGCAGAGCTTTACAGCGCGACCGAAAGATTGGGCGTGAGCGGCTTTTGCCTGTTCGGCGGACAAACCCGAAAGCGCAAATAATTCGATTGCTTCGGCTTCGGTAAAATTAAGTAAGTCTTCTTCGATGACTGAGAGCATCTGTTTTGAACGCAGACGCCAGAGAGGGAGCGAAGGCTGGCTGCGCGAGAGCAGCAGCAATTCGATGTCGGGCGTCAGAGACATCACCAGACTGCGGAAAAATTCTTCAAACCATTCGGCGTCGAAAACCAGATGCACGTCGTCCAATGCAATCAGCAAAGGCTTTTCCGAAGCCGCGACCGCCAGCCACGCGGCGACCGATTCGGTAACCTGCGCGACGTTTGATTCGTCCAGCCCGCCGACGAATTCTTTTAAACCTTTTTTCTGACAATCAATGCGGTGTTTATCAAAAGCTGCAATTAAATAATTGAGAAAAACCGTCCAATCGTTGTCTGCGGCTTCGACCGTGTACCAGGCGATTGTGCGACCGTAAGTTTCGGCGAAATCAACCGCGAGCGTCGTTTTTCCCGTTCCGGCGCGACCGGAAATGAGCGTCGCCGAGGTCTGTTTTAAAGTATTTTCCAAATGCTCCAAAAGGCGCGAGCGCTTGATGTTTCCGCTGATGCAGGGAACGACGATTTTGTCGGTCACGAGTCGCAGCAGTTCTTTGCCCGAAGCAGGAATCGAAGAGCTTTTGTCGGTTGCAAAAGAAGAGGCGTCGAAGCTGATTGCAGCTTCGTTCCAGTCGTTTAAATTGTGTGAAGCATAATCCAACATATCATTTTTCACTTTATCAACCTCGACTTGAGCAATACTTGAAGTTTCGACAGCTTCGAGCCTTGCCGCCCGACCGTTTATTGTGCTAAAACTTTCGGCAGCGCTTTCCCGCGATGCCGCAGAATAAAAAAACTATTTTCAAATCATTTCTTCGACAGCTTTCGTTTGTCTGTCTCTGCGCTTTTTCTGCGCTTGCTTTGTCCGGCTGTTCCGTGCCGGGCAACGATGAACCTTACTTCGGAAAAACCAAGCCGCCAACGGAAAACGTCGTGCGTTACATTTCCGGTCCCGAACCCGAATCGCTCGATCCGCAAATCGGTTCGACTCAGGTCGAACAGCGAATTTATCTCGCTCTTTACGAAGGCTTAATCGAATATCATCCTGAAACGCTTGAACCCGTTCCGGCAATCGCCGAAAATTGGGACATCAGCCCGGATTCGACCGTTTTCACTTTTCATTTGCGACGAAACGCGCTCTGGTCAAACGGCGAACCCGTTACGGCGAAAGATTTCGTTTACACCGTCCGGCGCGGGCTTGAGCCGAAGCTCGCGTCGCGCCTTGCCGGTCAAGCGTATTACATCAAAAACGCCAAAGCCTTTAACGACGGCGAAAGTTTTATCCAAGACCCGGCAAACGGCGAGTTTTTGTCCGAAAAAGGCGCTCGGCTGACTGTTCCATCCGACGCTAAATCGCAAGCCGCACTGTTTAAACAAAAACCCGAACTCGAATCTCAGATTGCCGGCAAAAAGCTGATTCCGGTCGCTGCCGAAGATGTCGGCATCGAAGCGCCCGATGATTTCACCGTTCGCATTACGCTGGAACAGCCCGTCCCGTTTTTTATCAAGATTCTCGCGCACAATTTCTTTCGCATTGTGCCGGAAAAAGCTATCAAAGAACACGGAAACCGCTGGACGCAGCCGCAAAATATTGTCACGAGCGGAGCTTTTCGTTTGAAACGTTGGAGTCCGTATCACGAACTCGTCGTAGAAAAAAATCCTTTTTATTGGGACGCCGCTTCGGTTCAACTCGACGAGATCAAGTTCTATCCGGTCGAGGACATCAATACGACGATGAATCTCTACAAAGCGGGCGATGTTGACGCGACTCATAACCGCTCGGTTCCACGCTCGTGGCTCTTTTTTATTCAGCCTAAAAAAGACCATCAGGACGAGCGCGAGGCTTCAATCGAGTATTACATCATCAACACAACCAAACCGCCGACCAATGACGTTCGCGTCCGCCGCGCTTTCGCGCTGGCGATTGACAAGCGCGTTTTAACCGTTCAGCGCCGCAACGCCAAACCGCTTTCGAGTCTCGTTCCGCCTGCGATTTTTAGCGGTTACGAGCCTCCGCAAACTGAAGATTTCAATCCCGAATTATCAAAGAAACTGCTCGCCGAAGCCGGTTTTCGCGATGCTAATGGCAATTATGACGCCTCGAAATTTCCGGTGGATCAAGTTGAAATCGCTTACAACACGAGCGAAAGCAATCGCTTTATCGCAGAGCTTATTCAAGCGCAATGGAAACAAAATCTAGGCATTACCGTGCCGCTCAAAAATATGGAAACCAAAACGTATGTCAGCTATGCGACCAAGCTCGAATACAAAGGTTTCGCGCGACTCGGTTACGCCGCCGATTATGTTGATCCGTACAGTTTTCTGAGCGTTTTTGCCACCGCCGGAGGCGATAACGGAACGGGTTGGAGCAGCCCGCGTTTCAAAGAACTGCTGGATAAAGCAAATCAGACGCTTGATAACACCGAGCGTTATCGAATGCTGTCCGAAGCCGAGAGCTTGTTTTTGTCCGAACAACCGGTTATTCCGTTGGTGACCAGCTCGACGAATTGGATGAAAAAGCCTTATGTAAAAGGAATGTATGCAAATCCGCTGACGCTGCATCCCTGGAAATTCGTTAGGATTGAACGAAACCCGCAGCTTTGGGACACAAAAAAATAGGCGACAGTTCAGATTAAATTAGCCCCGCTGAACCTGCCGCCTTTAAGTCAAGTTTAAGTTTCCCCTAGCTTCCCCTAAAAGCTGTATAGCTTTGTTTAGTTAGAGAGCGTTGCTTGCCGCTTGACCTTCCCCTCAGCCTTACCTTGCATTTGCGTTTTGCTCTCTAACCTGATTCAAGGATAAAAAATCACACTTGAGGAAAACTTGAGGTTTAGAGAAGTCTTTTGTTTTCAGCTAATAATTCGATTTTGCCTCCCGATTGAATACAGCCTGACCGTTCAATTTCAATAACAAAAAAAGGCGGTTTTTTGACCGCCCTTTTAAATCTACTATTTTTGAATCGGCTTTCTTATTCAACCGCAAGCTGCGTCAAACGAACCATTGCCTGCGCCAGCTCTAAACGGGTTAAAGCGCGCGACGAATTGAAATTCGCAACGTGCGTTACAAGTAAACCTTTTCTCAGCGCGACTGCGGCGTAACCGCGATATTGCGAAGGAACTGTCAGCGCGTCGGGCGTCGTCAAGGGAGTCGTAGCGACGAGATGTTCAAATCCGGCGGCTTTCACCAAAGCGATTGCGGCGATTAATCGAGTTGTCGGCGCGTAAGGATTAAATGCGCCGCCTGTCGTCGCGTCAACAAAAAGTTTGCCGTTCGGGAAAGATTGCGCGCTTTCGATTGCTTCGCGTGTTGTTAAATCGCGCACATCCGAATAAAGCGGAGACGCGGCGATGTATTGCGGAACGCGCCCGCCTCTGAGCAAAGCCGCCGCCATTTCAAATCGCATCACCTGCGCGCCGGGACGAAAGCTCTTGCCTTCGGGGAGCATCACGTACGAACGCAGACTTTGTCTGACAATTGCCTGAACACCCGGAGCGAGTGTGTTTAAATCGGCGAGCGGGGCGATTTCCGCGCGCGTCGTTTCGACAGCGCCAAAGAAATTCTGCGGCGTTCCCAAAGCGCCGGTGTGGTAAGCAAGAGCGCTCCAATTTGGAGCGGACGGTTTATCAATCGTCACTTTTTCGCGGCGCGCCGTGAGTCCCGCCGAATTCACATAATTCGATTCGTCATAAAGCTTACCGCTCGCGTCGTTTACCGTTAAACCCAAATCGTTCGAGCTGAACATATCGCCCCAGGCAATACTGACTCCGGCTTGAATCGCATCCGACGGAAGCTGAACATTCATTTGAACGGGCGTTCCGGGCGTTGCCAAGCCGCTAAAGGTTTGCGTGGTCGAGGTATAGAAATTAACCGCACGCCGTTCGAGAACCGAGCGGAAGATTCCGGTTTCGCGGTTCGGAAAAGCCGATTCGAGAACGGCGGCGTGAACGTTGAGCATCCCTGCGCCGACTTCATGCGCGTAATACGGCGGCAAAGGTGTTGCCGTGCGCTGCAAAATCTCTTTGATTTGCGCGGGCGTCAAATTCGGATTCGTTTCGAGCATCAATGCAATCGCGCCCGCAACCTGCGGAGCAGTGAATGAAGTTCCGCTCGCAGTCGTGTAAAACGGCAACTCCGTCAACGACAAACGCTTTAAGTCTTCGCCCTGAGCAATGCCCAAAACGCTCGTCTGCGTCGGCAAGCTCCGCAGACTGACGACGTTAACGCCCGGCGCAACCAAAGTCGGACGAAATCGGCTGCCGAACGCGCCGCGCGATGAAAAATCGGCGAGCTTGCCGTTTTGGTCGGTCGCGCCGACGCTGATCACCCACGGCGCGGCGGCATAAGGATTTAAAGTTCCATTTCCTGCGCCAGTATTTCCCGCCGAAAATACGACGCTGACGCCGCGATCCGTAAGCATTTTCGTCGCAATGTTGACCGGATCGTTGTAATCGAAAACCGTGTTAGCGGAAAAGCTGCAATTAACGACGCGAGCGTTGTAACTCGCTCCGCGGTCGAGCAAATAATCAAAGCCCGATAAAACGTAGCTTAAATTTAAATCTCCCGCGCTCAAACCCAGGATATTCGCGCCGGGCGCGACGCCGTTGTAGCGTCCGGCGGATGAAACGCCGCTTCCGGCGACGATTCCCGAAACAAAAGTTCCGTGTCCGGCAACCAAATCGGTGTTCGGTACATTTTCGATTGGAATCGGATTGACAAAACCGACCGGAGCGCTTTGCAAATCGGCGAGTCGGACGTTTTGGACGACGCGGTTGCTCAAATCGTTATGAAGCGAATTAACGCCAGTGTCCAGAACGGCAACCGTGACATTTTTGCCTGTAACCGACAAGCCGGAGTTTTGCTGCTGTAAATCGCGGTCGGACGTGACTCGCCCGATTCCGGTCACATTAAAATAAGGATCGGTATTTAAATTTAAAGTGCGATTGCCGTAAATCGAACGAACATTGGAAAGACGCGAAATATTTATTATTTGCTGGCGAGTTCCCGTGACGACAACCATCGGCAACTGTTTGAAACGAGTGCCGCCCGAAATACCGATTTGACGCAGGTGAGTTAAATCAACCTCGCTCGGATATTGATGATAAACGACAACAGCGTTAATGCTGCTGTCGTCTGTGGCTTGATTCATCAATAGAGCGAGTTCCGGGTCAACGCCTTGCAGCCCGTTGGAAGTGGTTTGATAAGTTTCGTTTCCCCAAATGTTAACGCCGTGCGTTCCGTTTAAGTTAATTCCATCGGCTCCCGTCAACGTAATTCCATCGGCTCCCGTCAACGTAATTCCATTTGGCGAAACCGAAAAAGTCGTGCCGTCCGCTCGAACGCAAACGATTGAGTCAGCGCCCGTTAAAGTAATTCCGTCGGCTCCGGTCAATGTAATACCATCAGCGCCGGTCAGGGTGATTCCATCCGCGCCCGTTAGAGTAATGCCGTCTGCCCCTGTCAGAGTAATGCCGTCAGCGCCCGTTAATGTAATGCCGTTCGGCTTGATGCCTATTACGGAATCTACGCGATAGGTTGTTCCGTCAGCGCCCGTTAACGTAATTCCGTCGGCTCCGGTTAAAGTAATTCCGTCGGCTCCGGTCAATGTAATACCATCAGCGCCGGTTAATGTGATTCCGTTTGTCCCCGTATGCACTGTGGAATCGGCTCCGGTCAAAGTGATTCCGTCAGCGCCGGTTAATGTAATTCCATCAGCGCCCGTGAGAGTGATTCCATTGGCTTGTCTGTTAAGAAAACCGTCGGCTCCGGTCAGCGTGATGCCGTTTGTTCCGATAAACTTCACGCCGTCGGCTCCGGTTAAAGTGATTCCGTTCGATTTTATTACGCTCACCCCGGCTTGCGCGATGTTCGCGCCGAAGATGCTGAACGTCAACAGGAGACAGATAAATTTGTGCCAAAACATACGGGAAATGTTGTTATTTAGATTCAGTTTATTAACCCTTTGAAACTTTTGCGGTAATTTAATTAGTTGTTTATCAAACTTACCGCGAAATGAAATGTGTCTGCAATTCGCACACAGCACGAATGATAAGCGAATCGCGTACCATTGCGCATACGGAAAACACAAAGCAAACCAATAACTTAGTTTTTTAGGGGAATAAATTTTCGCTGCGGGGAAGCAGGCGGAACAAAGTGATCGTTCTGCCTATAAATAATCTACAAATTTCTCACTTGCCTGTCAAGTTTTGATATACATTCCACAAATAAAATTTATCAATAAAATAATCGGCAATTTTTACAAGCGCCGTCTAATTTTCGATTTGCTCCGTATTTATCCCGAAGCTGGCGTAAGCGTTTGGCGCGGTTCGCTCCATCCAGAGATACGGAATTCGCAAATCGTCAAAACCGAATTGACGATAAAGCGCGTGCGCGTCTCTCGTGGCTAGCAGAAAACGCCGCAAGCCTTGCAAATCCGGGTGCGCGATAATAATTTCCATCAACCATTTGCTTAATCCAAGCCCGCGATATTCGCGCCGTATGAAAACATCGGCGAGCCACGCAAACGTCGCATAATCCGAAAGCACGCGGGCAAAACCGACAATTTCATCGCCTTTGTAAATCACAAACGGCAGGGAATTTTGAAATGATCGCTGAACGGTTTCCAAGCTGCGTCCGCCAGCCCAGTAAGTTTCGGTCGTTAAAAAATGATGGATCGTTTCGATGTCGAGCTTTTCACGGTTTGTGCTGATAACAAATTCGCCGTTTTGCCATTCCTGATTCTCGTTCATAATTCAGACAGAAAATTTTCAACTTCTTTCGTAGATTTTAAACGGAAAATTGTGATTGAGTCTTGATGTTCGGCGAGCAATTTTTCAATTTTCGGCTTTGACCTTTCCGGGAAATTCCAAACCCATTTCAAAAACTGCCAGTCGAATTTTTCATCGCAGCCATCAGCCATATCGGGACGCTTGCCCTTTTGATAAGTAACGACTCGTTTCAAAATGCGGTAAACGCAGAGCACGCGCGGCATATCGAGAAAAATTACCGTGTCGCATTTTTCGAGACGCAATCCAATCGTTCCGCCAAAATGCCCGTCCACAATCCACGAATCTCCTGTTAAAGCGTTCGCCTGAATCTCTTTCCATTCTTCTTTATCGGTTTCAACCCAATTCGGTTTCCAAAAAAGAACGTCGAGATGAATCAGCGGCAAGCCTGTTTTTTCGCTCAAACGGCGCGAAAATGTAGATTTCCCCGCGCCGCTCGAACCTATCACCACAACTTTTTTCATAACTCAAAACCGAAACTTACGATTTTTTTGCGTCTTCGGTTTCGTGCCATTTGCGCAGCAGCTCGCGTTCTCTTTCCCGGCTGATTCCGGCTTTCATTTCGCCAGTTCCGAAATTTTCTCTGCGCCGCGCTAAAACATCTTGAATCGTGTCTTGAAGAAGGCGAAAATTCAGCCCCGAATCAACGGCTTTATCAACATTAGCAAATGCATGCCCTTTTATTTCCGGCGCGTTTTCATCCGGCAGCCACAAAGGCATTTCGCTCCAGGGCTTCACTTTTTCCGCGAGCAAAAAAATTTCGCTCGCCCAGGTAAACTCGGCATCGCTTCCGCTCACATTTTTAATTTCCGCAAGCATTTCGCCGAACTTTAGATCGCCGGGTTTGCCGTTCGCATTGAAAACGCCGGTTTCTTTGCGCTCGATCATTCTCAGCATCCATTCCGACAAATCGCGCGCATCAATAAATTGAACCGCGCAATTCGGATTGCCCGGAGCTAAAACTTCTCCGCCTTGAGCGACGCGCATCACCCAATAAGTAAAACGATCAGTCGGATCAAAAGAACCGACAATCAAACCGGAACGAACAATCAAAACGCGCCCCGGCATCGCGTTTTCAGCCGTTTCTTCGCACAATGCTTTGAGCGCGCCGTATTCCGCGCCGAGAATTTGCCCGGTCAATTCGCCTTTCGGATCAATTCCGGCAACTTTTTTCTGCTGTTCTTCAGTTAATCGGGCAAGCGGCGCGGATTCGTCATAATTCGGCTGGCTAAAATTCGCGTAAGCCGAAACGCTCGACACGAAAACGTAATTTTCGACCGCATCTTTCAACGCTTCGGTTGACGCTTCGACGGTTTGCGGCAAATATCCGCAGGTGTCAATTACCGCATCCCAATTTCGATTTTTGAGTTTTTCCAAATCGCTGTTCCGGTCGCCGTGAATCTGTTCGACTTCGGGCATTCCAGCCGCAGAATGTTTGCCGCGATTGAAAAGCGTAACTTCGTGATTGCGAGCCAGAGCCGCCATCACCAAATGGCGACCTAAAAACTTTGTTCCGCCAATAATTAAGATTTTCATTTTTTTACTTTAAAATCGGAGCAAACACCAATAATGGATAAACGACAATGCAAGCGATAAAAACATACGTCCGTTTATTGCCGAAATTCAAAATGTATTTGCTATGAAACATCGCCGAATCCGCCGGATTGAAATAAAAAATGCCGTAAGATTTTTCGGTTTCAATCTGCGTCTGAGATTTCAAATCTCCAAATCTTGTTTTGATCTCGCTTTTCACTCCAAACCAGCGATAACCGTAAACCAGCGCGGCGACAATTGAACTTAGCGCGGCGACGCCGGACAACACAAATGCTGTTTTGGTTAAAATCCGCAGCGATTCAAAACCTAAAAACACATCAAAAATCGAAGCCCCGCTGACTTTAATAGCGACCACAACGCGAAACCAATCCCATAAACCGACATTCAGCAGAGCGGCTTTTTCCTGTAAAGCCGTAAGTTCTTCCGGGACATTTGCGCGCAAAATCGTTTTGTCGCGCAACGACTCTTGGCGCATCAGCAAACAAAAGATTTGCGTAACGACCGCCATCAATGGAACGCGGAAAACCGACAACAGATTTTTATCCGTCCAGACTTCGACTTCGCCCCGTAAATTCATAAACAAAGGCACACGGTCGGGCAATTGCGAATAGAAACAAGCCAGAATCAGAAAAGGCAGCAAAGTAGAAACGACTATAAAAATCTCGAACCAAAAATTCGTGTATTTGTTCCTTTCGCCGTTTTGCCTGCTCATAAACTAAATCGCATTTCAATAAATTGAAAGACAAAGAATTAACAGGGATGAAAGGGATAAAAGGGATATTTCTTGTTTTTGGTTTATCTCTTTTATCCCTTTCATCCCTGTTAATCTTCTTCTTTTGTATTTCGACAAATTGAAATTTGCTCTAAATGATAATAAAAAAGGCAAACGCAAATGTTTGCCTTTTTGTTTACCAAATTTGTAGTTTTCTTTTACTAATCGGATTGATAGCGAGTTTTGCAGTTCGGGCATTCAAGCATATTTTTAGATTTGCCAATCGGAATCACAGGCAAAACAAAAAACAGGGTTATGTAATTCCTGCCGCTTTTCCTGATAAATTGCCCGGAAAAGCCGCAGCGGTCGCAGCGATGCTGTTCGGCGGTTTTATCCGAACCAGAAACGTGAAATTTTGTACCGGCGATTAAAATCATAATCAATTACCATACGCCGTTTTTTGCAAAACTTTAACCTTTAATTTGATAAAACGCTTTGCGACCTAAATATTTCGCAGCGCTTCCCAAATCTTCTTCGATTCTGAGCAATTGATTGTATTTCGCAATTCTGTCCGAGCGCGAAAGCGAGCCGGTCTTAATTTGTCCGGCATTCGTTGCGACGGCTAAATCGGCGATAAAATGATCTTCGGTTTCGCCCGAACGATGTGAGATAACGCACGTCATATTGTTGGTTTTCGCCAGCTCAATGGTGTCGAGCGTTTCGGTCAGCGTGCCGATTTGATTGACTTTAATCAAAATCGAGTTTGCCGCGCTCAGGTCAATTCCTTTTTGCAAAAACTCGACGTTTGTCACAAACAAATCGTCGCCGACAAGCTGAAGCCTTTTGCCCAATTGCTGTGTGATTTTCTGCCAGCCGTCCCAATCGCTTTCCGCCAGCCCGTCTTCAATCGAGATAATCGGGTATTTGTTAACCCAATCCGTCCAATAAGCAATCATTTCGTCAGACGACAGAACACGCTTGTCCGATTTTTTGAAAACATAATTCGAGCCGTCGTAAAACTCGCTCGCCGCCGGATCAAGCGCGAGCATAACGTCTTCGCCAGCCGTGTAACCTGCGGCTTCGATTGCTTCCAAAATCGTTTCAATCGCTTCTTCGTTTGATTTCAGATTCGGCGCAAAACCGCCTTCGTCGCCGACTCCGGTCGCGTAGCCGCGCGATTTCAAAACTTTTTTGAGATTATGAAAAATCTCCGCGCCGATTTGCAGAGCGTGCGAAAAATCTTCCGCTCCGACCGGCATCACCATAAATTCCTGAAAATCTACGTTGTTGTCCGCGTGTGCGCCGCCGTTCAAAATATTCATCATCGGGACGGGCAGAGTTTTCGCGTTGACGCCGCCGAGATAGCGATAGAGCGGCATTTCCAAATAAGCCGCCGCTGCGCGCGCCGTTGCCAATGAAACCGCCAAAAGCGCGTTTGCACCGAGATTTGATTTGTTCGGCGTTCCATCAAGAGCGAGAAGAACTTCGTCAATCAAATTCTGGTCGAGCGCGTCCATCGCTTCCAATTCGTAGGAAATTTTTTCGTTGACGTTTTCGACCGCCTGTTGAACGCCTTTGCCCAAATATCTATCATCGTCGCCGTCGCGCAATTCGACGGCTTCATGTTCGCCGGTCGAAGCGCCGGAAGGCACGGCGGCGCGCCCGGTTTCGCCCGATTCCAAAACAACTTCAGCTTCAACCGTCGGATTACCGCGCGAATCCAGAATCTCGCGCGCCGTCACGCTTTCAATCAAACTCATATTAAATTTTTCTCCGATATTTATTTACAAGATTTACAACGCAGAGACGCCGCGAAACAGAGAATAAAAGAAAGAACGCAGGATGCTTAATAATTTTATTTACTCAGCGTCTCTGCGTCTCTGCGTTTAATTAATTGTTGAATTTATCACAAATTCTTTCAGACTGTCGCTTCCTGGACGGTTTCGTCTTCAACGACTTTTTCCAGGCGAACCTGCAAAATCCGGCGGCGGTCAACTTTTTCTATGTGGAAAATGTGACCGTTAAAACGCACGTTTTCGCCTGCCTGCAAAACCTGCCCGGCTTCTGACATTAAAAATCCGGCGATTGTCGTGTAAGCGTCCGATTCCGGGACGTGCAAGCCGAGCCGTTTGTTCAAATCTTTAACCGCCAGACCGCCGTCGAGCAAATATTTGTCGTTGCCTAGCTCGGCGATTTGCTCGTTGACTTCTTCGTCGTGTTCGTCGGAAATATCGCCGACGATTTCTTCCAACAAATCTTCGAGCGTGATGATTCCTTCGACTCCGCCGTGTTCGTCAACGACGAAACCGAAGTGAGATTTTGCCGTCTGCATTTGCCGCAAAACGTCTTCCAGGCGCGCCGAATCAACAATATAAAGCGGCGCCTGCAACACTTTGTCAAGCGAAAACTCATCCGTCTTGAGCAAAAACGGCATCACGTCTTTGCTGTGAATAAACCCGGCGACGTTATCGAGCGATTCGCGGTAAACCGGCAGGCGCGAATAACCGTGCTGCTCAAAAGAGCGCGCGATTTCTTCGAGCGTGCATTTGTCGGTTATCGCAGCAATCTGCGTGCGCGGAATCATCGCTTCGCGGACGGTTGTTTCCGAAAACTCAAAAACTTTGTTGATTAGCCGCTGTTCTTCTTTATTGACATGACCGCTTTTGCGCGACATATCAATCAACTGCCGGATTTCTTCTTCGGTGTAAATCGAAGCGTGTTCGCTCGTAGCGTGCAGCCCGAAAGCATTTACAGTTTTTGCGCTCGCCCAATCGAGAGCATGAATAAACGGCTTGAAGATTTTATAGAAAATCCGCATCGGCAGCGCGGTGGCTAAAGCGACGCGCTCGGCTAACTGCAAACCTAACATCTTCGGCGCCTGCTCGCCCAAAACGATATGAAGAATCGTCACGCCGACAATTGAGATAAAAATCGAGACGAAATGAATTGTTGCCGAAGATAATCCAGCCCGCGTCAGCGACGGTTCGATTAAAGCCGCAACAGCCGGTTCGCCGAGCATACCGAGCGCGAGCGAAGCGACCGTAATGCCGAGCTGCGACGCGGAAAGATAGGCGCTCAAATTATCGAGCAGATTTAAAAGACGTTCTGCGCTGGCGTTGCCTTCGGCGGCAAGCGCTTCGATGCGCGAGCGGCGAACGCCGACAAATGCGAATTCCGCAGCGACGAAAAATCCGTTGATGGCAACCAGAACTAAAATGGAAACAAGCTTGATGGTAATCCAAACCCAGGATTCGGGCGCGGCTTGCGTTGCCGTTTCAGCCGCAAAAAGTAAGATTGTACTGGCAGGTTCATCCATTGCTAAATCAAAAAAGGGAGTTTGTTAAAAAATATCCTTTCATTAAAAAATAAATTCTGTCCTCGATTATAACACGCTCAAATTTGTCTGATAAAAGTTTTTCATACCGGCGTGCGCCAAACATCGTCTAAAATCTCTAAAATCAACGGTTGGCACGAGCCGCAGCCGCCGCCCGCATTGCAATTTTCGGTCACTTCTTCAACGCTCGTCAACCCGTTTTTAACAATCGCCGTTTCAATAGTCGTTTCGGAAACGCCGAAACAAGTGCAAATCAAAGCCTCGTCGCCATTCCAGCTTTCGAGCCGCGCGGCGCGATAATCGTTAATCGCCGCGCGCAGAGCTTCCAGAGACAATTCGAGACAATGGATTCGCCGGGCAGGGAATTGCTTTACAAAATCCGGGACAAACAAATTTTCGCTTGCGCGGACGGCTTTCCCGGTTTCGGCAAATTCTTTGTTTTCGATTTGCTCGCACAAAACGCCAGCCGCAGCAAACAGAAAACCGCATCCGGCGGCTTGAAATTTTGCGGCGACAATTTTTCCGTCTTCGATTTGCAAAAATAATTTCAGAGCCGCACCGCAGACAAACGAACCGCTCGTTCCGATTGCGTCCGGCGATTCGATTTTTCCGGCGTTTGCCGTTTCAAGAAATCGTTCGTTGATTTTCGGCGGATAAAAGCTCATCGCAGATAAATTTCGGATTTCAATTTTCGCAAAACGGTTGTGTACAATGTCGAATTAAATATGATTCTCGCAAAACATAGTTTCAAATTATCATTCGTTTTCCTTGTTTGTCTGATTTTAACTGCTTGTATGAGCGAATCGGAAAAACTCGCGCGGTCACGAATGCCGAACAATCAAATGCCCAAAACCTCAAAACCGATGCCGCCGATTGACGTTGATGCGAACAATCTTGGCTGGCGCTTGATTGACGGACAGCGGCAAAAGCTCGCGGATTATCGCGGCAAAGCCGTAATTTTGGATTTTTGGGCGACCTATTGCCCGCCGTGCATCGAAGGCATTCCGCATTTTAACGATTTGAAACAACGTTACGAATCTGAAGGCTTACAAATTGTCGGGCTGAACGTCGGCGGCGACGAAGATAAACCGAAAGTCCCTGAATTCGTCGAAAGACTGCAAATTTCTTATCGCCTCGGCTATCCCGAACCGGGATTGACGGATTTTTATTTTCAGGGCGACACCCGTATTCCGCAAACTCTCGTTTTCGACCGCGACGGTCGGCTCGTCGAACAATTCGTCGGTTTTACGCCCGAAATAAAAGAAGGAATTGATAAAGCCGTCGAACAAGCCTTGAAGTAACTTTGTGTTAAAATCTAATCGTAATGAGCGAGAAGAAGGAACAAAAAAACAAGCAGGAAAACGGCTGGGCAAAATACGCGCATTTGCCGCGCGCGCGCGATTTTAAATTGCCAGAGAAAATTTCGCCGGAATTAAAAGAAGCGATGGAAGCGACGCGCGAGGCGATGGAAGCTCTGCGGCTCGAAGAAGAAAAGTATGGCAAAAAGCCCCGTTTTTGATACTTCAGTCTTTTCGCCGTTCGGACATTTAATTGAGCCGCAAATTGCTTACGCTTTATTTCCCTCAATTGTTTTTTATGAATTAACGGCGACCGGCATTGATGAATCAAATCTAAAAAAATACGACCGCTGGAGAATATCGCTCGGCAAAATTGACCGAGTTTTAACTCCGACGGCAACCGACTGGTGGGAAACCGCCAAAGCCATGCGTCGTCTTTATCTCAAAAAAACAGCGCCCGTCAGCAAACTAAAAACTTTACAAAACGATGCGTTAATTGCGCGACTCGCCGTCAAAAACCGCGGCTTTGTCGTCACACAGGACGTTGACGACTACGAAATTTTAAAACGCGAAATGCCTGCGCTCGAAGTTGTTTCGGGCGATTACTTTTTTAGTTAATTTATGCGCGATATTCCCGTTGGAAACGGCTCTTTGCTCGTTACGTTCGACGCCCGCTATCAAATCCGCGACATCTATTTTCCGCGCGTCGGGCAGGAAAATCACACCGAAGGTCACGCCTGTCGTTTCGGCGTTTGGACGGACGGCGAATTTTCGTGGATTTCGGAAGACGACTGGCAGCGCGAATTGCGTTATTTGCCCGAAACTCTGGTGACGGACGTTCGGCTCAGAAATGAAAAATTAGGACTAGAAATCGTTTGCAGCGATACGGTTGACAGCCGCGAAAACATTTTCCTGCGTCGCATCCGAGTCAGAAATCTGCTTGGGCGTCAGCGCGATGTGCGCTTGTTTTTACATCACGATTTCTATATTTCCGAAAATGCGGTCGGCAACACGGCGTTTTATGAGCCGGAAACCCGCGCGCTCATTCATTACAAAGCCAACCGTTATTTTTTGGTGAACACCGAGCCGCGTTTTGAGATGTTTGCCACCGGGCGCAAAGGCGTTCCCGGCAGCGAGGGAACCTGGCGCGACGCCGAGGACGGTTTTTTGAGTCAGGCGTCAATCACGGAAGGCTCTGTTGATTCGACAATCGGCGTCCGGCTCGTTCTTGCGCCCGCCGCAACCGAAGAGGTTTTTTACTGGATTTGCGCTGGCAAATCGCAAAAGGAAGTTTGCGATTTAAACGAAATCGTGCAGCGAAACACGCCGCGCCGCGTTTTGAGTGAAACCGAGAATTACTGGCGCGCGTGGGTCAACAAAAACGAAATTAATTTCAATGATTTGTCGCCCGAAATCGTCGAGCTGTTCAAACGCTCGCTTTTAATAGTTCGGACGCAGATTGACAACGGCGGCGCGATTCTGGCGGCGAACGATTCGGATGTTGCGTTGCGCGCGACCGATCATTACAGCTATCTCTGGACGCGCGACGGCGCGCTCGTCGCCTATGCTTTGGATTTGGCTGGCTATTCAATTCTAACGCGCTCGTTTTTCGATTTGTGCAGCAAAATCATTCACGAAAACGGTTATTTCGCGCAGAAATACAACCCGGACGGCTCGCTCGCGTCGGGCTGGCACGCGGCTTGGGATTCGTTTGCGAACAAGCCGCAGCTTCCGATTCAGGAAGACGAAACCGCGCTCGTTTTATGGGCTTTGTGGCAGCACTACGACGAGTTTCGCGACATCGAATTTGTCCGACGCCATTATCGCTCGCTGATTTTAAAAGCGGCGGATTTTATGTGCGAGTTTCGTGACGAAAATCTGAAATTGCCGAATCCTTCGTGGAATTTATGGGAAGACCGGCGCGGGATTCACACTTTCACCTGCGCTTCGGTCGCCGGCGGGCTTCATGCTGCCGCAAATTTCGCCGCGCTTTTCGGCGATGACCGGCAAGCGGCAAAATATGAAACCGCCGCCGCCGAAATCGTGATTGCAATGCGGGAGCATCTTTACAGCCCGTCGCTCAAAAGATTCATCCGCGCTCTGATGCCCGACGGAAACGGCGGTTTTTACGCTGATACGACGATTGACGCTTCGCTTTTCGGGACGTTTTATTTCGGCGCGCTTTCGGTGCAGGATGAAATGGTACAAAACACGATGCGCGCCGTCGAACAGCGTTTGTGGACGCAAACCGAAATCGGCGGCGTAGCGCGTTACGAAAACGACGGTTATATGAAAATCTCCGACGATACTGAAAACATCGCCGGAAATCCGTGGTTTATCTGCACGCTTTGGCTGGCGGATTATCGAATCGCTGTGGCGCAAAAAAAGGAAGATTTGCGCGGCGCGCTCGAAATTCTCGAATGGACGGTTGAGATAGCCGCGCCGTCGGGCGTTTTGGCTGAACAGGTTAATCCGCTGACGGGCGAGCCGGTTTCGGTGTCGCCGCTGACATGGTCGCATTCCACTTTCATTGCCACTGTAATGAATTATTTGTTAAAGCTCAGTGAATTTGAACCGAATTTTCATCCAGACCGCCGGGCGAGGTGTTAAAACAGGAGTTTTCTTAATCTTCAAGAAACTAAAACTACCGGCGTAATTTTTAACTGAAATAATATGCCCTGATATTTTGAAATTAATTTTCTGGCTAATTTGACTAATACCAGAATTTATATTTAACTGATTGCCGTATTTCCGACTTGAGATAGAAGTTATTATTCCTGTTAACTCTTGTCAAAATGTTTTAGCACTTAAATTATTCGTGACAGCTCCGATAATATTTTACGATCACGCACGAATTAAATCTCGCTTTTGTTAACACGAATATATTGCTGCTATTCCAATTAGCAATTCTATAAATTTCTTAATAACTAAACTACCATGCCACCAGAAATTGGAAGAAGAACACAAACATCCGAGCACAATTTTACCGCGGCTGAGTTAATGACATATAACGCTAGTCCCGCCGAGCGAGTGCAAATTATCAATGCTTTGGCGAATCTGAAAAACTTGGAACGCGACGAAATTCAAGCTCTCACAGATCGAATAGAAGGTGCTTCGATAGAAGAAACCCAATCCCTCGTCGAATTAATTGGGAAATTAAAATTACAGAACCAACAAGAATCTGAGGCGTATCATAAACGGGGAATTGAAGCATCTAATCAGAAACATTTGCAAATGAAAGAAAATTGGGAAATGCGATTTTTATCAATTTTGCGTGTGTTAACGGTTATTATTGGAGTTGGTTTTACAACTTTAGGTTGGTATTATCAAGATGATGCCGTAAACAAAGTTGGACTGTTCGTTTTAGGCGTCGGAATTTTCCCGTTAGCACCGGAATTGGTTAAAGCGGTTTTGATTAAGAAAAAATAGGAGAAGTAAAATGAGTTCAAATACAAAACAAGAAAACAATTTCAAAATGGAGGCATTTTATTATCTTATAATTGCTGTTTTGATGGCAGTGGCAACAGCATTTTTGTTGTTTTACTCCAATTCCATTGGTAGCGGCTTATCAGCGATTATGATTTTGCTATCGGGGATGACCGCAATAGCAACGCTTACTTATCTTCATCAATTTTTATTGTTAATGCAAAGTAAGAGCCAACCTGATTTTTCGGAAAAAGATTTACAAGAGCTAGAAGAGAATATACTCGAAAGCATACAAATTAGAAAACAATTGAAATCAAAAAACACTGAAGTTCTAAGCCGCTAAACTCAAACAATTTGATGAAACGCCCGCTATCGCACAACACAAAAAAGAAATGGTTGGCGGGCGTAATAGAAACTCTTTAACCAACCGCATTAAGAGGTGCCCTCCCTTACCTTAGCAAATTAAGTCAATCCTCTTATCTCATGCTCCTCTGCTTTTGTTCCCACAACGATGAATTATTTGTTAAAACTAAGCGAATTTGAAACTGATTATCACCCGGATCGCCGCATCACATCATTTAAGAACATCTGAAAGGCACAACTTAAATGCGACGTTTAACTCTTTTATTTGCACTAAGCGTTATTTGCTTCGTTTCGGCATTTGCCCAAAAGCCGCAGACGCTTTCGGAAAAATTAGCATCCGAAGTTGCAGCCAAATTGCCGGAATGGAAATCCGTTGAATCAAAACCGTTTTTTGAACCCGTTTTTAATCACGGTCACACGCCGCCAATCGAAGCCAATCTGTCGAGCGGGAACAGAACCGTCAGAATAAACGTCAGACTTGATGAAACGGCAAATGATTCGGAAGCCGCGCGCAATATGATGTCCCCGATGCGCTCGTTTCTAATGCGGTCAATTGTACCGCCCGGTTATACCGTGCCGAATTTGGGAAAGGAAGCGATGCTGCTTTCTCGCGGAAATGTAGTGGAAATCGGCGTTTCCAAAGCAAATCTTTTCGTGAAGATTGATTTGACTTTTCCTGAGACGGAAAAAAAGAGCAGAAATGTTTACGATCAAACTCTTGCGCCGAAAGAAGAACAGGAAATTGCGCTTAAAATCGCTCGCGTAATTACAGACGCCGTTGACGGCGAAAGAACAATTTCGCCTTGCTCGAATAATTTTTATACGATTCGTTTTCCAAGCTCGCCGCAAACGCCGGAAGAAAAACTTTTTGCCGCTGTTTCAAACGCCAAATTTGAAATAATCAAAGAGATATTGGCGCAAAAACCGAATCTCGATTTTCGTTACGAAACGAACAATTCGTTTGTCAGTTCTTTCGGGCAAGACCAAAACAATATATTGCACGTCGCAGTCAGACAAGGCTGTTTGGATTTTGTTAAAGCAATTGTTGCCGCAGGCGCTGATGTTAACGCTGCAAACAATAAAGGCGAAACGCCTTTGATGCTGGCAGCGGCAAGCCGGCATTTGGAAATGGTGCGTTTTTTAATCTCTGCGGGCGCTGACGCAAAAGCCCGCGACAAAGCCGGAAGAAACGCCGCTTACTACTCTTTAACTTATCATTACACGCCGAATTATTTGCGGAGCTTGTATAAAGAAAAGCCCGACGAAGTTGAAAATGCAAGACGCGCCATTTTAGGTGAATTAACAAAAGCTGGAATAGATTTACTGGAAACCGCGCCCAATGATAAAGACACACTTTTGCTTGAATTGTTGAAGGATTACGGCGCCAATAAAGCTTACGCGAAAGAATTGCTGGACTTGGGCATTGATGTCAACGCCGAGGATTATGAAGGAAGCACGGCTCTGATAATAGCGGTCAGTTTTCTCAGCCGCGAGGAAAGAAACGAAATAGTGCGCCTGCTTCTGGCGCGCGGCGCAAATCCGAATCAAAAGAATAAAAGAAATTTTACTGCATTATCGCTTGCGCAGCGAGATTTTAATCTTTATAAAAACGACGCTTACACTCTTAAACCTATTTCCGAGCTAATAAATATCTTGAAAGAAGCGGGCGCAATCGAATAATTGTTATATTAGCAAATATGCGAAGAGCAAAGATTTTAGCCACTCTGGGACCGGCTTCGCGCGAGCCGGATATTTTGGAAGCGATGATTGCGGCTGGTTTAAACGCCGTCCGAATTAATATGTCGCACGGAACTCAACCCGAACACGTCGAAACTATCAAGCGCGCGCGCGAGGCGGCGGAAAAACTTAAACGTCCGCTTGCCGTTTTGGTTGACCTTTCGGGACCGAAACTGCGCACCGGGATTTTGCAGAACGCTTCGTCCGTCATGCTCGAAAACGGGGCGACCTTTGTCATCACTTCGCGCGAAATCGAAGGCAATCATATGGAGGTTTCGACCAATTATAAAGATTTGCCGAAGCTCGTTCAGCCGGGCGCGACCATTTTGCTCGACGACGGCGCGATTGAGCTGCGCATTGAAAGCACTACCGAGCAGGATGTTGTGACGCAAGTCATTAATGGCGGAATTTTAAAAGAGCGCAAAGGAATAAATTTACCGAACACGCTGTTGCCGATTCCTTCGTTGACAAAAAAAGACCGTGACGATTTGAAATTTGCGATTGAGCAAAACGCCGATTACGTTGCACTTTCTTTTGTTCGCAAAGCCGAAGACTGCATCGAAGCGAAAGAATTAATTAAAGAACTGGGCGGACGCGCGCGTCTGGTGGCAAAAATTGAAAAAGCGGAAGCAATTTTGAATCTCAAAGAAATTATTCAAGCGTCGGACGGCGTGATGGTCGCGCGCGGCGATCTCGGAGTTGAAACCAGCACAGAGCTTGTTCCGGTTTATCAAAAACGAATTATCGAAGAATCAATCGCGGCGGAAAAATTCGTGATTACGGCGACGCAGATGCTGCAATCAATGATCGAAGAGCCGCGCCCGACGCGCGCCGAAGCGTCGGATGTGGCAAACGCAATCTGGGATGGCAGCGACGCCGTTATGCTGTCGGCGGAAACCGCGAGCGGAAAATATCCGGTTCAATCCGTGCGGACGATGTGCCGCATTATCGAAACCGCAGAGGAAGGAAACCCGACGGGTTCGCGCAAAATCTTAAAATTTACCGGCGAAGTCACCGGCAGAACCAGCCGCGCGCTCTGCAAAGCCGCCTCGATTGCCGCCGAAGAATTGAAAATCGCGAAAATCGCGGTTTTCACCGAATCCGGTCATATGGCGCGCCGTCTTTCATCGGTTCGCCCCGAACAGCAGATTTTCGCTCTGACGACCGATCCGAACGCCTGTACATCGCTCGCGCTCGTCTGGGGCGTCGAGCCTTTTTCGCAAACGCCGGGCGAATCAACCGAAGCAATGCTCAAAAAAGGCGAAGAAACTCTGCTCGAAGCCGGAGTCGTCGAAAAAGGCGAAACGCTGGTGATGATGGCGGGCAGATTATCGGGCTTAGGATTATCAAGCTCGGTCGTCGTTTCAACAGTCGGAGAACAAGTGCCGCGACGTTAAATTTGAAAAGCGATGCTGAATTTATTTGAGCTGACTCAGGAATTAATAAAAATTCCGTCCGTTTCCGGCGAAGAACAAGCCGTGGGCGCATTTTTGGGCGATTATTTAAAATCTCTCGGCTACGCGGTCGAAATGCAGGAAGTTGTTGACGGGCGCAGAAACGTGATCGCGTGGGCGTCGGACAATCCGCGCGTTTTTCTTTCGACGCATATGGACACCGTGCCGCCGTTTATTATGCCCGCCGAAGACGAGGAAAATATTTACGGGCGCGGCGCGTGCGACGCAAAAGGAATTATCGCCGCGCAAATCACCGCCGCCGAACAGCTTTTGCAGGAAAACGTTTTCGACATCGGTTTGCTGTTTACGGTTGACGAAGAGCAGTCGAGCAAAGGCGCACAAGCCGCGAACAAACATCCGATTGCCCAAAAATGCCGGTTTATGATTAACGGCGAGCCGACCGACAACGAGCTTGGAATCGGTTCAAAAGGCTCTCTGCGCGTGTTTTTGCGGACAAAAGGCAAAGCCGCGCATTCGGCTTACCCTGAGATGGGCGAATCGGCAATCGAAAAACTGCTCGACGTTTTGCAGGACATTCGAGAAACCGAGTTTCCGTCCGACGAGTTTTTCGGCGAAACGACCTGCAACATCGGCACAATCGCGGGCGGTTTGAAAACAAACGTCATTCCGCCGCTTGCCGAAGCCGGAATTCACATTCGTCTTACAACGCCGTTTCCACCGATTCAGCGAATTTTGGAAAGAGTCGTCAACAACCGCGCCGAAATCGAAATCGCGTCGGTCGTTCCGCCCATCAAAATGCAGGCGGTCGAAGGCTTTCCCCAAAAAGTCGTGCGTTTTACGACCGATATTCCAAATCTTTCCAATTGGGGAACGCCGCTGCTTCTCGGCGCAGGCTCGATTCTCGTCGCGCACACGAAAGACGAATTTGTCTCGAAACAAGAGTTGAGCGATTCGGTACAGTTATATTGCGGACTGGTAAAACAGTTGTTGAATCAAATTTGAAGTATGGAACAGGAAAATTTAGCAAAACTGCTCGCCGCGTTTAAATTCGCCGCCGACAAACATCGCGACCAGCGACGCAAAGGCGCACATCAACCGCCTTACATAAATCATTTGATTGAAGTCACAGAACAGCTTGTCCGTGTCGGTAAAATCGAAGACATCAACATTTTGGTCGCCGCCGTTTTGCACGATACGGTTGAAGATACAAAAACAACAAAAGAAGAAATCGCGGAAAAATTCGGCGAGCGCGTGAGCGAAATTGTGATGGAAGTCACCGACGACAAAAATTTGCCGAAAGCCGAGCGCAAAGAAAAACAGGTCGAACACGCGCCGAATCTTTCGACGGAAGCGAAACAGATCAAGCTGTCCGACAAAACCAGCAATATTCGGGAAATCGCCGTTGATTCGCCCGCCGATTGGAGCAAAGGGCGCAAGCTCGAATATCTCGCGTGGGGCGAGCGCGTCGTTAATGCCGGACTGCGCGGCGTCAACGCTGATTTGGAAAAATTGTTTGACGAAACCGTCGCCGAATCGCGCCGTAAAATCGAAGCGGAAAACTAGAACATATTTCAGATGAATGAAATACAGAAGAATTAACAGGGATGAAAGAGATGAAAGGGATAAGCAGTGATTTGCTCAATGATTTTATCAATCCCTTGTATCCCTTTCATCCCTGTTAATTATTGCTTTGTATTATGTCTATGTCTAATTTGTTTCGAGATGTTTTTTAACGTCTTCGAGAGTTGAGTTAGTCAGATTCTGCGGCAGAAAAAACTCGTCCTGCGTAATTTCCCGCGCGGCGAAATCGGGCGACGAAAAAGCGCGCATTTCGGCTTCGGTTTCAAACTCCGCGCTTGCAAAAATCAGATTCCACAGCTCGCGGTTGAGAATCATATCAATTTCGAGCTTTCCTGTTTCAAGCTCGTAAAAATAGCGGTTGTAGCGCAGTTCATTTCCTTCAAAAACCGATAAAGCTTCATATTCGTATTCGCTCAAATCTATTTCGGCGTAATTCAATTTTGAAAAATCCGACGCTTTAACCGGAAATTCCTGCACAAATTTTCGCTCCCAGAGCTTGGTTTTCGGCGTACGTATTTGGCGCAGCAGCAATCTGGTTGCGGTTAAATAATTGTCGAAAAATTGCAGATGTTCCGAAGCGCGCGTTAAAGGCGCGGGCAAATCTTTGAGCAGAAATCGGCGGCGGTAAATGGTTTTCATCTCGGCTTTAAAACAAATTACGGTTTAATGATAAAATTTGAAATCAGTTTAGAAAAGCAAAAGCCGAATAAATTTATGAAAAAAACATCAATCTTTTTCACCGCTTTGTGTTTGTCCGCGCTCGCGATCTCACTCGCCGCGCAAACCGAAACTTCGCTCAGACGGGCGCTCGGCAGCATTACGAGCGCCGATATTTTGCGTCATACGAAAGTGCTCGCGTCCGATGAATTTGAAGGTCGCGGTCCGGGAACGCGCGGCGAAGAATTGACCGTTAATTATCTCGTTTCCGAGTTCAAAAAATTAGGACTCAAACCGGGAAACACCGATGGCAGTTACGTGCAAAAAGTTCCGCTCGCCGGTTTTACCGCGCAGCCGAAAGCGTCTTTTACGGCGGGCGGCAAAACGATGAACCTGAATTTCCCCGACGAATACGTGGCGGTTTCGCGCCGCTACGTGCCGGAAGTCAAGGTTGAAAATTCCGACATCGTTTTTGTCGGCTATGGAGTTGTCGCGCCGGAATACGGCTGGGACGATTACAAAGGCGTTGACGTGCGCGGCAAAACCGTCGTGATGCTGATTAATGATCCGGCTGTTCCCGACCCGAACAATTCTGCAAAGCTCGACGATAAAATGTTCAAAGGTCGCGCGATGACTTATTACGGGCGCTGGACTTACAAATACGAAATCGCTTCGGAAAAAGGCGCGGCGGCGTGCATCATCGTTCACGAAACCGAGCCTGCCGGTTATCCTTACGAAGTCGTTTCGGGAAGCTGGGGACGCGAGAATTTCGACATCACGCAGGCGGATAAAAATATGGGACGAGTCGGCGTCGAATCGTGGATCAGGCTCGACCGCGCGAAAGAATTGTTTGCAGCGGGCGGTCAGGATTTCGATGCTCTAAAAAAGAGCGCAACGAACAAAAATTTCAAACCCGTCGCATTAAACGCCAAAGCGAATTTTGAATTGAAAAACACTCTGCGCCAGATTGATTCGCAAAACGTCATCGCAAAATTGGAAGGCTCCGACCCGCAAATGAAAAACGAATACATCGTTTATTCGGCGCATTGGGATCATTTGGGGCGCGATGCGAACGCTAAAGGCGACCAGATTTACAACGGCGCGCTCGACAACGCTTCAGGCACGGCGGCGATGATTGAAATTGCCGAAGCGTTTACGAAAATGACTCCGGCGCCGAAGCGTTCGATAATATTTCTCGCCGTCACCGCCGAAGAAAAAGGCTTGCTCGGCGCGAAATACTACGCGGCAAATCCGATTTACCCTCTTGCCAAAACTGTCGCCAACATCAATATGGACGGCGTTAATCAATGGGGAAGAACCAGCGATCTGGTTGTCGTCGGTTTCGGGAATTCGACGCTCGACGATGTTTTAAAACAAGCCGCCGGAGATCAAAAACGTATTTTAAAACCCGACCCCGAACCGGAAAAAGGCTTCTTTTATCGTTCGGATCATTTCGAATTTGCCAAACAAGGCGTTCCTGCGCTGTACATTGATTCGGGCGAAGATTTTATCGGCAAGCCCACCGGTTATTCGCAGCAAAAACGCGACGAATATACCGCCCGCGATTATCACAAGCCGTCGGACGAAGTAAAACCTGATTGGGATTTGGCGGGCGCGGTCGAGGACGCGCAATTGCTTTTGACGGTCGGTTATCGAGTTGCTCAAACTGCGAATTACCCTGAATGGAAACCGGGAACCGAATTCAAGGCAAAACGCGAAGCGATGTTAAATAAAACTCGAAGATAACGTCTGCTCTGATCATAAATTTTATCTTTAACAGAAAAAGCGGAACGCTCCCGGATGGCGCGTTCCGCTTTTTTTAACGATTAAATCAAATTTATTTTCCGGCGCTGGCAAGCTCTCCGATAAGCATAAACAACGGTAAATACATCGAAATAACAATCGAGCCGATGGTTATGCCGAGAAACGCAATCAAAGCCGGTTCGATCATCGCCAGCAAATCGGCAATTGCCGCGTCAACTTCTTCTTCGTAGAAATCCGCGATTTTGCCCAGCATCGCGTCAAGAGCGCCGGTTTGTTCGCCGACGCCGATCATTTGCGCGACCATATCGGGGAAAACCTGGGTCGCTCTGAGCGGTTCGACAAAGCTTTCACCGCGTTCGACACCGGCGCGCACTTTTAAAATCGCGTCTTCGACGATGACGTTGCCGGCTGTGCGGGCGGTAATTTCCAGAGACTGCATAATCGGAACGCCCGATGAAAGCAGCGTGGAGAGAATTCTGGAAAAACGCGCGACGGCGATTTTACGCAAAATCCCTCCGAAAATGGGCAATCTCAGCAGCAGTGCGTCAATCTGCCAGCGTCCTTTCGGAGTTTTGTAATAGTAAAAAGTTCCGGTCGCCGCACCGACGATAGATGCCAGCAGAGCCAAACCGCCCCAACCGGCGAGAAAACCGCTGATCGCCATCACGATTCTGGTTGGCAGTGGAAGCAGTTTGCCGGGTCCGAGCAAGCCCATAAAGATTTGCTCGAACTGCGGAATGACGACGATCATAATAATCGTCACCGCCGCAATTGCCACCAAAACGACCGCCGTCGGGTAAATCGAAGCCGAAACGATGCTGCGCTTCAATTTGACCATCTTTTCGATTAAAGTCGCCAAACGCTGCAAAATAATGTCCAGCACACCGCCGGTTTCGCCCGCTTCGACCATATTCGTATAAAGATTGTCGAAAACTTTCGGGTGTTTCGAGAGCGCGGTTGCGAGCGTCGCGCCTTCCTCGACATCCTGTCGGACTTGATTCAAAACTTCCCTGAAAAAGGCGTTTTGCTGTTGTCCGGCGAGAATCTCGATACACTGGACGAGCGGCAAACCCGCGTCAATCATCACCGAAAACTGACGGGTAAAAATTGCCAGCTCTTTGGATTTTACTTTTTTCTTTTTTCGTACTTTCGGTAAATTGACCGCGTTGCCTTTTTCCGAAGCCGAGGTCATTATGATTTGCTCGCGGCGGAGAAGATGACGCAGAGCGTCCTGGCTGGCGGCTTCGCGCTCGCCCGAAACCATTTCGTTCAAACGATTGCGACCTTTAAAAGCGTATGTGGGCATAATTACAGGAGTTTAAGGTTTCAAGTTCAAGGTTCAAAGTTATTGATTTGAGTTCAAAGCAGGTTCCGAAATTCAATCAAACTTTGAACTTTGAACCTTGAACTTTGAACTGCTTGCTTAACGAGTCGGCGGGCGTGAGCCGATGGGACGACCTTGCGCGTAAGGACTTCCGTTGCCGCCGTTCGTCGCGCCGTTTGGAGTGATTTGCGGGCGTCCTTGTCCGCCGTAGTTGCTGTTAAGACCTGCGCCGCGCTCGATGAGAGTTTTTAATTCGTCGGTGTTTGACGAGCGAGCCATTGCCGTGTCGAGCGAAATGAGGCGTTTATGATGGAGCGTGGCGAGCGATTGGTTAAACGTCTGCATTCCGTATTTGTCCTGCCCGGTTTGCATCATCGAATAAATCTGGTGAATTTTGTCTTCGCGGATCAGGTTGCGAATAGCGGCGTTCGGAATTAGAATTTCGAGCGCCATTGCGCGTCCCGCGCCGTCGGGTTTTGGCAGGAGAGCTTGGCAAAGAATGCCTTCGAGAACGAGCGACAACTGCGTGCGAATCTGCGATTGCTGCGCCGAAGGGAAAACGTCAATGATACGGTTAATCGTCGAAGCGGCGGAGTTCGTGTGCAGCGTGGCGAAAGTTAAGTGCCCGGTTTCCGCGATTCGCAGAGCCATTTCGATTGTTTCCAGATCGCGCATTTCGCCGACAAGAACAACGTCCGGGTCTTGGCGGAGAGCGGATTTCAAAGCGGGAGCGAAACCGTGCGTATCGGAGTGGACTTCGCGCTGGTTGACGACACAGTTTTTGTGCGGGTGCAGAAACTCAATCGGGTCTTCAATTGTCAGAATATGCTCGCGCCGCTCTTGATTGATTTTGTCAATCATTGCGGCAAGCGTCGTTGATTTACCCGAACCGGTCGGTCCGGTGACGAGAATCAAACCGCGCGGTTTGTTGCACAAATCTTTGACGACCGGCGGCAATCCGAGATTTTCAAAACCTTTGATTTCGTAAGGAATCGCGCGGAAAACTGCGCCGACCGCGCCTTTTTGGTTGAAAAGATTGGCGCGGAAACGCGACATTCCTTTTAAACCAAACGAAAAGTCGAGTTCGAGAGCTTCTTCAAAACGATGTTTTTGCGCGTCGGTCAAAACCGAATAAGCGAGCTGTTTCGTCTCGGCTGCCGACATTGCGGCGTAGCCGGGAAGCGGCTGCAAATGACCGTGTACGCGAACCTGCGGCGCCGAATTTGTCGTTAAATGCAAATCCGAGCCTCCGAGGTCAGTCATTTTTCTCAGTAAATCGGGCAGGGAGATTTGCTGCCCAACAGAATGTTGTTCGTGGAGCACTTTTCTAAACGATGAATGCGGAACGATGAATGATGAACGATGATAATTGAATTTGAGCAATAACTTTCAAACTCAATTTAATTCATCATTCATCATTCATCATTCATCATTTTAACGAAGGTCTGCGGTTTGGATCGGGCGATTGGTGTTGGTTGACATTGCGCGCAGGAGTTTTTCCGAGTCGGCGGCGACTTTGTCCGAATAATCCGAGGGCGCGTTTGTGGCGAGGCTGTAAATGCGACCGTCAACTTCGGTGAAATAGAATTGGCGCGATTGCGTTACGCCGCCCGTAGAGCTTTGGGCGACGACGACGAAAACCCGTCTGCCGTCAACCAAGCGTTGATAATCGTTGACGATCCAGCCGTTTTCCTTAATCATCCGGTCAATCACCGTGCGGCGCAGCGCGCTGACGGGAACTCCGGCAAGCATTTGTTTGCGCGTTTTTTCAGTCGCGCCGTCTTCGTTTTGCGGCATCGCAACGCCGATTACGGAAAGCTGAGCCGAGCCGATTTGCTGACCGTTTTGGTCGGCGACGCGAAATTCCAAATCGCTGCCTCCGGCTGCGACGGGCGCGTCTTTTCCGAGAACCGGCGCAGGTCTAGAGGCGACGACTTTTTCAGCGTTTGATTTGCCGCGTCCGGTTGCGGCGACTTCCGGCTGTGCGACGGCGGGATTATTTCGCGCATTCGCGGCAGCTACGGCGCGGCGTTTGGCTAAAGCGCGACGGCGCGCGGCGAGAAGTCGGGCGCGGCGTTTTTTCGCGCGATACATTTTCCACCACGCTTTTGAGTATTTCTTAATTTTCTTTTTCTTCTTTTTATGTATTTTCGATTTCGCAGCTTCCGACCAATCAGTCGTGAAAGGCAGCATTACGCCGATTGAAAATACCATTACGAGGAACAGAGCCATTGCTCGCTTCATAAAAATCTCCTTATTAAAACTAACTTACCGTTTCTCTGACTACTTCTTCCAAAGTCGTCATTCCGGTGCGAATTTTTTCCAAACCGGATTGACGCAGAGTTATCATTCCCGTGTCAATCGCTTTTTTTCTGAGTTCGAGCGCCGAAGCGCCGATTAAAATCAGCTCGCGCAAATCGTCGGTCATTTCCAAAACTTCGTAGAGACCGACTCGACCTTTATATCCGGTGCCGTTGCATTTGTCGCATCCGCGACCTTTGAAGGTTTTAACTTTTTCGGCTTCTCCGCTCGGAAATCCTACTTCGAGCATCGCTTCGACCGGGACGGAATGTTCTTCTTTGCAGTTGGTACAGATTCGACGAATCAAGCGCTGCGCTTGAATCAAGTTGACGCTGGTTGCCACCAAAAACGGCTCGATACCCATATTCATCAGACGCGATACGGTCGAAGGAGCATCGTTAGTATGCAGAGTAGATAAAACCATGTGCCCGGTCAAGGCTGCTTTGATGGCAATTTCAGCCGTTTCAAAATCGCGGATTTCACCGACGAGAATGATGTTCGGGTCCTGGCGCAGGAATGAACGCAAAGCGGCGGCGAAATTCAATCCGATTTGCTCTTTCATCTGCACCTGGTTGATTCCCGGTAAGTTAAATTCGACCGGGTCTTCCGCCGTCATAATATTCGTTTCATTCGTATTTAGGGCTTGCAGAGCGGAATAAAGAGTGTTCGTTTTACCGGAGCCGGTCGGTCCCGTAACCAAGACCATTCCATAAGGTTTGGAAATGTTGCGCTTGAATTTTACTAAGCTCTCCTCTTCAAAACCGAGCTTGGTCATATCGAGCATCAGCTTTTCTTTATCCAAAAGACGAAGCACGACTTTTTCGCCGAACAATGTTGGCAGCGTGGAAACGCGGAAATCTAATTCGCGCGATTTGTTGTCAACTTTAACTTTAATCTTGATGCGCCCGTCCTGCGGCAAGCGTTTTTCCGCAATGTCGAGCTTTGACATAATTTTGAGGCGTGAGGTCAAAGCGTCGCGCATCTTTATAGGCGGATGCATCACGTCGTAAAGCACGCCGTCAATGCGGAAACGAATGCGAAAATCTTTTTCGTAAGGCTCGATGTGAATGTCGGACGCGCCGCGCCGCAATGAATCAACCAGCAAAACGTTGACGAGACGAACTACGGGCGCGTCTTCGCTCGATTTGGAAAGCTGCGCCAGGTCAATTTCGTCATCTGTATTTAGAACTTCAAGCTCGCCCTCCGGCGGAGCGTCGAATTCAAATTCATCGAGCGAAACCGATAAATCATCCTGCCCCAGTTTTTCCGATTCGGGCGCAAATCCTCTTTTTGTGCCGTTTCCATTGCCGTTTTTGCCAATCGTCTGAGCGTCAAAACGCTCAAAAATCGAAGTGTCAAAACCGGGCATACCGACCACTTCAATCTCTCTGGTCGGACTGTAATATTTAGCAATCGCTTCCTGCACGGATGCCTCGGAGACGACGACCGGCTCGATGTTTAAGCCGGTCATAAATTTAATGTCGTCCATCGCAAAAACGTTCGTCGGGTCAGCCATCGCCAAAGTCAGCGTTGCGCCGACTCTGGAAACCGGTAAAACCGAATATTTATGAACCACTTCGTGCGAAATAAGATTGATAACGGACGTATCAATCTCGAAAAGGTCGAGATTAACCGACGGAACGCCGTACTGCCGCGATAAAACCGCAGTAATCACATCATCGTTTAATAATCCCAATTTGACGAGATTATAGCCGAGTCTGCCGCCGTGCTCGCGTTGGTATTCTAAGGCTTCACGCAGTTGGGCGGGCGTAAGCAGATTCTCGCGGACAAGTATTTCACCTAATTTAGCTGACATTTAATTAACGTTCGCTTTGCTGGGGATTTGTTGACGAACTTTAAAAGCATCCTTTTTTGGATAAGCCGACAAACTTGATTGAGGTATGCATTGGTAAAACGGCTTTAACACCGTTTTGCAATTATCGTATCGTTTTGTCGTTTAATCTGTCAAGATGAAATTTGAAATTAAAGTTTTGACGAGTTTTCGGTCAAAAGAAACAAAAAAAGACCGCTTTCACTTTAGAAAGCGGTCTTTTTTTGTTTTTCTAAATCTCAATTACCCACGTTTTCTAGCCGGAGCAGCAGACTTGCCGCCTTTTTGCGGAGCAATCTTTTGCTCGGTTTTTAAATACTCGATAGCGCTTTTTACGCTTTCTTTGAGTCTGTGAGTATCAGGAGCGACTTCGACAAACCGCGTCAGCGTGTTCATTCCTTGCTGCATCAGGTCTTTGTTATCGGAAGCCACGCCGTTATTGAACAAGCACAAACCAGCACCGGCGAGTGCGTCCGCATCGTCTGCTTTTTCGGCTAAAATTTTCTGATATTCCGCCGCCGCGCTTTCGCAATCTCCGGTTTCACGAAGCAAATCGGCATACTGCATTTGACCGGCTGTTTTCTTGGCTGAATCAGTTTCAACCGTCAGATATTCTTGATAAGCCGATTTAATTTCGGCGCTTTTCGACGTGTCGAGTTTGTTAAGTGTCAACAAACGTAAAGCCTGTGTCATTCTAACGAGAGCGTCGTATTTATTTTGTTGAGCCGTTTTCTGTTCTTCGGGAGAGGCACTTGCCGGCGGATTTTTCGTGAGCTGCAAAGACTTGCTGGCTGCTTCATATGAATTCAGCCAATCTTGTTTCGCCTGCTCTTTCATCGCTTTGTCGTTATTATTGGCGATGGCTGCTTTTAACCGTTCGGAAGCCCGCGAACTGAGGGCGGTCGCTTTGTTGTTTAAGAAAACCGGCGCGCTGCCAATATACGTTTGGTTAATGTTGTAGCCTTCGTCGAATTTAGCAATCGCCAAATCGTAGTTTTTTGAGCTAAAAGCCGCATTGCCTTCTTTGATTGTGGCGGCGATCAGCTTATCCTCATTCTGGACTTTGGCATTTTGAGACGCTACGTCAGCTCTTTTTTTACACTCGCTGACGGCTTCATCATATGCTTTCTTTTGTTCGGCAGTAAACTTACCTTTCCGCTCATCCGATAATTTCATTAATTCGGCGCATTCTTCATCAGGAGTCGCCGGTTTTTTCGGGGGCGTTTGTTGGGCAAAGGCAACGAGGCTGCTCGAACCAAACAGCATTGCCGCGAGAAAAGAAACTAAAAAGAAATTCCGCTTCATAAAACTCTCCTTCAAATTGTTTTAACGATTAACTGCGTGGATATTATAACGCGAGATTGCCCTTTGTGATGACCTCAAACTTCAAAAAGTTGTAAAAATTTTTCTTCATAAACAACAGGATCGCGCAATCCGGCTTCTCTAAATCCGCGCAGCCGCAGAACGCACGAATCGCAGCGCCCGCAAGCCTTTTCCGTGTTTTGATAACAAGACCAGGTTAAATGCAAAGGCGCTTTTAATTCAACTCCGCGCCGCACGATTTCCGATTTTTTCAAATCAATAACCGGCGTCCGAATTTCGATGATTGTTTCGGGTTTTGTTCCGACTTCGATTGTTTTCTGAAACGCAGCATAAAATTCGGGTCTGCAATCGGGATAACCGCTCGAATCTTCCGCCACCGCGCCGATGTAAATTCGATTCGCCTCCGAAACTTCAGCCCAGCTTGCCGCAATCGCCAGCAAATGAGCATTGCGAAACGGAACATACGAAGTCGGAATCGCTTTTGACTCTAAATCCGCCTCCGTGACTTTCATTTCTATATCCGTCAAAGACGAACCGCCGATGCGCGCCAAATGTTCAATCGAAACCGCGAGCTTTTTCCTGACGTTGTAAAATTCTGCAATCGCTTCAAAAGCCTGCCGCTCTCGCCGTTCGGTGCGCTGTCCGTAAGAAACGTGCAAAAACGCCAATTCGTCGTTTTCTTCGTTAGCAATCGCAGCCGTCACGCAAGAATCCATTCCGCCCGAAACCAGACAAATCGCCAACTTTGAGCTTTGAACTTTGAACTTTGAACTCACTTAAACTCCGTGAACATCAGCGCCCCAAATGTATTTGTGAAGCTGCAACTGCATCCGCGCGTTTTTCAGATTGCTTGCAGCAACCCAGTTCGCCGTTTCAATCAAATCCATTTCGTTCCAGACAGGCGAAATCAAAACAGCTTTGGCGCGCTCTTCCAAATCATATTTTTCAACGACTTGCCGGGCAAATTCCAAATCGTTCCGGTCGGCGACGACAAATTTAATTTCGTCCTTGTCGGCTCTGAGGCGTTCCAGATTCGCCCAGTAATTTCGCTCGGCTTCGCCCGACGCCGGACATTTTACGTCCAAAATAATTTTAGCGCGCACGTCAACCATTTCGGTCGAAACGTAACCGCCGGTTTCGATTAAAACTTCAAAATTTTCATCGCAAAGTTTTTCAATCAAAGGAAAAACCGCTTTTTGGACAAGCGGTTCGCCGCCCGTGATTTCGACGAGCGGAACATTGAAAGCGCGGACTTGCGCGAGAATTTCGTCAACCGTCATCCGCTCGCCGCCGGTGAAAGTGTAAACCGAATCGCACCATCGGCAACGCATCGGGCAGCCGGTTAATCTGATGAACGAACAAGCGCGTCCGGCGTGAGTTGATTCGCCTTGAATCGAGCGGAAAATTTCGGTTATGCGAAGCACGACTCGATTTTAAATTTCGGATTTGCGATTTGCAATTCCAGTGTTTTAAAAATGAGTTTAGTGATAAAATTCGCGCTGTTCGATTTTGCTGGATGAACATTGTTTCAAAAACAGTAAATTCTGTGGCTCTCTCCGCTGAACAACGCGAAATTGCGCAAGACGCCGCGGCGCGACTTGTCAATCGCGCGCTCAATCCGCGTAATTTAACCGTTGCCGATTTACAGCCGCGAATTGCGGCGACGCTCGAAAAATATCTGCTGCGCGACGCGCCTGAAGCGAGCGAGCAGAAAATTCGAGAATTCGTGGAGTCTTTGCACATTGACGATTTGTGTCTGGTGCAGGCGTGCGAGCGCGGCGATGATGCGGCTTGGCAGGATTTGTTCACAAATTTCGGCGGCTCGGTCAAATCAGCCGCGCGTTCCGTGACTTCAAACGCAGATGCGGCGGAAGATTTGGCGCAAAGCATTTGGGCGGAATTGCACGGTTTGAAAACGGATAAGAGCGGAAAACCTTCTGGAAAGCTCGGTTATTATTCCGGGCGCGGAAGTCTTGCGGGCTGGCTGCGCGCCGTGGTTTCGCAATTGGCAATTGACGCGCATCGCAAACAGGCGCGGATGGTGCAAATCGAAGAGCCGCGCGAATTTGAAAATCTGGCGCACGAAAACGAAGGCGATGAGCGAACCGTTTTCGCTCATACGGAAAATCCCGAACAGTCTTACGCTTCGCGCGAAGCCGCCCGGACGGTCGAAGAATCTTTGATTAAAGCGCTCGGCGAGCTTGATGCGGAAGACCGGCTTTTGATTAAGCTTTATTATTTTGACGGCTTGCGTCTGAAACAAGCGGGCGCGGTTTTGGGCTTTCACGAAGCGACGGCAAGCCGCCGTTTGACGAGAATTCACACGGATTTACGAAAGCGCGTGGAAAAAATTTTGGAACGGGAAAAAGGCTGGACGCGCGATGAAATCGAGCGAAATCTGGCGGAGGCGGGTGAAAAGCTCGATACAAACTTAGAAAAGTTAATCGCATCCGTACCAAAGGTGCAAGAAAATTAAATGACGAGCGTTCTTGGAGTGGCAAATTCTTAAAAGCGTTCCCCAACGAGCAAAATGCAGCACGAATTCGACAACACATTTGAATCTCTTTTGCGCCGCGTCGCGTTGCGAAAAGCGGGCGAAGTGTTGCCGGAAAACGCCGCGCATTTAGACGCCGATTCGCTTTCCGCTTTCGCGGAAAACGCTCTGCCCGACACGACGCGCGCCCATTTCACAGCGCATCTGGCGGATTGTTCGGATTGTCGCCAAATTCTTGTTAATTTTGCCTCGATTCAGGAAGCGGAAGAATCCGAAACCGTAGAGACAAAAGCGCTTTCTCCTGTGCAGCCAACCTGGAGCGAGCGATTTACGCGCTGGTTTGCGCTCCCGAATCTGGGTTACGCGGCTGCGGCTTTGACCGTTTTATTTGTCGGTGTTTTCGCTTTTGTCGCGCTGCAATCGCGGCAGGAAAAGCAAGCTCCGCAGGTCGCACAAATCGAAATCGAAGATGAAGAAATAAAAGCCGAACAAAAACGACGGCGCGAACGAACGCCGCCCGTACAACCTGAGCCGACCGTTGAAAGCACGCCGGAAGTTTTACCGGATGTGGCGACTAATTTCGCCGAATTGGAAAACGCGAATGTGGCTGAAAACACAAATCAAAATGCCGAACAATCGCCGAACCAGGGTTTGCCGCCTTCAGTGAGGGCGACGCGCGGTCAACAATCAAACTCCGGCGAAATTGCGAGAAAAGAACCGGGAGCTGTAAAAGAATCAACTCGTTCGACGAGCGTTTCAAACGCCAACGCAGCGGGAACTGCTCTCTCCGCACCTCCCGCGCCGACGCCGACCGCTGCTGCTAAATCTTCTCCTGAGAAAAGGGATACGCTTGCCATCGCGCCGCCAAACAGTTCCGACGCGCAGAAAAAGCCAGCCGACCAAGAACAGGAAACTGCCGAATCGCTTAATCTTAGAAAGCAGACAAATCCGGCTGGTTCAGAACTCAAAAAGCCAATCGCGGGGCGCACCATTGGAAACAGAACTTTTCAAAATCTCGACGGCGTTTGGCGCGACAACGCTTACAGCGGGCAAACAACCGTTATGGTTACGCGCGGTTCGGACGAATATAAAAAACTCGACGGCGGTTTGCGTTCTATCGCTGATAGTTTTAGAGGCGAAACCGTAATCATCGTCTGGCAGGGAAAAGCCTATCGAATCCGCTAATTTTTAAAGCTCGAACAAAGAAAAACGGGGTAAACTGAATCCAACTGATTCGGTTTACCCCGTTTTTCTTTTTAAGTTTATGAAATCAATCGTCGCTTTGTCGTTTTTGCTTGTTTTTTTGTTCGTTTCAAACGCCTTTGCCAATTGGGACGCGAGGCTCGACGGACGCGTCCGGTTTTATCAAACCACAGATTTCGGCGTTTTAATTGCCGCGACCGAACGCTCGCTGTACGCGCTCGACGGTCAAACGGGCGAAACGATTTGGCGCAGAAACGTCGGGAATATCAATGAAACTGCGATCACGCCCGTTCCGGGAACGGATTTGATTTTGCTCTCGCTGGACGAAGGCAAAAAATCGCGCGTTGCCGCGCTTGATTTATTATCGGGGGCGGCGATTTGGATGAGCGATAAAGTTAAAGGCGATGTAATGCAGCTCGCGGTTGAACCGAGTCAAAATCTGCTTTGCGCCGTTTTAATTAAAAATCCGCGCGGCAGCGCCGGAGAAATTCTCAAACGCGAGCCGGAAATCGCGGTTTTCGATTTGCAAACGGGCGATTTGCTCTGGAAAAGAGGTTTGGGCGGTGAAATCGAAATGATGCCCGTTTCATTTGGCGAATCGGGCGAGACGGCTTTTACGCTCGATAATTATCGCGCGCCGATGATTTTGGACGAGCGCGTTTTTCTGTTTTACGAAGGCGCGACTTCGTTTGAAGCGCGCACCGGGCGCGAGCGAGAGCGCGAAGAATTTGACGTAAATGTTGACGGTTTGGCGCTGACCGAAGCCGATCCGACGTTTGATGACGAATTTATTTATACTTCCGGTCGCGGAAAGGTTCGCGCCGTGCGTCGCTCAAACGGCGAAGTCGAATGGGAAGCAAAAGATTTGGGCGTCGCGCCCGAAATGTTTCTCGTCGGCGATGTTTTGTACGTTCGTACCGGCGGGCAGTTTACCAGAATCAAGGACGGCGAAATCGTTTCCAAAGGCTCCAACGGCGTCTCGGCGCTCGACCGCAAAACCGGCAAAACTCTGTGGCGTTACAAAGGCGCGGACAAAGGTTTGACGAATTTCGTTTTTTCCGACCGGAACACGATTTTGCTCGCCGACAAAAACGAATTGATTTCGATTGACGCGCAGACGGGCAAGCGAACCGGAAAGTTTGAACACCGGGTAAAAAACGCCGAATTTGTTTTAATCAATGAAAACAGGGAAGCCGTTATCGGCGGGCGCGAGCAAATTTCGGCGTTTCAAATTTCGGATTTCAAATCGAAAAACGCCGAGCCGATTTGGACTGCAAAATATGAAGCTCCCGGACGCTCCATTTTGTCGCGCGTCGGCTCAATCGCTCTGCGCGCGACGGCGCTTTATTTCCGTTATGGCGGATGGATTAATTTCGGTTTTAACGCGGTTCGCGGCGCAAATTTGGCGCGTTCGGTTTTGGGATTACGCTGGTCGGGCGTCAGATCAAGAATCGGCAATTTTGATTTAACCAGCCTGGCGACAAACGCCGCTCGCAATTACGTTTCCGACCAGATTCGAACTTACGGAATCGCTTCAAGAATCGGAAATTTGAATGCAATCCGCAATTCAAATCGCCAAACTATTCCGAATTATCCGCGTCCGACAATCACGCTTTCAGCACCTTCGCGCGAAGATATTCAGGAAAGACTGCTCGACCGTTTAGACCCGGCAAATCTCGCCAACCGGCTCGCCGATTATCTTTCGCGGCGCAAACGCCTCGCCGAACTGCGCGGAAATTTTATGTATTTTTATACCGAACTGCCGGAGGGCGGAAAAGGTCTGGTCGGAGTTAACATTACGAACGGAAATCCGCAGCGGCAAATCCGTTTAAATGAACCGGACGCGCGTTTTATTACGGATGAAGTCGCCGGACTGCTTTATTCGGCAAACGGAAATCGTTTGACGGCGTACAATTTGTTGACGACAAGATAAAAACAACTTTTGCCAAATTTCGGGCTTTGCGCGAAAATAACGGCGCAAAGCCTTTTTTGTTGTAAACACTTTGGAGTTTAATTAATGAAAACTTTATTCGCCGCTTTTTGTTTGTCGTTTCTAATCGCCCACGTCGCTTTTTCGCAAAAACAAGCGAAACCGAATTCGGAAATTCAGAAAATCGTTGCCGAAATCAACGCAAAAAACGTCGAAAACACGATTCGCAAACTGGTTTCGTTCGGCACACGCAATACGCTTTCGGAACAGGATAATCCGACGCGCGGAATCGGCGCGGCGCGCGATTATTTGTTCGCCGAGTTTCAGAAAATCAGCGCAGATTGCGGAAATTGTTTGACGGTCGAAAAACAAACCTTTTTGCAGCCGAAAGCCAATCGCGTTCCCGAACCGACGAATTTAACGAACGTCGTCGCAACCCTGCGCGGCACGACCGATCCGGAAAGAATTTATGTCGTTTCCGGGCATTACGATTCGATGTGTACTTCGCCGACCGACGCCAAATGCGACGCGCCGGGCGCGAACGACGACGCTTCCGGCACTGCTGCCGTTGTTGAAATGGCGCGTGTAATGAGCAAGCGAAAATTTGACGCGACAATCATTTTCATGGCGGTTCCGGGCGAAGAACAAGGGCTTTTGGGCGCGGCTTATTTCGCCGAACAAGCCAAACAAAAGGGAATGAACATTGAAGCGATGTTCACCAACGACATCATCGGCGGCGTCACGAGCTACAAAAATTCTCCGACGCGCCAAACCGTGCGCGTCTTCGCCGAAGGCGTTCCGACAAACGAGACCGAACAGGAAGCCAATACGCGGCGCAGCGTCGGCGGCGAAAACGATTCGGCTTCGCGCCAATTGGGAAGATTTATCAAAGAAATCGGCGATGTTTATTCGCCGCGTTTTCGCGTCAACGTAATTTATCGCCGCGACCGTTACGGGCGCGGCGGCGATCACATTCCGTTTCTCGAACGCGGTTTCGCCGCCGTTCGTTTTACCGAGCCGAACGAAGATTACACGCATCAACATCAAAACGTCCGCACTGAAAACGGCGTGTTTTACGGCGACACACCCGAATTTGTTGATTTCGGTTACGTCGCCAATGTCGCTCGCGTCAATGCCGCGAGTCTTGCGGCGCTCGCTCTGGCTCCGGCAAAACCGAAAAACGTCGGAATTGTCACCGGGCGTTTAACGAACGACACGGATTTGAAATGGGATGCGAGCAAAGACGCGGATTTGGCGGGTTATGAAATCGTCTGGCGCGAAACGAATCAGCCGTTCTGGACAAATTCACAATCTGTCGGCAACGTCACAAATTTCACGATGAAAGAAATGTCAAAAGACAATTACTTTTTCGGCGTCCGCGCGGTTGATAATGCCGGAAATAAAAGTCCGGTCGTTTTTCCGCGCCCGGCGGCGCAGCCGCGCCCGAATACGAACAGGTAAAAATGTGGTTTGAGATTGCGATTGTCGCCATTCTTTTGCTCGTCGGGCAAATTCTCTTCGGGCATTTTGAAGAGATGACGCCGCGCTGGCGAATTTTGGGGAAACACGCGCTCGGCATCATTATTTACACTTCAATCGCTTATTTTTTCGGCAGATTCTGGTTTTACGTTTCACTTGCGGCAACGCTTGTTCCGCTCGTTATCATTCATTTCTGGTGGCTTCCGAAACACGGAATCAACGGCTGGACGGGCGAGCCGCGCGATAAATATTACGAAATGCGCGGATGGAAAAAGCGAGTATGAATTGTTCGCTATTGTGAATAGAAAAAAGCAGTTGAATTTTAAAATCTAATTTCGATTTTAAAATTCAACTGCTTTTTTCTAAAGATTTACGATTTACTTCTTGTTTTCGGTTTCGGCGAAATAACCTTGCCGGTGCGTTAATTTAACTCGTTGTTTTTCGAGAACGGGATTTGCGACCTGAATTTCAATTCGGCGATATGAACCGTCTTTTTTCGAGTTGCTCGGTTCATAAGCAATCAAATATTGCGAGCGCAGCTCGTTTTGAATTTGGTCGAAAGCGCGCTGCAAATCCGTTTCGTCGCGCGGGAAAAAGGCGCGCCCGCCGGTTTTGTCGGCGATTTGGCGCAAAGTATTCTGATTGACGCCCTGCATATAATCATCGCCGATGCCGATTGAATAAACCACCGAATCAACTTTCAAAGCCATATCAACGGCTTGTTCGAGGCGCTTGCTGCTGTTGTTATCGTGTCCGTCGGAAAGCAAAATGATGGCGCGGCGCGTTTCGTTTTTCGTTTCGCGCATCACTTCGTCCGCCGTTACCCAGATCGCATTCCACACGGCGGTTGATTGCGCGGCGCGCTGTCCGGTGTTTTTTCCGCCTGCCGGACTGCCGAAGGTTACGCCGCCGCCCGCGTAATTAACCGGCGGCAAAAATTCGACTTTCTCGACGGCGCGCCGAATGCGGGAGAGATTATTTGTAAAACCTTGTTCGAGCGTCGTTTCGCCGGTAAACGTCAAAATCGCCACTTCGTCTTTTCCCGGTCTGACGACATCTTCTAGAAACGCCGCCGCCGCGGCTTTTTCGTCCGGCAAAGTGCGCTCCTGCGAAACGCTCGTATCAATCAAAATCGCCAGGCTGAGCGGCAAATCAACTTGTCTTTGAAAAGTAAAAATCTGCTGCTGTTTGCCGTCTTCAAAAATGCGGATGTCGTCTTTGGCTAAATTCGTGAGAAAACGGCGGTCTTTGTCGGCTGCGGTGAAGAGAATATTGACCAAATCGGCTTCCACTCGCAGCGGCTCGTCATCTTCAATCGCAGGCTCTTCCGCAGGGGGCGGAGTCGGAGACGGCTTGGTTTGCTGTGCAAAAATTGAGGTTGTCGAAAACAAACCAACCAGCAGGAGTAAAAAGATTTTGTTCAAGCGCATTATTTGAAATGATGAATTAGGAACGATGAATGATGAACGAAACGCATTTGCTTTTAATTCATCATTCATGGTTCCTAATTCATACTTTACCTGATTCGGTCGCGGACGGCGCGATAGCCCGTCTTGGTGCGAACTTTGTAATCAACGGCTTTTCCGCCGAGCTTGACTTCGACTTTGCGGAGCGCGCCGTCGTAGTTCTGATTTTCCGGTTTATAGGTGATGATGTACTGCGTTTGCAGCTCTTTTGAAATCGCGCCGAAAGCCTTTTCGAGCGCGAGCATATCGCCGGTGTAAAACGCCTGACCGCCGGTTTCCGATGATAAACGGTCAAGTTCTTTATCGCCGCTGTCTTTAACCGTTCCGGCTTCGACGCCGGGCACTGTTCCCAAAAAACCGGCTTTCGTCGAAATCGCAAAAATCGTAGTTTCCGTTCGCTGGGCAATATCAATCGCGTCCGCCAGATCGGCGCGGCTGAAAGTGTCTTCGCCGTCCGTGATGACGACTAAAACGCGGCGACCTTTGGCGTCGCGCAGCTTTTCATCGCAAAACTGCCAGATGGCGTCGTAAAGCGCGGTTTGATTACCCGTTTCTTTGACCTTTTCAACCGCTCTGTCGAGCAAATCGAGCTTGTCTGTGAAATCCTGCCGCAATTTAATTTCGTGGTCAAAAGTGAGAAACGCGGCTTTGTCTTTGCGAAGTCTGGTAACGGTAAAAATAAAATTACGCGCGGCTTCTTTTGAAAACTTCATTTTCCCGGCGGTCGAGGGCGAAGTGTCCATCAAAACGCCGACCCAAACCGGCGGATTATCGCGTTCGTCGCTAAAAAACGTAATTTCCTGCGGTCTGCCGTTTTCAAGAATTTGAAAATCGTTTTTGGTTAAGCCCTGAACCGGCTTTTTCTTTTTGTCCAAAACCGTAATCGGAAGCCGCACCTCGAAAACATCGGGAGCGGCAATAATATCCGAATCTCTACGAACGGGCGGCGTAGGCGTCGGCTGCGGATTTTGGGCAAACGCCAGACCGCTCAAAATAAAAATCAAAGAAAAAAGACCGAATAACTTTTTCATAAATGCTTTTGGAATAAATTCTGCGCTCGACGCGAGCGCGCAACTGGAATTGACGCGATTAGGATGCGCTGAAAACCTCTGTTTGTTGCCAAAATCGGCAATCGAGCAAAAGAGAAGTATAACGAAGTTTCCCGGAAGATGAAATTTAACCGAAAGATTGCAGGAAATTTTCAAGCTCCGGCGGCAAAACGGCTTGAAAACCGAGCCATTCGTTTGTCGTCGGATGACGAAAACCGAGCCGTTCGGCGTGAAGAAAAAAACGATTCAGGCGTTCGATTTCTTTTCTGATTTTCAGATCGGGCACGGTTTTGTCGCGACCGGCGTTGTAAAGCTCGTCGCCAACGACCGGATGTTTGACGAAAGCGAGATGCACACGAATCTGATGCGTGCGCCCGGTTTTGATTTCGACGTTAAGGAGCGTAAAACGCTCGAATCTCGTCCTGACTTTCCACAGCGTCAAGGCGTTCCTGCCGTGTTTTTGCACGGACATTCGCAAACGATGATTGCGGTCGCGCGCAATTGGGGCGTCAATTTTCCCCGAATTTTCCTGCATTTCGCCGTGTACGAGAGCAACGTAAGATTTGAAAACCTCTCGCGCGCGAAATTGATCGGAAAGTTTTTCGTGAGCCGTCGGCGTTTTTGCCGCCACAATCAACCCCGATGTGTCTTTATCGAGCCGATGCACGATTCCGACGCGATTGTTTGTGTTCTGAACTTCAAATTTAAAATGATAAGCAATCGCATTTGCCAGCGTTCCTGATGAAATTCCCGCGCCGGGATGAACGACCATTCCGGCTGGCTTGTTGATAACGGCGATTTCTTCGTCTTCAAAAACTATGTCGAGCGAAATGTTTTCCGCTGTAAAGCTCTCAGGTTCGAGTTCGATTAGCTCGACTTCGATTTCATCCGCCGTTCTGACTTTGTAGGAAGATTTCGCGGTTTTGCCGTTGACCAAAACATCGCCGTCATCAATCAACTGCTGCAACCGCGACCGACTCCAGCCTTCGATTTTCTCAGCCAAAAAAGCGTCGAGACGTTTATTCGCATCCGCGTTTTCGACGCTGAAAGTTTGGACTTCGTTTTCGGCTAAAGATTGGTTTTGCAAACTAAAGTTAAACCGCCGAGACGCAGAGACGCAGAGTTTAGAAAAAGAGTTTGAGACAACAGAATAAAACTTTTGTTCTTTTCTCGGCGTCTCTGCGTCTCGGCGGTGAAATATTAAGTGGCAGCTTCAACAGCTTTGATTTTTCTGAGCCGCAAAATCAAGAAAATAAACGCGCCGATAGCAACCAGCAAACTGATAATTTGAGAAGTCGAAAGTCCGGTCAAACTCGACATTCCGAAAAGATCGCCGCGCGGGTCGCCCCGGAAAAACTCAATCGTAAAACGAATCAACGGGTAAAAAATCATATAAGTGATGAGAATTTGCCCGTCAAATTTCTTGCGGCGATGGAGAAAATAAAGAACGGTGAAAACCGCAATCATCGCAAACGATTCGTAAAGCTGTGTCGGATGCAGATAAAGCGGATTGCCCATCGCATCTTCATACGGAACTCCGGTGTTTAAATGTCCGGCTTCGCCGAAATGCACGCCGAAAATCGAATGAGTTTCCTTTCCGTAGCAACATCCGGCGGCGAAACAGCCCTGCCGCCCGATTGCCTGTCCGAGCGCGAGTCCCGGCACAAGCGCATCCGTTACTTTCCAAAACGGCAGTTTATAGCGCCGAATCAAAAGCCAAGTCGCCACCAAGCCGCCCAAAAAACCGCCGTAATAAACTCCGCCCGAACGCAGAAAATCGAGCGAGAAAAATCTGCCCGGATTCGCGCGATATTCTTCATCAACAACAAACAACAGAAGCTTTGAGCCGAGCAGCCCGGCAATCAAAATCCACAAACCCAAATCGTAAATTCTTTCAGGCGGCAAACCATCATGTTTTCCGAGCCGCGCGGCGGCGAAAAGCCCCACCAGCAGCGCCGCCGCCAGCATAATGCCGTAAGTGTGAATCGGAAAATCGCCGATGCGGAATAATTCTGGATACATATTCGATGTTGGATTTTAGATTTCGGATTCCGGTTTTCCGCTGCCTGCCACGGCTTGAGCTTGTTTTCCCGCTTCAGCATTTTCAGATTTCCGATTGAAAAATAAATCCAAAATCAACAATCCGGCACCGATGCAGATTGCCGAATCGGCAACGTTAAAAGTCGGGTAATGCCAGTTTCCAAACTGCACGTCAATAAAATCAATGACATAACCGAGCCGCACGCGGTCGGTTAAATTGCCGACAATTCCGGCAAGCAGCATCGCGCACGCGCCGAGAAGGCGGTCGTTGTCTCTCGGCGTGCGCCAGAAATAATAAAGCACAAACGCGGTCGCTAATCCGGCGACAGCCGCGAGCACCCAGCGTCCGGTGTCGCCGCCGTCGGCAAATTGGCTGAAAGCGACTCCGGGGTTTTCGGCGTAAATGAAATTCAGAAAATTCGGAATAACGTTTACCTCGTCGCCGAAACGCAAAGTTTTCCGCGCCCAAGCCTTTGCCGCCTGATCAATCAAAAAGACGCCGAACGCCGCAAAGAGATAACCGAGTTTCCAGTAAATTGTTTTTTTGTTCACAAATTTATTTCAAATATTTGGTGGCAACATACGGATGTTTGGGATTAACGACCAACTTTTGCTGTCGCGGGTCAATTAAAACGTCCATATCTTCCATCGGAATTGCGCCCAGCAAAACGTCTCTGCTGTGCGGAATGATAACCGCGTCGCAGGTCGTCCGGCGATTTTCAAAACGAACTTCAATCGGTCCGACAACTTCGACTTCAATTTGCGTTTCGTCAGCTAAAACCGAAAATTGCTTTTCAAGCAAAGGCAAATCAAGCTGATTGCGAATCTCATCGTTAATCGCCAGCATAAATGAGCCTGAATCAACCAGCGATTTAACTTTAACGCGCTTGACGTTTTCCTCCGCGATTAAACCTTTGCGAAAATCATACATCTCGCCGGCATTGAAAAGCTCTATTTCGGCAAAAACTAATCCCATTTCATTCACTCCGGTTTGATACTCGATTTTTCGCCGCTTCTCGTTTTTCGTTTTTATCAACAACATTCTCTTTAAACCGCTGCGTTTTCCGTGTTCTGGATTTCAGCTAAAACCGGCGCGCAGCGTTCACAAACGGTCGGATAACTGTCTGATTCGCCGACATGAGTCGAATAATTCCAGCAGCGCTCGCATTTTTCGCCTTCCGCTTTGACGATGCGAACGTGCAAATTGTCCGCTTCTTTTAATTCGACTTGCGAAACGATGAAAACGAACCGCAAATCGTGGGCATATTGCCGCAACAAATCCAAAAGATCGCCGCTCGTCTCCAAAACGACTTTCGCTTCGAGCGACGAGCCGATTAATTTTTCGTTGCGCGCTTCTTCGAGCTTTTTCAAAACAACGTCGCGCACCGAAAACAAGCGTTCCCAGCGCTCTGACAACATTTCCTCGCGCTTGCCGGAAGCTTGCGGAAAACGCGCGATGTGAACCGACGCTTCGGTCTGACCGGGCAAATTCTCCCAGATTTCGTCTGCCGTAAACGCCAGAACCGGCGCGAGCAGACGAGCCGAAACGTCTGCAATTTTGTACAAAGCCGTCTGAGCCGAACGACGCGCGTGCGAGCGCGGCGCGGCAGTGTAAAGCCGGTCCTTGATAATGTCGAAATAACGCGCCGAAAGCGTCACGGTGCAGAAATTGTAAAGCGTGTGATAAACAGCTTGAAAATCAAAATTTTGATAACCCGCCAAAACTTTTTCCGTTACCGCGTCCAATTCGCCCAGCGCCCAGCGGTCAATTTCCAGAAGCTCTTCAATTTCTTCGACATCTTTGCCGCCGGAATATTGCAGAATCGGATTCTCAATCGCATCTTTTTCGGGATTGAAACCATCGAGATTTCCGAGCGCAAAACGCATCGTATTGCGGATTTTGCGATAAGCGTCCGTAACGCGCTGCAAGATTTCGCCGGAACAACGCACGTCTTCGGTGTAATCAACCGCCGAAGCCCATAAACGCAAAATTTCCGCGCCGGATTGTTTGATAATTTCATCGGGCGGCGTTGTATTTCCGACGGATTTCGATTGTTTTCTGCCTTCGCCGTCAACAACCCAGCCGTGCGTTAAAACGTTTTTATAAGGCGCGCGATTGTGCGCGGCGAGTCCGAGCATCAGCGACGAATTAAACCAGCCGCGATATTGGTCGCCGCCTTCGATGTAAACATCGGCGGGAAATTCCAGATTTTCTCGCGTTTCCAAAACCGCGACGCACGATGAGCCGGAATCGAACCAAACGTCCAAAATATCGCTTTCTTTGCGAAATTCAGCCGAGCCGCATTCGCCGCACGTAAAACCTTCCGGCAGCAGCTCGCTCGCTTCGCGCTCGTACCAGGCGTCGGCAGTTTCTTTACGAAAAATATCTGCGACGTGATTGACGATTTCCGGCGTCGCGACTTCGCGTTCACAGCCCGCGCAATAAAAAACGGGAATCGGGACGCCCCAGACGCGCTGGCGCGAAACGCACCAATCGGGACGACCGGAAACCATATTTCGCATCCGGTCTTCGCCCCACGCGGGCAGCCAGTTGACGTTTTTGATTTCGTTCAAAGCCATCTGGCGCAAACTGCCGTTTTCGCCCGCATCCATCGAGATAAACCATTGCGGCGTGGCGCGGAAAATAACCGGATTTTTGCAGCGCCAGCAATGCGGATAACGATGTTCATATTTTTCGGAAAACAGCAAAGAGCCGTTTGCCTGCAAAAAATCAACGATTTTCGGATTCGCTTGAAAAACGGTTTCGCCCGCGAAATTTTCGACTTCGGGCGTAAAACGTCCGGCGTTATCAACCGGGCAGTAGATTTCCAGCCCGTATTTTTTACCCATCAAAAAATCGTCGTGACCGTGACCGGGCGCGGTATGAACCAATCCGGTTCCGGCTTTGCTCGTTTCTTTGCGGTCGCGCGCCTCGGAGACATCTAATTCTGTTTCAGCGTCGGATTCTCCGCCCAGAGTTACGTGATCGCCGTTCATCAACAGCGAATCTCGATTTATCCATGGATGCCGCGCCCAGAGTCCTTCTAATTTTGAACCCGGAAATTTCGCTAAAATATTTGGCATCTGCCGTTCGCCATTTTCATCAACGCCGCCCAAACCGCATTTGACGACGGCAAAACCGACTAACTCAGAAGCAATAATCAAAACTTCGTCACCGTTTTCTACGGCAGCGTATTCAAAATCGGGATTCACGGCGATTCCCAGGTTTGACGGAAGCGTCCACGGAGTCGTCGTCCAAATCACGAAATTAACTTTTTTGCCCGCCAGTGCCTCGTCAATCTGCGAGCCGTCGCCTTTGAGCGGAAAACGGACGTAAACCGAAGGCGAAGTGTGCAGTTTATATTCGACCTCAGCTTCGGCGAGCGCCGTTTGATCGTGAATGCACCAATAAACCGGACGCGCGCCTTTATAAACAAAACCGCGTTCCAGAAATTTCCCGAAAAGACGCGCGGTTTCCGATTCGTATTCGTGCGCCATCGTTAAATAAGGATTTTCCCACTCGCCGAAAACGCCGAGCCGCTTAAAATCGCGCGTCTGCGAATTCATCGCGGTCGAAGCGTGTTCGCGGCAGATGCGGCGGAAAGTTTTCGTCGGAATATCGGCTTTGTTTTTGCCTTTTTCCGCCAGCTTTTCTTCGACTTTCTTTTCAATCGGCAAACCGTGACAGTCGTAGCCCGGCACATAAGGCGCGTCAAAGCCCATCATCGTGCGCGATTTAACAATAAAATCTTTCAGGATTTTATTGAGCGCCGTCCCGATGTGAATATCGGCGTTGGCATACGGCGGACCGTCGTGGAGAATAAATTTTTCCGCGTTTTTGCGAGATTCCCGAATCAATTCGTACAAACCCGTCTGTTTCCATTTCGCCAGACGAGCCGGTTCGCTCTGCGCGAGATTAGCCTTTTGAGAAAAATTGGTTTTAGGAAGATTAACTGTCTTTTTTAAATCTAAAAATTCGGTCATACGTTTATAAATCAAAATTCAGTCTAAGTTTAACCGTTCTAAAATTCAAAAGTCCCAAGCCTTTTCTTTAAGACTTGGGACTTTCGCACTTGCAAAACTTTAGCTTCAACTCAGCCGCTTGAAACAGCAAAGTCCCTTTTAACGCCGATGATAATTATGTTAAAGCCGTTTTTCATAAATTCTTCAGTTTATTTATGCCAATAATTTTTCATTTAGTCAATTTTATCAATTCTATGTAGTGTCCTAATAATGCGGTACTGAAAAATATTTGTTTTTTTAGAATGTTAGTTACCGTTTTCGTTTGATTGAGCTTAAAGCTGTTTCTAAAATTCGATCCCTTCCGGTCAAATAATCTTCAAGGCGTTCTGTTACCATGACATCCGGCACGACTCCTCGCCCACTTTTACAACCGCCGGGCGTCATCCAGTATTTGACCGATGTCATTACACGCAACCTCGAATTAGGCAAGTTAAATCTGTAATGTTCGCCGGGAAAGCAAGCCGGAGTGCTTGTTTCTTCGCCAATTATTTTGGCTAATTTATTGTCCTTTACTAATCCAAGAAACATCTGCCCGCTCGAAAAAGTTTCTTTTGAACTCAGGACGTACACTTGTCCATTAAAGCGTAAAGGATTTTCCGTTGGATTAACGGTCTCGGCTTTGGAAACATAAAATTCTCCCGGATTTAGGGTTAAGTAATGATTCGGAATCGGCGCTCCGTCGCTCTTCAACTCCTCCGCATACTGAATACTTCTTTTCCATTTCGATGAATAGTGTTTAATAGACTTCCGGTTGAACATATTAATCAACGCGTTGCCGAGTGTGGAATTGCCGCCTGTATTGCTTCTTAAATCAATTATTAAATTCCTCGCCCCGGATGCTTTAATCTGCGTAAAAATGTCTTTGAGAATCGCCTTGTATTTTTCTAAATCGTACTCGAAAGTAGAAGCATTCAGATAAGCGATGTCTTTATCGAGAAACTTCAGCACAAGAGGCGAATCGCTCGCCTTCGGCTGATTGACACTTGCCGCCCTTTCTCTGTTAATTATTTCAGACACGGTTAGTCCCTTAACTTCCTGCTTTGTACCATCTGCGAAAGTGAGAAGAAAACTTTCCGGTTTTCCATAAACTTCTGCCGCGCCGATCCACAACCATTCTGCGGCGCCCCGTATTCTTTCTTTCTCAACCCCGTAAACATAACTGCTCAATTTTCGGACGATTTCATTACTCTCGATACCGTTGACCGAGGTTATCACGGCACCTTTCGGGATTTTTAAGTCGGCGACAGAGCTTGTGACCACTACTTTCCCATCAACATAAACAGCGCGGACGGGGAGATATTTGGTTGGATTATTGGGAATGAAAAAACGCGGTTCAACGATAACGCTGTGTCTATCCTGGATTGAGCTGACCAGAGGCGCAAAGAGCAGCCAAAACTCTTGTTGGGTCATTGCTCCTTGTTGTGCAATCCGCAATTTAATTTGATCAGCCTGCTTTCGCCACCGGTTTCTCGAAATATGGACGAATGGTTTGACGTGAGTTTCTTCGACGGTTTTGACGTAAAAATCAACGTCCTTAATCAATTCTTCAGGAGTAAATTTTCGATTAACGTCAACCGGTGATTGAGCGCAAAGGTTGCAAACACACAAAAACGTTAATGTTAGAAAGGTACAAATTTGAAGAGTAGAGTTAAATACCTTATTCAGCATACGCCTTTGATTTTTCATCTCTAGTGACAGAGCCTTTATATCAAATTGCTTTTGGTTCACGATAATAAAATTAGTCTCAAAAACGATCCTTTTTGAGACTAATTTAATTAGATTTAATCTTTAATTTGCAGTCTCTTAAATTTACTCAGCGACTTCTTCCAGCGACCAGACATCTACGTGAACCGGACCGCCGCAATGCAAAAGCGGTTCGCCGCTCGGCGCTTGTAAACCGTTTGCTTCAATCATGTTTGATTTGTATTCAGATAGATTATCGGTCATTTGCAAACGCCACGGTTCATGATGAATGCGGCAGCGGTAAATCTTTTCTTTATCTGTTGTGTAAAGGCAATAGCGTTCAATCAGAAAGTAATCGAGAGAACCGGGCTGAGCCTTTGGCAAATCAGCGCCGATTGTCCAAACTGCTTTGAATTCCGCCTCATTGTCGCTGCGGTTTGACTCGAAGACAATTCTATCGCCATCTTCTTCGAGGCTTATGCTCGCATTGTAATAAGGTAAGCTAAACAATGTGCGAGCGGCTGTTACCGCGAGCGGATTATTAGCATCCAGAGAGAAAAACCAAACACCCGGAACCCCGTTCAAATAAACGTAAGTTCGCACGTTCAGCTCGTGAAGTCTACTTAGAACAGGAAGCGGAGGCGTAAACGAAGGTCTGGCGTTCCAGATTGTCAAAGGCGTTATTGCAATCCAGGCTCTCCCGTCAAAAGTATCAATCATCAAAGGCTCCGGTATTACCTTGCGAAGCTCTTCAACGGGAATCTCCCAGTGCATAAAGAGCAGCTTATCCCACGATTGATGCATAACGGGGATTCCCGAAGGACGCTCCCGAACTAATAAACGATCTTCGGTGCTTGGTAAACGCTCGGTCATAATCTTCTGATAATACCCCATTTGGAAATTCCGGCTCAGAGCGTCTCAGAAACGTTCCTTTTGAGGCAATCATAAATAGCGTCACATTATTGGAACGCTACACAATTCCGTCTATTCTTCAGAATATAATTGGTGTCCGTCAACTTCTAAACTGAAAAAACTAATCGCCAATCTCCACGAAATCCGAACATTAATATTCGCGGGCAAACTGCCGATTTGAAAGTTGAATTCGGGAACGTACCAAAGATAGCTGGTCGTTTTAACAGCAAGGTTTCCGTCTATCCAAACAGATTCGTATCCGGCACCCGTCCCGTCGTAAGCGACTTCAAAAACCCCATCGGGAGTAACAACATTAAGTCTTCTAAATAACCATTTCTTTTCAATTAATGTCGCTATTAACATTTAGATTTCAGCCGATAAACATTTCGTCCTCACCATAAACGCGGTCTAATTGACGAGGCGTCGGCGCAAAGAGAACTTCCAAGCCTTTTCGCAAACCAGCCATTACGGCTGCGACTTCGCGCGCCGGTTCGACGACTTTGGTTTGGATAAAATCGGTGGTTTCGCGGACTTGAATGTTTGTGCGGTCAACCGTGCGGCTGACGAGCGCGACTTTTTCTTTCGCCGTAATGGCAGTATCGCTGACTAAAGCCTTAATTTCGGCAACTTCTTCGCGAATGAGCGCGGTTGATTCGGAGAAATTCTTTGTCGCGCTCGACAGATGAACTGACATTTCGCCGAATTTCTCGGCGATTTCTTTGCCCTGCGCCGCAATTTCCTTGCCTTGCAGACTGATTTGACTGGCGGTTTGCATCAGCGGTTCGACTCGTTCGTGGACTTGCCGCACAATTCCGACGACGCGAAAAACGGCAATCGCAATTGAAAGCATCGAAATCGCCATCACCGCGAAACAAACGGCGATGATTATCAGAATCCAGAAGAGAGAAGCTTCGCTGCTGAGTTGAAAAGCTAAAACCGGCATTATTTATTTTCCTCAAACGATTTTAAAAATCGGCGCAAAGCAGCCAATTTCCAAAGTGATTTTACATTCGATTCGCTTTTTTGCAACAAAATTCAATGCGAAAAACAAAAAGGCGACAATAAATTATCGCCCTTTCACATAGCTGTTTTGAAAATTAATTTTCCGGTTCTTTGCTGCCTTCGCCCAGTTCGTTTGGATACGAAGGGCGTCCTTCGGCGATGACGGACGGTTCGGTTTTGCGTTTTTCTTCGTAATACGCCTGCTTTCCGGCTTCGACGGCGGCTGACAGCGTGTTTTTCGGACGTTCCGTCGCGCCGCGCGCCTTTCCGGCTAATTCGCCGGCGCGCTCTTTTGTCGCGTCATAATAATCTCCGGCTCGTTCGCGCGCGACTTCGTAATATTCGCCCGCGCGTTCACCGATTTGCGCGGCTGTTTCGCGTCCTTTGTCAACGCCTTTGCGCGTTACATCGGCGATGTCTTCGCGCAATTCCGAACCGGGTTTCGGTGCTAGCAACAGCGCGACGAGCGCGCCGATGCCGCCTCCGATTAACAGATAAGTCAATTTGTCAGTCGCCCCGAATTCGCTTCTTCGACGATTTTCTTCCTCTCCCATAATTTAAAATCCCTTCCGCGACACTAACGCCGCTAATTTATTTTTTATTTTCGGCGTGAGTTTAGCATAAACAACTGAGAACGGAGAACAGAAGACGATATAATTGATGACACTTGATGTAGAAAAAACGGTTCTCAGTTCTCCGTTCTCAGTTCTCCGTTATTTTCATATTGCTCTAGTTTTCGATAAAGAGTTTTGCGCCCGATTCCGAGCAGGCGGGCGGCGCGCGATTTGTCGCCTTTTGTAAAATGCAGTGTGGCTTCGATGGCTTCGCGTTCAATTTCATCAATCGTCGCGGGCATTTCAAACCAGATACGGCTTGCGTCGCCGTTTGATTCCTGTCGCCCGTCGGAACTGAGACTGACGGACTTTCCGCCGATTGCTTCGGGCAAATCTTCCAATTCGATTTGACGCCCGGAAGCGATTATAACGGCGCGCTCAATCGCGTTTTCAAGCTCGCGGATGTTGCCCGGAAAATCATAATTGACCATCGCGCGCATCGCTTCGCGCGAAATGCCGGAGACAAAACGCCCGGTTTTTTGTTTGTAGAGTTCGAGAAAATGCACGACGAGTATCGGAATGTCTTCGCGGCGTTCACGGAGCGGCGGCAATCTGATCGGAAAAACCGAGAGCCGATAATACAAATCGCGTCTAAACCTGCCTTCTTCAACCGCTTTTTCCAAATCAACATTCGACGCGGCAATAACGCGCACGTCGGTTTTGACGACTTCGTTTCCGCCGACTCGCGTTAACTCGCCGTCCTGCAAAACCCTGAGCAGCCGAACCTGCGCCGACAGACTCATTTCGCCGATTTCGTCTAAGAAAAGTGTGCCGCCGTCGGCTTCTTCAAAACGCCCTTGACGGCGATTACGGGCGTCGGTAAACGCGCCTTTTTCGTGTCCGAAAAGCTCCGATTCGAGCAGAGATTCGGGAATCGCGCCGCAGTTTAATTTGATGTACGGCATTTTTTCGCGCCCCGAATTGTAATGAATCAAATTCGCCAGCAGTTCTTTTCCCGTGCCGGATTCGCCCTGCACGAGAACGGTCGTCTGCGTATCGGCGACGTTGAGTGCAAATTCGATGGCGCGGCGTATTTGCGGCGTATTTCCGATGATTTGATTGCCGCGCGCGCGTTCGAGAAGCGCGCTTTTCAGGCGCATTACTTCTGCCGAAAGCTGGTCGCGTTCGAGCGCCGTGCCGATTTGATCCGCGATTCCTTCGACGAGAGCGATTTCGTTTTCGTCAAATCCCTGTCGCTGTTTGCTCCAGACGAAACCGAGCAGCCCGAAGCTGTGACCGGCGACTTTGACCGGCGCGACCAAAGCGGCGCGCCCGCCGAGCTGCGCGTTGAAAATCAGGCGAATCGGCGGCGGCAATTCAGTGTCTAAAAGCTGTAAAGTTTTACCTTGTTCGAGCAAGTCGGTGAGCGCGGGAAAAGCCGTTAAATCGAGCGATTGCCCGTGAGCCGAAATCATTCCGCGCACGTTTTCGGTTTCGGCTGTCGCCGAAGCCTTAAAAGCCGCCAGACTAATCCGTTTTCCGCCCGCGTCAATCACGCCCAAAGCGCCGTAATCCGCGCCGACCAGCTCAATCGCTTTTTCCAAAACGCGCGATGAAACCTCGCCGAAATCCGAATGCGAATTCAAAGTGTTGGCTATTTCGAGCAAAGCGTGAGTTCTCGCGGCTTCCTGCTGTTTGTCGGTGAAAAGCCGTGTGTATTGATAACCGACCGCCAATTGCTGCGCGATTGACTGTAAAAATTGAACTTCTTCGTCCAGCCAAACGCGCGGCTTTTTGGTGTCGTGCAAACCCAAAAGTCCAAGCACGCGCTCGTTTAAAATAATCGGCACGACGAGCAGGGAACGGGTTTGCAAGGACGCCGCGAGCAGCCGAGCCTGCGGATTGATTTCTTTGGCGGTCGTGTCGTTAATCCGAAGCGGTTTTTTGAGATCGAAATGCCGCGCCAATTGTTCGGTGCCAAGCGGAATCGTCATTCCGACGGTCGAGGGAATTTTGTCCGAACGCTGCCATTCGTGGCTGATGCGAAGCTGGCTTTGTTCGGTTAGTTGAATTACATCGCAGCGGTCGGCTTTCATCATTCGACCGATTTCCGAAACGACAGCGCGCAAAAAGCGGTCGAGATCAATCGTTTCGGGGCGGAAATTCTGCGCCAGACGCTCGATAATCGCTTCGCGCGCCTCCTGCATTTTGTTTTTTCGCTCATCGGGAAGCGAATAATCGTCAACAATTTCCAACTGCATCAACAGGTTCAAAGCTCAAAGCTCAAGGTTAAAAAGAAAAACTGTTCACCTTGAACTTTGAACCAAAAGCAGATGATAGCGGACGAAAAGGAGATAAGGCAAAAATGTCAAAACAAAAGCCGCCGCGCTTCTTCATTATTTAAAACGAAGAAAAACACGCCGGCGGCTTTTTGGTAATCGCTTCGGACGGTTTCGAGATTTTACCGCACGGTTAGATATAGCAACTAAAACCGTTGGAAAGTGTTTTCTAAATTATTTGGTAATATGGATTTCTTCTTCTTTATTGACGCGCCCGGCGAGAAACAATCCGCCGAAAACGATGGCAATCAGAATGCAGATTACCGAAATAATCAAATCCATCATTCGCTGTTCTCTGGTCGCCGTGTTGACATAGCCGTACATAAAGTACGCAGCAATGCCCGCCGAAATCAAAGCAAGAATCACATAAATCGCATCTTTCATTTTCTGACACCTCCGCTAATGTTTGTAGTTATATATTAATTGCTCGGTATCTAATACTTCTTACTTTTTAAATTATAACTGCCCGGCTGAGTGACCTCATTCTAACTCTGTTCCGTTTGAAATTTCAAGGTTTTTTTGTTTTTGAAAGCAACTAAAAAAGGTTTGGCGGATGTTGAGCGTAAACAAATGAACAGCTAAATTTCGAAAGGGCTGCAAAGAAGCAGCCCTTTCGCGGCGTTTTATTTTGACTCTGATTTTTGAATTTCTCCGCGCAGCTTCTGAATTGCGGCGCGATATTATTCAACGTTTTAATAAAAAAACTCGGCGGCTTGACAGTTTGTAATTAGCTTTTTATGCTTGGCTTAACAGTGATCAAACGCCTCGTCGCATTGTCGCTCGCTTTAGTTTTCGCCGCCCAGCTTTTGGCGGGAATCTGTATGTGTCTGGATGCGGCGGAAGATAATCACGGCAAAATGTCGTGCTGCAAGTCGGAAAAATCCGAACGCGCCGCAATTTCAAGTTTAATGGGCTGCTGCCGTGAGGCTTGCGGCGACCCGACGGGCGGTTTGCCCGGTTCGGCAAACGCTTCGTCCGTTCAGATTTCCGCTCCCGTTCTCGCCGCGGTTGAAAATTTACTGGCGGATTTAAACGCAAAATCCAAATTTAAGCCCGCAATTTCGATTTCCAGACGAGCCGGAGACAGCCCGCAGCTATTTATTAAACCGCCGAATTTATATCTTCGCGGTCACGCCTTTTTAATTTAACTCCAGGAGAGCCTTAGTGTGCCTGTTTTCCGCCTTTTGTTCAAAAAAAGGCGCGAATTTCGTTTGTCGCAGTGTGTCCGAAAACAGCTTGCGGCGGCGTCAATTTTTATTTTAATTCAATCAGGAGGAACAAAATAATGTCAAAGATTTTTCTCGTCATTAGTCTCAGCGTTTTAACTTTAATAGCCGTCGCCTGCGGCGGAGCTTCTAACGATTCCGCCGGAAAAACTATCAAAAGCGGCAGCGCCGGAAACAATTTGACCGTCACGCTGTCGAGCGCCGACGGCGTTCTGCGCGACGGCAAAAACGAATTTACGCTCGCCTTTGCAGACGCTTCCGGCAAGCCCGTTGATGCCGGCGCGGTCGGCGTCAATTTCCATATGCCCGCGATGGGAACGATGCCCGTGATGAACGACGCGGCGCAGCTTACAACGACCGGGACGCCCGGCGTTTACAAAGGCACGGTCAATCTGCAAATGGCTGGCGAATGGCAAACGCAAATCACTTACGAAGGCGCGGCGGGACGAGGCAAAGCGAATTTGCCGATTGTCGCCCAATAAAAATGAGGAGTCGAAAGATGAATAAATTCCCAAAATTACTTTTCTTCGCGGCGTTTTCGGTAAGCGCAATCTTTTTAATTTCCTGCGCTTCTGTCAAAACCGATGACGCCGCCCCGACCGAGCCGATTAAAATCACGGTTTCGACGAGCTACGAGCCGAAATCAATCGCGGTCAAAAAAGGTCAGCCCGTCAAGCTCGCTTTTTATCGCATGGACGACAAAAACTGCGGCGGCGAAGTCGTATTTCCAAAGCTCAACATTAAAAAGGAATTGCCCGTCGGCGAAACCGTCTTGGTTGAATTTACGCCGCAGGAAACGGGCGATCTTGCCTTTACCTGCGGAATGAATATGATGCGCGGGAAAATTCTCGTGCAGTAACGGCTTTTCAATTAAGGAGAAATAAAAAAATGAAAAAAAGTGTTTTCTTGATGCTGGTTCTTGCGCTTGCGGTCTTGGGCGCGGCTTGCAGTCAACCGACAAACAACGGCAACGCAACTGCGAATCACGCCGGAATGAACCACAACTCAACGATGAATCATAATGGAATGCCGATGAATGCTGCCAATCACAATATGTCGCAAATGCAGCACGGCGAAATGAAAAGTGACGCGGGCGCAGCTTCGCAGCCCTACGATTTGCAGTTTATTGACACGATGATTCATCACCATGAAGGCGCGATTCAGATGTCGAAAATGGTTTTAGATAAAACGCGGAACGAGGAATTGAGAAAGTTCGCCCAGCAAATAATTAATGATCAGCAAAAGGAAATCGCGCAGATGACTGAATGGCGCGAAAAATGGTTTGCGGGAAAACCGCCCGCCAAAAATATGGAAATGCCCGGAATGATGGATTCAATGAAAATGATGTCCGGCGATCACATGAAAATGATGGAAACTATGTCAGGCAAAGATTCCGACACACATTTTCTTGACATGATGATTCCGCACCACGATGGCGCGGTGATAATGGCGAAAGACGCTTTGCAAAAAGCCGAACACGCAGAAATCAAAACGCTGGCAAACAACATAATCAAAGCTCAGGAAGCGGAAATCAAAAAAATGAACGATTGGAAAACCGCTTGGGCGAAATAGATTTTGTTCGTCGTTCGTTGTTCGTTGCAAGTTGATTTTTTCAACGAACAACGAACGACGAACAACGAACAAATATTTTTATGATTAATTGGCTCATCGAATGGTCTTTAAAAAATCGCGTGATCGTCATTCTGATTTATCTCGGTTTGACGGTCGCGGGCTATTGGGCTTTGGTGCGGACGCCGATTGATGCGATTCCAGACCTTTCGGACAATCAGATAATCGTTTTTACGGATTGGGCTGGGCGCTCGCCGCAGGAAGTCGAAGACCAGATAACTTATCCGCTCGTGACGAATCTGCAAGGACTTCCGGGCGTGCGCGTCGTCCGAGCAAGTTCGGCGTTCAGCTTTTCGATGGTCAACGTCATTTTTGAAGACGGTGTTGAGCTTTACTGGGCGCGAACGCGCGTTCTCGAACGGCTCAATCTCGTCACCAAACAACTGCCCGCGGGCGTGACGCCGACACTTGGACCCGACGCGACCGGAGTCGGGCAGGTTTTCTGGTACACGCTCGAATCGGATTCGATGGATTTGCGCGATTTGCGGACTCTTCAGGATTGGTTCGTGCGTTACCAGCTCAATTCTGTTTCGGGCGTGGCGGAGGTGGCTTCGGTCGGCGGATTTGTCCAGCAATATCAAATCAACGTTGATCCGAACAAGCTGCGCGCCTTCAATCTGCCGCTTTCGACGATTGTCGAAGCGGTCGGGCGTTCGAACAACAACGTCGGCGGAAACGTCGTCGAGCAGGCGGGCGAATGGGCTGTCGTGCGCGGAATCGGCTTGGTCGAATCAATCGCCGATGTCGAAAATACCGTTATTGGTTCGCAGAATGGAACGCCGATTTATGTCAAAAACATTGCTGAGGTCAAGCTCGGCAACGCTTTTCGCACCGGCTCTCTGGACAAAAACGGCAAAGAAGCGGTCGGCGGCGTGGTTATTTCGCGCTATGGCACAAGCGCGCTGGAAGTCATTGAAAACGTTAAGCGAAAAATCGAGGAAATCAAACCCGGTTTGCCCGAAGGCATTCAGATTGTTCCATTTTACGACCGCACTCAATTAATCAATCGCACCGCCGACACGCTCAAAGACGCTCTTGTTGAAGAATTGATTTTGGTGACGCTGGCAAATCTGCTTTTTCTGGCGCATTTTCGCTCGGTTTTGATTGTCACAATTCCGCTCCCGCTCGCGGTGCTGATTTCATTTTTGTTTATGTATTTCGCCGGAATTACGTCAAACATTATGTCGCTCGCCGGCATTGCGATTGCGATTTCAGACCTTGTTGACGCCGGAATTGTTGTGACCGAAAACGCGTATCGAGCGATTGAAAGCAAGGGAATTGACACGAAAGACAAAGCGGCGGTCTGGCGCGAGGTTTTGGAAGCTACAAAAATGGTCGGGCGACCGATTTTTTCTTCGATTGCGATTATCATTCTCGCTTTTGTTCCGGTTTTCGCCTTGACCGGGCAGGAAGGAAAATTGTTTCACCCGCTTGCTTTTACGAAAACCTTTGCGATGATCGGCGCGGCTTTTATGGCTGTGACGCTCGTTCCGGTTCTCTGCACTTACTTTTTAGGCGGAAAATTGCGCGACGAAGATTGGAATCCGATTATGCGTTTTTTGCGCCGGATTTATAAACCCGCGCTCATCTGGGCTTTACGGCATCGCGCGGCAACCGTTTCGATAGCTCTGGTTCTTTTTCTAGGCGCGGCTTTTGTCGCAACAAAAATCGGCACGGAATTTATGCCGCCTTTGAACGAAGGCGATTTGATGTATATGCCGGTCACCGATCCGGCGATTTCGCTCGACGAAGCGACGCGGATTATGCAAAAACAGGACGAAATTATTAAAACTTTCCCCGAAGTCGAATGGGCTGTGGGCAAAGCCGGACGCGCCGAAACTTCGACCGATCCGTCGCCGATCAATATGAATGAAACGGTCATTCATTTAAAACCCGAAGAACAATGGCGCGGAGGTGTGACGCGCGAAAAATTGGTGGCGGAAATGGATGCGGCTTTGCGAATGCCGGGCGTGACGAACATCTGGACGCAGCCGATTATCAACCGGATTGAAATGCTGGCGACGGGAATCCGTTCGCAAGTCGGCATCAAGATTTTCGGCAATGATTTAAAAACGTTAGAAGATTATTCGAGAAAAATCGCCGATGTCGTGCGCGCAATTCCCGGCGCGGCGGATGTTTATCCCGAACAAATTACGGGAGCGCCTTATGTTGACATTGACATCAACCGGCAGGCGGCGGCGCGTTACGGAATAGACGCGGGAACGATTCAGAATGCGATTGAAATGGGAATCGGCGAAACGAATCTGACAGTCACTATCGAAGGTCGCCGCCGTTTTCCGATTCGTGTCCGCTATGCCGAAGAATTTCGCCAGTCGCCCGCAGCCATCGGACAAATTCCCGTCACGTCGCCAACGGGCGTTCCCGTTCCGCTCGCGCAGATTGCTGCGATTCGCACGGTCGAAGGTCCGGCGATGATTCAGAGCGAAAACGGCTTGCTGCGCGGAACGGTTCTTTTAAGCGTGCGCGGGCGCGACATCGGCGGTTTTGTCGAAGAAGCGAACGCGGCGATTTTGCAAAAAGTTCAGCTTCCCGCCGGTTATTACATAAATTGGAGCGGGCAGTTTGAAAACCAGCAGCGGGCGCAGCAGCGATTAATGATTGTCGTGCCGATTGTAATTCTGATTATTTTCGCCACGCTTTATATGACGTATCGCTCATTTCTCGAAGCGGCGCACGTTCTGCTCGCAGTGCCGTTTGCTTTGACGGGCGGCGTTTATCTCATTTGGCTGCTCGAATACAACTTTTCCGTCGCCGTCTGGGTTGGTTTTATCGCACTGTTCGGCGCGGCGGTGCAAACGGGAATCGTGATGGTTGTGTATTTGGAAGAAGCTGTAGAGCGCAAGCGAAAAGAACTCGGAAAATTGAACAAAGAAACTTTGCTCGAAGCCGTGACGGAAGGCGCTCTGCTGCGGTTGCGCCCGAAAGTAATGACCGTCACGACAATTATTTTCGGCTTGCTGCCGATTATGTGGAGCACGAGCGCGGGTTCGGAAGTGATGAAACCGCTGGCAACGCCAGTTTTCGGCGGAATGATGTCGAGCCTGCTTCACGTTTTGATCGTTACGCCCGTGATTTTTTACTGGCTGCGTTTGTGGGAGCTGAAACGCGAAAGCGGTGAAACGGAGTGAAAATGTTTTTTAGGAAAATAAAATGCTCATCAAAAAGGCGATTTGCCGTCGTGTTAATTTGGCTCGCTTTGTTTGCGCCTTACAATTACGCGCAGGAGGCGCAAGCGGTTTGGATTTCGGCAAAGAAAACGCCCGTTTCAAACGCCAAATATCTCGATTTGCAAAACGGCAAAACCGCCGCCGAACTCGTTGCTTACGCGCTCGCCAACAACACTGAACTTGCGGCTATGCGAAGCGAAGCCACTGCTGCCGAAGCTTTTGTCAGACAAGCCGGTCTGCGACCGAATCCGAGTTTGGAAGTCAGCGGGACGAGACAAATCGGAGGAATGGGCGACAACAGTTTGATGGTTCAAGGCGCGCTGCCGCTCGAACTCGGCGGCAGACGCGGAGCGCGGATTCGAGTCGCCGAACGCGAGCTTGAAATCAGAAGATTGGCGGTCGCCGAGCGCGAACGACAGCTTGCCGCGGAAGTCCGGGCAAAATTCGGTGAATCTCTCGCGGTGGCTTATAAACTGCGGTTTACCGAAGAAATGCTCGCGCTGGCAAATGAAAATTACAAAATCGTCGCCGCCCGCGTCGAAGAAGGTCGTCGTCCGCCGCTCGAACAAAACGTGGAAACGGTCGAGCTGAACCGCCTCCGCGCAATTCGCGAAACAAGCGAAGGCACGATTGAAATTCGTCTGCTTGAGCTTCGCAATCTCGTCGGAATGTCGCCGGAAGAGCCTTTGCGCGTGAGCGGAAGTTTTGAAGATTTGCTCGTCACGCCTCCGCCGCAAACCGATTCGGTAGAAAACGCTCTGGCGCGGCGTCCCGATTTGCAGGGCGCGCGCGCGCTCGAACAGCTCGCGCAGGCGAGAATCGAACAGGCTCGCTCCGAAGGCAAGATAGACGCGGACGTGATGCTCGGCTATCAGCGAATGCAGACGGGTTTTCCTCTGCGCGGAATTGACGAAGCCGGGAATTTGCAGCCGATTGAAAACCGGATGAACTTTTTCACCTTCGGCGTGACGCTCAATCTGCCGGTTCGCAATCGAAATCAGGGAATGATTGCCGCTGCCGTCGCGGAAGAAGAAGCCGCGCGCCTGCGCCGCCAGTTCGGCGAATTAACCGTCCGCCGCGAGGTAGCTGCCGCTTACATTCGCTTCAACAGCGCGGCGCGCGCGATGCAGATTTACCGCGTCGGCGTTCGCGAACAAGCCGCCGAAAACCTGGGCGTCGTCCGCCAAATTTACGAACTCGGCGCAAAGCCTTTGTTCGATTACATCGCCGAACAGCGTCGTTTTATCGAAACCGAAAGCGGTTTTATTGACGCGCAGCTTGAAACTTATCTGGCGCGAATCGAAATTTTACGCGCCGCAAACGCGCCGGAATTAACAAACAAATGAGCCAAGAAACTGTTAAAGAAATTGAATTGGAAGAAGCCAAAAAAACGGCGCAAACCGGGCGGCGAAAATCGAAAAACTTATTGTTTGCCGCAATTGCTTTGGCTGTGGTCGCAGTCGCAGCCGTTTTGATCTGGGCTTTTTCCAATTCCGGCAATAATCAAGCCGGAAAACCCGTTCCCGCGCCGCGTTCGAGCAGTTTTGAAACTGCCGAAACAAGTGATCAAACGTTTGCGGGACAGACTATTACGATTGAACCCGATCAGCTCAAAAACGCCGATATTAAAATAGAAACGGTCGGCGAACAAATCAATGCGGCGGAAGTCGGAGTTTTGGCGAACGGCACCGTGCAGGCAAACGCTTATCGCGAAACGCCCGTGATTTCGCTGGTCGGCGGCGTCGTCAGGCAAATCGGAATTCAGGCGGGCGAAAACGTCCGAAACGGGCAAACAGTCGCAGTCGTTTTCAGCAACGAATTTGCCGAAGCGCAATCGAATTATTTAAATTTGCTGGCACAGTTAAACGAATCGCGTCTTGCTCAACAGCGCGCCGAAAAACTCGTCAGAATTAATCAAACCGGGCGAACCGAGCTTGAACAGGCGCGCAGAGATTTGCAAATTGCCGAAGCCGAACTGGACGAGCATCACCGCCATCATGAGCGCACGGAAAAGCTTTTAAAAATCGGAGCCGAAAGCCGTGAAGAATTCGAGCAGGCGACGACGAAACTCAAAATAGCCGAAGCGCAGGCAATCGAATCGCGCCGCCGTTTTGAACGAGCCGAACAATTACTCGAAATAAATCCTGTCGCCCGCGCCGAATTTGAAGGGGCGACGACAAAATTTAAAAATGCCGAAGCCCAGCTTGCTTCTTCGCGTCAAAGATTGCTGCTGCTCGGAATGCCTTCAAATCGAATTGCGGCTTTGCGTTCGGCAAATCAAATCTCCGGCGAAATCGCCGTTCCCGCGCCCGTCTCAGGCACTGTGACAAGCCGCGCCGTCAATCTCGGCGAAGTCGTCGAAGCGAATAAGGAACTTGCCAGAATCACGAATCTATCGAGCATTTGGGTTGTCGCGCAGGTCTTTGAACAGGATTTGGCGCGTCTGCGGATGGGGAGCGGCGCGAGCGTGACGAGTGACGCTTTTCCAGACCGCGTTTTTCGCGGCACGGTGACTTACATTGATCCGCGTCTTGACGAAGCGACGCGGACGGCGCAGGTGCGCGTCGAGCTTGAAAATCCGAACAATCTTTTGAAAATCGGAATGTACGTCCGCGTCGCTTTCGGCGCTCTCGGCGACGCCGAGCGAACGATGCCCACACTGCCGACCGCAGCCTTGCAAAACATCAACAATCGTCAAATTGTTTTTGTGACAACAGCGCAGCCGAACGTTTTTGAGCTGCGCTCGGTGCGGCTCGGAGCAGAAACAAACGGGCAGTATCCGGTTCTCGAAGGCTTAAACGTCGGCGAGCGCGTTGCGACCGGCGGCAGTTTTATGCTCCGCGCCGAATGGTTGAAAACAAATCAAAGCCGGTAAGTTTTACTGTGAAAAAGCTCTTGATTTTAATGCTCGCGGAAATGTGATTTGCATGTAAATTACGTGTTATCTTATTTACAAAGTCTTGCATTTCCAATCCGAACGATAATTGGAAAGTGACCGGTTTTAAGCCTGCGTTTGTACAAAATGCTGCTGAAAATTATCGAACAAATTTTTTACTGTCGGAGGCAAGCATTTTCTTTTAAAAAATGTTAGTTTAAATATTATTATGCAGCCGAAAGAAGCGATTAAAATGAAAGTTAAACCGGATATTCGCGCGATTACGCGCCTTGTGCCGCCGAGCGGAAATCTTGTGCAGGGGCAATCCGAATTGCCGATAGACCCGCAGCTTGCGTCGGAAGCCGCCCGAATCATCGCCGCCAGTCAGAATCATTACGGTGCGGCGGAAGGCGTCGAGGAATTGAGACGAGCCGTTGCCGAGAAAATCAAAACTTACAACAATGTGGAAGTTGATCTCGAATCGAAACAGCTTGAATTGTTAATTACATCCGGCGGAACGGGCGCGCTCGTCGCCTTTGCGCAAACTTATTTAAAAGACAAATCGGCGCTCGTGTTCGAGCCGTATTATCCGTATCACCGAATAATCATCGAGAGATTCGGCGGCAAAACCGAGACGTTTAATTTGCAGCCGGATTTGAGTTTTGACAAAGACGCTTTGCGCGCTCGCTGTTCGGAGCTTAAAGACCGGAGCGAGTTTCCTTTAAAAGCGATCATCGTTTGCACGCCTGCAAATCCGAGCGGGAAAGTGATGACTACGAGCGAGCTTGAAGGGATTGCCGAAATTTGCAAAGAGCTTGATTTGCTCTGCGTTTCCGACGAAGTTTACGAGCATTACGTCACGGGCGAGCAGCCGCACATTTCCATCGCGTCGCTTCCCGAAATGTGGGAACGGACGATTACCGTCAATTCGTTTTCAAAATCGTGGAACATTTCCGGCTGGCGGCTCGGCTACGCTTACGGCGACGGCAAAATCGTCGCGCCTTTGAATAATGCGACCAACGTGATTTACGTCTGCGCCGCTACGCCGCTGCAAACGGCTCTTTCCAAAGTCTTGATGGCTGATGCCGATTATTACAATCGCTTACGCGCCAAATTCGACGAAAAACGACATTTCGCGTCGGGAGTTTTGCGGGAGCTTGGATTTGAACTTTACAATTCCGGCTCGGCGTTTTACATCTGGGCGCGAATTCCCGAACAGTTTAACGACGCGCTCAAATTTAACGAAATGCTGATGGAAAAAGCGGGCGTCGCGGCGGTTCCGGGCAGCGCGTTTGCCGACACGGACGATTGGGATTCGTATATGCGTTTGTGCATCGCCCGCGAAGATTCGGTTTTGCAGGGCGCGCTCGAAAAAATGCAGTCAGCTTTGAGATAATGAGCGGGCAACGGAATAAACTCGAAAGGCGGCGAAATTTTTCGTCGCTTTTTGTGTTTTCAGGCAAAAACAAAGACAATTCGGAAAAACAATGTCAATCGGAAAAGTAATTAAAATCGTTTTGCTGGCGTCGCTGGCGTTTTCGTTTGTTGCCGAATCAACCGTTTCTGCTCAAGTTAAAAAACGTTCTTCCATTCGCGGCAAACGAATCGCGGCGAAACGAAAAGCAAAACCGAAACGCAAACGCACGTTTATCGAAGTCGCTTCGATTCCGACGCCGATGGAAACCGTCGCGGAAATGCTGCGGCTGGCGAATTTGAAGAAGGGAGACGTTTTATACGATTTGGGCAGCGGCGACGGGCGAGTCGTCTTTGAAGCAGCGCGCAAATACGGCGTCCGCGCCGTCGGCGTGGAAATCAAACCGCATCTTGTCGAAGAAGCCAACCGGCGCGCGAAAGACGAAGGCTTGGAAAAGCTGGCGCGTTTTGTCCACGCCGATTTGTTTCGTTTGAATTTGCGGCATGCAAGTGTCGTCACGCTTTATTTGTCCGACAGCTTGAACGAACGCCTGCTCCCGAAACTTTTAAGAGAATTGCGCCCCGGCTCACGAATCGTCTCGCACGATTTTCGGATGGGCGACTGGCAGCCCGAACAATCAATCAGAGTTCCCTGGAAAAATCTGTATCGCACGGTTTATCTCTGGACAGTGCCGGAAAAACAGAACGCGAAAAAAAATGGAAAATAATTCGATAACCGTCTATTCAATCGGTCACGGGCGACATGCTTTCGCTGATTTTCTGGCGCTTTTGCAAAAATACGAAATCGCGTTTCTGTGTGATGTTCGCAGCGCGGCGCGTTCGCGCTGGGTGCAGTTTAACGGCGCGGTTTTATTGGAAGAATTGCGGAAAAACGGCATCGGTTACGAACATCTTCCTGAGTGCGGCGGCAAAACGATTGCCGCGCCGGAAGATTTGGCTGGCGGAATCGAGCGGATTTTGGAGCTTGCAGCCGATGTTAAAACAGCGATTATGTGCTCCGAGTCGCAGCCGCTGACAAATCACAAACAGCCGCGTGCGAATTGTCATCGGGTCGGTTTGTTGTCTCCGCTTTTAAAAGCCAAAGGGGCGGCTCGAATCGTTCATATTTTGCCCGACGGCAATTCGATTGAGTTTGATGAAGCGGCGGTCGCTTCGATTTGGTAAGGTTGAAGGTGAGGAATCCAACAGCGGACGTTGCGACGGTAATTTTCATAATCGGTTCCGAAACGCTGCCCTAAATCCTCTTCTTCGAGCGGGCGAAAAATCACTTGCCAAATCGCGCCGCCCATCAATGCGTAAATCAGCACGAGCGGAGAACCCGTCCACAAAGCGACTGTCAACCCTTGTCCGACCCCGGAAATCGCCATCGGATTGCGGACGTAAGCGTAAGCACCTACAATCACCAGATTTCGCGCGGCGTCAAGCGGCAAAGGCGTTCCGCGCCCGATTTTCGACATCACATTTGCGCTCGACAAACCGAGCAGGCTGATGGTGACAAAGAGAATTGCCGCCAGCGTTTTTTGTCCTGAGAAAGTAAAACGACCGATGCCCAGTTTTTCTTCAAGCTGTAAGATAAAATAAGGAATGATAAATAGGATCAGCGTCCAGACGACCACGATTTGAATTGCGGTTTTCGTCAAAATCCAGTTTGTCGCCGCAACCGCCGCCGTACGAAACATAAAATCTTTTGATTTTGACAGCGCAACGGCGAAAACCCCGCTCCAAAGCATCGTCGGAAACATCAGCGCGACGCCGAGCCACCCCGAATCGTTTAAAAGTGCAAACGCTAAACAATACAAAGCCGCATAACTTATTGCTCCGGCGACAAACCACATTGCGGCAGAAGCCAATTTGCTGTCGGCATAACAAAGCGTTGCGGCGGCAAATGAACCGACTCCAATGAGCAGCAAATCCGGCAGCCAAAAGGCGAACAGTGTTGCATCCGAATCACCCATTCTGAAATACGCGCGAGACTCGGGAAAGAAAATCAGCAACAGCCACCACACCACGACCGCCGCGCTTTGAAACGCGAAATAGACGGCGGATGATTGTCGAACATTCATAAAACCTTCAATTTTTTTTCTTCGTCTGCTCCAGTAAAAATTCTTCTGCTTTAGCATTGATTGCGTCGTCAATCAATTGGACGCGCGGGTTTAAGATTTTGTCGGCGATGACGGTAAAATCTGCGCAATTTATTGTTTGTTTGCCGTGTTCGTCACGCCAGGAGTTCGGAAAATTTAAAGTCGCCGAGAGATGACGGGTAAAATCCTCGACGGTTTTTATTTCCGGTTTGTCTTCGAGAAAAATCTCAATGGCGTAAAGTCGGAGGTCGAAAAATCTGAGATAAAAAGCGCGGACGCCGCTTAAAACGGGCGGCGCAGGTTCGTTGATGAAATTTTGAAAAAACACTTTATTGCCGTTTTTCTTGATTTTAATTTTTAAATTGCGCCCAAAAACGGTTTGCACGTCCTCGGGCGACATTCCGAGTCGTAAATTGAACAAAGCGGGCGCTTCGTTCAATTTCAAATCGCAAACTTCGTTGGTGTTTTGGGCAACGCACGTAGCGGCGGTGAAAAACAGAAAGAAAAACAATCCTAAAGCGTATTTCATAAATCCAATATAATGCAGTAGAGTTTAATAATACTCTTAATGAAGCGCGAAAATCTGACCAGATATGCGTGGCTTTCGATTTTAGCCGCATCTTTGACCATCGCCTTAAAATTGGCGGCGTATTATCTGACCAATTCAATCGGTTTATTGTCGGACGCGCTCGAATCTTTGATCAATCTGGCGGCGGGAATTATCGCTTTGCTGATGCTCCGCGCGGCTGCCGCGCCGCCCGATGAGGAACACGCTTTCGGGCACGACAAAGCCGAATATTTTGCCAGCGGAATCGAAGGGACTCTGATTCTCATCGCCGCCTTCGCCATCGGCTGGACCTCGGTTCAGCGCCTTTTCGCTCCGCATCCGCTCGAAGCCGTCGGAATCGGTTTGGCGGTTTCCGCTGTCGCCTCAATCATCAATTTATTTGTCGGATTTGTTTTAATTCGCGCCGGTCGCGAGCATCGTTCAATCACGCTTGAATCTGACGGGCGGCATTTGATGACCGACGTTTGGACTTCGGTCGGCGTAATCACAGGCGTTTTTCTCGTTTCCGTCACCGGCTGGTTTATTCTCGATCCGATTATCGCGCTGCTGGTTGCCGTTAATATTACCTGGACGGGATTTCAATTAATGCGGCGCTCGGCAAACGGTTTGATGGACGCGGCGGTTGCGCCGAAAGAGAAAAAGACGATTACAGAAGTGCTGGAAAAATACGTCAAAAACGAGGGAATCGAGTACCACGCGCTGCGAACCAGAGAATCCGGCGTCCGCAGATTTATCAGCCTGCACGTCGTCGTTCCGGGCGAATGGACGGTGACGCGCGGTCATCAGCTCTGCGAGCAAATCGAAAACGATATTCGCGCCGCGATCAAAAACGCCGTTGTTTTCACGCATCTCGAATCGCTCGACGACCCGGCTTCGTGGGCTGACTTAGAGCTTGACCGTTTTGAAGAAGCGCATTTCGATTAGAGTAATAAGTAATAAGTAGTCAGTAATAAGTAATAAGTAATCAGTAATAAGTAATCAGTAATCGCTTTTTAACTTATTACTTATTACTTATTACTTTTATTACTTATTCCGGTTTAGCCCGCTCAATGACGCGGCGCGTGACGGGCGAGGAAAGAACAATCGAAGTCGTTGTCACGCCGTAAGGAATCAGTTCGTCAATCACTTTTTGCAGATGCTCAACATCCGAGACCGCGACTTTCATAATAAAAGAATCGCCGCCCGTGCCTCTGTGACATTCTAAAACTGCGGTCGAATTTTCCGCGACTTCGACGATGTGCGCGAAGTCAACGCCCGTGATGCTCATTCGGATAAAAGCCAGAATCGGGAGACCGATTTTCGCCGGATTTATTTCAGCGCGATAGCCGTTGATGATTCCGTTTTCTTCGAGCTTTTTCACTCTTTCAATCACCGCCGGAGTCGTCAAGCCGACGCGCCTGCCAAGCTCTGCGTAAGAAAGTCTGGCGTCTTCCTGCAATTCGCGCAAAATGCTCCAACCGATTTTGTCGAGCAGCTTTTCAGTTTCTAAAGTCATTTTTATAAATTAACTTAAAATCTAATGCCGATGGCGATGAAAAACTTACAGAAGTTATTTAGCATCAAACGGGTTAAGAGTAAAATTTAAAATTAGCAGAAATTTTGCTCAAACAAGGAGAAAGCCGATTATGTTGAACGAAACCGCCGCCGCGACAGCCGCCGAACCAGATTTTACTTTTGATAATTCGACCGCCGAAAAAATGCCCGAATTTCGTGATATGAAGTTTGAAAACATCAATCAACTACATCTTGATCATCCGGGCGCAAGCGACGAGGAATATCTTGAGCGCCGGAATTATATCGCTTCGCTTGCCAAACAATTCCGCAAAACCGGCGTGATTACGGACGTGGATTACGACGAGCGCGAGCAAAACGTCTGGCGGCACGTTGCCACACGGCTCGAAGAGCGACAGCAACAACGCGCTTCAAAATTGTATCTCGAAGCTAAAAAGAAATTGGGCATCTCCAACGAACGTATTCCGCAGCTTTCCGAATTAAATAAAAAACTCGGCGCGCTTTCGGGCTTTCGCCTCGCGCCGATTGAAGGCTTGGTCGAAACGCGCGGATTTTTAAGCTGGCTGTCGTATCGAACAATGCTTTGCACGCAATATATCCGGCATCATTCGCGCCCGGAATACACGCCAGAACCGGACATCGTTCACGAATCAATCGGACACATCCCGATGTTTGCCAACCGAGATTTTGCGGATTTTTCGCAATTCATAGGACACGGCGCGCGCGTTTGCACAGATCAGCAATTGGAAGAACTAGGGCGTCTTTACTGGTTCACGGTCGAATTCGGTTTGATTGAAGAAGACGGCGAAATCAGAGCTTTCGGCGCAGGCTTGTTGTCGAGCTTTGGCGAATTGGAGAACGCTTTTACTGATAATGTCGAGCGCCGCCCGTTTGATCTGGAGCGGGTTATCAATACGCCTTACGATTACTCGGATATGCAGCCGATTTTGTACATCATTCCATCTTATGCTTATTTGAAAGACACGACGCGAAAATACATTGAAAGTTTTCGGAAAAAATAGCGGAATTGATTCGTTGCACTACAAAACAGTAAATTTAAATTTTCGATAAATAATTGAGAGGCGTTATGGCAGAACAAAATCCTTTAGGTTTGAAAAAGATTCATCACCTTAAATAAGCCAAAATGGAGAATCTGAATTCAACGGCTAATTTAAACGCGGTTTTGAGTGTTTTGGAAGATATGAAAAACGCGGGAATCGTTGAAAAATATGCGATTGGCGGCGCGTTTGCGGCAATTCTTCATTATGAGCCGATTTCGACGATTGATCTGGATATTTTCTTTTTTCTGCGAGAAAAAGATGAAAGCCCGATTTTGAGTTTGAACGCGATTTACGATTATGCAGCGCAGCGCGGATTTTCGTTCGATCATGAATTTATCAATATTCACGGTTGGCTCGTGCAGTTTGTCGAAGCAAGCCACAGTTCTTTATGGACGGAAGCGATTGAAAATGCGGATGCAATGCGGATTGAAGAATTTACCGTTCCGGTAATTGACAAAGAACATCTGGTCGCAATGTGGATGTTTGCAGGCAGAGCCAAAGATTATCAGAAGATTGCGATGTTTTGCGAAGCCGGTTTTTTAGACGAGACGAAATTGCTTGATATTTTGGCGCGACACGATTTGATGTCAAAATGGACGAAAGAAAAGTGGCGGTTTACCGGTGAAGATTAATCCGCAAACCGAAGTTGTGACGGATTTGATGCGCCGCAAGAAAGCGTCGCGCGAATATTTGCGCTCGCTGTCGCCGTCTGAAAAAATCGCAAAATTGATTGAATTGCAGGAGCATTATTATCAAATGTTGTTAGCGCGGGAACAAAACGGCGGGCGACCGGTTCCGGAAAGATGGCGGAAATGGTTCGAGGCTCGTCACGGAAAATAATTCTTTAGATTTATAAAAGTGAGGCTGTAATTATGGCAGAACAAAATCCTTTAGGTTTGAAAAAGATTCATCACGTTGAGTTTTACGTCGGCAATGCGAAACAAGCCGAGTTTTATTATCGCAAAGCGTTCGGTTTCTCGCGTTCGGCTTATTCCGGTCTGGAAACGGGCAATCGCGAAATGACTTCGTATGTTTTGACGCAAAATCGCGTTAACTTTGTGCTTTCGACTCCGCTTTCGCCGGAACACCCGGCGTCAGAGCATATAAAGCAGCACGGCGACGGCGTTCGTGACATCGCTTTTCAGGTCGAAGACGCGGACGCGGCTTTTAACGAAGCGGTTAAGCGCGGCGCAAAAGTTTTTATGCCGCCGCACGACGTTTCCGACGATTTCGGGACGATTCGCCGCGCAGCGATTCACACTTACGGCGACACGATTCACTCGCTTATCTCGTACAAAAATTATTCGGGACCGTTTTTGCCCGGTTTTAGCGAACAAAAGGTCCAAGGCGAGCCGGTCGGCGTTGTTTTGGTTGACCATATGGTCGGCAACGTTGAGCTGGGCAAAATGAATTACTGGTGCGATTTTTACCGCGATGTGATGGGCTTTCAGCGTTACATTACGTTTGACGACAAAGACATTTCGACCGAATATTCGGCGCTGATGTCAATCGTGATGAGCGACGGCGGACATAACATCAAGTTTCCGATTAACGAACCGGCGGCGGGGAAACGCAAAAGCCAGATCGAAGAATATCTCGATTATTACAAAACGCCGGGCGTCCAGCACGTCGCGCTGCTCTGCAAAGACATTTTGCAGACGGTCGAGAAATTACAGGCAAACGGCATCGAATTTTTGCGCGTGCCGGACACTTATTACGACGAAATCCCGGCGCGCATCGGCGAGATTGACGAAAATATCGAGGATTTGAAACGACTCGGCATTCTCGTTGACCGCGACGAAGAAGGCTATCTGCTGCAAATTTTCACCAAGCCGGTAGAAGACCGCCCGACGGTTTTCTACGAAATCTTGCAGCGCAAAGGCTGCAAAGGCTTCGGCAAAGGCAATTTCAAAGCTCTCTTCGTTTCGATTGAAGAAGAACAAGCAAAACGCGGAAATCTTTAATGAAATATTTGGGTTTAACTTTGCTGTTTTTCGCATCTGTCACGATTTGTTCCGGGCAAATCGTGACAGATCAAAAAGAGGCTGAACGACTTTATAAAGAATCTATCTTAGAAACAAAAAATAACAAAGCATATTTTTCAGAAGCTGAAAAATGCCGCAAGCTCATTAATTCTAAAAGTTATTCTCAAGCTGAGGCTTCCTGTAAACTTTCCGTTATGCTTGTGGAAAAGTTACCAAAAAGCAGTTACATGGAACGACATTCAGCTTACAAAATGTTAGGACTCGCCTTTATTCGACAACGAAAAGCGCAGGAAGCAATTACATCTTTAGAAAAAACTCTTAAAGCCGGTAAATCAAATCTTGATGACACCGATTCAGAAACAGGAGAAGTTTATTTTCTTTTAGGGCAAGCAAATCAGTTGCTCGAAAAGACCGAGCTGGCAAGCGATTTTTATATGAAAGCCGAAAACACATTTCGTTCTGCTTTCGTTGAAATTGATGAGGATGAAGTTCGATTTGATTATGTTCGCATTTTAGGTAACATCCTCGAAACGCATATAATTTTAGCTGAAAATGCAAATCTGAAAGAAAAAAGCGAAAAATATAAAAAGCGACTTTCCGATTTTAAAATTGAATTTGCTAAATATTTAAAAGAGTAGTTTGGAAAAAATGAGCGCACCGGCACCGATTGAATATCGTTATAACAGCGGCTTCGGCAACGAGTTTGCGACCGAAGCGATTGCGGGCGCGTTGCCCGTCGGGCAAAATTCGCCGCAGAAACCTGCGTTTGGGCTTTACGCCGAACAGTTTTCCGGCACTTCGTTTACCACGCCGCGTCTTTTGAACAAACGCGCCTGGTTTTATCGCATTCGCCCGTCGGTAATGCACAAACCGTTTCGGCAGATTGACAACAATTTGTTGCGTTCCGCGCCGTTTGACGAAGCCGTGACGACGCCGAATCAATTGCGCTGGAATCCGTTGCCGATGCAGCAGGAAGAAACCGATTTTGTTGACGGTTTGACGACAATTGCGGGCTGCGGCGATCTTTTCGCGCAAGCGGGAATTGCGGTTCACATTTTTCGCGCGAACAAACCGATGCGAGAGCGGTTTTTCTACAACGCGGACGGCGAAATGCTCGTCGTGCCGGAAAAAGGTCGTCTTGAGATTCTGACCGAATGCGGAATCGTCGAAGTCTCGGCGGGCGAAGTCGCTTGTTTGCCGCGCGGTTTGAAGTTTCGCGTCGAACTGCCTGACGGCGAAGCGCGCGGTTATATTTGCGAAAATTACGGCTCGCTGCTGCGTCTGCCGGATTTAGGTCCGATTGGCGCGAACGGTTTGGCGAATCCGCGCGATTTTGAAACGCCCGCCGCCTGGTTTGAAGACCGCGAAGGCGCGTTTGAAATGGTTTGCAAATTCGGCGGCAATCTGTTCGCCTGCGAAATCGGACACTCGCCGCTCGATGTCGTTGCGTGGCACGGCAATTATGCCCCGTACAAATACGATTTGCGCCGATTTAACACCATCGGCTCGGTTTCGTTCGATCATCCGGATCCTTCGATTTTCACGGTTTTAACTTCGCCTTCACACGAAACGGGCGTGGCAAATCTGGATTTTGTGATTTTCCCGGATCGCTGGCTCGTGGCGGAAAACACTTTTCGCCCGCCGTGGTATCACCGCAACACGATGAGCGAATATATGGGTTTGATTTACGGCGCTTACGACGCCAAAGAAGAAGGCTTTGTGCCGGGCGGAGGCTCGCTGCACAATCAGATGTCGGCGCACGGACCCGACCGCGAAGCGTTTGAAAAAGCCTCGAACGCCGATTTAAAACCGCAAAAATTAACCGACACGCTCGCGTTTATGTTTGAAACGCGGTACGTTCTGCGCCCGACGCGCTTTGCGCTCGAAACCGAAGCGCTGCTGCAAACCGATTATTTTAAAGTTTGGCAGGATTTACCGAAAAACTTTAAAATGTAATCGTTATGCTGCAGCTCAATAAAAAATATTACACGCTCGAAGAATATCTCGAACTAGATCATCTTAGCGAAGAAAAAATCGAGTATTGGGACGGAAACGTTTTTACGCTCGCGGGCGCAAGCAACGTTCACGACCAAATTCAAAGCAACACTCATTTTGCACTACGGTTAAAATTGCGAAACAAATCCTGTCGCGTGTTTTTGTCCGATATGCGCGTGAAAGTTCCGGCTTATTCGCCGTATCGTTACCCGGATTTATCGGCGTTGTGCGGCGAGGCGCGGTTTGAAAATCTTGGAAAACAGGAATTGCTGGTAAATCCGAGCGTGATAATCGAAATTCTCTCCGACTCGACTGCCGAATTTGATTACGGCTATAAATTTACTTACTACAAATCAATCGAGAGCTTTACGGAATACGTTTTGATCGCGCAAAACCGACCGCATGTCGCGCAGTTTATCAAACAAAACGAAACCGATTGGCTGATGCGCGAGTTTAACGATTTAGAGGCAAAATTTTATTTGTCGTCGCTTGATTGTGAGCTGGAATTGACGGAAATTTACGAAGGCGTCACTTTCCCCGAAATCGCGCCGAATCCATTTTATTTTGACGAAACTTCCGAACAATGAGCGAAAACATCAAGCAGTCTCTCCGCATTCTTTTATCCGAAATTGTTGATTACGCCGGTTTGTTTCCGCCTTCCGCTTTGCCGATGAAACAGGCGGTGGAAAACTATGCCGAATATATGAACGGCGAACATCGCTGGATGCTCGGCAGGTTCGTTTGTCCGGTTTCCAGGCTCGAAGAATTCGGCGAAAACGCCCGTAAGTTTATGGACGGCGAAACCGTTTGGCGTCTGAGCGCGCTCGCCGGTGAAAGTCTGGCGGAAGATTTACAAAAAATAGAAGAATTTAATGCCGCGCGCGCCGGGCAAGCGGCGGTTGACACACTCGAAATCAAAGCCGTTGATCCCGAAGATATTTATGCCGCGAAAAAACTTTTGTCCGGCAATCTCACAACTTATTTCGAGATTCCGCTCAAATTACGCATCAACGAGTTTGTTGCGTCGGTAGCCATCAGCCGTCTCCGCGCCAAGGTGCGCACCGGCGGCGTTACGCAGGATGCGTTTCCGCCCGTTGATGAAATCGTCAAATTTTTGCGCGTCTGCATCGCCGCAAACGTGCCGTTTAAAGCCACCGCCGGTCTGCATCATCCTTTGCGCTGCCAGCGCGCTTTGACTTACGAGGAAAACGCCGCGCAGGGAACGATGCACGGTTTTTTAAACGTCTTTTTGGCGGCTGCTTTTTTGCGTCAAAACTTAAACGCGCCGTTTATCAATCGCTTGACGACCGAACGGGACGCGAGCCAATTTGAATTTGATGACGAAGGCTTAAGCTGGCAGGGAAACCGCGTCGAGATAGAGCAAATTCGATTGATGCGCGAGCGAAATGCAATTTCGTTCGGCTCCTGTTCATTCATTGAACCAATCGAAGATTTACAGCAGCTCGGACTTTTATAGAATTTGAACAGACTGCGGATAATGCGGATTTAACAATTAATCTCAGATTTCTTTTTTCAGTTTTATCTGCCAAAATCTTTTTAATCCGTATCATCTGCAGTCTATTATTTTTTTATGATTTACGAAATCAACGAAACGCACGACGTTAATTTAAAAAGCTGGATTGAATCCGCCAATTCGCCCGAAACAGATTTTCCGATTCAGAATTTGCCTTTTTGCGTGTTCCGGCGCGCGGAAACTTACGAAGATGTCAGAATCGGCGTCGCCGTCGGCGATTTCGTTCTCGACGTTTATCCTTGCTATCAAGCCGGGCTTTTTGAAGACGACAGTTTGAGAATTGCGTGCGCGGCGGACGAATATTGTCTAGACCACGCCGTGATGCGGAAAAAGCCTGAGATTCGCGCGGCTTTTCGCAAACAATTAGTTGCGATTCTGGCTGAAACGGCGGACGAGAAAACGCGCAAAACAGTGGAGAGAAATTTAGTTCCGCTCGCCGAAGCCGAATTTTGGCTGCCCGCGCACATCGCCGATTACACCGATTTCTATTGTTCGATTTTTCACGCGACAAACGTCGGCTCGATGTTTCGCCCCGACAATCCGCTGCTGCCGAATTACAAATACGTCCCGATTGGTTATCACGGGCGCGCTTCGTCAATCGTCATCAGCGGAACGGAAATTACACGTCCGAAAGGTCAAAATCGCGCGGATGCGGACGCGCCGCCGGTTTTCGTTCCCTGCAAAAATCTCGATTACGAAATGGAAGTCGGATTTTTCATCGGCAAATCAAACGAGCTTGGCGAACCCATTTCGATTGCAGAGGCGGAAGAACATATTTTCGGTTTGTGTCTCGTCAACGATTGGTCGGCACGCGATATTCAGGCTTGGGAATATCAGCCGCTCGGACCTTTTCTGGCGAAAAATTTCGCCACTTCGATTTCACCGTTCGTCGTCACAATGGAAGCTCTCGCGCCGTTTCGCACTTCGGCGTTTGAGAGACCGGAAGGCGATCCGCAGCCGCTCGAATATCTGCATTCGGAAGAAAATCAAAAGCGCGGCGGTTTGGACATAAATTTGGAAGTTTTGATTCAAACCGAAAAGATGCGCTCTGAAAACATCGAGCCGTTTTTGCTTTCCCGGTCGAATATGAAAGATTTGTATTGGACAATCGGACAAATGCTCGCGCATCACGCTTCAAACGGCTGCAATCTGCAAACCGGCGATCTGATTGCAACCGGCACGGTTTCCGGGCGCGAGAAAACCGAACGCGGCTGTCTTTTGGAATTAACTTGGCGCGGCAAAGAACCGATTGAACTGCCGAACGGGGAACAGCGCCGCTTTCTCGAAGACGGCGACGAAATCATTATGCGCGGTTATGCCGAACGCGAAGGTTTCCGCCGCATCGGTTTCGGCGAATGTCGCGGCATAATTTTGCCTGCCGTCTAAAACTGTTAGAATGAATTGTATGGAAACGGCAATTCTTTCGCGCTATGTCACAAGAAATCCGCAAATTTTAAGCGGCGAGCCGATTATCAAAGGTACGCGGACGCCGGTTCGGGCAATTGTGGAAATGATTCGAATCGGTTACACGCCTGAAGGAATCGTGCGTGGTTTGCCGCATCTGAATTTAGCCGAAGTTCACGACGCGCTCAGTTATTATTATGATAATCAAGCGGAAATTGATAATTATATCGAGCAAAATCGTGTTCCCGAAGAATTAATCCGTCAGTCAAGAAAAAAATAGTGAGCGGCGAAATTTTCATCAAACTTTATCTTGATGAAGACGTTGATGTTTTGATTGCCGATTTGATTCGTCCTCACGGTTTTCAAGTCGTCACTACAAACGAAGCGGGACGAAAAGGCAAAAGTGATGCCGAGCAGCTTGAGTTTGCCGCAAGTCAAGGTTGGGTAATTGTCACGAATAATCGGCTTGATTTTGAAGAATTAGCGAAAGATTATTTTGATTCCGGTAAAACGCATTGCGGAATTATCCTCGCCGTCAGGCGTTCGGCTCAGGAGATTACACAACGACTGCTTGATACCTTAAACGATTTTACGGCAGACGAAATGATCAACCAGATTCATTACATTTGAAGTGAACGATATTTTTTCCGACAAATTAAAAGAAGAGTGCGGTATTTTCGGCGTTTTCGGACACGAGCAGGCGGCGCATCTGACCGAGCTTGGGCTGTTCGCTTTGCAGCATCGCGGGCAGGAAGCTGCGGGGATTGTTTCGACCGACGGGGCGGAGCTTCATCAGCTTCGTGGAATCGGGTTGGTTTCAGAAGTTTTTAACGAAAACAACATCAAAAATCTGCCCGGCGCGGCGGCAATCGGTCACACGCGATATTCGACTGCCGGGGCGAACACGATCCGGGAAGTCCAGCCGTTTTCCGTCACTTGCCAGCACGGAAAAATCGCCGTTTGTCACAACGGAAATCTGCCGTTTGCGAAAAGCGAAAGAGAGCGGCTCGAATATGCCGGAGCGATTTTTTCTTCGACTTCCGACACCGAAACAATTTTGCACAATGTCGCCCGGATGGGCGCGCGGACGACGAACGAAGCCATTACGAATGTTTTACGGGAAACCGAAGGGGCTTTTTCTCTCCTGTTTCTAACGCCCGAATGTTTGATTGCGGTGCGCGATCCGCGCGGATTTCGCCCGCTTGCGCTCGGAAAATTGGGCGATGCGTGGTGCGTTGCTTCGGAAACCTGCGCTTTTGATTTAATAGACGCCGAATATGTCCGAGATGTCGAGCCGGGCGAAATACTGGTGATTGATAAAAACGGCTTAAATTCGTCGTTCCCGCTGGAAAAACGCGAACCGGCGCAGTGCATTTTTGAACACGTTTATTTTTCGCGCCCCGATTCTGTCGTTTTCGGTCGTTCGGTCAACGAATCGCGCCACAAAATGGGTAAACGCCTTGCGGTCGAACATCCTGTTTCGGCTGATTTGGTCGTTCCCGTCCCGGATTCGGGCGTGGCGGCGGCAATCGGTTTTGCCAGACAATCGGGAATCAATTATCGTCAGGCGATTATTCGCAATCATTACATCGGGCGCACGTTTATCGAGCCGACACAGGCAATTCGCTCTTTGGGCGTCAGAATGAAATTGAATCCGATTAAAAGTCTAATTGAAGGCAGGCGCGTCGTTTTGGTTGACGATTCGATTGTGCGCGGAACGACTTCAAAAAAAATCGTCCAAATGGTGCGTGAAGCTGGCGCGACGGAAGTTCATCTGCGAATTTCGTGTCCGCCGACAATCAGCCCCTGTTATTACGGCGTTGATACGCCGCACACGGACGAATTAATTGCTGCAAATTTTACGGTCGAACAAGTCCGCGAATACGTCAAAGCCGATTCGCTTGGTTATCTTTCGCTCGAAGGAATGATCGAAGCGACCGGAATCGAACAGGAGGCGGGCTGCGTCGCCTGTTGGACTGCAAAATACCCGATTCCATTGGGAAAACCGGAAGACGAGCTTTGCATCGCCAACGTTTGCTGATAAAGTTTTACAAGAAAAGTTTTGATAAACGAGGAGGTAGAGATGCGATATTTATTGTCGCTGCTGGCGATTGCAACACTCGGCGCGGCTGTTTTCACAGCCTGTAATTCCGCCGCGCAGCAATCCAATCGGCAGCAGGCTCAAACCACAAATTCCATTGCCGGTGCGAATCAAGCCGCAAACACAGCCGCTGCACATTCGAGTGACGACGGACAAGGGCATTCGGAAGACAACGCGGCGAGAATCACGCTCGCCGACGCGAAAAAGGCTTTTGACAGCGGCAACGCCGTTTTTGTCGACACGCGCGCAGCCGCTTCTTACGAAGCCAAACACATCAAAGGCGCTTTAAATATTCAGGCGGAACAATTTCAAACGCGCTATACGGAAGTTCCGAAGGATAAACAAATTATCGCGTATTGTTCCTGACCGAACGAGCATACCAGCGCCCGTGCGGTGCAAATCTTGAACGAAAAAGGAATCACGAATGCGGCGGCTCTCGTCGGCGGAACTCAGGCTTGGGAAAACGCCGGTTATCCGATGGAATCGAGCGGCAAGACCGATTCAAATCAAAATAAAAACTCGGCAAACGCTAACGCGCAAACCAGTCCGGCGAAAAAAGAAACAAAACCGGGCAGCAATTAGTTTGCTTGTTTTCCGGCAGCTATCTAAAAAAGTTTCTTTTGAGTTCTGCTTACAGCCAGGAATCGAAAGAAACTTTTTTTGCTGTCCATTTTAATTATTGATTCAATTTGGCTTTAATTCAGCTTCAAGCTTCTTCACTACCTCTGTAGCAGCTTTCGCATTCGGATAATTCGGATTTATCTCCAACGCTTTTTTATAAAATTTGAGCGCAAGTTCTTTTTCTCCGATTCCCAGATAAGTTTCAGCCAAACTGTCGTATGTATTTCCCGAATTTGGGAAGTCGGCGACGTTTAACTTAAAGATTTCAATTGCTTCCGCCGTTCTTTTTCTTTCCAGCAATGCGTAACCGAGCGCGTTTATCTGCACTTCGTTCAAACGCTTTGCATCATCTTTCGTTCTTTCTTCAAGATAACGCTTGAGCGGGGCTTCGATGCCTTCGGACAAAATAGCCCGCAATAAATTTTTAGCCGGAGAATTATACGGTTCGTAATTTATCCAAGCCGTGAGCGGTTGTTTGCCGCCCATTACTTGCTCGACAATCGCGGGAATTATCGAATGACCGTTGCCGCTATCCGTAAAGATTAAAACGCCAGACTTTTGTTTTTCCGAAGCAATGACAAAGCAATGCGTGTCGCCGTTGTTGTCGCCCCAATGCCAAAAAGATTTTCCGTTTGCGGTTTGCTGTAATCCCCAACCGAGTCCCCAGAAAATCGAATTGGAAAGCTTTCCCGTCGGTTTGTTGGCAATGCAGTTGGAACAGCCTTCGTCAACTTTTGTTTGCTGACTGAGCATTTGATTGAGAGTTTCTTTTTTAAGTCCCGTGCCGTTCATTATGGCAATGACAAATTTGGCATAATCGGCGGTTGTCGTGTGCAGACTGCCCGCGGCGATTGCTTCGGAATATTTTCTGAGCGGTTTCGCCGCGCCAACCGAATTGTGTCCGGTCGCTTTCAGTGTTTCGTATTTATCCATCCAGACAAAACTGCTGTCCGGCATTCCGAGCGGCTCGAAAACTTCTTTTTGCATTACTGCGTTGAGCGGCTTCCCGGTCAAATGCTCGACGACCTTTTGCAAATAAACAAAGCCTTCGCCCGAATAGCTAAATCTTTCGCCCGGATTAAATTGCGTTTTGAGCGGTTGTCCCATCGCCCAATTCGGAAATCCGGTCGTGTGGCTTAAAACCATCCGAGCCGTAATTAGATTGGCTCGCTCATCGGTTTCAAGATAAGGTTTCGGAAGATATTTGACGAGCGGCACATCCAAATCGAGCTTGCCTTTTTCAATTAATTTCAAAACGGCATAAGCAAAAACCGGCTTGCTCAAGCTTGCGGCTTCAAAAATCGTGTTTTCAGCGACCGGCTGTTTTGTAGCGGAATTTGCGACACCGAAACTTTGCTGCCAAAGGATTTTTGCATCTTTAATGATTGCTATCGAAAGTCCTGGAACCTCGCCGTCTTTCATTAATTGCGGAATGCTTTTTTCCAATTGAGCAATCAGCTCTTTGCTTTTAGCGAGAGGCGTGAATGGCGGCGATAAGTTTTCTTGAGCGGAATTTGTCGCGGTTAATAAAGATGCGGCGGCTTGGGCATCAACGAGCATCTTTTGCAGTTCTTTTTTTGGCAAATATTTGCCGTTAGCGACTACGGCGTCAATTTTTTGAGTGTTGCCGATGTCTTCGAGCGGATTGGCGTCGAGCAGCACCAGGTCAGCAATCTTTCCGGCTTCCACCGCGCCTAAAGAATCTGAAAGCCCGAGAAACTTCACCGGATTAATCGTCGCCGATTGGAGAGCCTGAAGCGGAGTTAATCCTCCGTCTTTGACCAGCAGCGCCAACTCTTCGTGGAGACTGAAGCCAGGGAAGACGAGCGCCCCGGCAGTGTCCGTTCCCGCCATAATATTAACGCCCAGCGCAGCCATTTCGCGGACATCACGGATTTGACTTTGATAATCCGCCTGCCAATCGAACGGTGGAGTCTCCAATTTTTGAAGCCTGAAACCTTCGCGCCATTCCTCTAACATTTCTTGCTTTATGTAACGAATGCGCAAATCGCCGCCGTTTGGATTGAGAGCGGCATTGACAACGCTTTCCGGCAGCAGACGAAATTTTTGAGTGGATAAAAGCGTAGGAACAACTGCGGTATGATTTGCGGCGAGTCGGCGAAATAATTTTTCGCGTTCTTCTCGATTGAGGTTAGAAGGCAGAGAAATGTTATGTTCAATATCCGCCATCCCGGCATCCGACGCTTCGGCAAGACTTACTCCGCCTGGCATATGTCCGACCAGCGGTAAGCCGCGCTTTTTCGCTTCGTCGGCGATGGCTAGAAAAGTTTCGCGCGAAACGTTTGTGCGGATTTTTATAAAATCGGCTCCAGATTGGGCAAACTCATCCACATATTTGCGGGCGTCTTCCTCTCCCCGAATTCCAACCCGCTCTCCAAGCCTGTCGGGACTTTTAATCCCCAACTGTCTGTTCATCGCGCGGACGGCTTGAATCCAGCGAGCGTCTTCAAAAATCGGGCTTGCAGCCTTTACGCGAGGACCGAGGCGCGTGCCTGCGGCAATGCCGTCGCGCCAGGATTTTACTTGCGCGAAGCCGTCGCCCATATCGCGCACCCCTGTCACGCCGTTGGCGAGAAACAAAGGCAGCGAGTATTCGCCGAAATGAGAAAGATGCACGTGCATATCCCAAAGCCCGGGAATCAGAAACTTACCGCGCGCGTCAATTTTCTGCGTCCCTTTTGGCAGACGCAGTTCTTTGGCTGTGCCGACGGCAGAGATTCGATTATCCGTAATAACAACGGTCATCTCCGGTTTTGTTATTCCGCTTGCAACATCAACGACCGTGACATTAATAAAGGCGATAGGTTTCGTTTTGGAGATTTGCTTTGCTTGAGCAAACGCCAGGCTCGGCAACAAAATTATTAGTAAAGCCAATATATTTTTTGTGAGGGTCAAAACAGAAGGAATAAATAGCGCTCTTTTCATAATAAAATTACTTCTCCAATCAGGGTTTTTTGGTTTCGTCAGGATTATACGGCGGATCATCGGGATTGTAAGGCTTTGACGGATCAACTCGTTTTCCGTCAACAAAGCTTTTTTGGTCTCGAACGTTGTCAACCAATTTGAGTTTCCAGCCTTCCGGCGTTTTCGACCAGGTTTCACGCTGCACAACGCTGGTTTCAAGTTTCCGGCGTTTTCCCGCCAGCTCGCGGAATCTCGCCGCTTCCTGAAAGACTTCGACAACGGCAATGAGCTTGTTTTCCGAAACAATTAACTTTTGAATTGTGTTTCTGATATTGAAAGGAGGCAGATTGTTTTCAATAAAACGTCTTGTGTGCTGCTCCATCGTTTTGACATCGCCGATTCTGCCGTCGGTAAAAAATGCGTGAAAATCCGCCGTTTTAAGGCTCGCAATAATTTTGAAATCTTTCCTGTCGTGCGCTTCCGCCAGTTTTTTATATTGAGCGTCCAATTCTTTGCGAACCGCTTCGTCGTCCTGAGCGAAAATCACCGCTGTGTTTAAGCTCAAAAAAATCAAAGTGAAGATGACAGCGATTAAAGTTTTTTTCATTTTTATTTACTCCGCCAAACGCTTTATCGCTTCGAGTTAATCGGGAAGAAACGAGCGATAATGACGACTTTAACAATAAATTGTCAGCGATTCTTGAAAGATCAGCGCTTTTTTGTATCGGAATTGCGGGCATAGTTTTTTTTGTATTCGGCGGGAGTTGTTTGCAGTTGTCGTTTGAATTCGTGAGTCAGGTGGCTTTGATCGCTAAAGCCTGCCGCGACTGCGATGTCCGCGAGCGGCGAATCGGATTTAAGAATTTCTCGCGCGGCGTATTCTACGCGAAGCCTGCGCACATATTCGCCAATCGAACAGTGATGGTATCGGCGAAACGTCCGCGCCAGATGTGACGGGTGAATCTCAACGGCATCGGCGATTCCGTACAAACTTAGTTTTTCGGCAAAATGCTGATGAATCAATTCCTGCGCCTGTTTTAACCACTGCGGGGAAGCGGAAAAATCAGTTGTATTGTTTCGGCGGGCAGTCTGCCCCAGCATCTCAAGAATCAAACCTTCGATTATTAATTCAAATCCATTTGCGCGTTGATGAAATTCCCGGTAGATGCGTCTGGCAATGATAGAAAGAGTCCCGCCTTTGATATGACTCGGAGCGTCGAAAAGATTGGTAAAGGAACAAATGCCGTCCAATCTCGGCGGCGATAACTCGATAATCAGGCAATGCGCTCCTTTGTCGCCGTATTTATTGCCGTGAGATTCTCCTGCCGGTTTTATTAAAATACTATCAGGCTCGGATTCTTGCGGATGATTGCCGACAGTTTCTCGAAATGAGCCGTCCAGCGTTAGATTGATATTGGCGCGCTCGTGGTCGTGACGCGGCAGAACGAGATGAGGCGCGTGAAAAGTTTCGGTTAAGACGAAACCGTTTAAATCGAGGCTTCCGATTTGTCGTCCAAATGTTATCTGTCCCGGATTATTCTTCATCAGCTCGAACCGAACTTTTTTATTGCAATGTTAAGAATACAAATATTCGTAATAAGTTACTTTTGCCTCTAAATAAAATACACCGCGCTCGCTTATTTTGTGTCATAAAGAATTATCCGTTTTTCTTTGCGCGGCGATTTGAAAACAATTCGGCTTGTCAGCATTTGCAGGCATCTTCTATACTGATGTGCGAGCGTTTTCGCGCCGCCGAAATATAGAATCGAGAAACAAATTGCAGCCTAAAATTCATCAGGGAAAATTAAAAGCCGAAGGATTCCGCTACGCGATTATTGTCAGCCGTTGGAACGAATTTCTAACCGCGCGTCTTGTCGAAGGCGCGCTCGACACCCTCGAACGGCTCGGCGCGAGCGAAGACGCAATTGAGATTTTCAAAATACCGGGCGCGTTTGAATTTCCGCTGGCGGCAAAAAAAGTTGCGACAAGCGGGCGTTTTGATGCGGTGATTTGCGTCGGCGCGGTTCTGCGCGGGCAGACGCCGCATTTCGATTTCGTCGCGGGCGAAGCGACAAAGGGAATTACGAGCGCCGCGCTCGAAAGCGGAATTCCCGTTGTTTACGGCGTGATTACCGCCGACACGCTCGAACAAGCGATTGACCGCGCCGGAGTTAAAGCCGGAAATAAGGGGAGCGAAGCGGCGATGGTCGCCGTCGAGATGGCAAATTTTTATCGTCTTTTGTCGGAAATCGGCGATAAATAAATTGCAGTCGGCGGCGGTTCTTTGCTAGTTTTGAGAACAAGGGTTTATGGGAGCTAGACGTAAGGCGCGCGAAAGCGCCCTGCAAATGTTATTTGCTATTGATGTTTCGAGCGCAACGGTCGAAGAACAAATTCGCGTTTACTGGTCTAACCTAAACGATGCCGAGTTGGACGAAGCCAACCGCGAATTTGCCACAAATCTCGTTCGCGGAACGCGCTCTAAATTGAAAGCGATTGACGAAAAAATCACTTCGCGAGCGGAAAACTGGCGGATTTCCCGAATGGCTGTGGTTGACCGCAACGTGTTAAGGCTCGCCGTTTACGAATTTTTGTATGAAAAAACCCCGCGCACTGTTATTATAAACGAGGCGCTCGAAGTCGCCCGCCGATTTTCAACTTACGAAGCCACGCAATTTATCAACGGAATTTTGGACGCGATTAAACACGATCTCGAAAAACAAGATTCAAATCAAACAAACGACAAACCCGAAGACAATTCCGAAGACGAAAAAAGCCGCGCCTCAACGGTTCGTTAACCCGACAATCCAAATCAGCCGTTTTCATCGCTGTGCGCGAAATCTCCCGCCCGTTATTCCTTCAATTATGCAAGAATTGCAAGCCGCATTTTTGGCAGACGCGCCGCGCCGAATTCAAAATCTGCGCGAAGACGTAATCAAGCTCCGCGCGGCAAATTCGATTGAGCAGCCGGAGCTTGTCAGAAAATTGTTCCGCCAGCTTCACACGCTCAAAGGCTCTGCCGCCGCTTTTGATTTTGCGGCGGTTAGCCGAATAGCTCACGAGCTGGAAAATTTTTTAGAAATCATCAATGCGGAAAATTTCGCCGAATCAATCGCTGTTTTAGAAGAAGGCATCCCCGAAATCGAAGCCGCGTTTGCCGAAACCTCCGAAAATTCTTTGTCGTCAAACAGCGGACAAAAACTCGAAAATTGGCGGGCGATTTACCAAAACGCCCGCCAAAACAAAGCTGAAACCCTCGAACAAATTGCTTTGCCGTTTGATTTGGAAAAACAATTAAAACCTGCGGAAATCGAACGTTTGCGGCAAGCGTTAAAATTAAATTCCACTCTCGCCCTAATTTCGGTTAAATTTGCCGCATCGAATTTCGCCAATGGTTTTTGCTCGGTGCAAAACAAGCTGAATCATCACGGCGAAATCGTCGCCACGCTGCCGGACGCTGAAAAAACAATTGGCGCGGAAATCGCTTTGCGACTGGTTTTCGCGTGCAATGAACGAGCGGAAAACATCGGCGAAATCTTAGCGGATTCAAACGCAGAAATCCTGGGCGTTTTTGAAAAGAAAAATCATCGCGGCGACGATTCTTGCGATAAAGATTTTTCCGTCGAAATGCCGCAGGCGAAGCTCTCTAATCTATGGGCGCAGGCTTCGCTCGCGGGACAAAAAACCGCTGCCGCGCAAGGCAAAAGAGTTGTTTTTCAAGAGCGCGGCGCTGCCGAAGTCGAAATCGCCGGACGGCGCGCCGAAGCCTGCGAAATCGCTTTGCTGCACATCGCTCGAAACGCCGTCGCGCATGGAATCGAAACGCCGGACGAGCGCCGCGCAAACGGCAAAAACGAAAGCGGCTTGATTCGTCTTGAGATTTGGCGGGAAAACGATTTGCTTAGCCTGCAAATTTCCGACGACGGGCGCGGAATTGACGCGGAAAAAGTTTGGCGGCTGGCGCAGGAGCGCAATCTGATCGCCGAAAACTCTGCGTTCGACGAAAGAAAAGCCGTGCAAATTATCTTTTTATCCGGTTTTTCAACCGCCGCCGCAGTGACCGAAGACGCCGGACGCGGCGTCGGGCTTGACGCCGTTGAAACGGCGGTTCGAGAGGCTGGCGGGACAATCGAAGCGAGCAGCGAAAAGGGGCGCGGGACGACATTTTTGATTCGTTTTACCGCCGCAGACGAAAATTTTCAAAATTAAAAATTAATGAAACGAGTTCAGGAAAAAATCAAAGACCTCGTTGACGCGAGACCGTACGAAGCGGTTAAAAACTACGCGGCGGACGCCGAGCAAACTGTTGCCGCTTATCGTTTTACCGATGCGACCGCCGATTTGCTCGCCAAATGGTTTGACGAAATCGGGCGTCTGGCGCACGGCAATTCGACGGGCGCGGCGTTCGCGCTTGCGGGCAATCGCGGCGCTGGAAAAAGCCATTTGCTCGCGGTTTTGGCTGCCGTGACGGAAAATCCCGATTTCCGCGCTCGTCTCGCAGATTCGCACGTCGCTGCCGGCGCTCAGAGCCTGCCGCGACGACGGCTGAAAGTCGTGCGCGTCGAACGCGGAACCGCGCCGACGTTTTCCGAAGAATTTCGCAGCGCGCTCTCGAAAACTTTCGGCGCGGAAGCGGATAATTTCGGTGCAAATGCGGCGCAGATGCTAGTTGCGGCGGCGCAGCAACCCGAAGCCGAGCCGCTTGTTTTGATTGTTGATTCGGCGCAAACGCGCCTTGCCAGAGTCAAACGCGACGACGGCGCGGATTTGAGCGAGCTGGCGGAAATCGCCAAACAAGCGAGAATTTTTTTCGCCGTCGCTCTGGACGACGACATTTCGGGCGCTGACGGCGTGAACGCTTCAATCGCCAGCAGCTTTCAAATCAATTTTCTCGATCAGGAACATCTTTATCGAATTCTCGACGCGCATATTTTCCCGAAACGCCCGAATGCCCGACCGATTTTGCGCGAGCTTTATCAAATGCTGCGCGAGGAAATGCCCGGTTTTAATTGGAGCGAGCCGCGTTTTACGGCTCTCTATCCGGTTCACCCGATTGTCGCCGAAGTCGTTCCGGCGGTTCGGCTCTACGCGCAAAATTTTGCGTTTCTGCCGTTTGCCGCTGAAAGCGGGCGGATGACTTTGAATCGTCCGGCGCATTCGTTGATTGCGCTCGACGAGATTTTCGACCGCGCCGAACCGGAGCTTCGCAAATCTGAAGAATTAGCCGACAATTTCGCCGTTTACGATCATTTATCAATCGAAGCGATTGCCAAAATCTCGGTTTTGCAGCGGCTTCAGGCGAAATTGATTTTAAAAGCTCTGTTCATTTTATCGCTCGACGGACGCGGCGCTTCGGCTGGGGAAATCGCTTCGGCGATGCTCATCTACGACGAAAACGCGCCCGGCGCGGCGCTCGCCAGAGTCGAGGAAATATTGTCGGTTTTCGCCGCGACGAATGAAAATCTGCGCGTCCGCGAAGAAGGCGGCGAGCGGATTTATCGTTTCGGGAAGGACGCCGATTCGGATTTTGAAGCGAAACTCAACGAATTAGCCGCGCAGGTTTCGCCCGCTGAAATCAAAAGAATTTTGCGGCGCGCGGGCGAAGCGCGCTTTAATGATTGGATTTTCGGGAGCGAATCTGAAACGCAGGCGGATTTTTTGATTCGCTGGCGCGGCACTTTGCGGCGCGGGCGCGTTTTGTGGGAAGGGGCGGAAGCCGAAATTGAAAAACCCGAAAATCTCGATTGGGAAATCGTCGTTTCTTTTGATTCGGAACTGAAATCCGCGAGCGAAGAAGATGTGCCGCGATTGATTTGGCGACCGGCAGCTCTGCGCGCTGAAGACGAGCAGATTTTGCGACGGTTTGCAGTTTTGCACGGGCAAACCGGCATTAACGAAGAACTCGAAGAATCGGCAATCGCCGCCGCGCAAACTTATGCCGCGCTCATAGAACGAGTTTGGACCCGCATTTTCGTTGACGACGGCGCGTTTTTGTCGGCGGGCGAAAAACATTCTTTCACAGCGGAAATGAGCCGCGCGGCGACGCTCGAAAATTTTCTCGAAGCCGCAATCACGCCGATTTTTGACCGCAAATTTGCCGCTCATCCGCATTTTCGTGAACTGTTAACCGCGTCGGAAGTCTCGACACTGGTCAGCGAGTTTTTCGGAACGTCCGGCGCAAATTCGCCGCAGGTGCAGAAATTGGCGAAAGATTTTGCCGTTCCGCTCGGTTTGGCGACCGAAAACGCTCCGCCAGCGCTCGAATCCGACGAACGCCTTTTGCGCCAGCCGCTGATTCGGCGCGTTTGGAACGCGGTCGAGCAGGCAGGCGAGCGTGTTGTACCGCTCGGGGAAATTTACGCCGAGCTGAAAAGCGAGCCTTACGGTTTGTCGCGCGAAGCGCAGCATCTCGTTTTATCGGCTCTCGTCGCGCGGCGGCGAATCGAATTCGTCACTCGCGCGGGCGAACGAATTACCCGGCGTTTTCTCGATTTAAAAATAATTTGGTCGGAAATCACCGGCATTGTGCGCTCTTCGGTTTTGCCGCGCAGCTCGGCTGAATTGGTCAATTGGGCGCGGCATCTGACCGGCGCGCAAATCGAAGCCGCTTCGCTCCACGACACATTGTCGGTGGCAAATCTGAATCAGGCTTTGAAGGATTGGCTGGCGAGCTGGCGAAACGAGCAAATTTTAAAACGCTTCGATGCTTTGCCCGACGATTCGCTTAACGTTCGCGCCTGGAAATTGGCGACGCGCGCGACGAAAACTTTCGGAGTTGCCGCCGAAGCCGTTGCGGATGCGCTGGATGGTAAAATTTTGCTCGAAGACGGTTTGGAGAGAATTGCCGAAGCGTTTAATGACGACGCCGCGCAAATCGCCGCCGCGCAGCGCGAGCTTGAACGCCTCAAAACTTTTGTCGCCGCCGTTACCGAAAGGGAAGCGATCTGGCGCTACATCGCGCTCGCCGAAGCCACCGATGACGCGGAAATCGAATCTGTCCGCGAGCGGATTTTAGATTTTCTGGAACGTCATGAAACAGCGTTCGACCGTGAAGCGGAAGAACAGTTAAATCGGTTTTGGAAGGAATTTCAAGAACGTTACGCAGCTTTTTACCAATCTCGCCACAATGCGGTCGTTCATTCCGCCGACCGGCAGGCGCAGCTTGAAAAGTTGTTTCAGAGCTGCGATTGGACGGAGTTTGTCGAGCTTTCCGAAATCGAGATTTTTCACCCGCGTTTTCGCTCCGAAGCCGAAAAACTGCGCCGACGCGCCGAACAATTGAAATGCGAATTCGATGTCGCGGCATTGCTCGGCGAGCATCCGGCGTGCGCCTGCGGTTTTCGGATGATTGAATCCGATTGCCTCGAACGGCTGCCGGAAGATTTGCGGCAAATCGTTTCGGACGGTTTGGCGGCTTATCGCCAGACGCTTGCCGGACTCGGCGCGGCGTTTGCGGTCGCGCTCGAAGAAGCGGCGCAAAACGCGGTCAACGCGGAAATCGCTCTCGGAGCGGCAAAGCTCTCGGATTATTTTATGCGCGGCGAAGTACTTCCGTCGCTCGAACGCGCCGACATCGAAGCCGTCAAACAAGCTCTCGCCGAAATGCAAACCACCGCGCTCGCCATAGCCGCGCCGCGCGCAAACAATGCAGCTCTCACGCGCGAAGATTTACGCCTGCAATTTAACAACTGGCTCGACCGCTTGCCCGACGCGCCGTTTTTGGTCAAACTGACCGACGGTGAAAATTAAAAACAAATTTTCAATTTCAATCGTCGGCGCGGGCAGACTCGGCGGCGCATTGGCGATTGCGCTTGCCCGAAAAAATTACAGAATCCTGTCGGTTGTCGCGCGCAGATTTGAAACTGCGGCGCGCGTAGCGCAGCTAATCAAACCGCCGCCGGAAATCGTAACGGCGGAAAATCTCGCCGCTCTTCCTTCGTCCGACATCGTTTTTATCACGACGCCCGACCCGGAAATCGAGCCGACAGCCGTGCGTCTTGCGGCAAATCGCAATTTCAATTCGGAAACAATTTTTCTGCACACGAGCGGCTCGCTTTCGTCCGCTGTTTTAAGCAAATTAAAAAACGTCGGCGCGAACATTGGTTCGCTGCATCCGCTCGTTTCGGTAAGCGATTCTCGCGCGGGCGCGGAACGTTTTGCAAATGCTTTTTTCTGCGTCGAAGGCGATGCCAAAGCTGTCGCGGCGGCAAAACAAATTGTCGCGGATTTGGGCGGCGAATCGTTTGAGATAAATCCTGAATTCAAAACTTTGTATCACGCGGCGGCATTGATGACTGCCGGTCATCTGATCGCCCTGTTCGATGTCGCGGCGGAAACTTTGTCTCGATGCGGAATCGAAGAACCCGAAGCGCGGCGGATTTTATTGCCGCTGGCGCAGAGCGCAGTGGAAAATCTCGGCAGGCAAACACCCGCTGCGGCTTTGACCGGGACTTTTGCGCGCGCCGACGCGGAGACGATGCGGCGACATCTCGAATCGCTTAGCACAAACGAAACTGCGCTGCACATTTATGTCGAGCTTGGAAAACGCTCGATTGAATTGGCGCGCGAGCAAGGCGCGGACGACGAAAAACTCGAAGAAATGAGCCGGGAATTAGTGAATAGTAAATAGTAAATAGTAAATCGTAATAAAAAATACGATTCACGATTCACGATTCACGATTTACTATTAGCGTGAGCGTGTTAAAATAATAGTTAAATGTTAATGGAAATGTCGGAGAACGAGACGAATAAAGAGATTTCAAAAGGCGATTCATTCGCCGAAGAAAAAGAAATTTTCTTAAATCACGTCCAAAAATATGGATTGCGGCGCACGGCGCAGCGCGATTTGATTCTGGAAGTGTTTTTGCGAACGAGCGAGCATCTGTCGAGCGAAGATTTGTACGATCTGGTCAAAAAAGAAGACCCGACCGTCGGGCAAACGACCGTTTATCGCACGCTCAAGCTGCTCAGCGAAGCGGGGCTTGCGCGCGAAGTGCGTTTCGGCGACGGACGAACGCATTACGAGCATCATTACAATCGCGAGCATCACGACCATATGATTTGCACCGAGTGCGGGAAAGTGGTCGAATTTTTCTCGTCAGAACTGGAAGCGATGCAGGACGAAATCGCGGCAAAACATAATTTTATTTTGACGCAGCATTCGATGCGCCTTCTCGGGCTTTGCGAAGATTGTCAGGCGGGGGCAAAAGCGGGCGGCGCTTCCGGCATCCAACCCCGCATTCGCGTGATGAAAGCGGACAGTTAATATGATTGAAATTAAATTTGAAGTAGAGAATCAACCCGAACGCAGCGGCGTCGTGCCGGAAGGCACTTATTTATGGGACGCGGCAAAACGTCTCGGCGTGCATCTGAAAGCCGAATGCGATGGGCGCGGCGCTTGTGACACTTGCGCCGTGACGATTTTAAAAGGTGGTCAAACGCTGTCAACGGCGACGAGCGCCGAAATGCAGCATTTAACCGACGAACGGCGCGCAAACGGCGAACGCCTAGCCTGCCAAACACGCATCGAAAGAAACGGAGAATTAACCGTTATGGTCAAAAAACAGGAAGTCGAAGAAGAAGAAGAAACGAAACAATCGAGCGAGCCGCGCGATTTTCGCAAAGATTTTCAGGAATTGCCGTTTGAAAAGAAATTTGCCACGCTCGTCCAGATCGAAGCCGTCGCATTGAGCGAAACTTTGAATTACGTCTCGAATCTGCCGTCGTTTGTCGCCGGCAAAATAATGGACGTGATCGGCGCGTTCGGTAAGCAAATGGATGAACAAAAACGCGCCGAAAAGCGCCCGGATGAGCATAAAACAAGCCAAACAAACGGTTCGACGGCGACGGCAGAGTAATAAAATTGAAAAACGCGCTCGAAAAACCGAAATTTAAAGAAGACGACGCGGATTTAGCGCCGAAGGTTTTCGGTTTTGCGGCTGTTGGAGTAGTAGCGGGAACGCTCGCTTTGATGGGTTTTCCAATGACGATAATAATTTTCCTCGCACTTGTCGGTTATTTCGTTTATCGGGCGATTTCGCGCACCGAATTAGGCGAAGTGCGCGGTATTTTTGAATTTTATCTCGAAGCAAACGAGATTTTGCGCGACGACGAGCGCCGCTGGTACGGTTACGAGATTCAGGAAAAAATCAATCGCGGCGAGCGAATTCTGCAAATGATGCCAGACCCGCCGCCGCTCGTCCATTTCGCGCTCGGCGCGCTTTACCGCGAAGTCGGAAATTATCGTCTCGCCGACGAGCATCTTTCGTTTCTTTCGGAGAGCGAAGGGGCGGATGAAAAAAAACGTTTTTCGGCTAGCTCGGAGCTTCGCTCTTATGTGCGAATCTTGAGAAAGCTCGAACGCGAGCCGCAGGAAGCGCCGCAAACAATGGCTGCAATCCGCGCTCTCGAACGCGCGCGCCGCAATCGAAGCGCCCCGATGCTGGAAGATACGCGCAAGAAATTAAAAGAATTAGCGGCTGCCGCGCCAAAAGAATTGCCGAAACCGGAGCAAGCGCCGCAAACGAAACCGCTCGAACCGATTAAACCGCTGCTCGAACGGCTTTCGGAAATTGTCGAAGAACAAACCGCGCCGCCGGAAACAATCGCTCCGCCCGCAATGCGCGCCAACGGAAAATTTCCTTCCGCGCCGCACAACGGAAACGGCGCAACCAATGCGGAAAAGGAAGAAAAGAAACGACGCGCGGCAAAAGCCAAACGAGACAAAGAACACCGACCAATTTCGGAAGTCTTACGCGACATCTACGATTGAAAAGTAATCAGTAATCAGTAATCAGTAATAAGTTTTAAAAGCTGATTACTGATTACTGATTACTGATTACTTTAATGCTTTCTGCTGAAATTATCGCCGTCGGTTCGGAGCTTTTGACGCCCGAACGCTCGGATACCAACAGTCTTTGGCTGACTGAAAAACTCAATGAAATTGGAATCGAAGTTCGTTTGAAAACCGTCGTTGGCGACGATGCCGAAAGGTTGGAGGAAGCTATCAAAGATGCCTTTCGCCGTTCAAACGTTGTGATTACGACGGGTGGTCTAGGTCCGACCGAAGACGACATTACGCGCGCGGTTGCCGCCAAAGCAGTTAACCGGGAATTGATTTTCAAACAAGAGCTTTTAGACGAATTGAGCCGGAAATTCGAGCGTTTCGGGCGAAAGATGCCGGAAACTAATCGGCGGCAGGCTTTTGTGATTGAAGGCGCGGAAGTTTTGCCGAATCCGAATGGAAGTGCGCCGGGAATTTTATTTGCGGAAAACGATAAATTCTTAATAATTTTGCCCGGACCGCCGCGCGAGATGCAGCCGATGTTTGAAATCGGCGCGCTGCCGCGTTTGAAGGAAAAAGCCGGCGGCAATGTTGTCAGACGCAGAATTTTGCGCGTCGCCGGATTGGGCGAATCCGCTTTGGACGAGCAGATTGCGCCGATTTATAAAGAATACGAGAATCCGCAGACTTCGATTTTATTTAATAAAACCGAAATCGAAATTCATTTGACCGCACAAGCCGCGTCGCTAACGGAAGCGGCAAATTTGCTCGATGAATTATCGGACAGGATTTGCGAAAAATTGGGCGACGCCTGTTTTGCGCGCAACGGCGAATTGATGGAGGAAATTGTCGCCAATCTTTTAAAAGAGCAAAAGAAAACCGTAGCGACGGCTGAAAGCTGCACCGGCGGCTTGATCGCGCAGCGCCTTACCGAATTGGCTGGCTCGTCCGACTATTTTATGGAAGGCATTGTTTCATATTCAAATGAAGCGAAAATGCATTCTTTAAACGTCCCGAAAGAAATGCTCGATGAACACGGCGCGGTTAGCTCCCAAGTCGCCGAAGCAATGGCGACCGGGGCGCGCGAGCGTGCGAAAACAGATTTTGCGATTTCCGTCACAGGCGTCGCCGGACCGGGCGGCGGAAGCGAGGAAAAGCCGGTCGGTTTGGTTTATTTCGGAATCGCCGACGAATCGGGCGTCGAACACCGCAAATACATTTTCCCAGGCGACCGTTTTCTGATACGCTGGCGTTCGAGCCAAGCCGCGCTCGATTTGCTGCGGAGAAAATTGCTGCAAAACAAATAGCTCGCCCGCGTTCTTAACGCGGGTTTTTACCCTAGTTTATTCAAGAAGGAATATCGAAAATGTTTAAAAGCCGAATTTATTTGTCTTTTGTGCTTTTAGCCGTACTTTCTTGTTTTGCCTGCGCTTTTAACGCGCAACGCGGACAAGCGAAATCGGAAGAAAATCAGCAGCCGAAAATCGAGCAAAACTCAGGGGAAAACAACGGCGCTTCAAATCTGCCAATCGGCGCTGCGGCGCGGCAAACGGGCGTCACGCGGTTTAAAGGGACAATCGCGGAAAGTCGTTTTGAAATGACTTTGCGGCGAGACCGGGAGCGCGTTGAAGGTTCGTATTTTTATCTCAAAAGCGGCAGCGCAAATTCTTTGAAATTAAGCGGAAAAATTGACCAAAGCGGAAAATTCACTTTGCAGGAATTTGACGCGGCGGGAAAACAAACCGGCGAGTTTTCCGGCGTTTGGAAAAATGAGCCGAACGAGGCGGGCGCGACGCTCGAAGGCGAATGGAGAAAACCGAAAGCCGCCGAAGGCACAATGTTTTGGGCTAACGAGCAAATGATTTCGTTCTCGTCGCCCGCGGCGCAAATCAACACGAAAACCTTGAGCGAATCTAACAAGCCGAAGCGTTTTAACGTTAATGTGGAATATCCCGAACTCACGGGCGTGCCGAATGCCGCAGGATTTAACGCTCTGGCGCGAAAAGTGGCGACACAGCCGATTGCCGGTTTTAAAAAAGATATGCTCGCGCAAACAGCCGAAGATTTAAAATATTTGTCCGAAGGAATGAACAATTATATGGAAATCGGCTTTTCGGTCGAATACGCCGATGAAGATTTGATCAGCGTCAATTTTATCAACTCGTTTTACACGGGCGGCGCGCATCCGAATCATTTTTATTTGACGCTGACTTACGATTTAAAAAACGGCAAAGAATTAAAGCTAGCCGAATTGTTCAAACCCGGCACGAAATATCTGGACAAAATCGCCGAATATTCTGTTGCTGATTTGCGCAGCCGCAGTGACGAGAGCGGAGAAAGTCTGGGTTTGGCGACCGATATGTGGGAGGAAGGCGCAACGCCGACGGCGGAAAATTACGAGGCTTGGAACATCACCAAAAAAGGTTTGATGATTACGTTCGATCCGTATCAAGTCGGACCTTACGCCGCCGGACCGCAGACGGTGATTGTGCCTTTCGCAAAATTAAAAGATTTGGCGCGCAGCGACGGCGCGCTGGCAAGAATGGCGAAATAAAAGGTAAATTAAAATCAAATTTGAAACGGGGCGAGGCTTTTTTTCCAAGTCTCGCCCGATTTGTTGGTGAAAAAGATGAAATGTCCGATTTGCGGCGACGCGGCGGAAAAAGAATTTTTGTGCAAAGCCGCTTTGATTATGGGCGCGGAACACGATGTCGTTGAGTGCGCGGCTTGCCGGGCAATTTATTTCGAGCCGATGCCGACGCTTGCGGAATTGGAGCAGTTTTATTCAGCGTCTTATTACGATTTCGAGCGGCATCGCAACGAAGGGCGCGGAATGGCTTTCGCAAAAAAATATTTGCGCGATTTGAAACCGGGAAAATTCCTCGATGTCGGCTGCGCCAACGGTTTTTTTATCAACGGAATCCGGCAAAATACGGAATGGGAAGTTTACGGCGTGGATTTCGGCTCGGCTGCCGTGCGATTTGCGCGCGAGGAATTAAAGCTCGATGTTTTCCCCGGCGATTTGACCGAAACCGATTTCGCTGACGCTTATTTTGATTTCGTTCACATCAACAACGTTCTCGAACACGTTTTAGACCCGCTTGCTGTTTTAAAAGAATGCCGCCGAATTATTAAATCTGACGGAACGATGTATTTGTCCGTCCCGAACGGTTTGGTTGACAGCCGCGATTTGATTCGTTATTACAAAACCGAAAATCGCACGCCGCGCAGCAAAAACGGGCATATTTTCTTTCTCCAAGCCGAAACCGTCCGGCGAGTTCTTGCCGAAGCGGGTTTTAAAATCATCCGGTCGCACACTTACGGAATCCGGCGCGGAATGCGAAGCATCGGCTGGCTGCCGCAGAAAGGAAATTGGAAAGCGCCTTATGTTTTAAAAGAAAAATCGGCGGCGAGCGACACGTTTACAGTCAACGAAAAAAAGAAAAAGCCCGATTTTTATTACCAATATCGTTTCGCGCAGCTCAACGCTAAAATGCTGCCCGGCTTGCACAAATTCGGGCTTGATTATCAACTGTTTTTAAAGCCTATTTAACCGCCTAATATTTGCCGATAAACTTCCGAATCAACGTTTCCGCCGCTGACGACGAGACAAATTGATTTTCCGGCAAAAATTTCCGGGTTTTCCAAAATCGCGCCTAAACTTAAAGCTCCGGTCGGCTCGGATTTTAAATTGGCGAGCGAAAAATAAAGCCGAACCGCTTCTTTTATTTTTTCGTCCGCGACTTCGACAATTCCAGCCAGACCGTTTTGCAGAATTCGCCAGTTGTTTTCGCCCAAACTGATCGTCCGCGCGCCGTCGGCGATGGTCGTCGGTTCGGTTTCGTTCTGAACGATTTTACCCACGCGCAAAGAACGCGCGGCGTCGTTGCCGAGCAAAGGCTCCGCGCCCCAAACTTCGGTTTGTTTCCCCTGATTGCAAAACGCCTGCACAACTCCCGACGAAAGACCGCCGCCGCCGACCGGCGAAATTACCGCGTCGAAATTTTTTCGATAATTTGCAATTTCATCGCCCAGACTCGCGTTGCCTTCGATGACAAACAAATCGTCGTAAGCGCTCGCGCGATATGCGTCCGGGTAATCGTTCATAATTTCCAGCACGCGCTCGGTTCGACCGATTTTTCTTGTGTCAATCAAATCGAGCGTCGCGCCGTAGCTGCGGACGGCTTCGATTTTTACCTGCGCCGAAGTTTCCGGCATCACGACGACGCAGCGTTTGCCTAAAATCCGGCAGGCGCGCGCCAGAGCCTGACCGAAATTGCCTGAAGAAGCGGTGACGATTGTTTCTTCGCGGACGTTTAAAGCGAGATTCATCCCGGCGCGAAATTTAAAACTGCCGGTGTGCTGAAAAGTTTCGCTGGCGATTGTAACATCAGCATTTAAATGTCGGGCGAGCGGTTCGGATTCGATAAATGTTGTCGGGCGGATAAAATCGTGCAAATTTTTCATTTGTTTAGAATCGGTCAGAGCGGTTAAACTCGTCAAGACGCAAAATGAACGACGAACTATTCGCCCGACTGCCGGAAAAATTCAGGCAAAATATTCTCGATTTGCACGGCGCAAAAGGTGCTGAATGGCTCGAAGATTTGCCAGTTTTAATCAAGAAAATCGCTGAAAATTGGTCGCTCGTCGTCGAAGAATTTTTTCCGAATTTGTCTTTTCATTTTGTCGCGCCGTGCGTTTGCGCCGACGGGATGAAAGCCGTTTTAAAAGTCGGTTTTAACGAACCGGATTCGATTGTTTTCAGCGAAGCCAGAGTGCTTGAGCTTTTGCAGGGAAACGGCGCGGTTAAGCTATTGCGATTTGACAAAAACCGCTGCGCGCTGCTTTTGGAGAGATTGACGCCCGGCGAAGATTTAACCGCCATGTGCCGGAAAAACGATGAACAGGCGACTGCGATTGCGATTGATGTGATGAAAAAGATTTCGCGCGTTCCGGTTAAAACAAATGAATTTCCCGACCTCAAAAAATGGACGGCGAGCTTTCGCAACGCCGAAAACACCGATTTCAGCCAAAGTCATTTTCAAAAAGCGCAGAGAATTTTCGACGAATTAACGGGAGCGTCCCAAGCGCGGCTTCTGCACGGCGATTTGCATCACCAAAACATTTTGTCAGCCGAGCGCGAACCGTATCTGGTGATTGACCCGAAAGGAATCATCGGCGACATCGGTTTTGAAATCGCGGTTTTTTTGAACAATCCGCGAAGTTGGGTTTTAACCAATCCGAATCGCCGCGAGATTTTGGATAAACGTATCCGGCAATTTGCAAGCGATTTTGAAATTGAACCGCTTGAATTGCGAAAATGGGCTTACGCCGAAGCTGTTCTATCAGCCTGGTGGACGTTTGAAGACAACAGCGCGGGTTGGGAAAAGTGGCTGTCTTGCGCCGACGTTTGGGAAAAGGTCGGGCTTTAATTTTGAGGAGCATAAAATGGAAAAAGCACAATTTGGAATGATCGGTTTGGGCGTAATGGGCAGAAATTTTCTGCTCAATGTCGCAGATCACGGTTTTTCCTGCGTCGGCTACGATTTGGACGCCGCAAAACGCCACGCACTTTTAGACGAAGGCGCGGGCAAACAGGTCGAAGCGGCGGAAAATGTTGCAGATTTTGTGGCGCGTCTTGCAGCGCCGCGTCGTATTATGCTGCTCGTTCCGGCGGGCGCGATTGTTGATTCGGTGATTAATGATTTGCTGCCGCAGCTTGAAACCGGCGATTTAATTATTGACGGCGGCAACTCGCATTTTACCGACACCGAACGACGCGAAGCGTTTTTGATTGAAAAGGGAATTGATTTTATGGGCGTCGGCGTCTCCGGCGGCGAAGAAGGCGCGCGACACGGCGCAAGTATTATGCCCGGCGGCAAAGAAGCGTCTTTCGAGCGCGTGCGACCGATTTTGGAAACCGTCGCCGCAAAAGTAAACGGAGAGCCGTGCGTCGCGTATATGGGCGCAGGCTCGGCGGGGCATTTTGTCAAAATGGTTCACAACGGAATCGAGTACGGTTTGATGCAGCTTTTGGCGGAAACCTACGACTTGATGAAACGCGGCTTGTCGCTTGATTACGACGAAATGAGCCGGATTTTCGCCGAATGGAACGCGGGCGAATTGAATTCGTTTCTGGTCGAAATCACGTCGGAAGCTTTGCGGAAACGAGACGACAAAACAGGCGCTTTTCTGGTCGAAATGATTCTGGACACGGCGGGGCAAAAAGGCACGGGCAAATGGACTTCGCAAGCGGCTCTCGATTTCGGGATTCCGATTCCGACAATTGACACGGCTGTTACGATGCGGCAAATTTCTGCTCTTAAAACCGAACGAGTCGAAACGAGCGCGAAATATTTTCAGCAAAACACATCGGTCGCGCAGCCTTCGGCGCAAATGTCGGCGCGGATTTTGGATGGTCTGAAAAACGCCTTGCACGCGGCTTTTATTGTCACTTACGCGCAGGGATTTTCGCTTTTGCAAGCGGCATCGAAAGAGAAAAGCTACAATCTAAATCTGTCTCGAATTGCGAGCATCTGGCGCGGCGGCTGCATTATTCGTTCGAGTTTGTTAGAGCAATTCCGGCAGGCTTTTGATCAAAATCCGGCGCTTGAAAATTTGCTGCAAAACGAAATTGAAGCGGACATTTTAAATCGAAACATCGGCTATTTGCGCGAAATCGTAATGCTCGGAATGTCACACGGAATTCCGGTCGCGGCGTTCGCTTCCGCGCTCTCGTATTTCGACGCTTACACGACGCGCCGCCTGCCCGCGAATCTAATTCAGGCGCAGCGCGATTATTTCGGCGCGCATACTTACCAACGAGTTGACGAAGAAGGAACTTTCCACACCGACTGGAGTGAGCAGTAAGCGGTGAGCAGTGAGCAGATTAAGAATCTCTTTCTGCTCACCGCTCACTGCTCACTTTTTCCACAATTTCCCAAGCAGAGCGGGTTTTTAAAAGTTTTGACATCAAAGCTGCGTGAACCGCGTGCCCGCTTCTTTCGGCTTTGATTTTTCCTAAAAACGGCATTCCGAGAAGGGCGAAATCCCCGATGATGTCGAGAATTTTGTGACGGACGAATTCGTTTTGAAATCGGAGCGGCGTTTCGTTGAGCATTCCGTTTTCGCTGAGAACAATCGCGTTGTCGAGCGAGCCGCCGAGCGCGAGATTGGCTTTTCTAAGCATTTCGATTTCGTGCGTAAAACCGAACGTCCGCGCGCGAGAAATCTCGCGGCTGAACGAGCCGTTCGAGAGAACAAAATCGTAAGTTTGGGTCTCGATAAACGGGTGCGGAAAATCAATCAAACATTCGATTTCGTATCGGTCTGAAGGCTCGATGCTCATTCGCCGAGCGCCCTGTTCGACTTCGACTCGTTCACGAATCTGCAAAAAACGGCGCGGCGCTTCCTGTTCTACGAATCCGGCTTTTTCGAGCAATTCGATAAAATTTTCCGACGAGCCGTCCATAATCGGCATTTCGATGTTGTCGAATTCGATAAAGCAGTTGTCAACGCCCGCCCCGCGCAGAGCCGCGAGAAGATGTTCGGTGGTCGAAATAACAACGCCGTTTCGCATCAAGGTCGTGGCGTAAGAGCAATGCGAAATGTATTCGACCGACGCCGGAATCTCGAAATTGTCCAAATCCGTGCGGACGAAAACGTAGCCGGTGTTGGGCGGCGCGGGTTTTAAAGCTAAATTTACCGAGACCGCCGTATGTAATCCGATTCCGGCGGCTTGGACGGTTTTGGCAAGCGTTCTTTGTTTGAACATATTCAAGCGCAAATCTGAACTACAAAAAACGTGCCTTTAATCTTAAAAACGTTAAACCAATAGAATAAAAGCATTTTTGCACATTCCCGGTTGTCAAAGAATCGGAAATTGTTGCTCGACTGTCACAAAAGTGTTGTAGATTTGCAACTTAAAATCGAAAAAAATGTGAGAAACTATTAATTCCGAGCTTTAATAAAAGACACGAAGAAACCGCCCCCTGGATTCAATAACGAGCAATTCAATTCTCAATTGGACGCTCATATGTCCGATTATTAATGCTTATTGCCTTACGTAAATCCTACCGAAGGCAATTTTCAGGTCGCATTGTCTTTCTTACTCCTGTAACATGAGAAAGCCCGTTATTTTGCTTGGCGCATTTGCCGGCTAAGCTCTTCTTGATTTACGATTTCTTCTACCGGTACGGCTTCCAGTTCCGCAGATGTTTCTCCATCGCCGTCAAGAAATCCATATAGTAATTTGCGTTCCGCCTGGGTCATGTCTCGAGTCACCGGCATAAAACGATACGATTCAAAATTAGCCGGGTCGGTCAGGCGCTTGAGTATAGAACCATAAGCCTTAACTTGTGCTTCATTTTTGAGGTCGAGCCAATTATCCATACATGGCGCCATCGCATTCCAGTTGGACAAACAGTATTTATAAACGTTTTCCCAAGTCGGCTCTAATTCTGCAATTGCAGCATTACCCGGATATGTACGAATATACATATAGGTCGTGAGCTGCGGGTTTATCGAAGCCTGACCACTACCCGGATTAGGTTCCAGCACAAACCCCTGCACCTGACCTCTTGCGCCGGAGACATTAAATGCTGCAATGCTGTCGTTATTCGTGACGGCAATGGCAGATTGGGCAACACTCGACCCGTCCAGCTTCATCGCCACCTCGACACCGCTGCCGGCAGGCACGCCTTTATTTAATACCAGCACGCCGGTAGTCCTGTTTTCACCAAAATTGATGTAGAGATTAGGCTCATACGGGATGGCGCGCAGAGCTTGTTCCATCAGATAAACCGTTCCGTCCTGACCCTGCATCTGCAAATTACCCGTTGCCGCTGCCTGGGTTTGGCTGGCATCGAGATTCAGCGTCACAATGCCCGCCGAAGCTCGATAAGCCTCGCGGTCATACTGGCTGTAACTTATAGTGCCCAGAGCGATACTGTTATCAGGTCCTTTGGCGTAGAATGTCAGCAGTCCCAAATTTTGCTTTGTTTCATTCAGGTCGCTTTCGGAAATGCTGTTGGACAGGTCAACGGTCAGCTTATTGCCATCCAGCCGGGCGTGAGCCGTGGCGACAAATTTTGGGGGACCGGCTGTCGCCGCCAGCATCACCCTATCGCCCGGTTCGTGTGGCGGCTCTCCTTTGCGCCATAGCCCTATAACACCGACAATCTTGCTGCGCGCCGGATTTGGCTGGAATCCGCCGCCCGCCAGATTATTGACCAATTCCTGTTCGCGCCCGGCAATTTCCGCATCCGTCGCAGCACCGTAATAATGCGTCGAATAGGCATTAAACTGGACGGTTAAGCCGAGAACTTCATCATTATCCAAAGCGGCTTCTAAGGCTCGCAGTGCCGCCGAATCGTGCGCATCTATCTGTAGTCCGTCCAGCTTTGCAAAAGATGTCTGCCAAACCACCGAAGCGACACTGGCGGTATAATCATAAACCGGGCGCGGTAATCTGAAAAAATTTACGTAGCGGGCTGTAAAACGGTATTTACGAGGGGCAAAGATGCGGCATCCGCCGTCAATGCCAAAGGAAATTTGGTCGAAGAAAAGTTGTGACGAGAAAGAGCCGTAAGGCTCACAGTCAACGAGCATTCCCGAAAAATTGACGGGACTGCCGACAAAACTATCATCCTTTCCAACTCCGCCGCCCAAATCGAATCCACTTATTTCGCTATCAAAGAAATTCGAGCGATGCGTGCCATGCGGATTCCAATTACCGACGCCTATCGGAGGACGCATTACACTTGCACTTGATGCGGCGACCTGCCTAAAATGTTCGACCGTCTCATCTCGGTCAAACTTCGTCCAGCTTGTATCTTCATCATAAAACTTTTCATAATTGTTGGTAACAATAGGGTCCCAACTCATATTGCCGCAAAAGATAATCCGGGGTGTTTCCAGTACGCTCATAATAGTGCTCCTTAATCTTTAATATCCAGATAGATAAAGCTGGGTCCGGCAACCGAAGCGCCGTCAGCCAATGGTGTAATCAACGCATGAAGTGCCGCCATGCGAAGTTCGAACATTGCTCGTACAGCGTTGCCGAGCCGCCCGGGTTCACCGTTAAACGCTCTTCGCAGTTCGTTAACCATTGTCGTAAAGGCGGTGTTACAGGCTGCCTGAGCAGCTTGCGCTACTTGTGGCTCCTTTGAAAAATCGTGGCTTTCGGGATCGGTGATAGCGGGATAAACCGCGCTCCAATCAACACCGAGCGGCGCTCCCCACGCATATCCGACGCTGTTATCGGCTTTTACCAGCACCTGGTTGCGACAGACTTCTTCAAAGCGGTAATAATGCGCCAGCTCATCTTCGAAATCGAGCGGGCTGCCCGCCGTCGGCGACCCTTCTCCCTCTGATACAATATTGTCTATCGCCCGGTGCGCGTCGTCATAGTTATTGACCGGGAAAATCTGACCCTGAAAATATTGAGCATCTGATATTTGATTGCGACAGGGCGTCCATGCATTTGCCGGAAGCTGCTTTAGAATAGCGTCCAACTTGGCATAATATTCGCCAATCGTGACCGAACCGCTTGCGTTAGCTGCCGATAGAGTTTCCAATTGCGGAAACTCTATCGGATCAACCGGAGTTTCAATATCCATCCCCTGTTTCATCGCATCTTTCGAAAATGGATAAAGATGAACTATCAGGTTGCCGCCAATATCGCCCGGAAGCGGACCGGGATATGTCGGCGGAGTGATAGCCGGACTGCCTCCGATGGCATTCAATATATTGCACGCCAGACACATGTGAATCATTTCTTCCCCAACTATTGAATCGAGGCGGCTGGCGGCGATTGCGTTTTTACCTTCAGGAATTGAAAACTTAGCGTAGAGATAAGGCGGCAATGTCGAAAACTCCAGTTCAATAGCGGTTTGAACCAGGCTGCGCACATCCTCTATAGTTTCGGGAGCTTTCCATTGTAAACGAATCATAAGCTTTTTCCTCTCATATATCGGGTTCCGGCGAGGGATTATATAGTATTTGGACATTGATATAGTTGACTCACTCAATGCCCGCTATTAATTTTCACCTTCTTTTAGTCAAATGATATGAACTTCGGCACGATAGCTCTTCACTTTACTAAGTATTAATTGAATCAATTGTTACTTTGCATTTTCAACTTTCATTAATTAACGCACCAAAAGGAAGAGAAAACTATCATCACTTAAATATTTTTTAAGATTTTGGCATTAAGATACTCGATTCAATTGGGTGCCTTTACCCTAATTCTGCTGCGTAATGAAAAAATCTTGAAAAAAATATTTAAGTGATGATAGTTTTTCGATCTTTCCGGTGCGTTAATTAATGAAAGTTGAAAAAGAAAGCTGCCGGTTTCTGTAATTTCTGAGGTGAAGATTATGAATATTTTATATAAAGCAGAAGTACATTCGATGGAATTTAACGGGCACCTGCATCGCTCGACAAAATCTTGCAAAACCACAGCTATAATTATTTTCCTTGCTGTCGTATCAGTACTCGGCTTATCGGCTTGCCAAACGGCGACGAATAACACGTCCCAAACAAAAACAGATAATACACCGCAAATAAAAACAGATAACACGCCGCAAGCAAAAAATGAGGGTGAAGACGCGGTTTACCAAACCTACGGCGTCCACAACGATCCCGGCGTCAGCCCGTGCGCAAGCCCGGACTGCGATTACAAGCGCAATCCGGGCGAGCCGACAGACCCCGTCTATCCCGAATATTGGGTGTCGAGCTGGAACATGTACCGGGTGTACAATAATTATTCCGAATATCTCCCGCCTTATGACGGCGCTCCGCCTGCCGCGCTGAAGGAAGGCACTGATTATGAAAAATCCACCGGCACCACTTATTATGATTCAACGTGGACCGGACCGAGCGGAGAAGGCGCGATGATGGAACATTATGAGGGCAGGTGTCTGCCGATCTTCCCGATCTCCAACAAATACACCTGCTCATTCATTTCGCTGGGTAAAACTGCCTTTTTTGTCACTTATGAGAAAGACCGTCCGGCAGGTATGCCGCCGGTTTGTTTGTTCTCCAAGTTCAACCATCCGCCGAAACGCGATTTCATCAGACATTTGCCTTATAGTCAGGCAGACAGCGCACAGATCGGCGCGGGCGGGCAAGGCTATTCCTTTTGGGTTTCCGCCACAGACGGGAAGCCGGTACAAGTTGGCGTCAAACCCGACCGCACCGACAATCACGATATTATGTTCGGTTATGGTTTTGCGCCCAAAGACGGGAAAATAATGCCGCAAAGCTTTTACTTTTCAGGCTACCCGCTGCCGCCCGCCAATGCTCCGTTTGTCAGCCAGAATTACACTAATTTCAAGGTTGTGAAGCCAGACCCGGCGGCTACCTGGGATCAAGTCAACAAGCTCGATCCAGCCAGCCTTCCGCAATGTCAATTATTTGACCCGCCAAAAAATTCCAAATTATTGGCAGCAGAAGGAAAGCAGGCACCGACTTGGGGCGATATTGGCAGATGGAAGAAAACAGACGCGAAGTGAACTGCTCTGTTGGTATTAGTAATTTTTAATTAATATTCTGCCTGACGACGAGCGTATTGTTATCCGGGTCTTGGAAAAAGGCGAAGTAGTCAATAAATCCCTTGTCGGATGTGTTTGCGATGATTTCTCCTACAGATACGCCTTTCTCTATCAAAGAGTGACGCACGGATTTGATGTCAGCGACTAGAAAAGTAGGTGCTGTGCCGGGTGTCGTGTCAGGGTCTTGTTTCGGCATCGGCGCGTCAATATCTTTATACAAACCGATAGCGATATTGCTCTCTAAGCGCGGCAGATTAAGTTGTAAGTAGGATTCATTCAGGTAACAACCGCCTTTATTAATCGTGTAGCGCTCGTCCACGACAAAGCCCAGAATTTCGGTATAGAAATGTCTCGACGCTAAAACATCACTGGACGATAATTTTACAACTAAACCTGTTTCATTCATTTATCAATGCTCCGCGCTCGGCTGGCGTCAGGTCTTCATCGGTAACATATTCAAAACCGGGACCCGCCGTAAATCCGGGATAATTCGGATTCGGGAGAGAGAGAAGTTTGAGAGCATATAACCTTACGGAAAACATAAGTCCCATTGACGTATTAATTTGCTCCGGTTCTCCATTGAAAGCGCGGTGCAAACTATTTAATAAACTCGTATATGAATAGTTGAATAATTTGCTGTTGACATAAGCCACTGAATTAACGGGATAGTCGCTCATCTTCGGATTTTCCCGCATATTGGGAATTAGCGTGCCGTCGAAGGGTATCGGTTTGCCGGAAAAAGAATATCCGCTCGGCGCCGTCGCGTCTTTCACCAATGTTTTCCCCTTAACTATTTCCTGAAAACGATAATAATGCGCGGGTTCCGGGGTCATTGTACCGTCGGGATTAACAAACGGATCAATAGTCGTTCCCTCTCCCTGATTTACTATAATATCAATTCCCCGGCAGGCTGTTTTGACATCCGTAATCGGGAACAATAATTTTTTCGGGAAAAATTTTTCAAACGCCACCTGATGCTCCGGGTTGCCGGTAAAAATATCTGAGCCGAATTCCTGAATTTTTGTTTTAATTTTGTCGTAGAACATACCGATTGTTAGTTGCTCCTCAGCCAGCGCTTCGATATGAATCGGGTTCTCCGGCTCTTCAATCACCATAAAGACATTTTCAACGAGGTCTAATGAAAATTTGGCGAGAGGCACTGTCAAATCGGATTCAACCGCCCCGGGCAATTTACCCGGATATGTCGGAATAAAAGGCGGTTTATTTAATACGGGGCTTCCGCCGATGGCAGTCAATAAATTGCAGGCAATGGATAAATGAAGCATTTCTTCGCCCAATATCGAGCCGACCAGATTTGAAATATCATCATTACCGGTATTATTCAGAGTGAAATTCGCCGTTAAATACGGAGGAATGGTTGAATGCTCAAGCTCAACGGCTTGTTGAACCGCATCTCTCAAATCCTCGATTGATTCAATCTCTATGTTTTTAAGAATTATCATAATATTAGTAGTTCAATATTTTTATGGTTTTCTGGTCGCAACGGCTTCTTTGGTTTCTTGCGCCGCTAGCACGCCGTCAAGATAGTTGATAATCATTTGCTGCTTATCGCGCGACAAATCTCTGGTCGCGGGCATATAGTTCGGGTCGGTTCTGTCTTTGCTGAAAACGAATTTTAATATTTCGGCATTGGCGTCAACCGCGTCTTTATCCGCCAGATTGAACACGCCTTTCGACATTATCGGGTAGAGATTGGCGTATTGCTGCATTATCGGCTGAATATCATCCCAGGTCGGATTTTTTACAGTAGCTTCCGGCACGCTGTTGAACACCAGAAGACTAATGAAATTTGCCTGATTGCAATTTTGAAATTGGTCATCGCTTAAGTTATAGGATATGCCGTAAACCTGACCGTCAATATAACCTCTCGGATTACCGGGAGCAGTGGCGCTAATGTTTATGACAGCCTTCCCGTCAGAGTCCGTATTAACGGCAGCAGGAAATGTCAGAATATCGGTCGGCACGGCAAAATTCGGAGGCGCGGGTCCTAAGGCACCCGAAAAGAGTTGAAGGCTAATAGCTGCTCCATCCATCGGTTTTCCTAATTGAGTAGCATAGAATTCAACCTGGCAGCTTTCATCAGGGTTTAGGTAAAAAACAAATTTGTCGGCGCGAACATACTCCACGCTTTCCTGTAAAACTACTGTGGCTTGTGCATTCAAAGTAAATGCATCGGTTTGACTCGGTTGATAATCCACAATAACAAGCGGAAATTTGTTTACTAATTCTAAATTTTCTTTTGATAAGGGGAATTGACATATTCCCGCAGAGCTTATGTACCAATCCGGGTCTGAATAGTTAATTTTTCCGAGAAACACATAATCAGGATTTCCATCCGAACCTTTGTCAATTGCCAATGTAAGGTTTCGTGTTTCGGCGATTCGCGCACCGGCAGCATATTGCAAAGAATTTCCAAAATCCAGCGTAATTGCGTTTAGCTTTTCGTCAACAATCGCAGTTGCATAGTTGCAAGTGCTCATGCCTCCCGGCAATTGCTGCGGCTGTGGCTGCGGAAATAACTGTCTTCCCAATACGAACTGCTCCGGTTCGTCGGCACTTGAAGGTCCGATAGAACCGGCTATTCTGCCAAGTGTAAATTGCGCAGATGTATAATCCATATTGATCCGGTCAACATTAAACTGTATCGAAAGCTGCTCGGGGCTTGTTTCATTTAATTCTTTAAGATATCTCGAATTTAATTTTTCAATATCCCATTTAATGTTTTTGATGACGGATTGGTAAATGGCGCCCGCAGCCGAATCTCCGGCTAAATCTGGTGACCTGTTAAGCCAAATGTTGATAAATGGCGCAGGTTCATATTCTCCCTTCATTAAATCGTTTCCGCCTGCCGTAATTCTCACGATTAAACCCCACAGCATAGAAACCATCTGCTGTTGTGAGTCCAAATCGACAATCTTACCGGCGGCGCGGGTATTGGCATCCTCTATTGACATACCGATAATCGGGTCGTCACCGGGACTGGTCGTAGTAGTTCCGTCTTTGTAAGTTACACTTGTAATTGTGCAGCCGATAAAACGCCAACTTCCCGTTCCATCGGGATTCCACCAGCCATTGGCGTCACCTGAAGTTTGATAAGTCTGAAAAGTGTCGCTAAAGTTTGCGTTGTCAAAATGAGTCTGATCATTATTAACGGTTGAAGGGTCGGCTTGAAATTGTCCGGCAAAAGTCAATCGCGGAGAGTTTAAATAAGACATAAGTATCCTGGTTTAAGTTATTATTTGGACGGATTTTCTGGAAAAACTGTTCTCAACCATATAGACAAGTGATGTCACTGTCAAGTTTTTCGGAAGAATGCGCAGACAAGATATATTGTTGACAATTCTAGATTTACAAATAAGAACAAAGTTTGAAAATATTGAATTGAGAATCTCTTTCTTTGACCCGATTAAGCAAGTTTTCTTTGATTCCGGCGAAGCAATTCAACTCATCGTTATTGTCTATTCGCCGCTGGCAAAAGAGGACATATAACTTGCTACGCTTTGGCACATATAATATGCTACCAACGAAATTGATATAAAATTAAATATCTCACCGGAATAAAAATATCTCCTATGACGAGGCAAGCGAAACTTCTCATATTAATATTGAATATTTTGTTTTTGGCGGCTTCGTCTCTGAATGCTCAAACTACTTCGACAATCGAGGGAAGCGTTTCAGACCCTCAGGGATTAAAGATTTCGGGTGTCCAAATTAAGGTGTCGAATTCTTCGCTCGCGATTGACCGCACGACGACGACGAATGGTCAAGGAGTATATATATTTCCGGTGCTTCCTCCCGGAAGATATATTCTGACGGTTTCGCATCCGGGATTTCTGATAGTTCCTTTCGAAGTTGAATTATCGGTTAACCGGACTCTCGACTTTGATATTACCCTCGAATTGGAGAAGGTTCGGGAAGAGGTCTCGGTTAGGGTAGATGATTTAGCTCCGGATGTAACCACTTCGACTTCAGCCGACTCTATCAGCCCGCGCCAAATTGCGGAAATGCCTCTGAACGGGCGCAATTATCAAGACCTTTTGCAGTTGGTTGGCGGAGTCGCCATCAACCGGCAAGCCGACCGCGGTGACGATTCGACCGTCTCCGTGTTGGGCGAGCGGGGCGGCAACGCTTTGTATTTGATTGACGGGCTTTCAAACCAGGATATGTTCAACGGCGGCGCATCGTCGCAATTCAATCAAGATACGATTGCCGAATTTCAAGTAATGACCGCCGGTTACAAAGCGGAATTCGGGCGCGGCTCGGGCGGCGCGGTCAACGTAATTACCAAAGGCGGAACTAATATCTGGAACAGCTCGCTCTCGATTTTCTACCGCAACAATATTTTCGATGCCTCAAACATTCCCGAAACGGAAGCTCCGTTTTTAAGACGGTCGGATTTTGCGATTTCCGCAGGAGGTCCGATTTTAAAGGATCGTTTCTTTTTCTTTGGCTCCGCTGAACGCTTTGCGGAACGCCGCCGTCTAAATTTCGTCTTCCCGGAAAATACGCCGCAAAATCTGCGTGAAACCGAAAGCAAATTCGACAATTTAACGCAGGATTCCGGGACGCGCCTGTTTATGAGGCTCGACGAACAGCTTGGGCGTCATAGCTTAAAACAGATACTGAGTTTTACCGACCAGAGCCTTTCGGATTATTTACCTTTATCACAGGCGACAAATCTGCCGTCAACGCGGCAGAATTTTAGTTCACGTCGTTTAATGCTGGGCGCGACGGATACGATTTTATTCGACAGCCAAAATAGCCCTTTTGTATTGACGCTGCGCGGGCAGTATCGGCGCGAGCCTTCATCCTTTGAGCCTTCTCATCCCGAAGCGGGGATGTCAACTCAACTCGAAATTTTCAGCAGTCCCGCGACGGGCGGTTTTTTCGGAGATTTAGGGCAGATTACGTTCGGCGCGCCTTTTACTCCCTCGGAGTTAAATCAAAAATACATTTCGCTCGGCGGCGATGTCGCCAAATATTTCGACCGGCATATTTTGAAGTTTGGAGGAAACTTTACCCGCGCGCGTGTTAAAGGCGTTGAAGCGAATCTCTTATTTAACCTGTTGTTTGCAACCGTTGATGATTTCGAGCAGTTCGGTTCGGTGTATTCCGGTCTGTTTACCGCTCGCACAAGAGGCGGAATTACTTCGAACGATAATCGTATATCTTTACGAAACAATTCGACCGGACTTTTTGTTCAGGACGATTGGAAAATACGCGACGACCTGACGCTTAATCTTGGTGTGCGCTGGGATTACGACTCGGCGTTTTCTTCGACGGGCAATTCATCACCGCGACTCGGTCTGGTTTGGAGAGCGACGCCAAAAACCGTAGTGCGCGCGAGCTGGGGAGTTTTTTACGACCAAATCCGATTGGGACAAGTACGGGACATCCCCGCTTTTGGGGGCGCAAACATCACGAACGTCCAGCCGGTCTCTTATCCGAGACTCTTTTACGGCGTTCCGACTATCGCCCCTATTGTCTTCGGGCTGTGTCTTTCACCCAACCTGACAGATGCTCAGATTGCCGCAGCGGGAGCGACCTGTCCTTTAGGTCCGCTGCCGTTTATCGGGGTTGACCGGCTCAGCCGCGTGGTCGCGCCGGGACATTTGCCGATTCCGGCTAATTCGATATTAACGATTGAAAACGTGCAGACGCTAACCGGATTGACGCCTCTACAGTTTGTTGACCGGGCAAGCGCCGCAGTTCAGCGTCCGGCGGGTTTCTTTTTCTGGGGACCGTTCGGGACGCTTTCGCACATCGGTTCTACGACTACCGCATTTCCCGTCACTTTAGACCCGAGTTTCCGAACGCCGCATACGCTCGGTTTTAATATCGGAGTGGAAAGAGAAATTTACCGGAGTTTATTGATTAAGGTCGAATATTTTCATAAAGACATCCGGGATATTGCCGGAGTGCGGTTGACCAATATCGCTTTTGACGCGCGTTTGCCGGGAAATGACCGGCATTTTGAAGAACCCAGCCCGCTGCAGGAAATCAGAGGATTCGGTCCGTGGTTTAAGGGCGCTTACGACGCCGTCAGCATTGCTTTCAAAATGCGCCGGACGCGGCGCCTGAGCTTAGACGGCAGCTATACCTTTACCAGGGCGATAGATAATCTTCGATGTCCGAATTTGAAGACCGGTCTCAGTCTTTGCGTTCCATCCGATAGTTTTATCGGAATTCCTCCGGTCGTCACCGATCAAACGACCGGACAAAGCAACGCTCAGGGAGCTTTTACTGCCAGCAACGGCAATCCCGTCCCGCAAGCCGGTGTTTTCTATAACGGTGCTGACCTCGACCGCGGACCTTCCGATTTAGCTCCGAATCATATCTTGACCGTTTTTGGAGTAGTAGAGCTTCCACGACAATTTTCAATCAGCGGAATTTTCCGCGCGCAAAGCGGATTTCGCTTCAGCCGTCAGGCACAAATCCCGATTGACGTTGACGGCGATCTGAATTTCAATTCGACGGATCATTCAGCCGGGCGAAATGCTTTTACCGCGCCGCCGTTCGTAAATCTCGACATCCGCTTTACCAGGCGATGGCAAATTAAAGATCGTTTGAATTTAACGGGTTTGTTTGAAGTTTTTAATTTATTCAACAGCAGAAACCCGGCTGCGGTAGAAAACGGCGTGGGAAAACCGACGCCTTTCGGCAGACCTCTACAAGTATTGCCGGGACGCGAGGGGCAAATCGGATTACGAATTGAATTTTAGGAAGGCAGGTTGTGGAAATTGTTTTATTTGCGCGCTTTGAATGATTCGCGCAATACATTCGGCGGCATTCCTGTTTTTTTGGCAAATACTATCGGTTTTTAAAGCATATTGTTATGAGGATTCTGATTCCACTGATTATTACCGCGGTTCTGATTGTTTTTTCTTTTTTCCTTTTCGAGGAATTAGAACCTTTTTCAATTGGATTATTAACCCAATTTCAGAACAATCCGCTGCACTACGCATTATTAAGCTTTATTATTCTTGTTTCCGATATTTTTCTGCCCGTCCCGTCGAGTATTGTTATGTATTTGAACGGTGTCTTTCTCGGATTTTCGAGCGGCTTTGCAGTTTCTCTGATTTCCGTCATGGCTTTTTCTGCTATCGGATATTTTGTCGGGAAATATTCGTCAATAGTATTAAAAAGCAAGTCGGATGCTCTGAGCGAAAAAATCCTGAAAGAATACGGACATTTTGCAATTATAATTACGCGCGGCATTCCGGTGCTGTCTGAAAGTATCTGCTTTGTCTGTGGTTACAATTTATATAATCTCAAAATATATTTGCTTCTGAATTTTATCGGCTATCTTCCCGTATGTTTAATTTATGCATATTTCGGCAGCATTGCAGTAAATCAAAACCTGTTTTTTATCTCTCTCGGCATTTCGTTGTTAGTATCTTTTCTATTGTGGGTGTTTGGTAAAAAACTGATTGGCAGATTGAGCCAAAATTAAACTTATTTTTCCGGCATTGCGCATTGGCTCATTTTGATATACAGCAAATGATGATTGATAGAAACTTTTGTTAACAACATAGCGAGTTGGCTTTGCCTGGTGTTCCAGGCTGCTGAATACCAGAGGAAATGAACGGGAGGGCGTTCATTTCCTCCGGGGCTGCAAAACCACTCGCTTAGAATAAATCGGCGTCCCGTTTAATTATCTTTCTCCGAAGCGGGCGCAGGCGGCGGCGCCCGCGTAATGACAGTTTCGGTGAAAGATTTTGTTTTCTCATCCGTTAATCTTAGGGTTACAGCCGGTTCAGGATCAACAATTTTTAGGAATGCTTTTGTCGGGGAGGTTACCGCCAATTCACCCATTGAAGAAACCAGCTCTTTATTAAATCCGTATCCCGTAATTTCAACAACCAGCACATCGTCTTCGTAGCTGACAAATTTTACTTCGGTAATACCCAGATATGGAGTATTAGAAGTCAATCTTGAATCCACCCTTGAAACATATGCCGGGTTTGGCACAGGTTCGGCTTTGATGGTGCGGTCGCCGACTACCAGGCTGACTTCAATCGTTTTGTCATGCAACGGTGCCGGAAATTCGACGCGCCACAATGAAGGGGTTTGTTGATTAACTGAAAAAGTGTCATCACCGTTGATTAAAATTGATTGAGTTCGCGCAAAACCGGCTCCGCTAACTAATGCAATCAAAGTTCCCGCATTGCGGCGAAACACTGCGACTCCTTCGATTCTAATCGCCGGCGGCGGCGGCGGTCTTTCTCCAAACATCCATTCTATTACAGCCGGATCAAGAGACGCGCTTCGATTTTGATTGATGCGGAGGTTATTTAACCGGTTAAGATCAATTGCTTTTCCTGGTGCAATAATCGTGATAACAGGTATCTTTTCAAAATCTTTGATGCGAAAAGTAGCAATCAATTGATTGGCGTCAACACGTTCATACCTACCTTGTACGGTTTCGCTGGCTAATTCCTCATCAACATCATTTCTTGTCAAGCTGTCGTCAACAATAAACGGCTGTGCAAGCCCGAGAGCAGGTTTAAGCGGAACTCCGTTGATTAATATTCCGGTTTGAGCGGAAAAATTATTTCCATAAATCGAAACGACGATTTGCTCATTTTTCTTGACCGGTTTATAGGTTAGACCGCTAACGTAAAAATCGTTACTTCCTTGTTCCCCGCCGCCCGGAATTGGAACGACAAATCCTTTTTGCGCATTGCAGCGGCGGCTTTGTATATCGGAGTTTTGCCATCTGTTTGTCTTGGTGTCAATTGCTTCGTTAAAATCACTGGGTTGATGAGCTGAGCGCGGAAAATAACAGCCTGTGGTTTCCAGAACAATTGCGGTCGCCTCCCGCGGAACTACGACAACCGCATATGTCGTGCGCACTCCTGACATTAACCGATTCGTCCCCGGCATAGGAGTAAATGTCCAGCCGAACTCGCGCGAGCCTTTACCAAAAGCCGATGAATAAAGCTCTTGTTGAACGAATTGAGAAAATTGTTCGCGTTGTCGCTGCAAATTAAGTTTTGCGCCAAAACCGAAGAGAAAAGACGCCACCACATTGAGCACTCCGGCTTTGTTCCGCAGTTTGATGTCATTGACATTAATCGAGCTTTGCCGGGGAATCAATTCGACGGTGCGGACACGGCGGTCGTCAATTTTTATATTCTTAGCCTTAAGCTTGGGAAGCATATTCGAATTATCGTCTAAGTCAACAAAATCAGCGGTAACTTGTATTCCTTCCTCGGCAGCGCTTACTTGATTTGTCTTCTCTTCTTCCCACTCTTCATCGGTCTTAAGATAATAAGGTTTGTTTTTCAGAATTGCATCAAGACTTTCAGATGTCGTTATCGGGCGTTGATTACTATCGGGTTTCGGCGTTGGCGTCACAGCGGGAGTGGCGCTCGTTTTGGTTATCACATTTTTCGTGTAACCGGCTATTCGCCACCAGGATTGCGCCCATTTCTGATCGGCTTTATCAAACGATGCGCTGATTGATTGCGGCAATTCGAGAAATACTAAACGTTCTCCGGGACCAACCTCATCTCGCAACAGAGTAAGCTGTTTGGAGATAATTTCATATTGCATCTGCAAGTAGTTTTCCAATCGAATTTGAGCGTTAAGCTGCGGCGATGAGCTGAATTCTTTCAGAGCATCATCGGTGGCTTTTTTGAAAGCTCCGTCCAGCATCCCATTTTGAAATTTAGTCGCGTCGAATGAGCCGCCCGGCTGTACCGATTTAAAATCTCCCGAGGCGGAATTAAGTGTTTTCAGTTCCTCATCGGTTAATTTGATCTGTTTGTCAACCGCAGCTTGAACAGCAGTTCTTTCGGTAATTTCTGCATTAATTCCGGTCTTTTCCGGTTCCGATCCCGCATTTGCCAGCGCGCGGTTAAGCCTGGCGATTTCTTTTGATAAGTCGAGCGATTGCTCTTGCAAAGCATCTCGCCGCGAAACCAGTTCGCGCCTCCGCTCGGAATTAAAAGTTTTATCTTTTGCCAATAGATTATTATTAAATCCGGCTGCTTGATCGAAAGTTGCTCCAATTTCAAAAAGCTGTTTTAAAACGTCAAAACGCACTCCGTTAATATCGTTCGGGTCGAGTGCGGAAAGCCCTTTGGCTTTTAAATCCAAATTGCGCCGGTGCATTTGCGCGAGAAGGTAATGCGCCTGCTCAAGCGTCCACAGATTGGGCTGGTCGGCGGTGATAATAATCGGTTTAGTCTGCGCCGCAACATTCAGCGGAGCTGCGATAAACCCCAGACAACTATTAATGAACAACGCTAAAACTAAAAATTTGCCGGTTAAGACTTGTAAGTTTTTAATTTTCAATTGATTTATTCCTTAGAAATTTGAAGAAATCTGATTTTCGGTTTTTCTTCGAGCTGGAATTTTTTGGGAATTCTGCCTTTTAACCCGATATGACATTTTGCGGAAAAACATTACACCTTCTCTTACCGGGGCGAGCGGTTTTACGGAAGATGCAGATTAACCCCTAAAAATGCTTGACTTGCTGTGCTGTTAATGCCTAAGATGCGTCCACTGTTTTAAAGGCGAAAACTAACAAATTGAATTTTATGAAATGTCCTTGAATAAGCGGGTCGGACTTTAAGCGTGGAAATATTAACGTCAATTTCTCTAATTAGAAAACAAAGATGTGGCAAGCTGATTTTTCACGTTTGACTATTGAGGATTCTTCGGAATAAGTAAACCCGGTTATTTTATGATAAGAGATTCCCCCGTTTTACATGGCAAAACCCCTCGTCTTAACTCAAGAATCGTTTGAGACCTTGCTCGGTTGGCTCGATTCCGACAGAGACCGAGCCGGTCAAAAATATGAAACGATTCGCCGCCGATTAATCAGGATTTTTTACGGGCGAGGGTTAACCGACGCAGAAACCTTGGCTGACGAAACCATTAATCGCGTTGCGGATAAGGTCAAAGAGATAGCTCAAAATTATCATGGGGATCAGGCACTTTATTTCTACGGAATTGCCCAAAAAGTTTATCTTGAAGCTCGCCGGAAAAAGCCTGAAGTAGCAATCAGTACGGATCCGGTTTATGAGCCTATTTTTGATGAGCATAACGACCAGTATCATCTAAGGCGTAATTGCCTCAATCGGTGTCTGGTCAAACTATCGGACGATGATCGCCGGATAGTGATTCAATATTATGCTTCCGAGGATAGAACCAATATTAATCATCGCCATCATCTTGCCGAACAGTTCCGATTAACCGCAAACGCTCTGCGCGTCCGCGCGCACCGCATCAGACAGCGGCTGCAAAAATGCGTCTGGGAGTGCGCGGAGAAAAATCGAGCTTCGTAGTGAAATGTTTTTTATGTTTTCGGCATACATATTTGTAGCGCCGGGTTTCAAACGCGAATGAAAGAAAACGGGGAACGAGAAAATATCAAAAAATACTTGCTGGGCAGTCTCAAGGATGAAGAGGCTTGGCAAGAGATCGAGAGGCGTCTGATGATGGACGATGCGTTTGCCGAAGAAATCTCGATTTACGAGGAAGAGCTGATTGATGATTATCTTAACGACAGATTAACTCCGCAGGAGCGAATCAAATTTGAAAATCATTTTTTGCCTTCCCCCGAGATGAGGGAAAGGTTTCTCTTCGCCCGCGTCTTTAAAGCTCATCTCGCCGAACAACAGCCTACCGCCAAAAAGCAAAAAGATAAAAAGAGTTTTTTCAGCAGACTGCGGAAGCTCTTGCCCGCACCGGCAATAGCGGCGTTAGCCGTACTTTTAATTGTCGGCGCGAGCTTTGCGGTCTGGCATTTCGTTATTCGGGAGTCACATTTTGATCAGGGATTAGCTGCCCTCAAACAAGTTTACGGCGAAACACGCTTTATCGAGCCGCGCATAGTGGGATTCGGATATGCGCCGTTAAATCAAACCCGCGCGCGGGCTGAAGATTCCGGCAACGTCCTTGAGCGCGAAAGAGCGAAATACCTGTTGCTTCAAGCGGTCGGCGAAAACAAAAATGCCGAATCGCTGCACGCTTTAGGAACGCTTTATTTGCTTGAAAAAGATTTTGACAAAGCCGTTGAACAGCTTGAGCAAGCCGTCAAGCTCGCGCCAAACGACGCGAAAATGCATGCTGATCTTGGGGCGGCATATCTTGAAATTGCCAAAAGATCGTCAAACAATGGGTCAAAACGGTTGGAATCACTTGATAAAAGCTACAAACATCTGGAAGAGGCAATCAAACTTGATCCTCGATTGCTCGAACCGCGCTTTAACCGCGCTTTGAATTTAAAGGAGCTTTACTCCGCCGAACAAGCACGACAGGCGTGGCGCGAATATCTGGAATTGGACCCGAATTCAAAGTGGGCGGATGAAGCGAGAAGAAATCTGGAAAGTTTAGAATCACAGAAATCTCAAAACCGTTCGGCGGCAGAGCTTGAACGCGATTTCCTGATTGCCTTCCGACAAAATAACAGCGAAGAAGCCTGGCGGGTGCTGAGTCGAAACAGGGAACTGATTGCCGGAAAATATTTGCCGCAACGCCTCGCGATGTCTTTTCTGGAAGCGCCGGAGGGCGAAAAAGATAATCTCTACAGAGCTTTGTCTTATGCCGGCGAGCTTGAAAAGGGGCGCACCGGAGATCCGCTGGCGAGCGAAATTGCCGAATTTTATTCTCCCTTATCGGAAGATCAGACGGCTTTGCTCAAACAGGCTCAGCAAGCCGTTCGCAACGGTAACAAATTATGTTTGGAGTTAAGATACCCAGAGGCATTAGCGGAATTTAACCGCGCGCGCAATTTTTTTTCCGAAGCCGGAGACGTTTGGGAAACGAAGCTTAGCGAATATTTTATCGCTTATTGTTTAAGAAATGATAATCGAATCGCTGAAAGTATAATCCTGTTTGATGAGATCGCAGAGTATTGCCGGATCAGAAAATATAAATGGCTTGCAGCAACGTCGCTTTACTGGCTGGCGGGAGGTCTTAAAAATTCAAAGCAAATCACGCGATCAAAAAAAAACTACGAGAAAGCTCTGGCTTTGGCTGAAGAAATCAAAGATTCTTATGCATTGCAGAGAAATCTCCTGGAACTGGCTAAACTGAACTCATTCTTCGGGCAAAAGCAGGGAGCACTCCGTTATCTATGGCGGGTTCTGGAAGAGTCAAATCTGCCAGAGGTCAGCCCTCGGCAGAAATATCGTAATTACGCGGAGGCTCTGCAAATATTAAGCGGTGCGAAACTTTACAATGCGGCAAAACTCACGGCGCTCGAAGCCGTCCATTTAGCGGATCAACTCAAAGACCCGATGTTTATCGTGATTTCGCGAAATCACGCGGGAATTTCCTACGTTCAAACCGGAGACCTCGCCCGTGCGCGGGAATGGCTAAACGAAGGGCTGGAAAAGGCTGAAACGATAGAGGACGAATCTTCCCGGAAAAAGATGATTGCCTATTCTTTCCTTAAACTCGGCTATTTGGAAAAACAAGCAAACAATTACGAGAGTTCACTCCGATTTTATGACGAGGCTCTCAAACAATACGAGACTCTGGAAGTTCCGCTCAGCCGGTACGAGGCGCATAAAGGCAGATTGCTGGCGCAGCTAAGTTTAGGCAACGACGCGGAAGTCGGGAGGGAAATACCGGCAATTTTAGAGGAAACCGAGAAGTACCGCGAACAGATTTTAGAAGAGCAGGCGCGGACGGGATTTTTCGACGCGGAGCAAAGCGTTTACGATCTTGCCGCCGATTACGAATTCAGACGCGGAAATTACGAGCGGGCTTATGATTACGGCGAAATCTCGGCTTCCCGTTCCTTGCTCGACTGGCTGCACAAGGGCGCGGAGATTTCGGGCGAGAGGAACAGGCTGGAGATTTTATTAAAAGACAGCGTCGCGCCGCTCCCGCTTTCTGAAATCCGCCGGCGAATGCCCGAACGAGTCCAGTTGCTGCAATACACGGTTTTGGAAAACCGCGTCCTTGTCTGGCTTGTTTCGCGAGAAAAGTTCACAGTTGTACCGGTCGAAATAAGCGCCGAAAAATTGCGTGAAAAGGCTGAAAATTATCTTCGGGTTTTGCCTCTCCGAACCGCGGCGGCAGAGCGAGATGCCGAAGTACTGGCGCGCGAGCTTTACAACTTATTGATTAGCCCCGTCCGGCGCGAGCTTGACCCAACGCTTGAAATCCGTTTGATCCCAAGCAGGATCCTGTTTTATCTTCCTTTCGCGGCGCTTTTATCCCCGGACGGAAAGCCGTTTATAACGGAGTTTGACGTTTCTTACGCGCCGAGCGCCAATGTTTTCTTATTGTGCACCGAAAATGCGGCGAAAAAAACCGGAACCGGCGATGAAAGCCTGTTAAGCATTGGGAATCCCGCTTTTGACCGGGAGGCTTTTGATGATTTAGCGGATTTGCCGGATGCAAAACGGGAGGCTGAAGAAATCGCCGGTCTTTACGACCGTCGGCAAGTCCTGCTCGACAGGGAAGCGACCAAATCCGCTTTCCGAAATTCGTTGAAAACTGCGGATGTTATCCATTTTGCCGGTCATTACGTGGTCACGGACGGTGCTCCCCTGCTGTCGAGTCTGGCGCTCGCAGCGGATGCCAGCCGACAGGATGACGGCGCTTTGACCGGCTCCGAATTGATCGGGGAAAAACTGCCTCGGGCAAAGCTCGTCATCCTCTCCGCGTGCCAAACGGGCGGAGAGCATTATTACAACGGCGAAGGCTTAGTCGGTTTATCGCGGACGTTTTTAGCCGCCGGAGTTCCGTTGGTGGTCGCGAGTCAATGGAAAGTGGATTCCGAAGCGACGGCTGAGCTGATGAAGAAGTTTCATTTTTATCGCCGGAAGGGAAAACTTTCGACCGTCACCGCTCTGCGCCAGGCGCAGCTTGAAATGCTTAACGCCCCGGAGCTTGAGCGTTTCCGCAAGCCGTATTACTGGGCAGGTTTCGCCGCCTTCGGTGGTTATGCCGAATTTTAGTTTTACTGAAACAAATAAGAAAAGGAGAAAAAAATATATGGCAATGAATGTAGAAATCTTGATTAAAGGACTCGCAGCTTGTTACAGAGAAGGCAATTTCTGGAAAGTTGTTTTTATTTGCGATGGGATTCATCCGGTTAATTTCCTGGTTAACGGGGAGATTCACGAACAATCGCCCCTACAGCGTGACTTCAATGACCGAAATATTTCTTTCACGGGGGTGCCTGATTCACCGCCGTCAATGGGACCTGCGTTTAACAGCATTTTTAATATGGCAGCAGAAGATTACGCTCACGGTCATGATAAGCTGAAATTGGCAAGAAACGGAAATACTAAAGTTATCTCGATGCTGATTCCTTCGGCGACACTTGATACATATTGTTTGACGCGGAGAAAATATTTTGTGCAGGAGGATCGTCGCGGAGCGCCTGTTCGGATTATTGATCGCGTGGCAGCCGTTATCAGCGCAAAATTTGATGTGACCGCAATGCCGGGACTAACCATGATAATCAAAGAGAAGGGTGTCAACGACATTCCGGTTCCTTTCCCGTTTGTGGATGAAACAAAACTAACTCTCACCTTTGACAATGATTGCGGAGAGTTCTGCCACGAGAATGATTTTTATTTATACTATGATCTTGTCAAAGATAAAAGCAAAAAGAAATTTATCGCCGGACAGGTATTAAACAGCCATATGCTTCGCTTTAGCAACACGGCGAAAATTGGAAACCTTGTGACTGATACGGCAATTCCCATTTGTGATGATGGCAGTGACCCATCTCCCGATCTAGGAAATTGCGACCCGGTCGCGATTGAACCGCCGCCTATTCCGCCGAGACCCTAATCCCTTACTTTAGATTTAACCTGAATTTTCACCTAATAGGTGAAAATATCAAATCTGAAACGAAAACAGGCGAGAAGAGTTAAAATTCTCCGCCTGTTTTATTGCTTGTTGAAGTTTTAAGTATCAGGCAAATAATTGCTCTTCATCGGGCTGACGCGAATATTCTCCGTCTTTTAGAAATGTTCTTCTCTCTAAAATACCTGAGTACTATTGAGATGAAGGTTTTGAGAATTTGAACTTTGATCTGATATGGCTTGCCGTATAAAAAAGTGAAAAAAAATAGTCAGAGGGGCTGTTTTTTATATTTAAGTGGGAATTTACCCGGACTTACCTTCAAAAAGACCAATAAAAAAAGCTTAGCCATCACAGAAGCAAAGATTTTCTCGCCACGTAGTAACTGAAAACCGGGCGACAATTGGACGAGGTGGAAAATTGCATCAGCTTTTTCCACCTCATTATCTACGGGCTACTTTTTTCTTTTCTAGTTTTCAGTTTTAACCTTTAATCCCCAAGTGACCCTGCCGACTTCAAAATTTTCATAGACTTGTCTGATCGCAATTTGATGAAGTCCGTTTTCATATCCTTTGCCTCCTTTAACAACAAATCTACATTTATACCTGGCAGACTTTGGCAAATTGAGATGGCAAATGTCGAATCTTCGCAAGCGGGGCAATAAAACGGAAACTTTGTTTCCTTTTCGGTCAATTTTGGTTTCGATACCTTTGATCCGCGTAAAAGCAAAAAGGTTAAAAGGCATTTCCAACCAGAGGCTCGCTTCTTCAGGCAAAGCCCTGATTATCTCGAAATCAAATTTTCTTGCCTCGTCCGGTGCCCCGACTATATTAAACGGCAGCGTTGCGCTCGGGTCGCTTGGGTCAACATCATCAACCACATTAAAATTTTTCCAGGTTACATTGTTATGGTTTCTGATAAAGGCAATAAAATCATTCAAGTCGAAATTATAGGCGCCCGGAACCGGCGGACCATCGTCTTGCGCGTGCCGCAATATTCCGACAAAGCATTGATGCGTGTCAGGCGGTAAAGAGGCTGCATCCCACGTGAGCGCGGGCGCAACCACCAGCGTATCGCCGACGGGGACGCTGACCGGTGCGGTCGTGCCGATAAAATTCCAGAGATTCGGCGTAACCAGCGTCGAAACTTCGCTCCAATAAATATCTGCCTTTACATCATTCGCCGCGCTGCCGCCGCGGTTTTTCATCCGCACGTAAATGAAATTATCCTGACCTGGTTTGACTGTGGATCCGAGCGTTGCGGAATTTTCATTGCCGCTGCCTTCGCCGAACTCGGCTGTCGGGTCGGCGGCTTCGGTCGGTCTGACGATGATGTCGGGGCTTGTGCTGATTGCGCCGGTGCTCGGCACTCGTCCGGTGTCTCCTGCAAAATCGCGCAAATAAACGTCCGGCACTAAAATGAGCGAGGTTTCGATAATTACGCGCAAATCCGGCATGACGCCAATGTTGCCCGCTACGCCTCCGCCTTGCGGCGTTCCGTTTGCCGGGTCGGAAAGCAAGGCACGCATTTGAAGCGGTGAAAGCACACTTCCAGTGACCGCTTTATATTTTCCCTGTATTATTAACGCCGCGCCGACAATTATCGGCGAAGCTCCGCTTGTGCCGCCAAAAGTATTGGTGTAATCGTCGTTGCGAGTTCCCGTAGTGCTTCCCGCTAAATCTCCTTTGCCGGTGGTAACGATATTTTCACCATAAGCGTAACAGTCAATCCGGGAGCCGAAATTCGCCCAGATCATCCGATTATGAGGATATGCCGACGTTGCCGCGCTGACCATTATTGCTCCCGAATCGCGAAAATCATCGTGCGTTCTGTTGAGACGAAATCTTCCCATTGCATCCGTCCAGTTATCGAGATTTCTTGGAGTGTCTCTACTGTTACCGTTTCCGCCGGCTTCAACGACGATTATTCCATTGGCGACGGCTAATCTGATGGCGTCGAAATCAACGGCGTCCGTTTCAGTCGGAAGCTCGGGACCATCGCCCCTGGCGACTTCCAGTAACAAAACATCGCCGGCATTCATATGCATAATCGCCGCAACAATTGCGTCGGCGACGTGCTGATCGGTATCAGTAGCGGCTTCATAATGCGACACCATTCGCACATAATCTACACTTGGAGCTATCCCGACCACGCCGCGATTGTTATCTGCGCCGACGACTTCACCTAATACGGATGTCCCGTGATTGCCGATATATGTGCCGACACCGTGCCGATTATTGTTAAATACGAGTGTCGGGGACGCAGCAGCTAAGTCCTCGTGGGTCGGTATCCAACCTTGTTCCAAATCAATAAAACCGACACCGGCGCCTTGACAGTTAAGTTGTGTCCAAGCCCAGCGCGCATCAATTCCGATTGGCGCGCGGTTCAGATAAAGTTGCCGAGCGACGAATGTATCATCACTGGGATCAATGGTTGGATCGGAGGCAGACATCTCTTTATAAGCTAAATCTACTTCGTGCAATTCCTGAAATCTTTCGACTAATTCGTCGAGATTCCCGTCATAATTCCGGTAATCCAATCGCCAGTAACTGGAGAGACTGTGAAGAGGCGGAAACTCCGACCGCTCGGCATTTTCTTCCAACTCCCTCAATTTTTCTGCGGAAACGCTCTTAACGCTGCTTCTGATATTTTGAGGTTTGTGAGTTTCCAGAATTGATAAAAGCCGCGTCAATTGATGCTTCTCGGCTAGCTCTTGCAACTTATCACTATCGAAAAAAGAATGTTTCTCGGACAAGCGAATTATAATAAATCCGCTAAACGGTTTGACATTTTCCTCGCGATTGAATCTTCGCCTTTCGTCTTTTTCGATTTTTTGACAAAAATTATTTTCATTAACCGGCTGATTCATACCTTTCCTCCTTCACCTTCAAAGCGTTGGGTTTGGAACCCTAAGCTCCTCGCTTAACGTGCAGCCATTTAAGAAGCTCCAGCGATGCTTAAATGGCTGTCATATAGTACTAATTCCAAAAACACGGCAGATTTGCAGCATAAAACTCAAATTAGACGTGTTATCTCTTTTTCAAAACTAAAAAAGGGCATTAATATAGTTGTCTCAGATGATTGTTTATTAACAGTTTATTTCTCTTCATCTGGAGAAAATGATTTGAATTCCGCCTGAACGAACCTTCTTGTCTCATTCTGTCCCAATCGGATCAACTGTATTTTGCCGTTTGCATTTTTACTTCTCATGAAATAACACACCAAAACGAAATGAAAACTATCATCACTTGAATACTTATTTTAGGATGTTTTATGCGTTCTGAGATAGTGTAAAGATAACAGATTCGGCTGGGAATCGCAGGTGGTTTCTTCCAATCCTTTTTGATCAGTCGATTATGAATCCGTCCAAATAAGAACGGTAACTTCTAAGAGTTACCGTAAGTTCTTGAAATTACTTTTCTGTTTTGCGTGTAGAATCCAGAGCGTTTTGAATAGATTTAAAACAGTTATTAACAACCTTTCGCAAATTTGCGAAAGGTCAGGCTCAAACAGAGCAATCCGCAAATTTGAGGATTACTAAATACCTATTTTTTCTTTTTCTTTGATAGGTTTTTGTGAGTTTTGGTGCGTTAAGAGATAGAGCGGGAAAGATAGCAGAAACACTGCTCTCTAGCGGTATAATTATTAGTTAAGCCGCAGCATGTTTATTCAGAAATGAGCAGGCGCAAAGAAAAACTCCAAGCCGAGACTGGCTGGTGCAGAAATCTTCAAATGAATAATGAGTTCTTATACACGCATCAAGTCTATCACGAGCAAGCTTGATTTCTTTTCACGATCTCTTCGGCTTGATCAAGTTCCTTCTTTATTTCCTGCACATCAGTTGTCTGAATCATGCGAAGTTGTCCTGAATCCAGTAGTTCTCCTAAACTCGTTTCCCATGACCAGGTATGTCAGGCGGACCTGTAAAAGAATCTGTAGGGACGTATAGAGTAATTGGATCATCATTAAACTGAAAGTATTGATCATGAAATTCTTTGAACGCAGACTCCAATAATCACTGCCAATTTTCCAGACAAGTGACCTTCATCCCAATTAGTGATTGAAGTTCTCGTTGAAGTTCGCCATCGAAGATACCAGCAATCTCCCAGAATCCGGTATTATGACCAAATTGATCCTTACGTGTTATTTCATAAAGTTCATCAACCTTATCCTTTAATCCTTCCAAGCTAGTTAACAGCGCGCTTGAGAGAGACTACCTTCATTGACTAGCAGTTGTAGCCCGTAGATGAATCCCTGACTGTAAATCTCTACCCATTTCAATATCCAATGAAAACGCAGAGCACCTCGCGCTGATTTGCGAATCTTGGCTTTCGGAATTTCTGTTCCTTAAAATAACGTGAATTCGGGATAGGAAAATCAAACTAACAGCAATTGTTCTTTGACATTGTAATTCAAACAAGGCTTTTTCTTGCGCCAAGTATAAGCGCCAAGTCCACCACAAACAAAAAAGCGCCTCCTCAAAAGCGCTTTTCATTCCGATAAATGTTGATGGCGGGGGGAGGATCGAACTCCCGACCTTGGGGTTATGAATCCCACTCCCTAGTTTTTATTTTATTAAGCTAGGCGCTGTATCTCCATTACTGCTTGCCACTTAGCTTTGCACATGATAGCATCAAGATGCATAAAAATGCATCGTTTCAGAGGCGTTTACATACAAAATCACATACAAAAAATGGAAGCTGATTTATGCCGCAAGTTAAACAAGATGGATATGTTACAACGGTTAAATATAAATATAAGGGTAGGGTTGAGCCCCGTTTTCGGATATTCTTTGAGTATGAAACTGCTGATGGTGTGCAAAAAACAATTACAAAATTATTTCATAACAGAACCGATGCTAACACTGCGCTCCGGGATTTAAGACGCGAATACGGTAAACTTAGCGCACGGATTGAGCATAAAGAATTGACGTTTGCAGACTACGCAAATAGCTATGAAAAAACTCACCTTCCAAATCTTGCTTCTCACAAACAAGAAAAGCCGCGAGTGCGAGAATTAGTAAATTACTTTGGTGATTCTAAGCTAGCTTCCATTACTCGTAGTCGTATTTTGCAATTCAAACAGTTCTTACTTAAAAAGCCGATTGTTATTGAGCGTAAAGTTAAGGTTGATGTCAAAAATCCGGTAACAGCCAACAAGCTAGGAAGCAAAATCGTTAAGAGAACTGAAATTCGCCCGCGTGAGATTGCCGGTGTGAATCGTTACTTAGAGCGACTGCGACACATACTGAATTGTGCTGAAGCCGATAACATGATTACTGCTCCATCATTTAAAGGCATCATTGATAAAGCGAGCGAAACAAAGCGTACAGCAACTATCTCATTTGCAGAATATGACAGATTACTCCAGGCATGTAACGAGGAGCTATACGGACAAGACCGAACCCATTTGAAATTGATTTTGATAGGCTTATGGAATTTAGGCTGCAGATACAATGAGCTACAAAAAATAACTGTTCAGGATATTGATTTAGAAAATAGAGTTGTGACAGTTTGGACAAGCAAACTAAAAAATCCAGTGCAAAGGTTAGTGCCACTTTTTGATGAACTTTACGATGCTTTGATTTCTTGTGGGATTGAAAATAAATCCCCCAATAGTTATGTTTTTGGTCAGTACGACGTTAAACGAAGCTGGAAAACTGTTAAGCGAATCGCCAATATAGAACCAAGTTTCCGTCTCCATGATATAAGGCGTTGCTTTGTTACAAATGCTTATCAGAGTGAAATTCCTTTCGAAATGGTTAAAAAAATTGTTGGTCACTCACAACAGTCAGGCATCACGTTTGATGTTTACTTTGGTCAGCGTAAGGAATTTGTTTCACTTGTAGGAGATAAATTTAACGAATTTGCAAGGCTGCAGCGTGAAGTCCCTTTTACAAAAGAATCTGACTCGAACGTCCGACCTTTTGATTCCTAGTGTTTGAATCGCCGTTTGTCTTAGTTTGGGTTATTTCTAAAGAGTGCATTTTTATTGCATTTCTCACAGTTTATTCATTCTTTTAATTTGATTAAGTTTATACACAATTTGGGTAAGTTGGCACACTTTTGGCACACAAATTTATGTATTCACATTCTTGTTAAATAAGCCAATAAAAGATATTGCTATGCCGATAATCGTAAAACTAATGGACGTTTACCTTCTGTGAAAAACATAGCAGTATATTTATCTAAACTCTTTAATCTTCCGGCAATTGCATTTGATTCATTCGATTGAACTACATTTTTCGCTAGTATCTTGGCATCAATTTCAGTTACGCGTAAAACTAAATAGTTCGCGACGGCAGCATAAAGTGAATCATTAAAGTCTTTTGCTTCTTGCGAAGCAACGATCATTGAAATCCCGAATTTTCTTGATTCTTTCGCCATAGTTGGCAACAGTTTTAGTTTTCCTGCACGATGAGCCTCATCAAAAATTACCGCATGAGTAAGCGAGGGCTGTGAGCCACGTAGTAACATATTTTGATAAATATTTAACAAAGCAAAGGATGCCATCGCATTTTGCAAAACGTCGTTTTGTGTTGCGTGAAGTCTTACTATCACGGGCTCATTCATCTCTAAAATGCTTGAGATTTCAGTGGTATTGCTGAAAAAACCGTAATCGTTTAATTCTTCCAATCGAGCGATAATTCCCAAATTTGGTTTGGGTTTATTTCGCAGAATTTCATAAAATTTTTTGAACTGGGGAGCAGGTAACAAATTTGGGGTTTCTGATTTTCCATATCCCAACTCGATATAGCTTTCCTTAATCGCCTCGCGGATTTCATTGAGTTGAATGTCGCCTAAATCTGTATAAATTGCAGCAAATATATCGCGTAATTTCCCAATATTATCGAGCCAAGCATGGATTTGTGGAGTAACGATTCGAAGCGGATTAAAACCTAATCCCTTATCAATGTCAACAAAATTTAGCTTTCCAATGCGAGCACCTAGTTTTGTTTCAATGTCATCATGATAAGAAAAAATTATCGGTATGATACCGCCTTTTATAAGCTGTTCACAGAGATTAATGATACAAGTCGTTTTTCCCATACCGGGAAGCCCTGCAATCATTAGATGCGGATTTCCAGTAATTGCCATTTTCCATTGAACCGGAGTATCAGCAGTGAGTGTTGCACCCAATTCTAAAACAACGCCTTTACTTGGAGGTGTAATGGAATTTTGTTCGCTCGAAAGATCAGTTTCTTCAACTTCTGTTAATTCGGACAGAGGTGCATCAATATTTTTTGAACTCTTTAATACTGTTTCGACTGTAATTTCTAAATCGTCCGCAATTTGATTGGGATCCGTAGATTTAGTTAATTGTGGTTTTTCCGGCAACGGGGCAGGCTTATCGAATCTGTAAGGCAAATCAGGAAGCGATTGCGCACCGAAAATTCTAATCTGAGTAGTTTCCTCAGTATTAATTCGTTCGATGTCGCTGTCATGTTCCGGGCAAAAAATATAACCGTAATCGTGAGAGTTTTCCAAAGATATTTCGGTTTCCGAACGAAATAGTTTATCAATAGCTGTTGACAGCCTTTTGTGTTCAGCTTCTTCAAGCAAATGTCGCCCGGCTTTATCGAGATAAAAACGCAGAGCGCGGGCAAGCCTTTTGCGACGTAAAACAATTTGAGTCTGCGTCAGTTTAGTTGAAAAATAAGTTTCCATCCAACGCCGCCGGGTGTTAGAAACTTGTTTGCCGATGTATTCATGCAGTTTCACATCGAGAGCGGATTTCAGCAATCTGCGATATTTGATTTCAACAAAAGTAAATTGCAGAGCGCCACGTTTTGACAAGTCAACATAAACTAAATCAGCGCGCATCATCGACTTTTCTTCTGCAGCTTCTTCACCTTCATTCGTTGATTTATTTGCTTTTTCAACCGGAAGTAAATCGCGCACATCATCAAGGGGTACTAAAAAACCGTTTTTGAGCGATAACCAATCGCTATTTGCTCCAAACTTCGCACACCCGGCGTAAAACATCGCCAGGGCGATCATCTCGCTGCGCCCTTGCCCACGTTCGGCTAGTCGCATTGCTAACCGTCCGCTAATTGCCTTCAAATTTGCCAGCAAAAACCTACCATTTCGCGGGCTACGGCTAAGTGCCATTTCGTCTAATGATTCTTCAAGTAACTGCAAAACTTCGTCGATTTTGGCAGTTGAGGTAATCAGTTGTAATGAATCTAAATCCTGACGTTCGGGAACGCAATCTATCACGTAAGTATCGTAAACATCAGCAACATCCTGCGGAGCGTCAAAATATTCAATCCCTGCATTGCGGTCTACGTTCACTACCCAGTCGCTTAATTCATGCAGACGGCGCACAAAATCAAGTTGGCTAGCTTTGAGACTCGTCTTTAAATTTGCCCATTTTTTTTCATCACCTGATTCTTGATTGGTTAAGTTCGCTGCTGTCGTGCGAATAATCGCCGCGTGAACTTTATGAAGACGTTCACTTAACCCTCTTGAGAATGGATGTTTTTCGCCTTCGACCTGCGGCGCAAGAGTTAGTGTCCATGTGGGCACAGGATCAAGGGAGAATTGCCGCACCAAGCTTGGGATCAAACCGAATGCTTCAATAGGTCGAGATTGACTGACTTCAGTTTCTTTTGTAGCTAATACTTCAGAGTCAAAAATGTCAAAAGCAACCGATAAATGTGCCGCAGAAGTAGGAGCAGATTCTTTACGTTTTGCCCACTTGAGTCGGGGCAGGGTGTTGTTTCCAACTTCGAATGTTTCGAGCATCCAACGCTCATCTGCTGCCACGAAACCTGCTCCACCGACGCCAGCGCGACGGCGTTCGGCAGCCTCAGCAAAAAAACGTCCAGTCAGCCGTGAATTTTTTGATTCCGAACCAGGAAATAGATTTAATACATAACCTTGTTGTGGCGCATCAACACCTGAATCTTCATCGTTTTTGCTTTTAAGAGTTAAGCCTAATGCTTGTGCAATCGTCTTGCCGTCACCAGCCCGCAGCGCATTGATATGCATACTGCGATATTGCGGGTGCAATACCGAATATTTCTCGATTTCACGCGCAATTGCAGAAGCCGTCGTAACCCCAACTGTCGGCGCAACATCATCATTTGCCGGCGATAAGCACCGCATCATTTGAGCGATCATTGCTTGGGGCTCAGCTTCATCATCCTGAATCATCGCCACAGCATAAAAGCCAAGCGTGTCGCCGAAAACAAAACTTTTATTAGGTTTGATTCCGGGTAGAAACATTGGAACAAAGCTTCCATCGAGCATCTTTAAAGTATTAACTGTTTCCGTTGGCGCTAACTTTTCGACAAAACGCGCTTGAAACGCCAGCTCATCATAAGCGTTGTGCCAAGCTACTCTGACTGGATGACTTGGCAAAACAATTAACCCGATCGTTTCACCAGTCAAAGTTTGCACTTCAATTGTATTCGCCAAAGCTATTTCTTTATTGCGAGAGTCAATTGCTGTTGTCCAAGCATTAACGTAAGCGGTCGCTGCGTCGTTGTTGTGATAAACAAATCCGATAAATCCCCCTCGGTCTGATGCGCGCTGAGCCAGTTGCCGCGTGCTGTCTTCCAACCTACGCAATGCGTCGGGTGGGTAACTACCACGATCAATATGTAAGAAATTTGGCTCGCCTACACGCGAGCCGTCGGTTCTTACACGCACCACCCAGCGACCGATTGCAAAATTATTTTGCTTCCAGTTTTCTTCAACAAGCTTGATAAGTTCTGGTCTAAATACGCGCCCGCTTTTACCATTGACGTTGAAATTAATAAAGCCTTGCGAATCTTCGGTTGCTGGTTGTGTACAAACAGTTTCAAAATCTTCTTCCAGCAGTTTTATCGCTTCCTCAACCAATGCGCGCGCCTTTTTACCAACGCTGGTTTTGGTCTGAGCATCACGCGTGCCGAAAGTCAAAATAAACTCCCGGCTCTCTTTCCAGCGCGGCGATTCTGAAGGATTAGAGATGTCAGCCGGCGGTGTCTCATCAATTGGATGCACTAGGACTTTGGCTTGCCATTTGCCGTTTTCCTCAAGATCAGCAAAATCTTCGCGGGTAAAAACGCATTTCTGTTCTTTTTTGTCGGTGTGCGCGACTTGGCGGGAAACAAGTTCCGTTTCTGAACCAGTAACAATTGAAACTTTGTATTCTGTTGCGCCGGACTTGAGATTTGGTGGTTGAACTTTCCAGCGTACTTCAAATTTTGAAGTATCATTAATCAAGAACTCCACTTCTTTGTCAGCATTTAAGACAAGTCCTGTCCATTTATGTGGCGCGGCATCTGCTCTGGACTGCCATTCGGTTAATTCAATGCTGATGATTTTCTGGCTATTAAAACCGGGATTCAAATTGTTGAGCCACAAATTTGGGAAATCTCCAGACCGCACAGCCATTTCGGTCCAGCGCAGACCGCTTGTTTCGCGCAAAAATCTTTCCAATTCGACAGCTTTGGCTCCATCTTCTTCCGGTAAAAGTAAGGATTGAACACGTGATTGCGGAGTATTTGCAGCACCTGACGGCAGCAGCAGTCTCTCAACAATTTGCGCCGAAACTGCAATATCTTCTTTTCGTAATTCTTCGCCGGTTGCTATTGACCATAATCCAAGCAAAGAAACATGCTTTCCGATCTGTTCTGGTTCGGCGGCGCATCTGACATAAAAATCAAATTCTCTCCAAGGTGAAATGGCATTCGTGCGCCCGATTTTCCTTGCCTGTTTGACTGCTGCATCTGCGAAATCACGCTGTTCTTTGGTTTGCAATTTCCTTTCAGCAAACTTTATTGCTCTGGGCAGTAGCTCGCTTTCGCCTATTTCGCGCACCGCGCTGTAAATACCGTCCATTCCGGCTCCGGCAGTTTTTGTATCTACTAAAAGCAACACGCTGCCGCGCTTGTCTTCACGAATGTCGACAGCATGGTCAGCTGTAATAAATTGCCGTTCGGTATCTTCTTCATCTGAAACGAAAAAAACATCCCAACCTACAACTTTCAAACTTCCGTTAGCACACAATTCGCGCATCACATCTGCAGGTAGTGCGCGTACAAAAGCCATTGTTCCTTCAGTCGGCTTTTTTAAGAGTTTTGCAAATGCCTCGCTCAGGCACACGGAATGTATATCAATCAGCATCAATTTCAACCTCGTATCTTTGTTTTAATCGTTTCATTGCCTCGGCGTCATTTACACCGACAAATAAACCCAAATCGCGCAGTCTTCGTTCCAAATAATTGCGATTCTTGCGAAGCTGGTCATCAGGAATTGACATTCCCGCCGGCGCTTCATCCACAAAAAAACCGTAGCGATCACGTAGAATTTTAATAAAGCGATTTAACGATAGGTTGGTTGATTTGCCCTTTGACTGCCGCAAATGTCTGTGAACAAGAAAATCTATTACAGTATTAGTCAAAACAATTGAACGACGCTCGGTAGATTTGCCTTTCAGGATAGTACGCCGTTTCTTTGCCAATCCATTTGGTTGATCAACCATCAAACTTGAATCCAAAAACTTTCGGAAATGAGTTCCCTGTAGTTTGTCTCCCATCAAATAAACAATAGTCTCTGCCATTCGCCAAGCAGGATGAACCTCCTCATTTTCCAATAAATCTTTAGCGTGATTTTCTCCGACTTCCTCTAGTGCATCAGCTAATTTATTACAATCTTTACGCAGATCGCGGCGAATATCACGGCTTTCATCAAGCCGCTCATTTAATAAATCTCCCAAGTAGTTAATTCGAACTGTTGGATCTGGAGTGGAAACTGGTAAAGCTCTAGGATTTTCCTGTTTTGCACGCTGTTCTAAAATTTTTAAACACATCATACAAATTGGCAGACTGGATAAACGTTGCAGAAGATCATCAACGCTTTCTTCTGAAAATCGACGAAGTTTATCATCAGTAGATGCCGAACAATCAACGAAGAGTTCCCATGGTTTTTGGTTATCTGGATTTGGAACGAAACCGGCATTAGACCACTCTAATAGAATTTTTAACGTCGAAAGAAAAATGTTAGTTGTTCCAATAGCAATGCATGATTCAATCATTGAAAGCAACGACTGACGGGGGATGTTCTCACCATAGCTGCGAATAAAAATATTGAAATCATCAAAAAAAGTTTTAGTTGCTTTGGTTGCAACCGGCAATTGATTAGGAATATTGTGTGTGCCGCTGGATGATTTAAGTGGGGCTTCACCAAGCATTTGTGCGACTCTAACAGCAAGCAATTGATCAATGCCGATTTCAGTAGATTCATCGAATTTATCAGATCTTAAATTATCTGATTGATCTTCAATGTTTGCTCCATTTCCGAATAAAGAAAGTAATCTATTTTCTTTAATTCCTCTTCCAATGGAATAATGACTTTTCCCCTGATTACTCAATATATTACCTTCTTTTTGATTTGCGACGATTGCCGTAAACATTTCCGGAACCCCTCGTAAATGGGCAACCTTGTCAGGTAAATCTATCCAACTCGAAAAATAATGTGCAGGAAAAACACGTTGTATTTGCTCCTCCCTACCCATTCGGCGGTTTTTATTCTCAAAGCTGTATGACAGTAACAAATCTGCTAAAATTGACTGCTCTGTTAATTCATCAAATCCTATGAAATTTTCAGAATGATTTACTAGTTTTGCAGAAACATCCCTAACTGCGGCTTCTTTGCCAAAAACATCAAAAAATTTACCTTTACCGCGTCGGTGTCCCCAGCGCATCATGTATAAAACTGCTGGCAAAATTCCGCCCATCGTGTAATCCTGCGGCGTTACAGGAAGCGCCGGGCTGTACCCCGTTCCCCAAATTTCTTTAACATCTCGTATCCCTAAAACTTCTTCTACTATTTTGCGGCTCATAATTTAATAAACTTCAATTCCGACTTCGAACCTTTGTTTCAAACGTTTCATCGCTTCAGCATCATTAACCCCAACGAATAATCCTAGGTCGCGCAATCTCCGTTCGAGATAGCCACGATTCTTACGAAGCTGATCATCGGGAATTGACATTCCAGGCGGTGCTTCATCCACAAAAAAACCGTATCTTTCGCGCAAAATTTTAATAAAACCATTGAGTGACAAATTTTTCGATCCGGTGCTGGTCTTGGATTTTCGTAAATGCCGATGAACAAGAAAATCAATAACTGTATTGGTTAAAACTACAGAACGGCGATCAGTAGCTTTCCCCTTTAAGGTGGTGCGTCGTTTTTTTGCTAAACCATTAGGCTGGTCTATCATTAAACTGGAGCCGAAAAATTTTCGAAATTGTACATCATGTGCTTTATCACCCATTATGAAAACAAGAGCTTCTGCCATTCGCCAGGCTGGATGAACATCATCATTTTCCAGTAATGTTTTAACGTGAATATCTCCTGCTTCGGTAAAAGCGTCTGCTAATCTATTACAATCTCTTTGTAAATCTCTATTAATTCCTCTACTTGATTCTAGCCGGTTATTTATTAAATCTCCCAAAAAATTAATCCTGTCTGTTGGCACGGGAGTTGAATTAGGTAAATTCTCTAGCCTTTCCTGTTTCGCGCGTAAGTCTATAATTCTCAAACACATCATAATAACTGTTAGCCGCGACATCCGCTGTAGAAGATCGTCAACGCTTTCTTCTGAAAAGCGGCGAAGCTTGTCATCAGTCGATGCGGAACAATCCACAAAAAGCTCCCACGGACTTTGTTTGTCATGATTCGGAATAAAACCTTCTTCCGACCAGTTAAGTAGAATTCTAAGAGTTGATAAATATATATTTGTTGTACCGATTGCAATACAGGATTCGATCATAGGCAGTAGCGATTGGCGAGGAATGTTTTCACCGTAACTGCGAATGAAAGTATTAAAATCTTCAAAAAAATATTTAGCAGCTTTTGTTGCAACGGGTAGTTGGTTTGGAATGTTGTGACTACCGCCAGAAGCTTTAACAGGTGCTTCTCCCAGAAGGTGGGCTATTCTAATAGCAAGTAGCTGATCAATTCCTATTTTAGTATTTTCATCGAATTCGTCTGATCTTAAGTTGTTTGATTCATCCTGCGTGCTTGTTCCGTGACCGAATAAGGATAGAAGCCGATTATTTTCAAATCCGCCGCTTATTGAGTAATGTCCTTTTCCATTACTATTTATAAATTCCCCTGATGTTTGATTGGAAACAATCGCTGTAAACATCTCAGGCACACCCCTTAAATGTGCCGCTGCTCTGGGTAAATCTACCCAACTTGAGAAATAGTGTGTGGGAAAAACTCTTTGTATCTGCTCATCCCTTCCAGTTTGACGTTTTTTATTTTCAAAGCAAAAGGCTAGTAATAAATCACCTAGAATTGCTTGCTCTGTTAAGTTATTAAACCCAACAAAACTTTCGCCAGTTATTAATTTCTTTGAAATATCATTGATAGTGGCGTCCACTCCGAAAACATCAAAAAATTTGCCCTTCCCGCGCCTTTGCCCCCAACGCATCATATATAGAACTATCGGCAAAACACCGCCCATTGAATATTCCTGAGGCGTAACGGGAAGTGCCGGATAGTAGCCCGTTCCCCAAAGTTCCTTTACGTCTCGGATGCTTAGCACTTCCTCTACTATTTTACGACTCATATTGATATGCCTTCCGTGGCTGGTGCGATTACCAATTTTTGAATGCCATCAACTATTGATGCTTCTAACTTCATCACTTGTTCATTTGCCGGATTCCAAGCGAACAACACTCGGTCGCCTTCTTGAGCGAGCCGCTGTTTGAAAATCGAAAGATTAGCAAACGTGTCATCTGATTGCGCATCGGAGATTTGGTAACCTTCACGCAATTCCATCAATAAATTAAACAATTCGGCTCCAATAACTAATTCTTCGATGTGTCCGTTATCAAACTCATAGGACAAGATGACGTGTGTGTGTAAGGTTTCAATTCCAGGAACAGCACGCACAATTCGCGGGCGCAGTTTAAATTTAGTACGCGGCTTGCTGACCCAAAATGCCGTTTCAGTCGGTGTGCGCGGCGTAATTTTAAGCGGAATCGAATTTCGGTCTGCATCAAAAGCTGCCTCGGGTAAATCTTCTAACCGGGCAATGCCTTCGCATAATTGCGAACAAATTTCTTGCCTTTGTGAATCATTTCCGCTTTCAACTAAAAGAAATTTTTCAAGATGCTCTGATTTAGCGAGTCCGAGAGCATGTCCGTTACCTCCGATGCGCTCAATCTCTTGTCTCGTCCACTCGAAATATGCTTGACGACGTAACGAGTCAAGCGAGGGCTGTTCGTTAAATTGATTGTTATGATTTGATTTGTCCTCGGCTTTTTTAAGCAGATAACGATCTATTTCGGGATGTGATTCGAGTGCCGGATCAAGCCGACTTAGTTCAGTTAGTAAATCGCCTTGGCGAAAGGCTGAATAAAAATCGAAAGCCCGATCGTAATACATTGCAGGAAACAGATTCGGGTTTTCGTGCAAATCCCTGCATTCGAGCGTTCCAAAGAAAATATAAACCAGTGCGGCGCGCAAACTTCTAGCAGTGATGTGAATCTCACCTCGTTGATGAACGGCAAGTAAAGCCTGCGTCAGTTTTTCGCGCAATATCACGCCTCGTTCTTGATCACGCAAAGCATCAACCGATGCCCAAGCATGGCAACGCGACTGAGCCGTGCAGCTATGACAAGGTTGCCAAACATCCGTTTCACCGCCGAGCATTTTCCATAAAAGTTTATCGACAAAATCAGCCGAAACTTCAGTGCTGTTTTGTTGAAAACCACCAACTAGTGAACGCTTGTTAAGGTCAATAAACCGAATGCGCGGATTAAGTTCTGAGTAATCATCTTCGAGTGCTGCGTAAAGCTCTTCGGTAAGCTCTGAATCATCGCGTTCTTCCAGCCACTCCAAAAGTTTTCCGTCATTAACGGCAATTAGATGAACAATATCCTCGGGGAATTCACCATTTTGAAAGGGAGCGAAGCACTCATCCAGCAACTCGTTTGCTGTTCGTCCCTGAAACGCTGCTGAGCCGTCAAGATTAGCGTAAAATTTAAGTCCATCCGGCAATGTCATATCCCAAATTCTCTGTGCGGATGTGCCCACTTCTAATCCAAGGTTTTTGGCAAGATTTTGCAGAAACGCTGTTTTTCCGTCACCAGCGTTGCCGCATAAAATAACTAATGAAACGCGCCGATTTTTAATATCGTCAGCAAGAATCTCATCCAGTGCCGTTTCAACGTATGTGAACTTAGCGAAGTCAGAATCAAGACCGCGCGTTTCGGCATTTCCTTTAGGCGAACCAGGATAACTTTGCAGTAGCTGGCTAAGCCAAGCCACCTCATTGTCCGTGCGAATAAGTATCGGCTCGGTGACGAACGGTACGATGTTATCGTTGTCACCGGATTCACTCAAACTTCGAAGAAAATTCTGCGCATCCATCGCCGACGCAAATCTTTGACTTCTGTCGGTGTGTGTAGCGTGGTTTAAAAATTTACTTAAACGTTTCCATTCAGATTGATCAATATCATGCCAATTAAGTCCACGTCTTTTATCAGGATATATCGCATGATGAAAGGGCTTGCGGTCAAACAAAGTTTGAAAAATTGTTGCCGCCAGTGCATAAAGATCATCTGAAAATCCAACAGGTAAGTGAGCTTCAATTTCAGGTGGGCAATAAATAGGATTAAAACCAATAGATTGATTTCCAACTCTGGTTGCAGTATCGAAGTCCGTTAATATTATATTGCTGCCGTCAACAATAATGTTACGCGGGCTAACATCACCATGGACTAGTCCCACTTCATGAAGTTGTGTTAAAGCATCGCAAATATTGGCAATCCACATCAAAATTGTATCTTCATGAGATTCAATCCCCAATTCATCAAAATAAATTGGCAAAACACCTGTGTAATCACTGAGCGGCTCGCCTTTTATCCATTTGAGCAGGGCAGTTACCGAATCCGGTCGCCATTCACTTACTACTTCTAAGACTCCAGCCAGATGCGCGCCACCTGACTGTGCTCGAACTCTAGAATAAGCAATTGCGGCTTCTCTTCCAGCAGCCTCATTGGTGATGGCTTTGGCAACATAAGGACCTGATATGTCCTCAGTTGTTCTGGGGTCAACTTCCATTACCTTAAAAGTTTTACCAAATCCGCCTTCTCCGAGTTTGGTGATTACTCGATAGAAACGACTATGAAGTTCAAAAATTGTATCTTCATCCCAATATCGAACAGCAGGAATTGTTACTTTGGGCGGATCAGGTTCTTGCTCATCAAAAATTCCAATGAGATTATTATAGATTTCTGCTAGTCGCGCACGATTGAACAGATCAGTTTCTAGACCTGATCGCAAAACTTTAAGGATCTCATCCGTTTGCGGCAATTTAAAGTGTTCTGGCGCATCGGTAAAAATTACACTAAGCGAAGCGCAAAGCGAATAAACGTCGGACGCTTTTGAACTTGCGCCAATCCCTTGGGCTAATACTTCGGGAGCAAAAAACTGTTCTAATCCAGCGTAATTATGTGGCGCAGCCGCAGCAACTGTATTTGCGCCAGGTAATTTGGCGAGATGCAACTGTGTCAGAAGGGGTTCGTTATTCGAGCGAACGTGAATTGTTTCCGGTGTCAAATTTCTGTGTAGAATTGGATTATTGACTTCCGTATCATCAGCGTTCATACCTTCGCTATGAATTTCTCCAAGCGCTTCGATGCAGCGAAATGTCGTGTAAATTCGCTCATCCAAACTCCAGTTTTCGTCTTTGGCTCTTTCAGCAAGTGTGGGAGATTCGGTATCAATATAAGAGAAGAAATATAGTTCGCCCGGATAATTTTTAGCTTCCTGAAAAGAATCCATCAAATTCGGCAGCCAAATTGATTTCTGCAGGCGCTGCAAAATTTCAAATTCGCGACGGGCAATGTCGATTGCATTTTTCTCTGTCGAAGCGGTTAAGTCATAAATGTGCAGCAAAACTTTATCGCGACCGGGCTTCCGACGGGCGTGATAAATACGGCGGAAAGGTGTATTAATTCTTTCAACCGGCTTCAATTCAAAAAAAGTATTATCAAAATTTTGTATTTCATTGTTCGCTAAAGCCGTAGCCTGCGGGTGCAACACACGACTGATATGAGCGATTTGATCGTTTGTTAAAATCGTTCGCGCGCTTACATCGAGCAAATCTTTCCATTCGGTCAGACCGAAAACCTCTACCCCGCGAATGCGACGGCGGGTAATACCTTCGACATACTTTTCATTTTCGCCTCTTGTAAAAAGCAGCTTGCCTTCCACAAATCCAAAATCGAATGAACAATTGCGGGTGAGCTTTCCTCTTAACCTCTTTGCCTTTTCGTTAATCTTTTCGGCTTCCGCTTCTGCAATAGAGAGCTTATTTCCTTTAAGGTCGGCAGTATTCCAGTGCTTAATTTCTACGACGCTTATGCCGCCCGGACCTACAACTACTAAATCCAACTCGTCCGATAGGTATTGTGAACTAGAAGAGTTAGCGTAATTTGTCAGTAAAACCCAATCATTCAAAGCTGCATGATTTTGTAATCTTGATTTTAGGTATTCAGCAGCGTATCTTTCGCTGTCATTAACAAACGCCCCGCATAGGAAATGATTTAATCCCATAGTTTTTAATCTAATTATTTGAAAATTTAAGAAAGTGAAAAATTGAAAGTCGATTAACAGTTAAAACGCAACTATTAATGTTTCAGTCCGACGTGTGAAATGAGGACTGTAGCATCAGCTTTTCAAGCCAGCATATTGCATCTTAGCTAATCAAAATGTCAACTATAATGTTGTTCAATTAATCCGCACCAATACTTTTTATTTCAACCAAAATTTCAATAGATTTTATCTACCTTCAACCGCTTATAGTAAATATAAGTGGTTTAGGACAGAATAAATATGCCGACACGCAGATTTTCAATCTACGGATTTTGGAAGTCTGTTGAATCTGCCTTCCGCTGGGGGTTCCGCTTAAAGTACCTAAACTGATTAAATTACGATCAGCAAATTTTCCAATTGATTCTCAAGATTCATAATCTGTTTTTTATTTTCATTCATACTATTTTGTTAATTTCGCTTTGTAGATAAAACAGAATCTGTGTTATTAAATAGCTGTAGCTTATTTTAAGTTTGGCTCATTTCGTAACTCACGCACGTAAACACTACCTAACTCCATAATTTAAAGTTCCGAAAAGCCATTCTTTAAGCTGTCTGTTTATCTTCTCGCGGAGAATCAAATATGCCAGTTGAAATAGAACGGCTTTGGGAAAAAGTCGGTTTTTCGCCCAATCCTGCCCAGGAACAGGCTATTAAACACATTGACGGACCTTTGTTTTTGCCCGCCGGACCCGGTTCCGGGAAAACGCGCGTTTTGCTTTGGCGAACGGTTAATTTGATCGCGTGTCACAGCATCAAGCCGGAAGAAATTTTCCTCAGCACGTTTACGGAAAAAGCGGCGTTTCAACTCAAGCAAGGTTTGAATGCGCTGCTCGGACTCGTAACGAACATCACGAATCAGCCGTATGACATCGCCGAAATGTATATCGGTACGGTTCACTCGCTTTGCCAGCGAATGTTGACGGATCGCAGCCTTTCGGACAACAAAGAGCGAATGACGCGCCCGATTATTTTGGACGATTTGCAGCAATACTTTTTCCTGCGCCGCTGCCTGAACGACCTGCTTGAAAGCGTTCCGTGCGCTGTCGAAGATGTCAATCGGTTTATGACGGACGGCAAATTTGCCAGCTCTGCCAAGCACAACGCTTTGACCGATTGCATCACGCTTTTCAATCGCTTTTCCGAAGAAATTCTTTTGCCTGACGAAATTTTCGATCAAGCCGACGATGATTTGAAGCCGATTTTGACGATGTATCGCGGTTATCTCGACAGACTCAAAGGACAAGGTGCGGCGCAAACGGATTTTTCGCTTTTGCAGCAAAAGGCGCTCGATCTTTTGGAAACGAATCGAACGGCTTGCGAGACGTTCAAGCACGTCATTATTGACGAGTATCAGGACACAAACGCCGTTCAGGAATGCATCTTTTTCAAACTCGCCGAATGCCATCAAAACCTTTGCGTCGTTGGCGACGATGAACAGGCGCTGTATCGCTTTCGCGGCGCGACCCTGGAAAATTTTGTCGAATTTCCCGAACGATGCGAAAAACATTTCGGGCGGCAGCCGACGAAAATTCCGCTCAGCACGAATTACCGCTCAAGAAAAACAATCGTTGATTTTTACACGCGGTTTATGGAGTTTGAAGACTGGCGACGCGCCGATGGTCGCGGGTTTTACCGGCTCGTTGATAAAAATATCAACGCCTTTTCGACCGACGCCGAAACTGCCGTTGTTGTGACGGAACAATCGCCGCGTGAAGACTGCGTTGATGAAATTGTCCGGCTCGTCAAACAGTTGATTGAATCGGGGAAAGTTCAAGACCCGAATCAGATTGCGTTTCTCTATCCGAGTTTGAAAAACACTTCAGTTCAGGCGATGAAAACCGCGCTCGAACGCGAAGGTTTGAAAGTTTACGCGCCGCGCGCCGGAACATTTCTCGAAGTTGACGAAGCGATGGACGTTTTCGCCTTGTTTATCGAGATTTTCGGGCGTCCTGAACGCAATAATTTTAACAGCCGCGATTATCAAGGTTTTCACGACTGGCTCGACCGCTGCGAGCGACGCGGAACGGAGCTTTGCCGTGAGTATCGCCCGCTCAAAGATTTTACCTCCGACCGCCGGCGCGAGATTGAAATTGCCGTTGGCGATTATCAAAAGTTGAAAGCTAAAGCCGAGCGAAACGGCTGGAATTTAGACGCGCCTTTTGAGCCGGAAAAGATGAAGCGCGTTTTGTTCGACACGCCGAACATTTCGCAAACGGCGAAAAAATCTCTTTCAAACCGCTATTTCGAGCGAATCATCAATGACCGAATCGCCGCCGGAAATCCGTTCACGCTGCATTACATCATCAATTCGGCTTCGTCGCTCGACTGGAACGTGCTCGACCTTTTTTACCGCATTGTCGGTTTTGACCATTTCAAACAGATGTTTGACCTTGCCGAGCGCGGCGAAGACGAAGGTCCGGTTTGCAATCTCGGTTTAATTTCCGGTTACTTGGCGCGTTATCTCGACAATTACACTTCGATTTTGACCGGGCGTTTTATCGGCGGCGGGAGTTTTGAAATTACGTTTTTTATGGCGTATTTGTACGCGATTTTCCGTCTTGGCGAAAGCGAATACGAAGACGCCGACGATCCCTTTCCGAAAGGGCGCATTCCGTTTCTGACGATTCACCAATCGAAAGGTTTGGAGTTTCCCGTTGTTGTTTTGCCTTCGCCTTCAAAGAAAAACTTTCCGCCGTCAAAATCCGAGCGCGTCGTGCGCCCGTTTCTCAAAAGAGAAGGCGAGCCGCTCGACCGCATTTCAAGTTTTGATTCGATGCGAATGTTTTACGTCGCTTTGAGCCGCGCCGAAAATTTGCTGATTATCGGGAATCCGCGCGGGCAAGGCATTTCGACATTTCCGGCGTTTAAACGGATTTTTGAAGAAGGCGTCACGCGCATTTCTCAATTAAATTTAGAAAGCGTTCCCGAAGCCAAAATTGACACGCGGGAAATTCCCCGAAATTATTCTTACACTTCCGATTATCTGCAATACCAGAAATGCCCGCGTCAATATATGCTTTTCCGCAAATACGGGTTTGTTCCTTCACGCTCGCAGACGCAGTTTTTCGGAACGCTCGTTCACCAGATGCTCGAAGATTTGCATCATCTTTTAATCGGGCAGAGAAATAAAAAACAGACGGCAGCGCAAAAAGCGGAGGCAAATTTATGAACGAAGTAGAACAGGGCAACCCGCAGGATTTTCCGTCCGCGCCGATTGACGATGCGGATAAAATCTTGTCTTTTGAAGAAATCGAAATTTGGGTTCGAGAAACCTTCGACCGAAACTATGAACGCCTGCGGCTCGACGGCGGACACGCGCTCAACCCGGACGTAAAAAATATGGCGCTCGAACAGGTTTTGGCGTATTACCGAAAATTGACCGAAATTGCCGAAAGCGTCACCGACACGGAAGTGCGCCTGACTTTGCCGGAACAAACGACGCCAGAAGGCAGACGTTACACGATTGAAGGCGTCGTTGATATTGTCCGCGACGACGAGCGAACCGTGATGTATGACATCAAAACGCACGACGCCGATTATGTCCGAAAGCACGTTGACGCTTACGAAAAACAGCTCAACGTTTACGCTTTCATCTGGCAGAATTTGCGCGGGCAGCCGCTCGACGAAACGGCGATTATCGCAACCGCGTTACCGCCTAGAGTTCTTGACGCGATACGTTCAGGTAACGAGTCTGTCAAACAAAGAGAATTGGAAGCTTGGGACCCGCTCGTTGACATACCGCTCGACCGCGAAAAAGTTGATGAAACGATTCAAGGCTTTGGCGAGATTGTTGACCAGATCGAAGCGAAGAATTTTCTCCCGCCGCGAGTCGAAGTTTTAATTTCCGAATTCGGCAACACGCGGCAGAAATTCGGCACGCGCATTTGCCGCAACTGCGACGCGAGATTTTCCTGCACGCCGTTTCGCAATTTCGTGATTGCGACAAACGCCCGTACAGGACTCGATTTTACCCGCTATTTCGCCGACTTCGGCTCGGATGACGACCGCGCCGCCCGTGTTTCCCTGACGCTCGACGCGCAGCCGCCGCCCGAAGTTGAAACGCCCGAAACGATTTAATCAAATCTTGTTTTGACATATTTTGATTTTTTCTGTAATTTTTTGGCGGTATTTTGTCATATACAATCAGAAACCTTTTTCTCAAAACCGGCAGTTCTATAACTTTGAAAAAAAAGATTCGTTTCACAGCTTCTCGGATTTTTCTGTTCAAAAAACTGTTTCGGAGACTATTTATGAAAAGTAACCACTTTGTTTCGGCATTGCTGGCAGTCGTCGTTTTGTTTTCGGCGCAAGCGGCAGCGCAAATGATTAAAAAGACTAAAAATGAATTAAAAGCGCAAACCCAGATTTGCGAAGTTGATGCGACGGCAGCACCGGAGCTTGCCGAATTTGTTAAACAACTTCCGGCGTTGTGCGAGAAAAACTATCCGAAGATTAAGAATATTTTGGCATCGAAAAGTTTTGAGCCACCGGCGAAAGTGAAGCTGATTTTCCGCCAGCAACAAAATCCGGGAGAAGCAGTCGGCGATACCGTTTATCTCAGCATCGAATGGTTTAAGAAATACCCTCAAGATTTAGGGGCGATTGTTCACGAATTGGCGCACGTGGTTCAAAGTTATCCGCAAAACGGAACACAACCATTTTGGTTAAAGGAAGGCATTGCCGACTTTGTTCGTTACGCGACCGGTTATCAAAACTCCTGGAGCAATCCGCGTTGCGGCGGAGTTTACCCACGCTACGATTCCGGTTACTGGTGCAGCGCCGCGTTTCTCGGTTTTGTGGAAAAGAGATACAAATCAAAAAATCCGGCTGCCGCGGTCAACGAAAAACTTCGCGCCAATTCTTACACCGACGCCGTTTTCAAAGACGTCACGGGCAAAGAAATTTCTGAACTCTGGCGTGATTGTTTGCTCGCCGATTGCAATGGCGGAACTCCGTAACTTTCTGCAACTAAGTTGTCTGCTATAAAAATCCCCAAAATATCATTACTTTATGCAATCAAACGACCAAATAGCCGTTTTTCTCGATATCGAAAACTTCATCGGCTTTAGCAACGCGTTGAAACTTCCGATTGATTTGAGCGAAATACTTGAAAAACTCAAAGAAGAAGGGCGTATTATCATTCGCCGCTCGTTTGGCGATTTGGTCAAAGCATTAGCTGGCAATCAGCAAATCAAAGAAGCCGACAACGTGCGGCGAATGCTACGCGATAATCTTTTTATTCATGAAGACATTGCCTATCAAAATCAATTCAAAAATTCAGCTGACATGCGTCTCGCAGTCGAAATGCTTTATACCGCCTTTACCGTTCCGAACATCACGAAATTCGCTGTGATCGCCGCCGACAGCGATTATGTTCCGGTTTTCCAAAAGTTGCAGGAGCAAAATAAGATGGTTATCGGTATTGCCGGCAGCGAAAGGGGAACGTCTGTCATTTACCGCCGCGCTTGCGACAGTATTTATTATGTTGAAGACATTTTCCGCCGCCCGATTGATGAAGTCTCGCTCGATAAAACCGAAGACGCTTTAGTTGAGGATCAAAAACTTGAATTAAAAACTGAAGTGGCAACAGCCGTTACCATTCAAACTGCCGCGCCCGTTGTCCCGGAACAATCGACCGTTTCGACCGTTCCGTTTGATTACCAGGCAATTCGCGATGAATATGCGAACCTGCTCGTCCGAGCCGTAAAAATTCTAGAACAAAGCGGAAAGCCTTCCAACAATCTTAATCTAACTCAGCAAATGCGGCAGTTAAAAGCGGATTTTAATTATGAGCGCGCCGGTTTTGAAAGTTTTCAGGAGCTTGTCCGTTTTGCCGCCGAACAAAGTCTCGTTGCTATTGAACAACGCGACAATTCTTTCAACGTTTATTTACCCGAATCGACCCCTATTTCAGCCCAGACTATTTCAACCGCCATTTACCGTAAGCATATTCAGGAAAGAATCAAATGCCAACTCCCAGCAGCGCGCGTTAGAGATTTAATCTGCCAGAAAACCCATAACGTTATCGGTTATAATAGCGACGACGGCGGAATTTTACTTCGAGATTTATCACATGACGTAACTGACGGCTTAGCCGATGAAGGCATCAACGTTCCACAGCCAGAAGTTTACAAATATCTTTTTTCACTTTTTAAGAGCCGGTGTTTTGAATGTCAAAATTCAGACTATGGTGACTTCAACCCGTTTATCGTTGATTACCGAGTGCTTCCCGAACAATGGGACGACCGCTTTGTCGTTTATCAAATAAAGCAATTGGCTTATGACAATATTCCGCTTTTTACGCAAAAATTAAGCTCATTATTTTTTGAAACGGAAGATAAAGCGAGACACATTAGAGATTTACTGAACAAAGAAGGAATTAAATACGAGATTTAGATTTTTACCATGAAAGATTCTAATATCGAACGCCTGCAACCAACCTTTTCTCTTGAAGATGACCGAATGCAATCATTAAAGCAGATTTTGCCCGAAGCCTTTGCCGACGGCAAAATCAATTTTGAAACTCTGCGCGAGCTTCTCGGCGACGAGACGGAGGACGAACAGGCGGAACATTTCGGCTTGTCCTAGACTGGAAAGCGCGAAGCTCGCCGACTTGCCGGATTGCCAAGCAAAGGAACGCTCGTTCCCATTTTGGGAGAAGGCGTTGATGAAGCGACAACCGAAAACATCTTTATCGAAGGCGACAATCTCGAAGTCTTAAAACTTCTCCACAAATCGTATCGCGGGCGCGTCAAGATGATCTACATAGACCCGCCGTACAACACGGGCAACGATTTTATTTACAAAGACGATTATCGTGAGCCTTTAGAATCTTACCTCCAGCGTTCAGGACAAATGACCGACTTAGGCGAGCTTCTTTCTTCAAATCCAAAATCAAGCGGGCGTTTTCACTCAAATTGGTTGAATATGTTATATCCGCGCCTCCGTGTTGCTAAGGATTTATTACGTGAAGATGGAGTAATTTTCGTTTCTATTGACGACACTGAGGTTCTAAATCTTAGGCAGGTAATGAATGAGATTTTTGGGGAAGAGAATTTTGTTGCAAATATTGTTTGGGAAAAAAAGTACGCAAAGCAAAACGATGCAACTTGGTTTAGTACAAGCCACGACCATATTTTACTTTTTGCTAGAAATAAAGAATTGTGGAGACCAAATAAATTAGAACGTGATGCTGAGCAGCTTAAAGGGTATACAAACCCAGATGCTGATCCGCGAGGAGACTGGCAATCAGTAGTTTATACTTGCAACAAAACAAGACTTGAACGACCAAATCTTTATTACCCAATTATTCACCCTAAAACTGGAAAGGAAATTTTCCCAGATGAAACTCGTGTCTGGGGATGTGACATAAACAAAACTCTTCAAAATATTAAAGAAAACCGTCTTTGGTGGGGTAAAGATTTAGATAAGGATAAACCAAGATTAAAAGTTTTTTTAAATGAAGTTGGAACCGGCGTTGTTCCAGATACTCTTTGGTTAAGGAGTGACGCAGGAGACAATCAAGATGCCAAAAAAGCTATTTTGGAATTATTTCAAGTTTCAGTTTTTGACACACCCAAACCAACGAAATTAATTCGGAAAATGCTGGAGATAGCAACGTCAAGTAATTCTAAAGACATAATTCTTGATTTTTTTACGGGTTCAGCAACAACAGGTCACGCAGTTTTCGAACAAAACAAAAAGGATTCAGGAAAAAGGAAGTTTATTTGCGTTCAACTTCCAGAAGGAACACCATTAAATTCGGATGCACGAAAAGCAGGTTTTAAAACAATTTCAGAAATTTCAAAAGAACGAATCCGCCGTGCGATCAAAAAAATCAAAAGCGAACAAAACGGCATTTCGCCGCTTTTGCAGCAAGCCGGTGGAGGCGAAGCAAAGCAAGATTTAGGCTTCAAAGTTTTCCGGCTTGAGCGTTCAAACTTCCGCGCTTGGACAGATTTTACCGGACAAGAACTCGCCGACTTCCGCCCGCTTCTCGAAGCCGCCGAATCACCGTTCGTCGCCGAAGCGGGCGACGACGCCGTCTTGAACGAGATTCTGCTTCTCGAAGGCTTTCCGCTCAATTCCCGCGTCGAACAAGACAGCCGCTTCGAGCGCAACCGTGTGTTCCGCGTCACGTCACCGTTTTCCGAGCATCGCCTTTTCATCACGCTCGACACGGAAGTTTGGGAAGAAACCATTGACCGCGCCGACCAACTCGACCGCAACGACATTTTCATCTGCCTCGACAACTCTTTGTCAGACGAAAACAAAGTCCGCCTGGCAGACGTTTGCCGTTTGAAAACGATTTAATTAAAAGTTTTCTTATTATTTTAACTCGATGTGAAAGAGGTTAAAATGTTTAAAAATAAAAGATCCATTACTTATTTAGCCAGCACTTTCTTCTTGATTTTCGCTTTAGAATTTTCACAGCTAGGTTTTGTTAACGCACAAATCTTGAACGACACCTTAGGATTGCAAGCGGCTAGAGCGTTTAACGAACTAGAGCCACTTAGAGAGTTTTACGATTGGTATGATTGGTCACGAAACGTCCAAGAGGCTTTGGGATCAAACCGTTCAATTCCGACACCGCCAACAGCAAATCGCGGAGTGCAGGAAATAGCCAAACGAGTCGAAAAACTAAGCAAGATGATCGCCGATATGGGAGTTCCACCAGAAATCCCCGACATAGTGCCGGGACCAACACATACCGAGCAAGGTTTAAGAAATCATCAACGGTTTCAGGAATTACGATTGCAAAAGCTGCGAGAGGGTCGTGACCGTTTAAATGAAATTCAAAAAATGTTGAGCGATGTCAGAACGGCTTCTGATCGTATCGGAACAGAGATAAACAATGCGTTAGCAAGAGGGCGCGTGATAGATTTTATGAACCTTCTTCAATACGCAGTTATAGACTTCAAAATCAATATTCCTAATGTTCTAAGACCGATTATAGAACAAGCCAAGCAGCAGTATAAAGCGGTTGACCGAGCCGAAAAAGAGAGTGAAGCAAAATACCGAGAATTTGACCGCAAAGTAGAAGAATTTTTAAGAAATCCGCCCACCGCGAATCACAGACAGCCAGTTCGAGATCACGTAAACGGTGTAGCCGGTCAAAATAAACCTCTTTGGGGGGTTGAGAGTAGAACACCCGGAAGATCTATCAACTCTGATGATACGGGTGGTTCAGGAGGCTCAGATAATAATAGGGGCGGTTCAGAAGGTTCTCGTGGTGGAGGCGGTTCTGGAAGCGGTCGTGGTGGTGGCGGTCGTGGCGGTCGTGGTAGGGATGGTTCAATAATCAACAACACGCTTGGACGTGTAGAAGTGTCCACTGTTTACGGTCCGGTTGAAGTCCGCTTTATTCCGCCTTCAATGGATTTGCGACGCCCCCCAGAGCGCGCGCCAATTTTAATTCCCTCCGGTGGTGAAATTTTAATAATGTCTGTTTTCCCTGGTCCTGAAATCACAATTAGAATCTTAGCCAAAAACGAAAAGGGCGACGTCATTGAAGAGATCAATCCAGGCAGTGGTTACTGCGGCGGCTATCCTTGGGTCACATGGAAAAACGAAACGGACGAAACACTTATTTTGAGCGCAAGTGCCTACGACGAAACCGGAGCTGCATTGAGATTTAGTAATTATGATGTTTACGACGAATTGGCTGTTTTGGGTTGGGGATATTCCCCCCCCGTTCACATTCTGCCCGGCGGTCCGGAACCTTCACCAGAAAGAAGAAACGGAAAGCCTCATGAAGCGGTTCTGGTAATGGCACGCGCGGATGATACAAATTTTGTGCCTATGGATAAAGGTGAAGGTAATGATAGCGAAAGCGTAGAACTGGGCACCAATGGTGAATGGTATTTCATGCTAGGTTTTACTAATGTCCAAACCAAAGTTGAGTTTGAAGGGCGAAATACTCTTAAAGGACCTTTTGAATTTTTTCATCCGCGAGGTAATCCAATAATTGGTGAATTTGGGACGGATGTCCGACGAAATTTTTTCAGAACTGGTGAAGGCATTACTACTATCAGCTTTAAGGCGTCTGTTTTAGGAACGAATAGAGAATGGCATACGATAAAATGGCAAAAACGCAGAATTAATACCGCTTTATGGATTTATACCGCTGGGTTCAAAGTCGAAGAAAGACCGTACCTCAATCAACCCCAAAGAGCCGTACTTGTCGTTGTTCAAAAGGGAATTTGTCCTGATGAAGAGAGAACAAATATCTTGCACACAATAAAATAAACTTTCCTTCAGTAATTTATGAAGCCGAAAATTAAATTTCAGTTCGACGCCAACCAGGATTATCAGCTTCAAGCAATCAATTCGACGGTTGATTTGTTTGAAGGAATGGGCAATTTTCGCCCGGAATTCTCTTTGGGCGACGAGATCAAACCAAATCTGCCCGAAATAGAAATTCTGTTCGAGTCGGAAATTCGCACGAATCTCGAAAACATTCAGGAAAGAAACGGCGTTCCGATTGCTCAGGAACTCGAAATCGAATCCGGTATGGTGATGGAAGGCGCCGGCGTCGAATCGCACGAGTTTCCGTCTTTTACCGTCGAAATGGAAACCGGGACGGGCAAAACCTACGTTTATCTGCGAACGATTTACGAGCTTTTCGGGCGTTACGGCTTTACGAAATTTATCATCGTCGTGCCAAGCGTCGCCATTTACGAAGGCGTCCGCAAAACCGAAGAAATCACGCGCTCACATTTCGCCAGCCTTTACGAAAACAACACGCTTAATCTGATTCCCTACGACGGCAGCCGCGTCAACCGCGTCCGCAGCTTTGCAACCGCCAACACGCCGCAAGTAATGTTGATGACGATTGACGCTTTCAACAAAATCAGCAACAACTTCTACAAACAAACCGACGCGCTGCAAGGCAGCAATCTGCGCCCATTCGAGTTTGTCCAGAAAACGCGCCCGATTGTCATTCTCGACGAACCGCAAAGCATTGATAACACCGAAAAGGCGAAAGCCGCGATTCGCACTCTAAAACCGCTTTTCACTCTGCGCTATTCGGCGACGCATCGCCGCAGCCCGAATCTCGTTTATCGCTTAACGCCCGTCGAAGCGTATCATCGAAGCCTGGTCAAAAAAATCGAAGTAACCGGCGTCGGCGAACTCGAAACGCTGCACGAGGCGCAGCTCGCTTTGCAGAATGTTGATCAAAATCCTTTTCGCGCAAAAATCCGCACGCTCGTCTTGCGAGCCGGTATTTCCAGCGTCGCCGAATTCACATTAAAGCCAGGCGATGATCTTTTCGCTCAAACTAAACGCGAGGAACATCGAACGGGCTTTGTCGTCAGAGAAATCAACACGACGCCCGGCGCATCATTCGTTTTGTTTGAAAACGGCGAAAAAATCAAAATGGGCGCTCAAGACGCTCCGATGCGCGCAGAAGTTTTCCGCGCTCAAATCCGCGAAACCATTTGTGAACATCTCGAAAAACAAGAACGACTTGCGCCTTTGGGAATCAAAGTTTTATCGCTTTTCTTCATTGACCGCGTTGAAAATTACACAGCGGAAAATGGAATTATCCGCCACCTTTTCGACGAGATTTTCGACGTACTAAAACGAAATTACTCGCAGTTCAAAGATTTTCGAGCCGAGGAAGTGCGCGGCGCTTATTTCGCCAAAAAGAAAATCCGCGACGGCGGCGTTGAGCGGGAAATTGCGCTCGACACGGAAAGTCGCAACAAAGATGAAAAAGAAGCTGAAAAAGCCGCTTTTGCGCTGATTATGCGCGACAAAGAAAAGATTCTCTCGTTTGACGAGCCGACGAGCTTCATCTTCGCTCATTCCGCTTTGCGCGAAGGCTGGGACAACCCGAACGTCTTTCAAATCTGCACGCTCAACCAAAGCGTCTCCGACATCAAAAAGCGTCAGGAAATCGGGCGCGGTCTTCGCCTTTCGGTCAACCAAAACGGCGAGCGAATTTTCGACGATGATGTGAACATTTTGCGCGTCGTCGCTAACGAAAGCTATCAATCTTTCGTTTCAAAACTCCAAGAAGAATACCGCGAAGCCGGAGAAGACGCGCCGCCAGCGCCGACAAAACCGCGCCCGTCCGTCATTCGCCGCCGCGACGATCTTTTCAACAGCGTCGATTTTCTCGCGTTTTGGGAAAAACTCTCAAAACGAATGGCTTACAACATCAAAATTGACACGGAAAAACTGATTAAGGAATGCGTCCAGAAATTGAGCGGCATTACTTTCCCCGACCCGAAAATCATCATCACGCGCGGGCGCTTCATTTTGACAAATTACACGCTCCAGCTTGAAAAGATCGAAAACGGCGCGGCGAACATCCGTCTCGAAAGAAAAACCAGCGACGGCGATACCGACACGCTCCGGCGTCCAGTAGTCAAAGACACAAAACTTAACCGCGCTTTCAACGACAATGCTTTGCGCGACTTCAAAGTTTTAGAAGTCATTGACGAGCCGGACGCCGAACGAGTGATTTTTTCCAACGAGCAAACTTTGACAACGTATCAGGAAATTCACCTTGATTTAACCGCCATTCAAAAACCTTCGACCGCGGAAATCAAAGCTGTTCGCGGCGAAAAATTTCCCGTTTTCGATTTTATCGGCAGAGCCGTCAAAGAAACGCAGCTCACGCGCAAAACTCTGAATCGAATCTTTTTCGGTTTATCGGAAACGGATCAACAAGCGGTTTTCCGCAACCCGGAAGGATTTGCAGACAAATTTATCGAAGCCGTGCGCGATGCGCTCGCCGTTCACATCTCTCAAAACATCGAATTCACCCTCGCCGGAGATAACGCCTTCGACCTGGAAGAACTTTTCCCCGAAGAAAAGCGGGTTCCGCAGCGCGAACTTGTCGAAGCCTGCGAGCAAGGACTTTATGACCGAATGCAAATTGATTCCGAAGTCGAATCGCGCTTTGTCGAACGCTGTTTGCGCCGCTATCCAAACGTAATTCTCTATTTCAAATTTCCGCCGAAATTTAAATTGGATTTTCCCAACCTGATTCACAACTACAATCCAGATTGGGGGATTATTCGGCAGTCAAATGACGGTAGCTATAAACTTGAATTGGTCGTGGAAACTAAAGGAACAACCGATATTTCAAAACTTCGGTTTTCAAGCGAAAGTTGGAAAATCTTGTGCGCTGAACGCTACTTTGAAGCGCTTGGAATTCGCTATAAAGTTTCAGACGCTCAGAATTTCGACTGGAACGCACTTCAACCAATGATAAGATAAATAAAACTAAAGATAAATAAAATTTCCTCTATACTTTTGTTTTGGGTTGCATACATCATCAACCTAATTTATTTCTGTATAAGAGAAGGAAATAAAACTATGTAGAGCCAGTAGATAATTATTTACTGACTCTTTTATTTTATTGTAGTTGCAATTTACAATATTAGCTATTTTTCAATATACGAGCACTTTCAGTCTTGGTGTTGGTTGTCTAATTTGTAAAAGTCACAATTTAATCTGATAGGTATTGTTTATCTGTAAAAACCAATCTTTGACCTTTCAGACAGTAACAGATTTTAAGTATCCAACAGCTTTTTCCCTTTCATTGTTTTTGCCGCCAATTGATGACAATGAAAGTGAAAAGAGCCTTGCACGGTCAAATCCTGGTTTTTATAGTTGCGCTGCACAACTCTCTTACGGTCTAACTAATTCATTAGTTGGACAAACTGTTTTTTCATTTTGTTATAGCAATTTCAGCTTATTATTTTCTTATTATCTGTTTAGGTCAAATCGAAAATAGTAGAGTAAAAACAAGATTGAAAATGGAACTGCTGAACTTTTTCTTGTATCCGGGGAAAATCTTCATAATCAAGGCAAATTCCACTCACCTCAGCGCCATTTAATGTTTCTTTTTCTATCAAAGCTTGAACTGTATTCTTTAAGGCTCCCCATACTGGTTTCAAGGAAAAAATTTGGTGGCATCTTTCTGTAAGTAAATCCATATAAACTTGCGTTATCCTTTCGAATCTATTTTGAAGTGAGTGGGGAGTAATATCAGCCACATTAAGTAAACACGTTTTTGATTTATTTAGTTCCTCCTGCTCTTCAAGGCTCAGAAAATTCTCTTTTGCTAATTCATCCAGAAATGCATAAGCCCAACCTTTAGCACTGCCAGAGCCTTTTTTGAACAAATAATCTAGGATATTTAAATTAAGAACACCGCTTTGATTACTTGTGATATATCGAGCCTCTGCAATGGGTCCTGCCAAAGAGACAAGCACATTAAATTCAGCAAGTGCGCGTTTTTTATGTTGTGGTACTTGTCCATCTTTAAAGATGAACTTTCTGTCTCCACGACTAATAAATCCTAAATTACCCAATTGAACATCAGGCTCAATGGAGACAAGCCCAATCTGATGACCAAGCAATGTGCTCATCACCGCGTATCCGCTTACATGATGAGCAATACGCAGCCTTTTAAAATTCGAGGAGGATTTATCTTGTTGTTTGTTCATATTTATTTTTCCCCCTTTATAATTACTTTTTGTCACTAGAGGCAATGTTCATTTGCTGCGCACCATCAGAGGCTATGTTTACCTGTTCTCCCATATTTACTTGTTGCGGATTATTGATTGTTACTTGTGGGCAAGATTTTCGCAGACTTTGCAGTAACCTGATTGAACGACAATACATTTTATGAAACCGGTCAATCATCTGAGCAGCTTGATCCAGTGCTTCGCTTTCTCTAATGGTCGGAATTTCCCAATGCCATTTTTCTTCTTTCCAAGCTCTGGGATTTCTTCGTCTGTTCGCCTCTTTCCATCTTTGATATTCGAATGGATCAAGGCGAGCTTCTGTTTGCGAGCGAGTTGAAAGTACTTTTGTCCAATGCTGAAGCAAAAACCAGCTTTGAGCTATCGTGTCAATTACATTTGCCTCAATGCTGTTATTTGGTTTCCATTGTGTAATAAAGCATTCCCTAATGCTGATAAATTTAGCTCGCACCCAGGCGGTCTTTATCTTTTCCAGTGGTTCAAGCGATTCGGCAGCAAAGTGCCCGCTTAAGAACTCTCCGCGCGCATCTCGCTTGATCAATTCCCAGATATTCTGAGCAACTCCTGGCGAATCTCTTGCGAGATACCATAAATCATTAAAGGAAATCGTATCAATGCGTTTAGCGATGACATTATCAAACTTTTGTCTGAAGAATTCTTCATCCAGTAGTTCGGCACCATAAACCCTCTCGCTGGCTTCTTCAATGGAAAGCATTCCGCCTTCTTGAGAGCGAAAATAAGCAATTTGCTCAGAGAGGTATTCACGCATAATGCGAAACAAAGAATCATACCCAATCTGTACTTCAAGCGAATTTGGATAAACAGCCTGCTCGATTCTATTTTGTTTGTTCCATTCTTTAATTGCATCTCTTGATTCCTTAAATTTCTTCGGAGGCTGGCGGAAATGTTTAAATGATTCTCTTGGAAAACGGACTCTTTTTTCAGGAGTTTTAGGTGTAGCCTCTTTATGGATTTCAACTTCTCCGGTTTCCGGCAATTCTGTCTTTGTCAAACGAGGCTTTTTACGCCTTGTTGGTTGTGATTTTGCGGTTAATTCACTACTCATGTTTATGCTCAGTTCATTTTTCATATAACACCAGCCTCCTTCATTCGTTCTTGCAGATCACGTAAATCTGATTTGATTTCACGCAACAGTCGTTCAGGTTCGCGCGCTTCTTCACGCATTTCATTCTGCTTGGCTTGGCGAGTTATGCAGGCAAGTTGAAACTGTTCTAATTCTTCAGGCTTGATGTAGCGTTTTTGGAGTCTGCCAGAGATGCGAGCAAAGTGATAATAATAAGGACCATGCAGTTCCCCCCGACTGCATTTGCAATTCTTTTTGCCGCATCGAACGAATTGCTGGTGAACAGTTCCGCGCAGCATCTTAGGTAACGAATTCTCTTTTTTTGTTTTCATTGTTTTCAGGCTCCCGCTTTTATCAGAAAAACAATCCTTTTTTGAAATCAGAAAGGTAAGTCGTTAAAATCCTGTTCGCAGTTTGGGCAATGCGAATCTTGATTCGAAGCCATTGCGCCGCATTCCCAGCATTCGATTGAGTAATAACAAGGCTCGTTTATTCTATTTAGTTCGCCGACAACTGCGGATGTGCTATTGAAAAGTTTGTCGTTTGATGGTGTGAAGGTATTTTCATCATTTGCGACACTATCATTTGGTTCTTCACATACTTCACAATCTTCACGTTCTTCACATTCGGGTTCGTCGTTTTGTGAAGTATGTGAAGATTGTGAAGTATGTGAAGATTCTAAATTGAGTATTCTTTTATTGGAGACGTCTTCACTCTTCGCCAAATTGAATGCGCAAAGTAAACTTTCAAGATCAGATAGGCAAATTTCCCATAGCATTTTGCCGCTACCACCTTGTCGTCCTTTTTTAAAACGTAACTTTATTCTTTCGCGACCTATTCGCTTTGATATTTTTTTATCAAAATCTTCGTTATCTTTAGAGACAAAATCAACCTCGATTTCTTCAGCATCAATTATCTTTTTAGCTGAGGCTGCAATGTCATTTGTTAATAATTTCCACTGCTGCCCTAGCGTTCGAAGCTTTGATAAATCAAACGGCTCTTCACACTCTGAACCTAAAATAGTGTGAACAACTGCGCGAAGGGCGAGACGCGAGAAATCGATTATTTCAAGTTCGGAACGTTGCTTTTGATAATTCACACTTAAACGATTCATCCGCTCGAATAATGTTTCAATCTGTCCGCTGTTGTTTTCACGGTTCAAAGTGCCATTATCGTCTTGGCTGTCGAGCCATAGAGCAACAGCGAGTGAACTGCGCCACGGGTCTAAAAGCCGACCGTGCAAACTTGCTTGAGAAGCTGCTAGTCGGTCAAAGGCTTTTAGTTTTGTTAAATTCGCGAGGGCGAGCAGCCACAAATCTTGCTGTAATTCTTTTTTATCTGTTATCCAACTTTCATCATCGGCAATCTCGGAATCTGCCTTTTGTTTGTTTGCAGTTCGTAATAATCCGAAGGTAATCGAACGGTCTGCAAGAGTTTCAAAAGGCAAGCTAATTGCCGAAAAACCGCGCGGGCAGTAGGTTTGAACGTGACGAGTTCGCCATTCACGGGAATTTGGAACAGGTTCCTTTAATGGAATAGTATGTCCCCGGCGGTTGCCGCTTAAAAGAATTGCTTTTTTATCTGGGTCGAAATCTTTCCGGTTAATTGATTCTGCATCGTCAAAGCCAAGAAAAGCTCCGTAATCAGCCAGATCACGCAGAGTTGCGAAACTGCCGGATGCTGAGATGAATTGACCAAGATAAGAAACTTCGCAAGTCAGATTAAGATGTTTTGATTTTCCGCTTCCCTTACCTCCTGTCGGATAGATAAAACCAGTAACGTTAAATGCATCTAGAAACCAGGTTGACAAAACGAAGCAAGCCGATAGCTCGCACATCGTTTGCTGATCTGCGAGGCTACGATTGAAATCCAGAAAATGGTCGTAAGAGTTTACTACTCTTTGAAAAACATCAATTGCATTTGGCGCGTATTTGTTCTGAAAAGCAATGATTGATTTGGCACTGAGAAGGCGGTTTTCTGCTGGAATTTCAGGAAGAATAACTTCAAACTTTAAATCAGCTAGACGGCTACTCTGACCATAACCAAAGAGTTCCTGATCATCACGCAAAACAAGTAGCTCGCGCTTCATCGTTACCCTCGGTGGATTAAATTTGATGATGTTGCCATTATCGTCAAATCCTTCAGTTTCGGTTTTCTGAACATAAATCCAAGTCGCGGCGTAAGCACTATCTTCAATGATTTGCAACGGTCGGCGCATTGCAACCGGTGGGGCATCAAGTAATTTGTAGTATGCTGGCGCGACTTCAGCCTTCGGTTTCGGTTGTTCAATAAGGCTTTCAAGTTCTTCTAGCGTGTGGTTTCGTAGGTAATCATCAACACCGACTTTTTCGCCGTTTGCTCCAGAAGGTAAATAAACTGCATGAACATCTGCCCCTTTACGCTTCAAATGTTCTGTTAATCTAGCGAGCGCACCAGCTACAGATTTCTTTTGCATCACGTCGGAATCGAACACAAGACAGACGCGGCGCTCGTTCAAAGCGATATAGTCAAAATCAGCTAGAAAGGTTACTCCGCCAAATTCGTTTTTGCCTTTAAAGTTCCAAACACCTAAAAGTGCAATTGCGCATAATTCGTGGCTAGCGAGCGCATCTGCCTTTTTCACTCCTTCTGTAATCCAAAGGGGAACACTTGGATTTGCTAACAATGGGCGACAGATCGGCGGACAATCAATGTGCATCTTTGCGCCACTTGGCGTTTCATATTTCAATGGTTTGCCGTCTTTAATTCGGGGGTTATCAGGTCTACTTTGGTAAAGTCCGTTTGTGCCATCAGTGTTGTGAATTGGCGTTAGAAGAGTGGGAACAATTTGCTGACTTTTAGCGAAACCAAGTTTAGCGAGTTCGCTCTTTTTCTCTAACGTTCGATAGCCGCGAGAAGCAATCACATTTTCGGCAATGCCGGACTCGTCATGAAGCATTCGCCAATGATGCTTAGATAAACAAGCTTTTGTTGATCCATCTTTCATAAACATTTGTACGTTGCTTGACCTAAATACCTACTTATATTTGTCTAACGCAAAAATCACCTTTCGACTAAATAACTTCTGCCTCTTCCAACCACCTTTCTACCTCTGTTGCCAGAATTAAAATGCGTCGTCCAATACGAGATGTTTTTAGTTTCCCTTCTTTGATTTCGTAATGAATTTTTCGTTCACAAACTCCGGCTAATTTGGATAACTCTTTGACACTATAGGCAAGCTTCTGGTGCTGCATTGTTGGGGTTCTTTTTTGCATTGAGTACCTCCTTTTATTCTGATAAATTCATTTACAATATGCAGAGAAATACAAAGCAAAGCAAGAAAAAGCAACAAGATACAGTTCAAATCGTTTCTGGCGAGCATGACGCGAAAACGCCACAAAAGAAACCATCAAAGTCTTCTCGACGTTCGCGTGCAAAATTTGAATGCCCTAGCAATCTTGAATTTCTAATTTGGAGAGCCAATCTACTTCCGGCTGATTTTGAATTTGATTGGGAAAATGAAGTAAGAGCGGGCGGAACACTTGGAGCAATCGAGAAATGGAAGCAAGTTTATTCTCGTTTACCAAAACAAACTCAACATTATCTTTTCGCGGCTAGCACCTCTCCTTTAAATGAGTTGCGCAAAGAATTACTTGAATATTATAACCTATCTTTTCAAACAGAAGAGCCAGCCCCCTTTGATCCGGCCCCTTTGGCATTACTGCAATTGAATGAATTACTTGAAATTCGAGAACTTTTAATGTCTGTAGTTCAGCTATATACGGCAATGGAAGTAAGTATTAAAACGGACTATGTCTCATTTAACCCACTTGATAGTTCCAAGTTAGTAAATTATCTTCTTGCGGGTTTATATAAAAAATCAGATCATTCCTCCAGTGATTTCATTGAACAGAACTGCTCTGAAAAATTGAAAGAATTCCCACCGCTTTTGCAAAACTGCTTAATTCTTAATGAAAAATCTTCTTATATAATTTATGGTCTTCTACAGCATATTAGATTCACTAAAGAGGAAACAGACGAGGCGCTTTTATTCTTAGAAACTTTTAGCGATCAATATATAATTTATATGATCGCTTATAAACACTTGTTGTTGTGGCGACAATATTGGGCTGATCAATTTGAATATTCACTTGATGAGGATTCGAGTTTTAAACAATATAAAATGACAACTTATCTTGATGGGATTGAAGAAATTTATAAATGTGTAATAACAGTCAAAGACTACCCCATTGGGAAAAGCGGTATCAACCCGGAGTTTTCGCGATATGCCAAAGAACTACAGGGTGTGGACGTCTCCAGAGTTCGTTCTTGTGAGATCTGTGGCAAATTCTTTTGGGCTGCACGTAAGGACGCCGTCGCTTGTTCAAAAAAACACTCTAAAACTCGCAGAATGCGCTTGCTTCGTCAACACTGGAAAGAAAGTGGCGAGCTATATTTAGAAGCACGTAAAAAGAAGAATCAAAATCCACCACTGGAATGAATTTGCAGAATTTAGTTAAAACGGTTGCAGATTGTGATAAAAATAATGCCCTTTCTTTATATATTTTCTGTGCAATAAGCAAAAAAACCCTCTCAGAATTGCTTTCAAAAGACATTATTTTCAATGATTTTAGAAAGCAAATTAAAGGTATTAGAAAACTAACGTTTTTTGATAGTTGGGAAATAACATCTGTGTAAAAGGAAATTCACTTCTAAGCCATAAATTCTTTTGACGGTTAAATTAAAACTTCAAACTTCAATAATAAATCTTCCGAATCCATGAGGTGTATCCGCACCTACGCTTAGAATTTCGCCCGCTTTCAAAAAAGGAAGCATTTTTTTTAACTTTTCGCCTTGATATGAAATATTGCCGAGAAAAACATCACGTTGGATCATTCGCGCTTGCCGTTCGGAGTGTTGCTTATAGCGGTAAAAATGTAAAGAATTGTCTGTTAGGCAGAAATCTTCTGTTTCGGTTAAAACAGAACGATAGTCAATTTTTTGTGGACGCTCACTGTGGAGAAAAGTTAAAAATTCGATTCGTTCTGTGATTTTTTTGATCAGGCTCGAAAAGCCTAGCTGCCCTGTCGCTTTTCCTTGCAGAAGAATTCGCTGCGAGGTAGGCGTTAGAAATTCTATCTTCAATTTATTTTCTCCGGAACTCAGCATCCGGTCTTTCAGATTTTCAATTTTCAAACCGACTAATTGAGCCAGATTTACAGGTGCAACCTCTTGAGTCATAACTCGTTTGTTTTCTTCGGAGAAAATTTCAAGATTTCTGCCCTTTGCATCATGAGCAAACGCTGCGGTTAGGGAAAAGGGAGCGCGCGCAGCGTCCTCGCCCAAGCCATTTGAGGCAAGCAGGCGAACGGCAACCAGAACATGCGCCCAATGCCGCACCGCCTTACCGATAAGGAGAAGGGAAAAATTCAGACTCTCCCCGCGAGAAAAACGGTTCGGTTGAAAATCATCATTAAAATTTCGGTCTGGGCGCATTTCTTGCATTGAATTAAGCCGGATTTTTGGGACAGGCGCAGGCGGAATCAAAACATATGGATGCGGAAATTCTTTCTGACCGCGAAGCATATTGTGAAGCTCGTAGGATGGAATGTTGCCGAGATTTTTTGATTCAAAAATATATTGATACGGGCAGGCTTCCGCAAACCAGCAATTTTCCGTAGTTTCGTGCGGAACGAAACAAAACACCTTTTTAAGGGCATTACCGAATGCGCCGCGCAAGGTTGAGCCTAAAAAAGGCGGCAGAGTGACAGGGGCTTCAGCCCGCAAGCGAAAATCGAGGCGCAAAATTGGCAAATCTGGTAATTCCATTTTCTGAACAATAACAATAATCAGTTTTTCCTACGTGTCAAACGCTCGATTACTGGTTGCGCAATATTGGCAATAGTTTTGAATGTTTCCTGCTTTCGTCTTTCTTTCTCTTCGCGGCGGCGCTGTTCTTCCCGCTCAATTGCGATTTGTCTTTCGCGCTCTTCTCGCGCCAAGCGCTCCTGCTCACCTTTTCGTTCGAGTTCAAGGCGTTCTTGTTCTAGTCTTAAGCGATAGTTTTCGGCTTCGCGTCTTTCGCGTTCTTGGGCATTGCGCCGCTCTCTTTCCAGAATTTGCTGTCGGCGTGTTTCTTCCGCCTGTCTGATTTTTTCTAATTCCAACTCGCGATCGAAAGAATTATGCGGCGTAGTATTTTCAGTCTGACGAACGACCTCTTTCGTTTCGCGGACAGGTTCTATGCGTGGCGTGATATTTTTCACCGGAACGGTTTCCTGTTTGTGCGAAACGGGCGGCGAAACGGTTTGTCCAACATTCCCATAAACTGGCGTAGTGGAGGAAATTGGCGCAATGCGGCTTTGCGTCGGCGAAGGCTGCGGTTTGGATGCGGCGTTTCGGCTGTCTTCCGCTTCTTTGATTTCACGCGTGTAAAGCCGGAACTCCTTGCCTGAAATCGGTTCGTATCCGGGCGTATAGCTCCAAATTCTGCCTTTCTGCGTATCAGCATAATAGCAAAGCGCTTTACCCGTTCTCCGGTCAAAGCAAACGCCACTGCCGATTGTGTAAATGGCGATGCAGATTAACAACTGAACTCCGACCGTAGTGCCGATTCCCCAAACTTGTCTTTTCCCCAGAAAGAAAAACCAAGCTAGCATCTGCAAAAGCAGCGTGAAAATCGAAGTAAAAGCGGTTGCAAGCAGATTTGAAACGTAATAATCAAAGCCGAGCCGGACCGCCGTCCAATCTTCGACCATTGTGTAAATTCCGTAAATCAGCCCGATCCGCAGAAAAGCCAGCAGCGCGAATAAAGCGCAAATCATTGTGAAGGCGATTAACGCAGCTTTACCGACGCTCAATCCCAGATTTTTAATTGTCTCGATCATAGTTTTACTCGCAGCAAAAGAAAAAGACCTATCAATGTAAAAACAAAGATAAGTCTAAATTCATTTCCCCGAATAAATCTGCCGGGCAATATTGCCAAACAATTCGCATCAAGCGCGATGCTCTCTCCGACTGGAAATGAGTAGGCTATTGTGGACAGTAGTCGTTTCAATTCGCATCAAGCGCGATCTTCTCTCCAACCTTTACGAGGGGATCGTTCCGAAGCCTGAAATGTTGTTTCAACTCGCATCAAGCGAGACCTCCTATCTTATAGAAACACGGTAGGAATGAGACGGCTATCGATACGTTTCAACTCGCATCAAGCGCGAACTCCTATCCGACTTTCAAAACCGGCATCATGGTGAAGGCTGGACAGTTTCAACTCGCATCAAGCGCGAACTCCTATCCGACTGCTGATGTCGCGAAAAGTGAAATCGCTTCTTTGGTTTCAACTCGCATCAAGCGCGAACTCCTATCCGACTGTGCCAGCAAGATCTTTACCTTGGCGCACTATTGTTTCAACTCGCATCAAGCGCGATCTTCTCTCCGACTATAATAGGTGACAAGTCCTGAAAGTAGCCAATCCTTTCAATTCGCATCAAGCGCGATTTTCTCTCCAACTCACAATTGGTGGCAAAGAAGCTGCTTACTGAGCGTTTCAATTCGCATCAAGCGCGATTTTCTCTCCAACACGGATATACGACGTCTACGCAGTATCCCTATTCGTTTCAATTCGCATCAAGCGCGAACTACTATCCGACGAAAAAGCAATTTCGGAATCAATCGCAAAGCAATACGTTTCAACTCGCATCAAGCGCGAACTCTTATCCAACTTATTACCCAGGCAAATCTCTCGACAAAGAACGGTTTCAACTCGCATCGAGCGCGAATTCCTTCCGACCCATTCGTATCAGAACAATCAACTGTACATAAATGTTTCAACTCGCATCGAGCGCGAATTTCTTCCCGACAATGGTGAACCGATTTGCATTGACGAACAGGAAAAGTTTCAACTCGCATCAAGCGCGAAATCCTATCTGACTATGCCATGGATGTCGCTTGAAAGGGCGTATAAGTTTCAACTCGCATCAAGCGCGAACTCCTATCCGACCGCTTCAATTCACGACATTGGATACGTTGGAATGGTTTCAATTCGCATCAAGCGCGACTTTCTCTCCAACAATGGAACGAAGGTGAAGAAAAATCTATCCTTTAGTTTCAATTCGCATCAAGCGCGATTTTCTCTCCAACAGATTACGGGTACAGTGATTGAAGTCTCTTCAGTGTTTCAATTCGCATCAAGCGCGACTTTCTCTCCAACAGAAAACATCCTAGGGTTCGGAACATTCAAATAGTTTCAATTCGCATCAAGCGCGATGTTCTCTCCAAATTATTCTGAAAAATATTATAAAGCTATTCTAAAAGTTTCAATTCGCATCAATCGCGACTTTCTCTCCAACACCAATACGATTGGAATAAGCTGAACATCACGCAGTTTCAATTCGCATCAAGCGCGACCTTCCAGCCAATGGATGGACGGTAGTGGGCAACGTTTGTACTCCGCTGTTTCAATTCGCCTCAAGCGCGAAGTTTTCCCCAATTTAGAAGCCATCGAGATTGACAAACGCCTAGCCGAGTTTCAATTCGCCTCAAGTGCGAAGTTTCTGCTAATGCTTGGAACGAGTGCCCAGAAGGACCTAGCCTAGTGTTTCAATTCGCATCAACGCGAGTTTCTCTCCAACAAACTCAAACTTTCCTGCAATGGCGAACGACAAGAGTTTCAACTCGCATCTAGCGCGGACTCCTATCCGACCGTCCTTAATGGTTATAAACGCCGAGGGCAATTGGTTTCAATTCGCATCAAGCGCGATCTTCTCTCCGACAGCCTTTCCAGGTCGCGTGCTCGCGATGACTCCGTTTCAATTCGCATTAAGCGCGACTTTCTCTCCAACGACTTCCCGCAATAAACCGGACCTCGAACTTTGTTTCAACCCGCATCAAGCGCGAACTACTCTGCGACAGATGGCTTTGTAAACCTTGTAATAAGTCTATTTAACCCCGCTGTTTCGGCAACCTCTATAACCTGCTTCAAATAAGCATTGATTTTAACTATAAAAAGCCATTTAAGTCCAATAAAATCAGCGGGTGGCAACCCCAGCTGTTTTCTTCTATCCGAATATGCCGCTTGTCCCTCTATTTGCGCGAATCTTTCGCCACGCAGCATAAAGGTGTTCCACGGAGCAGATTTGCTGAAAGCCGTTTTCTGTTCCAGATTGATTTAAAAAGCTTTCAAGTTCACCAAACATATCTGTATCCTCCACGCTGCTTATTAAACCACCGCCTTTAAAGAGCATTTTCAGAGCAAGATTGCCGGGAATTCTAAGCGATGTATCTCGCCGTAATCTATAAAAGAAAAAAATATGAGCAAAATATCTAAACAAAATGACACTTTGAAGAACCTGCTTCTTTTGCTGGTGAAGTTTTGTTTGCCTTTTATCTTAGCCTTTGCTTTAACGGTTTGTTTGACTGCTGTGGGGAAAATGCGCTGGACAATTAGTCTCTGCTCTTCATTTCTACTTATCGGTTTGGCTTTGCTTACTAAACCAATAATCGAAATGTTATGGCTAAAGGCTAAAACGTTGAAAACTACAGCTAATCAACCAAAAAGGAGATTCGTTGAAAGATGAAAAGCTATTACTTTGTTTTAGGCATATGTTTTATTGTCGTTTCCATCGTTTTGGTGAGCTTAATTCGTCTTGCCGAATCAACCGTAGCGCAAAATGAAGCGGCTGCTCTTAGCTACCGCCATCTCACGGACGTCGATGTTTATGACGCTCCGCGTGTATTCCGCCCCGGTGAAGAAATCAGTAAATTGAAAAAATTTCTGATGGCAAACGGTTATGCCGAATGTGCCAAAAAGGTATCCGAATTAAATGAGGTGCCGCTAAAAACATTTTGCCAAAAAGATAACTTGTTCTTTGTCAAAACTGTTCCGCCGTTTGCGAGCTATATCTTTCAGTTGGATAAAAAGAAAATCGTTGTTCAGAAAATTTTAAATATCGCTGAGCAGGAAATAGTTGCTGCAGAAGTTCAGTCGCGTGTTTTCGCCTCAGTTGTAGTTAATGAAAATGGGGATGTTGCCGAAAGAGTGCGTTTTGAGCCATTTCGCGGGAAAGCTTTAATTGAAAATATAAAATCTGATTTTGTGCAGATTTGCATTAACGAAGAAGATCGTTATTTTTTTGAACACCACGGTACGAGCTGGCGCGGCTTAGCGCGAGCCATTTGGCAAAATTCTCTAATCATTGTTGGACATAAAAAGGATGAGCCTCTCCAAGGCGGTTCGAGCATTACCGAACAAGCGGCGAAACTGCTCTATATCAAAGATGAAAGGGGATTTCTGCGTCGCGTCTGGTCAGCCTTTTTAGCCGATGCAATGGAACAGAAATTTACCAAGACCCAAATACTCGAATTTTGGGTGAATTCCACTGTATTAGGAATCGAAAGCCCGAATCGCTCTGCGAAAGAAAGCGAGACAACGATGATGCGCGAGCGTCTATTCGGTTTTCATACCGCTGCCCTAAGTTTGTTCGGGAAAAATTGGAATGAACTTTCGTCGGGAGAGCAAGCCTTTTTAGCAGTTTTGCCCAGAAACCCGCGTATTGCACCCGCTTTGCGCCGCGACGGAAAATTAAACTCAAAAAATCCGAATCACCGAATCCTCGAAGAAAGGCGTAAAGCCGCTCTCAAAAATTATGCCGAAAAACTGGAAAGACAAGGTGAGATTGCTAAAGCGAAACACTATCGTGAGACGGCGAATAAGCCGGTTGTATTTAATTTCAAAGAAGACGATTTGCTTGCCGAAGAGGCGTTAACCATTTTTCTGGAAAAAGATTTTAAAAAGCTGCGCCGCGATTTACTGCCAACCGCAAACGGAAACCCGCTCACTTTGGTAACAACCATTGACCGCGATTTTCAAAAAAGCTTGAGTATTATGGCTGCAAGTGAAATGCGGAAGAATAAACAATTGATTCAAAGCGAGCTGCCTGCCAAAACCGAAATTGATCTGCAGGTTGACATTGCCGTTGTTTCCGCAACGGACGGAGATCTGAAAGCATTTAGCAGCTTGAAAACCAGCGGGGGCAGCGTTTTACCGAATCGTTCAAACGTCAACTCGCCTTCCCAAATTGCGAGTCCGGCAAAACCGCTTCACACCGGCGCTGCTTTAACTGCCGGGGCAATCTCGCTTGACACTTTAATTCGTCCTGACGAATGTTTCGCGCCTGACGGTTTTCAATTTGAAAGCGACCGCCAATCGGATGCGATGCTACTGCCCGTTTGGAAGCATCTCGTTTACTCCAATAATAACGCTTTTATCTGCGTCGGAAATGCTGTCGGCATTGTTGAAATCGAAACGAAATGGCGCGAGCTTTTTGATTTACCAGCGCCGACCAAAGAAGAATACCGGAAAATGGATGGACATCCTTATCAAATTCTGCGCGGCTTAAACCGCCGGGAAGCCGAGCTGTCGCCGATGAAAGTTGCCCAAGCCTATACCGCGCTCGCCAATGACGGGCAAAAATCGGAGCTGCGAGCAGTAAAAGAGATTTATGTCGGAACAGAGAAAATCGAAATGCCGTCCAAAACGGCAAAACAGGTGTTTACCGTCGAAGCCGCCGACGCGGTTTCGCGCGTGCTGCAAATTAACGCGCGAGCGAATCTGAAAAATCTTCAACCGGAAAATACCTTAGCGATCAAAACCGGCAGTAGCCCATTTTCATATTGGTTTGTAATGTACTCACCAAAAATAGTTGTGGTCGGCAGATTTCTGATTGCGGGGTCAGTTAAAAGCAAACTCCTGCGGGATGTTTATGCAAAAGACACCATCCAGCCTTTTATGGATAAAAGCGTTCTAAAACTTCTACAGGAATCGCGCCCTATATGGCTTACCGGCAATTTTGATGATCAAACCAATTGATGAGTTTTTATTATTAAAGTTGATCAGTCTTTTTGTCTGTTAGTGGCTATCTGTCCTCTACCAGCACCTTAATTTTTCAATTAGCATCAAGCGTGATCTCCTGTTCGACTCGACATCACTTCGGTTAGCCGAACTGTGGAATAGTTTCAACTCGCATCGAGCGCAATGTTCTCTCCGACGAATTGAAGGGATGCTCAAAGCTACGAGGCAAAAGTTTCAACTCGCATCAAGCGCGATGTTCTCTCCGACAAGATATTACCACCAACCGAGTTTGGATCGAGTTTAGTTTCAATTTGCATCAAGCGTGAAGTCTTCTAAGACAAATTCATAAGGCGTCCAGCCGATGCAAATCAAAGTTTCAATTCGCATCAGGCGCGAACTTCCTGCCAATTTTCGAGGATCAAATTCAGAATGGTGTCTACATGTTTCAATTCGCATCAAGTGCGAAGTTACCTCCAACCGACATTACGAATCCCAAGGACGAAATTCCGTGGTTTCAATTCGCATCAAGCGCGATTTTCTTACCAATGTCAGCACGTTTGGTGCGATAATTTCGTTGGCAGGTTTCAACTCGCATCAAACGCGATCTTCTCGCAAATTCTCATTGACGAGCTGAACGCTTATAACACTTTGTTTCAATTCGCATCAAGCGCGATTTTCTCTCCGACAAAAACTTTGTCTGGTACACCAAACAGGGCTATGAGTTTCAGTTCGTATCAGGCGCGAACTCCTACCCGACTTATGTCCCGACGGACTTCGAAACATTCAAAAAGTTTCAATTCGCATCAAGCGCGATCTTCTCTCCAAACGTTCGAGAACGGAATCTATGTCATCTATCAATCGTTTCAATTCGCATCAAGCGCGAACTCCTATCCGACTGAAATACTTGATGATTAGTATCTTGTTAGTTCGGTTTCAACTCGCATCAAGCGCGAACTTCTATCCGACATTTCTTCCGCCGCATCGAAGGCAAAACATAGTTTCAACTCGCATCAAGCGCGAACTCCTCACCGACTTTTTTGAAAAATTACAAAGCGGCTCTTTGAAAATGTTTCAACTCGCAGCAAGCGCGACCTCCTATCCGACCTTCTCGATAAGGAATGATTATGAGCGAGGAAAAGTTTCAATTCGCATCAAGCGCGAACTACTCTCCAACACTTATGAACGAAGTCCAGACGTTTTACATGTTGTTTCAATTCGCATCAAGCGCGATGTTCTCTCCAATCATTAGAGAAGTCAAAGCTAAATTTCCTGATTGTCCGTTTCAACTCGCATCAAGCGCGAACTCCTATCCGACTATATTCTGACTCATCTACCAACGGAGAATTTAAGTTTCAACTCGCATCAAGCGCGAACTCCTATCCGACCTTAAAGCGTCTTGATGACAAAACGGATGCACTCGTTTCAACTCGCATCAAGCGCGAACTCCTATCCGACTCCACGATTAGCTCAACTTTCAATCTTCCCACCGCCAAGTTTCAATTCGCATCAAGCGCAACATTCTCTGAAAAGTGACGAGAATTGGGCGTTTGTCGAGTACCACATGTTTCAATTCGCATCAAGCGCGATTTTCTCTCCAACATATATGTTTGTAGCGTATCAAACTTCGAACCCTAAGTTTCAATTCGCATCAAGCGCGATCTCATATCCGACCAGGAAAACAGCGGCATGTGCTGTTGGTGCAGCTGGTTTTCAACTCGCATCTAGCGCGACCTTCTCTCCGACGATTGGAACGAAGGCGATAACAAGGCTATGGTTTAGTTTCAATTCGCATCAAGCGCAATATTCCTGCTAACGAATGGAAAGTCTTTGAAACAAACTTTACCGAGTTTCAATTCGCGTCGAGCGCGAAGCTCTCTCCAACCTCAAATAAGCACGGCGTAGCGACCGAGTTCACTTAGTTTTAATTCGCATCAAACGCGATATTCCTTCCAATTCAACACGTTTGGTACGACTCAATGATTGGACGATTTCAATTCGCATCAAGCGCGACGTTCTCTCCAACGTGGTGGCTTCACTCTTCACAAAGGAGAGTATTCGTTTCAATTCGCATCAAGCGCTACCTTCTCTCCGACGTCGGGCAGTTCTTGGCTGCTGTGCGCCCAAGGTTTCAACTCGCATCAAGCGCGAACTCCTATCCGACTTGGACAATTGTAACCTGGTGGATTGCAATTCTGTTTCAACTCGCATAAAGCGCGAACTCCTATCGGACATAGTAAAGGCGGTAAATTATGAAATACCTAATGAGTTTCAACTCGCATCAAGCGCGAAATCCTATCCGACTACGAAGACGTTGCTCCGAATGAAACGGCATTTTTGTTTCAACTCGCATCAAGCGCGAACTCTTATCCGATGAAAATGGTGTCTTACCTTAAAGGGCGTAAATTGTTTCAATTCGCATCAAGTACTCAAATGTAAATATCACACAATTTCCAATTATATTATTTAATTCACAAAAACGATTCTATCCGGCGAAACGGCAAGCCAATTGTATTTTATGCGTCCCCTATGTTCTCTTGCATCGATTCGATAACGAGACGGAATCCGCTTATTCTTAAAATTCTTGTTAATCCTCGAAATACCCTCGGTCATTGTTTTTGCGATTGAATCGTTATTAAGTGCCATTTGACCGTTGGATATTTTTAGATGGTCGAGGAAAAAATCATAATCCACAAACTGCGGTATGCCGTTCCTAATTGTTTCAACGCCAATTTCACTACCTCGCGCTTTTGTTATCAACCGCAAAGCCGCGTCGAAATCGGCAATGGTAATTTCATCATAGGCGACCGCGGCGGCTTGCTCTTTATCGGCTGCGTTTTTACGATACAAAGCGTAAATCACATAAATCCAAAAATCGCGCGGTGCCAATTCAAACTCGCATTTCGCTATTTTTATCTTATTTTCCGCCAAATAAATTTCAACCGCGTGGTCGGTTTCCAACAGATCAAGCTCCGCCTGCACTTGTTCGACGAAAGAAGCATATTCGCCCGGCGTATTGCCATAATTTTCGCTTAAAATTCGGCGCAAGCGGACATAGGGAATTTCCGCCAAAGTCGTTTGTGCCATATCTGTCATCAGTTGCTTATCACCAGAGGTCAATACCGTATTGCCCTTTATATCCAAAACCGGACGCGGGACAGGCGGTTCATAATAAAAATCGAGCGGCAGTTTGCCCGGGCGTTCAAATTCCTCGCTAACCAAAACGTGCGATAACGTATCCTGTTTCCGACCGAAAAGCGACATCGCAAAGGCGAGATAATTGCCCATCGTTTTACGTCCGCCTGCCACGGTTGCAAAAATCTGCGCGCTCTTTTTATCGTTAGCCCAAAAGCGTACAATTTCGCAAATCTGATTTGCCGCCTTTTCGTTCTCCTCTGTAGTGCGGATATCAGGCAAGCGGTCTTCAGGGAAATCTGCGTTGTCTGGAATGCCGGTTCTATTGACATTCAAAAGATAAAGACATTTCTCGTCAAAACGCAGATTCTTGGTTTGTTCCGGATAATCGCGGCAAAATCCCTCAAACACACCCGAATCGAAAAGCCGTGATTTAACAAGTTTTTCGCCCGAAGTAGTCGTGATCACACGAACCTCATCAACCTGTTTATTCTGCTTAATTGTGAGAACGTGCAAAGTTTCCGTGATAATCGACGGAGTTAAGCCAGCGACGCAGAGCAGAATATTACCTTTCATAGAATTATTTTCCCCCTCCGAAAATTTGCGCCATTCGCGGAGAAGTGTGTGGCGAAATAATTAAATTCTGTTCGCGGATCTCCTTGGCTGTGAAATTTTGGAGTTTTACACCCTGACGGACATATTCTATTTTCCGTCCTTCGTCCAGCGTGGCTAAAATCATACCGCCTGACATTGCCGCAGTTCCGCCCGTAATGTCAGAAATTATCTGCTCGCTTTTCAAATCGCTTAGTTGACGAAATATTTGGCTGATTTTTCGCGCTACCTCACCGATGTTATTTGAATCTTTGATTCTTACCTCATCACATTTAATTGATTCTCCCGCAATAAATTCGAAAAGTTTTTTTGCCCTTTCAAATTGCGCAGACGATTTATCTTCGGTTGTAATCACCCAAAGCTCTTTCAGCGCCAATGCATGAAAATTAGCGGCGAAGGCACTTTGCCCCCAATTGCAGCCTGAAAAAACCAGTTCAATATCAAGCGTGTTATTTTCTATTCTCTTTACAATTTCATCAGGATTTTTGTAACTCGGCTGACTATCGAATTGGCGGTAATCGCTCAACATCACAATCAATCCTTCGTGGGGCGCGGGAACGCTTATTGAGTATTCGGAAACGGATAAGTTTCTGCGTCTGCGCCAATACAAAAACGAAATCAAGCCGATAGATAAAAGCAGTGGGATAATCGCTTTGCTAAAGGATTCAGCAAATTTTGTTTCAGCCCCTCGGTTCCGGTTACCCCAGCATAAAGCAGAACGGACAAATCTTGTAAAAAAGGGAAAATGCAATCGGCTGTCCAAGCAAGAAACATTACGCCCAGCGCGAATAATATGACTCCGCCAATTCCGCTGTTACCGACAGTAACTAAACTTGCCAATGCTTCATTTAAAGTTTCGCGCCGAGTCGGTAGCTCATTTGACCTACTTTCCGTAATAATTGAAAGGTTGTCTTCGTCCATAGTCTATTTCAATCTTTTCAAAAGTCCGAACTCATAACCAATTTTCTCAATTTCCTCTCGTTTTAAGACCTGACCTTCGCCTATACGTTTTTTCAATTTAAAAATCAGAGCAACATCTTCAATTGTTTGATAAAAATCAATGCGATTGGCTTCAATTCTATACTCAAGCAATTCCGACAAAATCTCGGCTGTTGCCACATGACCGATTGCAGATTGCACGCTTCCAGCTTGGTGAATGATTTCTTTTGCCTGTTCAAGCGTTAGGGGCTTAAATTCAAACATCGCATAAGATGTTAATATTGGAGCGTTTAACAGCGTTAGGTTTTTCATTGGGAGTTAATAATCGCATAAAAGTTTCTTCATTTTATTTCGGCAAGATTGCCGAATTTTACAAACGAGATTTATTGCTTGATGTATTGATTAAAAATATTCTCCACTTTTTGCTTGATCTCACTATAGGATTTAGGTTTTTCTCTATAACCGGTGTGCGAGAGGTCGTTTCTTATGTCAGCTATTTCGTTCCAACTTTTTTGCAGTTGTTTCCCATTGGTAAAGTTTTTGAGTTGATATGAGCGACCGCCTATTTGGAGTTTTCTTCCGCTTAACAACTTTTCCGATTTTTCTCTGTTTTCTCTTACATATGGGTCAAGTTTAACTAAAAAACAAATTAGCGAGCTTAACCACTCTCTTATTAAAAGAACGGCATGAATCATCATTCCATTATCGAAGTACCATTTTGCCAGAGCTAATTCTTTTTCTAACCTGTTCTTTTCGCTTGCTCCTCCTAGGAGGCTAAACTTCTCATAGCGTTTTTCTACGGAGCTGATCAACTCAGCGAAAGGTTTTGAAGATGCGGAAATTTTAGTTTTTACATTTGTAATTTCAGTTGGTAATTCAGCTGAATCCTGCATTACCTGATTCGGTCTAAGCAGCCGCAAGCCCTCCGAAAGAGAGCTTATTTTATCAGCTAACGAATTGAAGCCTTTGTTTTCCAGCAACGTAACCAGAAAATTAGCGTTCCCTGTAGTTTTGAACTGTTTTGTTGCTGACATCCAATCCAACAGTTCGACAAAAGGAGTTAAGTCGAAAACGGGAACCTCGTTCGTTGCTCCATTCTTTGCGTCAAAAGCTCCGTAAATAACTTTGTGAACCTTAATGCCCTTTGTTTCACGCAAAAATGCAATAACCAGAAATGCCAGAATCGGAATTGAACGAAAAGCGTGCGTAATGTCAAATACAACCTCGTCACCTTCGTTTAAGCTTCCAGCGATTTTTTCAAAAATTTCCCACAATTCATTTTCATTTTCGCCGCTTTTGATTAAAACCTTTTGCGGTTCGACCAATCCCTTTTCCTCATTAATTTGTTTTAATTGACCGAAATAGGTGCAATCCCTAAACTCAGTAGCGCTTAACTTGTGAATTTTAATTGCTGAATCGAGATAGTTTTCAAGCATTGCTCCAGTTTCGTCTTTAATGAAAAACGGGTTATTCAACGGAGCCTTTTCCGATTCTTTAGTCAGGCATATCAAAATTTTATCTGGCTTAAAAAACGAAGAAACCGCGTGCGGAAATAAATTTGTCTCACATGTCTTTCCGTCATAGACATATCTGCTAAATTCATAACGGTTCAATCCGATAAAAGAGACTGCTTTCATGAATTTCTAGACTCCGCAAAATAAAATTTCGTAAAAATCAATTTCTATTCCATCATCAACTTAACTTCCTCGAACCATTTAGCACCAAGCAATTCATCGTCATCTTTTCCGCTAACGGTTCTAACTTTTTCAACCACCATTTTCGCGCCCTGTTTTTTTAAGTTTGGCTCAAATTTTCTCAAGCCTTTAACAATATCTTTAAATTTATCGCGATTTTCTCTTTCATAATTTCCGATGGCTGCTAACTGCCTTGCAATTTCTTCTAATTTGTTTCCCTGAGCCTCAACTCTTTTTTCTCGTTTTTCTTCTTCGCTCAAAGCCAACTCCTTGAAAGATGCGCGTCCATAACCGCTTGATGTTTTTGCTCCGATCCCTTCCTCTGACAGAGCTAAATCTAAAATATCAATCGCCAAACTTTTTATTTTTTTATCGAACTTCTCATCTCCGGAATTTGCTGAAACAGCTAGCAAATATTTACCTTGAGCAGAAAGCAAAAATATGGGGATCGGGCTGTCCCAATCAGCCGGAGGTAGATTTTCACCTTGATAGTATTTTTGATGATGAACTGTCAAAATGTCCGGCACGAGAGGGTTTTTCGGATTTTTTCTCCAACTGCTGGGAATATAAAGCGCATCGTGAAAAATTACATAACCAGCTGAATCTTGCGAGCCGAACATCAATTCATGCGCCTTGCCAATTGCTGCATTTCTGGTTTGCTTTTTCCAATCCGTGCCCATGAAACGATGTGCATAGCTTGCCGCCAAACCTTTTAATGAACTTCCGGGTATAAATGGAATACCGTAGGTCCGATGAAGAGTGATCGAAGTTTCCAAAACACTCTCTGTGCCTAAGCCGACGATCATCCGTCCTTCAACATCAATTTCTCTTAAAAATTTCTTGCCCGTAATTTGTTCAAGTTGTGGTTGCCAAATGTCATTAAAAAATCTTTCATAAATTTCGGGAACTTTTATATCTGAAACTTCATTTACTAACTTTTGTTTTGCACCGCTCTCAGGATCTTCACCTTTTTGTTCTGCAATAAACTTACATAACCATAAACTGGCATTAGTCGTATTGCGGACATTTTTACCCTGTAAAATTGAACGTCTGGTTTGCATATCAATCCTCGCTTTCCCCCTGCTCGATGCCTAAAACCGATTGGGCGAATCTTTTATACCAAAGTAGGGCTGCAATACTCTGTCGAGATAAACGAAGATAATCCGGAAGCTCCGCGTTTCTGCTTTGATTGAGTAGGTCAGTTTTAGTTAAGCTGGTGTTGTTTATTGTCCCAATGGTTCCTGCTAAATCTTCAAGCAACGTTGCTAATATTCTACCGCTGTCAGATTTTGATTTTGCATCAACAAAACCTAAAGCTTGAGCTAATCCTGCGGTTTTGATTAAGACTGGTAGTTTATGAGACATCGCGCCGTATTGTTTTTTCTTTGGATGGCGTTCTATCTCTTGAACGCGCCGGAAAACATCAGCCGCGATTTCCTGATTACGAGTTTTCATCAGTTATTACCTCCATTTTGACTGATAGTCAAACGGCATAAGCCGCGTCCGACAGTCATACTGCCTCCAAATTGTAGAGCCTTTCGGCTAATTTCTCTTAAGGTCGTAACGTCTGCTTCGTTGTTCCGCATTGATACCAGTAAACCGCTTAATATCGTTTCACTAGGAAGAGATTCTTCATACCATAATGCCCCCTGCACCGTTGCCTTTTTTTCGTCATCGAGCTTATTACGAGCAATTACCTCCGTAGCCGTTTCCGCTAGAAAATTCATTACGTCATCGGAGACTATACAAAACCGTCGTTTGAAAAAAACTTGCCAATTTTCATTTTGAAAAATTTTACCAGCCAGCCAATTAGCCCATTCGTCAGCGTTAGCGTCGTTTTGAACGGTCAAATCCAAATCCTCTAAAATGATTTCGTTGCCTGTTTTAATCTCGCATTCAGTTGAGACAATGCAGTCTTTTGTAGTCTTAGGGCTAGGGGTAGTTAAATTATTAACAAGACCCATGCTTTCACAATCCCGCTTGAATCTCTCTAATATATAAGGCGAAGTAATCCAGGCGAATGTCCCCAAAAGGCTTCGTACCGGCAGACACAAAAGTTTCTGGTCGGAAAAAATTATTGAACCAGAATAAGCCGAATCGCTTTCCGTATTTGCAGGACCGAAAATTCTGTCCCGAATCACATCGTCGCCGATTTCATCGCGCAGAGAACCTTTTAATGTCGAGCCGGGCAGAAAAGGCAGATTCGTCGCCTTTTCTCGAGCAACCGGCAAATCAATTACGCCTACGCCCTGCCCGGTTCCCGCGTGGAGCGGTGAAAGGGTTTGAATGAATGTTAAATATGCGTTCATTATTTTAGCTCCTTTAAATTGTTTTCAAAAATGACTTTAAAACATCCGTTTCAGTCGGACTTGCTGCTTTCATAGGTGGAATGTTTGCGATGTTTGAAGAGTCAAGATCTGTTGTTACAATCCCCCGACTAACTACTCGACCGCTGGGTTGCATTTCGGTAAGCTCAACATCAGGCAGTGGGGGAGTGTTTAGAATCAATGCCAAGCCCACGGCTCCATCATTAGCGCAAGCGATTGGGCGCAAAACCAATGGGCTAGATAAACGATCATAGTTTTGCGGTTTAAGCATATGTGGCAGCGGGTCGCGATTTTTCACATCGTCGTCTTTGAAATTAAAAATAATCGGCAAACCGAAATTTGCGCGCGGGAATTTATTACCGACAGAATGAGTCGGTTCACGATAGGGCGCATTTCTGCCGCTCAAACGCCGTATAGCATCCGGCTCAGACCAATCACTTTCGCCGTTATAAATATTTCCAATTCTGGGAGACTGCCGAAAATCGTGTAATCTTTGAATCAAGTGTTGCCACGCTTTTACACAATTGTCGGCATTTGCTTGGTTAAATCTGTTTGTTAAAGAAAAATCAACACTAGTCGTCAGATGCGGAAACTGAGCATTTGCGTCCCACTCACCTACTGCTAAATACTCGGTGAGTTTGCTGCGAATTAGGCTTGCAACTTCGCTTGCTTGCGGTAAATTTGCATCGATACGTTGAATTGCCCCGAAACCGCGCCGAGTTCTGCCACCGATGCCGCCAAATGTTTCCCAAGCCCAAAGCGCAGCTTCAATTTCAGCTTGCCAATCTTGTGGATAAGATATTTGCAATGTGAATTGAACTCCAACTAGAACTTCTTCCATCTTTCGATTGGGATTTTCTCTAGCTTCCTCAATTGAGGGTTGAAGGGGAAAGGAAGCATAAAAAGGTACAACCGTTCCTCTTCTCATCTTCGGGCGACCTTTATCAATCTCAAATGGCTCATCAGGCTTTCCGACATTTTCAACCTTGACGAAGATTGAAACTTGTGAAGGTTGTGTTTCTCCGGCTGCTCCTGCATTGCCAAAAAGTCTGCCTTCCTTTTCGCGCATATCGCCCAATCCCCCAACTCCACGAATTGCCCGCCACCAAAAGCGAAGCTGACCCCGAATCGAAGTTTCCCGGATAATTTTAATTGGGTCAGCTTTTTTCGCTTCAGCGCCACCGCCGAAAAGGGGTGTAATTAGACGATAATGGCGGGTTTGCTTGATGATATTTAAATTGGCTTGTGGTTGAGCCTTTTCCGGTAATCTCCCGATAAATTGCAAATTTTCTTCTGATATTTTGCGCATAATTAGTCCTCAAATTTCATGATAAATTCCGTCCCAGGAACCTAAAACGGCTAATCCAAACCCATCCCGCTTTGATTGCTCATCATCACTAACACAGCTAAACCAAGTTGCGTCAATCCATTTTTCAATCTCTTCGAGGTCGCCTTTCAATTCAAGAAAAAATACCGTTCCCGCTGGCGTTAAACGTCTTGTCGGTTTCGGCATTTTTTTATGGAAATCCCACCCTGAGATTACCTGCGCCCGGTTGACCGCAACGGCTTTTATTTCCGCGCCCAGGTTTTCCGGTAAAAATCCGTCCTCAAAATAAGCTGGCGTCAACAAAATTAAGCGACAAGTTTTTTTCTCGCTCTCGCTCGTCATAATTCTCTTTTTGACGGTTTCAAACAATTCAGAAAATCGCTGTTGAAAATCAAAATTTCCGTTTTTCCAGCGCACAATTCGTCGCTCCCCGCCGAGCGGAAATAAACCCGCATCGAGCTTTTCGCTTAAATCGTTTTCCGGGTATTCGATTTCAACCGCCAATGCTAACCGTTCGCGTTTTTTTGTGTTGAATTCCAAGCCGCGAGTCTGGAAAAGCCCTCCTTCGGCGTTAGCTTTGCGCCAGTAACCATCATTTCCTTTTACCGACTCTTCTTCATCAAGAATTCTGACGTGGGTTCTTTGTTCGGGAGTTAATCCGCCGATGCCGAGTTCTACGCTTTTTATTTTTTGTTTTCGGGCTTCCTTAAGCCATTGTTCAAATTCACCCCAACGCCAGAATTTTATTTCGCCATTCGGTTTTCCTTTTACCTCTTCCGTAATGCCTAATAAGTGCAAATCTGTGTCAGGATTATTGGGTAAATTCGATAAATATTCTTTTTTCATAGGCGTCAGCGGAAAAAGATTCTCGCTGTCATCATCGTGGTTGACAAAAAGGGCATCAGCAGGAGCAGGAGCGAAAAAATCCAATGTATCGTCCGGTTTAATCTCGGTTAGCAACGCGCCTTTCATCCGAATTTTAAGGATTTTTTCAATCAGATCACTGCCGAAATCGTTCCAATCCCCGCCGTTTTTCAAGCCGACTCGGCTTCTGACATTTCCGATCAAAGTTGATGGAAACGGAAAATCCAGAGATTTTGCCCGCGCGCCAGGTATGTTGCCGAACGGTCTTCCATCGCGGACAATGAGCGCATCTCGCACCTCAATTAGCCAAGTTTCTTTACTCATCTCCAATCTCCTCCATTGCCAAATCTTTAGCAGCAGCGAAAATCTTAGCGATAATCAATTCGTCGGCTAATATCGCTATGCTGTCTTCACCCACCTTTTTGGTTTCTTCGATTTGTTGCAAAAAAACGCTCAGTTTGTTAAGCGTGCTTTCGTCAATTGCATTTTCGCCGAAATCTTTTTTCTTTCTGCTCAGAATGCGCCGGGCTTCTTTCTCTTTGGCTTTTCTCAAGTTATATTTAAGTTCTTCGACGGCGTTGTCGGGAATTTCCAAGCGATACGCCAAATCACGGAGCTGATAGGCAGCACTGTCGGGAATGGCATTTTGCCGATGCCACCGGATAAAAGTTTTTAACCGTTCATTGAGAGTCCCCCATGTTCCGTTTGCAATTCTCGATACGCCGCTTCGCTTATCAACAATTACGGCTAGTGCATTTTTACCTGCTATTTGCTTTGCTTGCTTTTCAGCTTTGCGGACTGATTCAAGGGCGTCTTCCAATGGTTCGAGATGATGTACAACTGCAATTCCCACCGAAAGAGTTGGTGATTTTTCGCCGTCATACTTGAATTGAGCTAATTTTGCATAAAATTTTTCGGATAATTCCTTGCTATATTCCAAGACTTTGTGAAGTCCAACAAATGCCAAAACATCGTCCCCACCCGAATAAATCAGCGAACCCTGTTTGTCTTTCTCGATAACATTTTTGACATCTTTGGCAAACTCGCTCAGTTTGGCTGAAAGCTGTTGATGCTGGTCTTTAGTTTCCTGTTTGTCAATCGCCTTACCCATAAAATCGCCGTCAGCTAAAAGCAGAGCGTAATAAGGCAAAGGCTCTTTGTTTTCTCCTAAAACATCTTGGAAAAATTGCTGGAGAGCGGTTTTCGCGGAAGCAAATTGACTTTTCCCCTCGAAAAAATCCTTCAATCTTTCGGCAAAAAATAAATGTCCGTCATATCTTCCGAAAATATTGTGTTGTAAATTTTCAGGAACGCAGCCGAAAGATTTTCGAAATTCCCTTTCATTATCTTTTAGACCCTTTATTTCTTTGATTTTATCTACATAAATTCGGACCGCTTGATGTTCATTTTTCTTTTCCAATCTCGCCAGCAAAGGTAATGAGGCTACATGTGACGTACTGAAAAAGCCTTCTTCACTCGTACGGTTGCCATGTCTTTTCAATAAACCGACAGCGCAAAGACGCTCGCCCTCGCGGACACCATACTCAATCCGTAATTTTTCTTTTGAGATTCTTCCGTTTCTGACCTCATCGTAAAGTTTTTCGACAAGCACTGATTCGCGTTGCCCGTCGAGCGAAGATTTCGGCACAAAACCGCTCCAAGCCTTTGCTGAATTAAAATCGCGAGTTGCTTTTCGCGCAGAAAGAAGTTTTTCAACCTTGTTTCGAATTTCTTTATATTTGTTAGGTTCCGATTCAACCGCCGTCCAAAAAAAATCCACCAAATCGGAAACTTGAAGATTCGCTTTTTCCATTTCAATGAACTGATTTGGCAAGCTCCGAAAGGTTTTATCCCGAATTTCTTCAAGTCGTCTATCAATCGCTTTTCTAACTTCTTTGCCGATGTCAGGCGGATTACCTTCAATTTCAGCCAAAATTTTATTGACTACGTTAAATTTTGAGTCTGGCTTTAAATCGGAATTTTCGTCGGTCAATTTCGGGAAAATCAATGTGCCCTGTTGTTCGATAATTGACTTTGCTGCTGCTTTCGATAACTCGCTCAAAAGCCACGAACCGAACCATAAATCTCGGCTGCGGCGAGCAGATGCGATGAAATCCTGAACTGGACCAATAGAGATAGAGATTAGGTAAGACATATTCGTATTTTCCCTGATTAGTCGGAAAAACTGCTTCCGTATTGTTTAAGCAAAATCCGCCGTGCAGGAAAGGTAGATTATAAAGAAGAAAAAGAAAAGAAAGTTTTCGGCAATATTGCCAAACCTGATCCTGCTGGGGTGAATGTATTTAAAACGCAGTAACATTAAAGTAAGTAGTTCTATTAAGTCAAGTCTTGAAAGTATTAAATTGTGTTAGCGAATTAAATACTTATGTGTATTTGCGAGCAGGTAAATTTGAATTCAATCATTGAGTCCCTTTGAGGTGATTTGTTTACATACAAAATCACATACAAAAAATAAAGGCGAGCACCAAGCTCGCCTTATTACTTCGATAAATATTGATGGCGGGGGGGAGGATCGAACTCCCGACCTTGGGGTTATGAATCCCACGCTCTAACCATCTGAGCTACCCAGCCATAGCAAATTACCTATTATAAATCTTACCCTTGAAAGGTCAAGTGTAGTTACAAATATTAGATTTAAAGGGCTTGGATAAACTTGTTTTTGGATTAGTAAGAAGGTCTTAAAAGAAGGTTAAAAAGGGGCTAAAATATTGCTTTTTCAGATTCAGTATGTCCTTGAGCCTATCCAAAAAGGACAATAAAAGATAGAACTGGTGGCTTCCGCCCGTGGCGACGACTGCGCGATTTGAGCAGCACGATTTTCCCGTTCCGCACAATTGCCGCTTGAAGTCCGCGGATTTTTCGCTCGCGCATTTCGCGCCGCAGAAAACTTTCTACATTGTCGGATTTAGATTGCGCGTCTGCCGGAAGCTGAAGACCGAATATCAAAACTATGAGCAGGAATGAATGTTTTATTTTCATCTGGCAAGAATTAATTCTGTTTGTTTTCAACATTTTTCAAGCCGAGCGAAACATTGCCGAGCGCGATCCACGCGAGAGCATAATCGGGCTTGCGCTCGACGGCTTGACGAAAGCAGTCGGCAGCGAGTTCGGCGCGCCCGTCACGGTCGTAGAGATTTCCGAGATTGTAATAAGCGTTGGCGAAATCGGGAGCGAGCCGGACGGCTTTTTGAAAACTCGAATAAGCTTCGTCCCGCCGGTTCAAATGAACATAAACCGCGCTGAGAGCGTTGTGGGCTTGCGCGTTCGCGGACTCAAGTTTGATAACCTTTTCAAATTTTCGCGCGGCTTCGCCATATCTCTCGTCGCGCATTAACTTTATTCCCTCCTCATAAATTACCGCCGCCGGTTGCGCGTTCACCGGCAGGAAATTTTGGGCGAGCGCGGCTTGTGAAAACGCGCCGGTCAAGAGTATCGAAAATAAAAAAACGGATTTTTGACGCATCGTTCCTCCGGGCAACCAAATAAATTGCCGATTTGAGCGAAATAATTCGCGGGAAAATTTTGTTCGGGTCTTACTTAATCAGGTCTTGTAAAAACTTTATGACCTCCGGGGCTTTGCTGGTTCTCAGCGAATAAATCGCTTCGAGCCGCAACTTGTCGGAACGGTCGTTTTTGGCGATGTCGAGCAGTTTACGAATCGCCGTCGGCTGCCTGGACTCGGCAAGAAAGCGGACGAGGGCGAGCTTAAAATCTTCGTCCGTTTCCGCGTCGTAAAGTTTAGTTATCACCTCGACGGCTTGCGCGCTTGCCAGCCAATTTTTAAAGTGACGCAGATTGGAAAACGCCAGCCGCCGCAGTTCGGCATCCTTTTCGGCGCGGACTACTTCCAGCAGAAAATCGAGTTCGATTTTTCGGGCTTGCTCGCGCGCTCTGTCCGCGGATTCGCCTTTTTGCTTTTGGGCGATGTCTGCGAACGGGTAAAAGGCACTTGCCGAACCGCCGAATGCGTTGATAATGTCTTTCTTGATGTCGCGGTCGGTTTCCGCCCTCGCGTATAACCGTTTGAGATATTCCAGAGATTGCTCGTCGGCGAGACTCGCCAGCGTATAAATTATTTCGATGCGAATCTTCAGATTCCTTTCATTCTGAAAACTTTTCACCAGCGTTTCCCGCAAAAGGGACACGAATTCTTTGCCGCCGATGTTTTGGTTGATGTTGGAAACGAGCGTCTGCGAAGCGAAAAGTCGCGGCTTGCGCCAGGCGCGCAAAATTTCCCGTTTTAAAGTGTCGCGCGCCGTCGAATCGGGCTTTAGAATCTCGCCCGTCGTCTCGACCGCCCGGAGCGGGTCGGCGACGAACAGGCTTTGAAACGCGGCGAGCCTGATTTCGTCGGCGCGGTCGAGCGGCAATCGGTCGGTCATCGCCGGCTTTTCCGCCAGCGACGGATTCTGACCTGAATTATTTAACTTTGGGTTGACGACTTGCGCCTGAAGGTCTGAGGAAAATTGACCCTGCGCGGCTTTGTTTAATTTGGGATTGTTCGGGCGCGAATCATAAAGCCTGTTGAGTGCCGGCGCGATTTCCGTTTTCATCACCCGCGCGTCGCCCGTCCACGTCGAATCGGGGAATTCTTTGAACAGACGGTCAAGGGCGGCGTCGGTTTCCTCAAACTTTTTTTGTTTTTTATAGCAGAAAGCGAGCCAGTAAAGCGCGGCATCGGCTAATTTATGGTCGGGGTATTTTTCAACGGCTTCGCGGAATTGCTCGGTCGCTCGCGCCCAATCCTGCCGGTCAATCGAATCTCTGCCCGCGCGGAATTTTTCGCCGAAATCGTTCCGCGTCGTCACTTCGATTCCGGGCGGTGGAGGATTTTGCGCTCGCGCGGTTTCCGGCGTTACGGCTGTATAAATCGTTAATAAAATCAATAACGCCGGAAGTGATTTATAAATTGATTGGGATAAATGCTTTTCGCTTTTCATTGTTCGCTGACTCCTCTTATCGCGCGCTCACTTTGAGGGAACGGGAATCGGTTTATCAGTTTTTTTGGAAACGCTTGAACTGATGCCTCTCTTATTTTTTAGCGAAAAACTAATTATTTTATCGCTCGCGTCGCGCTTAAATTCAGCGACTGCGGCAGCGGTTTCAAAAAAGAATTTATCTTTCGCGTAAGGCTTCATCTGCAATTTATCCCCGCCCGCTCGCCGGTAATACAATTTACCGTTTTCGAGCGTAACCAAACGCTCAATGTCTTCTTCCACGTAAACGCCGACGTATGTTCTCAGCAAGTTTTCGTCGAGCGCAGTTTCCTTGATGTTGAATGGTTTGCCGATTGCCAGAGCCGCCAGGTCTCCCGCTAAAAATTCAGGCAGGCGGGCAGGGTCACGGAAGTTGTAAAATACGGCGACGTAAATATCCTCTCGCGGCAGATAAATGGCGTGCGACATAAATCCGCCCATATTGCCGCCGTGTTCGGCAATCGGGCTGCCCTGAATGTTGCCGACGAACCAGCCGTAGCCGTAATACGCGCCTTTTCCGTCCGGCAGTTTATAATCCGTCTGCGCCTTCTCCAGGGATTCCTTATTTATCAATTTGTGCGTGACGAGCGCCTGATTCCACTTGAACATATCGTCCGCCGTAGATTGAATCGCACCCGCCGAATACGCTATTTCAGTTTTGCCGCCGCGAGTGTTAAAGAATCGGGAATCGGCGGTCGAATAAACGTAGTTCGACGTGCGGTTTTTGACAATTTTGAAATCGTCTCCGAAATGCGACTGAATCATTCCCGCCGGTTTGAACAGATTTTTTTCGAGGTATTCGGGATAAGCGATGCCGGAAACTTTTTCGATAATCGCGCCGAGCAACATATAGCCGTTGTTGCTGTAAACCATCTTCGTTCCGGGCGCAAAATCGAGCGGGCGCGTTTTGAAAGTATTGATAATTTCCGGCAAGGTCACGTATCTTCTGCCGCCCTGAAGTTTGTTCAGTGCTTCGATGTCTGAGCCGGGAATTCCGGCAGTGTGCGTCAATAGATTTTCGATTGTGATTTTTTGTCCATTAACCGGATAATCGGGAAGATATTTCGTAATCTCGTCCTGCAAGGACAGTTTACCTTGTTCCGCAAGTTGAAGAATGGCGACGGCGGTAAATTGTTTGGTTATCGAAGCGATGTTGAAAACCATCTCCTCTTTCATCGGCGCATTCAACTCAAGATTCGCCAATCCGAATGCTTTTTTGTAAATAACCTTGCCCTTCTGCGCGATTAGCACCACGCCGCCCGGTTCTTCGGACTTGAATTCGGACGAAATAATTTTGTCAAATTCCGCTGCCAACCGCGCTGGAGATTGCCCGAAAACGGAGATTGAGTTGATCGAAAAGCCGATGAGAAAAGCTAAAAAAATTGACGGAATCTTTTTCATAATTAAATTTCCCTGCATAAATAAACTCCAAAGATTTTTATTTCCTTTACTGAGTCGCGTCCCGGCTATAGGCTTGCAGGCTGGCGATGATGTTTTGACTGCTGACGCGATCTTTGATGTCCAGCACTCTGTCCGTCGAAGGATTGGTTTCGAGATTGGCAATCTCCAACAGATGCGGTTCGACGAGGCTCAACAATTCCTCGGCGTACGAAAGCCCGTGATTTTCCGCCCTTCGCTTGAGCAGCGCGTTTCTGTCGAGCAGTTTTCTGGCTTGTCGCTTTTCGTATTCGATATCAAAGCCTTCTGCCGTTTCATTCGACCGCGCGTTTCTGAAAGAGCGCAGCAGCAATTCGACTTTTTCCATTTGCCCGATGATTTCTATTTCCAGATTTTGCGCCTGTAAATCCGAAAGCCGATTTTCTTTGTTCAGTCGAAGTCCGCTCGCCGATTTTCTCCTTTCGTTTAGAGAAGCCGTTTTTTGATTAATCTTCACCGTTTCAGCGAAAGATTTTTTGCCGAAGAGGGAATTACTCTTTGCTTTTAGCGATTTGCTTTCGGTGAGTAAATCGCTGCTTTCTGGGATGTCATCGGTTGCTGCGTCTTGCGACGGTGAATTTATTGCCGGTTTTTCGTCCGTCTCATTCGATTGTGTCGGTGACAGCGAATATTCCGTTTCAGCAACGTATTTATCGCCGTCCTTTTCAACCGATCCGGTCTGCAACCGGACGAAACCGATTCCGCAGACGAAAAGCACAGCCGCCAATGTCGCCGCTGCCGGAGAAAAGCTGAAGCCGAACATTCTTTGTCGGCGGCGAAACCAACTTGCAGCAATAACTTCTTCGCCCCTGGCTTTCTCATTTTCCGAATTCAGCCGTGCTTGAAAATTCGTCCACGAATCCGGCGGCGGTTCGGCATCGAATAAGTATGGAGTGTAAATTTCCTTCGCCTGCCGCAGCGTTTCATAACGCTCGCAGCATCCCTGACAGGCTAAAATGTGCGATTCCGCCTGCGCTGTGCGATGCTCGTCGAGTTCATCTTCGAGCAAATCCTGAATCAAATCCGAGTATTTTTCACAAAAAATCATTTTTTCGCCTCCAAATACGGGCGCAAAGCGCGGCACATTTCGATTTTCGCGCGGCGCAAATCGGTTTTCAGTTTCGGAATCGCCGAGCCGGTAATTTCCGAGATTTCCTTGTAGCTCAAATGCTGAAGCTCTTTTAAAGTAAAAACCAGCCGCTTGTCGGCATCGAGTTCGGCGAGCGCGACGTGAATCGTGTAATTCAATTCCTTGCTCAAAAACTCCCGGTCCGGCTGAATCGTTTTATGATCGGCGAGCCGGAGCGATTCGATTTCCGCGCCGGTGCCTTCTTTGCGGCGTGAGCGCAGAAATTTATAAACCAGATTTTTAGCAATTCCGCATAGCCACGTTTTCAACTTCGCCTCGTCCCGCAAATTTTGAATGCTTCGATACGCCGCCAGAAAAGTTTCCTGCTTTAATTCTTCCGCCTGGCTCGCGTCGCCGAGCATCGCGTAAATGAATTTGTAAATGAAGCGCGAATGCAGCTCGAAAATCGCGCCGAAAGCGGCGTTGTCGCCAGCCTGCGCCCGCGCCACCAAATCATCCGGCTCGTCCATCGTCAAATCGTTAATTCCGGCTCTCTCCTGACAGAGCATCGAAAAATCCATATCGTTTCAGCTCTTTAATTTCTCACCGTCCAATAGTTCCTTTTGAGAAAAAAAGGTTTCAGACTTTTCTAAAAAATCTGGATGTATTGATAAAAAAGGGAATTATACGTTTGATAAACCCGATGTTCACAATCCGTTTGAAAAATTTCGCCCGGTTTCTACTCAGACGGAAGGAGTTACAAGACGGTGCTAAAATTCGACTTCTTTTTTATTTTGCGATTAAAAGTCAGGCGTAATTCTTCGGTATAAGAAAGCGGAAATTTAGTTCAAGAGAAAGTTAGATGCTTCCAAATTAATCTCGTTGCAAGCGTGAAACAAAGTGTTGCACTTGGGGTTCTTTTGCGATAACCTCCGGTTTGCTTTATCAATTTCAGATTAAGGAGAACTAACAGCATGAAACAAGTGCCTGCGACGAAAAATCGTTGGATCTGGATTATTCCAACCGCCATTGCCGTTTTGGTCGTCAATGTAGCGATACACATTCTCTATATGGTGGCTTATAGCTATGTTATCAATCCCGGTCAAGACAAGGCGCATTATCAAGCGCACGCAATGCTGAGCGCGCCGTATTCGAGCATCGTCGTCGGGATGCCGTTAATGTTTTTCGCGTGCCGATGGATAGGCAAAAAATTTGAGGCGCGCCTTAGCCTGACTGCCGCGCTGCTTGTTTGGCTGGTATATTTTCTGATTGATATAACGGTGATTACATTTGCGGGAGAGTTATTCAGAGTGGCAATGCTCTTTACAATTTCATTTGCGACGAAGTTGGCAGCAGCATATTTTGGCGGACTCGCGGCTCGGAAGCGGCTTGCCGAAGTGTTTTCTTTCTCGCGCTTGGGACACTAAAAAATATATTTGTTTTCTCGCCGTTATTTTGCCCTTTTCAGTTCCAATTTTATCCCGTCGGCGATAAAAAACACTCGTTTGATTTGTTGTTTTCGGTCGAAAACGAGTTCAATCTGCCGGTCAACGCCTTCCGCGTAAAACAGCTTGGTTTTCGATTCGGGTTTTAATTCCTTCGGCTCGCCGCTTTTGACGACGCGGTATAATTTGCCGTTGCGATTTTCGACGGCGAAGGCGAAATTACCGTTCACTTCGTAAGCGCCGACAAATTTATTCAACTGCGCCGACGTTAATTTTACTTCCAGATGTTTTGAAGGCAAAGCGACCGGCTGGTCGAAAAGTATCGCGGCAATCGCGTTGGTCAAGCCTTTTTCCGATTCGTTATTTGTCAATACGATAATCGTGCGGTCAGCAAGTTTGAAATGCTGCAAACTATTCCAAAAGCCGAGCGTGCCGCCGTAATGAAAAATCTTCGTGTCGCCGTAAATTGATTTAATCGCCAACCCATAGCCGTAAGCGTCCGAGCCGTCAACATTCGCTTTAACCTGCGGACTTTCCATTTGCTCGATGCTTTCGCGTTTCAATATCTTTGTCGTTTTTAAACTCGCCTGCCATTTGAGCAAATCCGAAGCGGTCGAATGAATATTTCCCGCGCCCACTAAGCCGGTCAGGGCAACGGCGTTTCGATACTCCCGGATCTCTTGCGGCAGAAGATATTCTTTACCTTCCGTGTCGGCGATATAATTTTCCGTCTGGTTGGGAATCGTTTTGTAATTCCTCGGCTGCGGATTTAAGAATCGCGTTTGTTTCATCCCTAAAGGCTCGAAGATATCTTTCGTCACGAAATCCTGAAATGTTTGCCCGCTGACTTTTTCGACAATCATTGCCAAAAGTGAATAATTCGTGTTGCAGTATTTGAAACTTTCGCCCGGTTTGAATGCGGTTTCGGGTTTGTATTTAATCAAATACTCGACCATATCTTTGTTAGAAATCGGATCAGCCGAATTCCAATGCTTAAACATCAACTCGTTTTGTTCGGGCAGACCGGAAGTGTGCGTCAACATCTGACGGACGGTAATGGCTTCGTATGGGATTTCAGGAAAGTATTTCGCCAAAGAATCGTCGAGACTCAACAGCCCGCGTTCGACCGCGAGCATTACGGCGGCGGCGGTGAACTGCTTGCTGATTGAAGCGATATTAAAAACGCTGTCATCAGTCAAAGGCTTTTTGTTTTTGAAATCAGCCAAGCCGAACGATTTTTTGTAAATAATTTGACCTTTTTCGGCGACTAAAATATTGCCGTTGAAATTGTGATATTTATGTTTCGCGGCGGCAAATTTATTGATTAAATCAATTTTTGCCTTCTGCGCGAACGCGGCTGTTTGAATCAGCACAACGGCGGATACCAGGAGAACAATATTTCTTGCGTAATAAGCTGTGTTTTGCCTCATAATGGCGTATGGGACGCAGCGCGAAGCCGCTTTAATTGTTTTATTCTCTTAAATTATTAGGGCGCATTTTGGTCAGCGACACGGTGATACGGAATACCCTCCGAAGTTGGAACGCCTGCTTCCATATAGGTTTCGCTTCGCCAGAACGAATCGGAATTTACGGCGTGTTAATTGCAACTTGTCCATATGCTTAGCGCTCTTACCCGGTTTTAGTTTGCCGGTCTGATGAGTCGCGGAACTTTGGGCAAATCAACTCTCCGCCGCAGCGTCGGTCTTTTTCTCTTACCTTTTACGCCTGTGTACAAATTGACGGAACTCCGACGATGGATTTTAGCCTTTGTCCGAGTCTGTTTGATAATTCTAACGACAACCGGCGGTTTGGTTTTCACCGATCTCTTATCGTCTTGCCCGAAGGCGGTTTCCGGTTGACAAAGCACAAGACCAGCCGAAACTGATATTAAACCCAAAATTAAAATCAAACTTTTCATTTTTCCACTCCTTAGATAATTTAAGCGGGCGTTTGAGATAACCGACCAGGCTATTGCCGCGCCCGCGATTGGGCAATAGCCGATTTAAAAACTTTATTGGTGAATCGTTACGGTTTTTCGCCCCGCCGGATTCTTTCCAGCATTCGTTTGCCGCCTTCATTTTTCGGATTCATCTGCAAAGATTTTTCGTAATATTTGACCGCTTCTTTCGTTTTGCCGGTTTGGTAATAAATTTCGCCGAGACTGTCCCAGACGTTGTAAGAATTCGGAAATCGTTCGGCGTTAAGCAGGAAAACTTCGAGCGCGGTTGCGGCGTCTTTTTTGTCATACAGCAAACGATAGCCGAGTTCGTTGACTGCATCCTCGCTGAAATTGTATTCATTATCCTCTTTCAACTGATTGAAAACTTTCAGCATCGCCGCGCTGCCGCTTCGGTTGTATTCTCTGCCCATCGCCGCAGCCAGAGATTTAAGGTCGAGTTTATAAGGTTCGCCGTTCAAAATTTTCATCAACGCGGTCGGCGTGTAGTGACGCAGCAACTCTATATTTGAAAGAATGATAACCATTTGGTCTTTGCTCGTGTTTCGCAGAAAATAACTCGTGTAGCCGATGTCGCCGCCCGGATGATAAACGATTTTCCCGTTCGATTCGTTGTCGGCGACAAACCAGCCTAAGCCGTCTTTCGACGGATAATTCGTCCTTTGAAAAGAATTGTAGTTTTCTCCCGTCGAAAGTTTGGCGGGTGCATACATTTCAGCAAGAGTTTTTTTCTTTAGAATTCGTCCCCGCTGTAATGCCTCGTGAAATCTCAACAAATCTTTTGTCGTGCTGTAAACATTTCCCGCGCCGAAAAGATTGCGCTTCGTCGCGTAAGCTGCCCGCGCGCCTTTGAGCGTTTCGACATTGACCGGCGCGACGGCGAGCGGATTGGTAAATCTGTAACCGGCGGCGATGTCTTTTTTGAGATTTTCCGGCACATTGCCGATGCCGACAAACGTGCGCGTCATTTTGGCGGGAACGAAGATATTTTCTCTGAGAAATTCGGGAAAACTTTTCCCCGAAATTTTTTCGACGACGCGGGCGAGCAGAATATAGTTCGTATTGCTGTAATCCCATTTCGTTCCCGGCTCGAAATCGAGCGGCGTATTAAGGCGCGCGAAAACGGTGATCAACTCGGCGTTGCTCGCGCCTTTTCCGGCGATTTCTTTGACGATTTTTTCCGATTGATATTCCAAAACGCCGGAGGTGTGCGAGAGCAGATGGCGCAAGCGGACGTTTTTGTACGCGAGTTCGGGCAGGTATTTTGTCACGGGATCGTCAAGACCGAGTTTGCCCTGCTCTTTTAATTTCAAAACGGCGACGGCGGTCAAAGTTTTGGCAACCGAGCCGATGAGAAAAATCGTGTCCGGCTGCAAAGCGGTTTTAGTTTCGGCGTTGGCATCGCCGAACGATTTGGCGTAAACGATTTTCCCTCGCTCTGCGACGAGGACGTTGCCTCTGAACGCTTCCTCGCGGTGAAGTTGATCGAGCAGGGCATCAATCTTTTGAGTTTTCGTCTGAGCAGTAACAGCAGCGATAAAGCCGCACAAAACATAAATCAGAACGATTGCTAAATTGAATTTCATATGGGTTAATCTTTTTATTTTGCTTTCGGTAAAGCCTCCGATTTTTCGCACACCGGTATCCGTTCGAGCGAAAATTGATTTCCTCGTTTCAGAGTTTCGGTAGATGTCGGGCGTTTAGTTTTCTAGTTCGATTTCCGACCGGAATCGTTGACCGTTTGCGCTTGCCGCATCAGCGAATCTATCTGACTGGCAGCCTTTTGGCGCACTTGCGGAATACTGCTTCCCAAATTTTTTCTGGCTTCGTCCAGACCCTGAACTTTGCCGCTCAACTCGTCCAGCTTTTGCCGTAGCCCGCTTCGCCTGGCATCTTCTTCGCCGAGTTTTCGCATTAAATCTTCGGAACTATCAACTGCATCGTCGTTCCATGTTCCGGGCGATTTCCGCTTTACCATGATGACTCGCGGTATCTGATAGTTTTCCGTCCCCGACCTTGAGAATTGTTGCGGCTTGTTTCCGTTTTGATTTGAAATGTCAGTCTCGGTTTTCATTTCCTTATTTTTAAAACCAATAAGGCGCGGCGGCTCATTTTGCACGTTGTGAGATTGTGAACCGTTTGCGTTTTCGCTTTGTAACGATTCATCTGTTTCTTGATTTTCAATAACAGCCGCCGCCTGCGCGTCACGCTTTATCGCCTCAACTCGAAAAGCGACCGGCATAAAAAATAATCCGGCAAAGCCTCCCGCCAAAATAGCCGCCGCCAGAAGAATGCGGAAATTCGTCGTTTTTGACGAACGAGCCAGCAAGCGGCGCACACGGTTTTCAAGAATACTGCCGTTATAAAGACCGACGGTGTTCGCGCCGAGAAGAGAGCCACGCCGCGCGTCGGAGTTAAAATGCTTCGCCACTGAAATGAGCGTCGTCGCGTAATTTAACCGGGCGTTTTCGGATTCCGATTCGTTTGGCGAGCGGTTTCCCACGGCTGCCCGATCAGCCGCCGTTTCTCTTTCGCCCGCGACAATCCATTCGAGCATCCACAGCGCGGGACTGAGCCAAAACGCGGCTCGCATCAGGCGCAAAATAAAGTTCACCAGCGGGTCGCGCCATCTGGCGTGAGACAATTCGTGCCGAACAATGAAGCGCTTTTGCAAGAGCGACAGATCATCGGGAAAACTTTTCGGCAAAACTATCACGGGATAAAAAAGCCCGACTGTCGCGGGACTTTCTTCTCCGAAACGGAGCGAAATATCATCTGGAACAGCCAGTTCCTTTCGCTCCGAAACGGTCGCCTCGCGCCAAAATTGACCCATCTTTCTCAATTGCCAAAGAGCAAAAACGTCTCGGAAAGCAAAACCAATCGCGCCCGGAACCCAAAGACCGAAAAGAATTTTTCCCGCAAAAGAGTCGGCGAGCGCGGCGGTAAAATTATTCAGATAATCGCTTAACGTTTTTTCAGGCTCAGGCTTTGGAGGGAGCGAAGCGATTTCCGCCGCGATGGCGAAAGTTCGCTCTGAGAAAATACCATCAAAAGATTTTCCGTCGCCGATGTTTTTCGTCTCGATAAACTTGTCCCAATTAACGGAGCCGATCAGCGTGAAGGCGAGCGGGAGGATCGCGGCAAACAGAAAAGCCGCCACAGCGATTAGATAACGCAAGCGCGGATTCGCGTTTTTTATCAATCGAAAGGCGACGGCAACGCCGGCGGCTATCAGACAGCCGAAAAGCAAAAGATTAAAGGCTAAATTGACGGCAAATAAAACCGGGTCGGAATTCTGGATCATTTTTCCGGCTCCTCCGTTCGGTGTTTGTCAATCAAATTCTGAATCCGCGCCAACTCTTTCGGCGTCAAATCCTTTTCCACCAGACGAGTCGCCAGAGCTTCGGTAGAGCCTCGGAAAAAGCGTTTGATGAGACGCTCAAGCGCGCTGCCGGCGACCGCTCGTTCTTCGAGAATTGCGTAATAACGGTGCGTTCGCTCGGAATCGTCGCGCGCGACCAGTTCTTTCGCTTCCAAGCGGTTCAGCATCGTTTGAATCGTCGTGTAGGCGATGTCATCGCCCTGTTCGCGCAAATCTTCCTGCACTTGCGCGACAGTCGCTCGCTCTAATTTCCAAAGCGACTGCATAATATCGAGTTCGCGCTCGCCCAGTTTTTCCGAAGGTTTATTTTTCATTCTACCCTCAAGCTCCTACTCTAGTAGGAAAAGAATAATACAAGTTGACCCGCACGTCAACTACTCTTGTAGGACTTAGTAGGAAATCGTCGGAAAATGCGATTTTGAAGTTGAATTTCTGGGCGAAAATTTTATTTTTCTCGATGCGGCTGTCATTCGCGGGGAATTTTGTCGAGATGTCTGGTTGTGTTTTCCGCGACGCTCGGCGGTACGACGTTTCGAGCATCGGCGGGCGGCAAAAGATTATTTGCCGCGACGGGCGAATCGGCGATTTCGTTCGCTTTGTCACCGGTCGAAGTATTGTCTTTGTTTCTGCCGCGCAGTTTGTTTTTGTGCGAAACGCCGACAATTAAACTCAGCAGTTGCCAGATTGCCGTGAATCCCAGAAAAGCGTAAACGAAATAAATTATCGGCGGCGCTGCCTCGCCCGTTCTCGTGTAACGCCCGTCGAAATAGCCGAACAGAAAAACGAGCAGCAGTGAACTGAAAACGAGAGTCAGCGCGTCGAACGACAGCCCGACGTTGACTCTTTTTTCCGGCGTGTTCGCCCCGATAATTCGGTTTATAAGGGACGTGTTGCCGGACAAATCCGTTAAAAACGTCCCGCAGTTCCGGCAATATGTGTCTGGTGCGTTCTCGCCTTTTCCACAGTTTGGACAAAACATAATTTACAACTCTCTATCTGGAACATCTTTTGAAAAAAAAGGAGAGTCATCATGAACTCTCCTCAATCAAAATTCATAATGATGGAAGCAAATAAATGCTTTAATTATCAGCAATAAAGTTTACCCCATCTATGTCTGCAACAGGTAATAACATTTGTGAAGATTGACTAAAGGTATATTTCTTGGCAGCTATGCCAATCGTGTAAGTGTTGCCCGCCGGAGTATTCAAGAAACGGTAATAACCGAATGGATTTGTCGCTGCAATTCGTGTTTCTCCAATTGAATTTGTCATTGTCACACGCACATTGCCGATGCCGCGCCCCACCCTGTTGATAACCCGCCCGCTGATTGAAACGCTTGCGGAAGACTGTGTTGGCTGAACCTCAAACGCACCAATATCACTGCCGTCTCCTCCGCCTGCATTTGAAATCTCTTGAAAATCAATCGGGCGCGGCAAACCACGCTGGTCCGTAGTTATGCCCGCCGCCGCACCTCCTTTATCAACAGCAGGACTATTCGCTAATAAAGCGTGAGTTAAAGTTGAAGTGCCGCTGCTTCGCAAAACAGGGTCAAGAAATGGATCAACATTGAGTAAGTTTCCGGTTATATCACCGGTTATAGAAGCTCCCGAGCTATTTCCTATTAAATTATAGCCTTGAGAATTGAGCCTCTCGAAAATGTCGGGAGCCGAATTAGCTGTATTATTGCTGATAATTGTATTGCGAGAATTTGTTCCGGTGTTTGGAGTAAATGTATTTTCGAAACAAACACCTCCCCCTGTGTTTGCTTGATTAAAGGCGATGGTTGCATTTAACAGATTTACAATTGAGTCATTATAAATTCCGCCGCCATCTTTGGCGTTGTTGCCGCTGATGGTTGAATTTCTGACTATTAATGTAGCCCTCAGATTTCTTATTCCACCGCCCTGCGAAGTTGTTGCGTTGTTATTGACGGTTGAATTAATCAGGTTTAATGTCGCTCTGTTTGAGTTTCCGATACCGCCTCCGCCATTACCTAATTCAAAAGGTGCTTTGTTGTTGCTTACTTGCGAATTGACTAAAGTCATTATACCAACGTTAGGAATATCAGTTCCTATATTGGCAATTCCTCCATAGCCGCTGCTTGCTTGATTGTTATTGATAATTGAATTAGTTATTGTGGCTGTTCCGTGGACGTTTGCCAGTCCGCCACCCGTGCCGCCTGAATTGTTGCTGATAATTGAATTGTTAATTGATAAAGTTCCGCGATTTTCAATCGCACCTCCGCCGACACTAAAGTCACTGCCAAGAACAGCAGGGCAACCGCTAAAATCGCCCGGCTCTGCTTTGCCATTCGAAATTGTAAGGTTATTAAAGGTTGCGGCAGTTCCTCCAAAGATTCTGAAAACCCGGCTTTGATTATTACCTGAAATTATCAGCCGATTTGCGTTTGTGCCGTTAATTACTAAACTGCCGTTGTTACAGACTCCCAATTGACCATTAGTAAGTGTGATTGTTTGGGCGCTGCTAAACACACTTGGATCGAATTGAATCGTGTCGTCACTGTCAGATAAGTTCGCTGCTATAATTGCTTCGCGCAGAGAACAATCCGTATCACAGACCCCGTCATTAGTATCTGCCGTTTTCGTAACTGTAAAGGTCATCGGCAATAAAACGTCAAGCGATCCGTCCGCCGCCAGGCGCGTAATGTTGTGTCGGGATCTCCCGCCAACAGAGGTGTAATATCCGGCAATCAGAATTCGACCGTCGGTTTGTAAAACTAAAGCGTTGACAGAGCCATCGCTGACGTCCGGATCCCTAAAACTCGTATCTAACGAACCATTTTGATTAAGCCGCGCCACTTGTTTTCGCGTTTGTCCTGCAACTGAATTGAAGGCTCCCCAAATAAGAATGCGCCCATCCGGCTGTAACACTAAACCATTGACAGAGATTGAACCAATACTTGTAAAATCCGGGTTTTGAAAACTCGTATCAAGTGTCCCGTCCGTATTAAGGCGGATTACGCCTTGTCGCGGTTGTCCGGCGACCGTTGAGAAGTAACCTCCAACCAGGAGCTTGCCGTCCGGTTGTAAAGCGAGCGCATATGCCGCAGTGAAATTTGAGTCCCCGATATTTGGATTTTGAAATGAGGTATCAAGCGAGCCGTCTAAATTTAACCTTGCAACCACGGTTCGCGCTTGTCCATTAACAAGATTGAAATAGCCGCCTATTATGATTCTACCATCCGATTGCAATTCAATTTTTGTAACAAAGGTAATTGCGCCCGCATTGGTATGACTGATGTTAACATTCTGAAATGTTGAATCGAGAGTGCCATTGGGGTTTAGACGTGCAATTTTGCTGCGTGATTCTCCGCCGACTATTGTAAATTCCCCGCCAATAAGAATTTTTCCATCCGGTTGAGGCAGAATTGCTAAAACGTCGTTGTTTACGGATGGGTTAAAACCCGCGTCCAGCGAACCGTCCGCATTAAATCGCGCTAAATTGTTGCGTTCCTGCCCGCCGGCGAATCTGAAATCTCCTCCAACCAGGATTTTCCCATCCGGTTGAAGGGCTATTGCGTTTACGCTCACGCCGTTGATAATGGGGTTTTGAAAAGTACCGTCGAGCGTGCCGTTATTATTTAGCCGCGCTAAAAAGTTGCGAGGCTGACCATTAACGGTAGAGAAAATGCCGCCGATAAGAATTTTGCCATCTGGCTGTAAAATCATCCTGGTAATAGGATTGTTAACATTAGGTTCTTGAAAACCTCCCTGCTGAGCGTTAATCCTATTAATAAAAAACAACCCGATCAGGCACACGACAAAAATGTGTACCAAAAGATTCTTTCCAGTTACTTGCATATAAAAAATACTGTTTTTTGTTATCTCCAGATTGTGTAAAGGTATTTGAGGCTGCATTATTATCCTCAGAAAGATTTTAGTATTTGACTATTGTTTTTCGGACCGATTCGATCAACGAGTCATATTCACTCATCATTTGAAGGTTGCCAATAGCTTTTAAATCTTTTAAGGAGAGTAGTCGTGTTTCGTTGAAAAAGCTTTTTACATTTTCAGAGCGGAAATCTTGCTCCGTGACTAACCTTGTTCGCCGAAAAGTAAGCCGGGCAAAATCTATTAAAGTAAATATCGATAAACGGATAATTACCCGTGAGTTATCTTTCTGAGCAAGGTGAAGCATTTTGTTGTTATTCTTTCATGGAAAAAAAATATTAATTGTAATGTTTTATCGCTTCTCAAAGAGAATGATAATTATTGCCCAAAGGCAGAAGGAGTAGGAGTATCTCCATTAGTTCCAAATTGCTGAGCAAAGAAACCGGACGCAGAACGCTGTATGTACCAAGTTCCCTGCGATGGTCTGAAGACCGCGATATCGGTTTTTCCGTCACCGTCATAATCTCCTGCGACAGGTTTGTCTCCCAATAGACCAAACTGCTGACCGAAGAATTGATTCGTTGAGCTATTTATTCGATACCAGCTTCCGGCAGCAGGACGAAAAACGGAAATGTCAGTTTTTCCGTCTGAGTCATAATCTGCCGGTGTTGGAACGTCTTCGGCTAATCCAAAATTAACTCCGTGGAATGAATTATCACTGCTTCTCAAGACATACCAAGCCCCGACGGAAGGACGGAAAACAACGTAATCAGCTTTTCGGTCGCCATCGAAATCTCCAATTAGAGGTTTGTCTCCGGTTATCCCCCATTTGAATGCGACAAATTGATTATTTGTACTGTTTATTCGATACCAAGTTCCGTTTGAAGGACGAAACACAGCTATATCGGCGCGTCCGTCCCCGTCATAATCAGCCTGAACCGGGACATCTTCCGCAATTCCGAACTGAAGACCAACAAATTGATTGGTTGAGCTATTAAGCCTGTGCCAGAATCCCGCTCTGAAAACGGAAACATCAGTTCGTCCATCTCCATCGAAATCCGCCGGAGCAATTACATCGCCATTTTGTCCAAAGCCGGCTCCAAAAAACGCATTATTAGAAGAATGCGAAACATACCAAGCTCCGTTTGTCGGTCTAAATACAGAGATGTCGGCGCGTCCGTCTCCATCATAATCAAATTGAGCTTTATCTCTGGTTTGAAATCGTAGAACGCTGAATCCGTCGCTTCGACTGGCTATGAGCAATTTGCCGTCAGATTGTAAATGACCTGCTGAAAAAGCACCCGCATCGCTGAAGGGAGTTTTGACAATTCCGTTTACTCCAAAAGAAGTATCGAGCGTTCCTGACGAAGTGTAACGAACAAGCGCAGATTCCTGCGGATTTTGATTGGAATCCGAGATATAGCCAAAAACGATGATTCTACCGTCTGATTGAATAGCCAGATCCTGTAAAAAGTTGTAATTGCCCCACATCGGCGTTATTACCACGCCGTTGCTTCCAAAGCTGGTGTCCAATGAACCGTTTTGATTAAAGCGTGCGACCGTATATCCGCCGGTAGCGCTGACCGTAGTTAAACTAGAGCCGGCGGCAACAATTTTTCCGTCAGGCTGAATTTCAACTGAATTAAAGAAATTAGTGCTGATATTAGTCTCGACGATAACTTGACCATCTCCGTCAAACGTGGAATCAAAAGTTCCATCTGAATTTAGACGTAGGAGCAATGAATCCTGACCGCTGTTATTTACATCTCCGGCGACAACAATTTTACCGTCTGATTGCAAAGTAAGAGCACTTGCCACGCTGCGCTGAGTGATTTGACGTTTCAAAACTCCGTTTGTACCGAAAGCTGCGTCAGGCACGCCATTTTCCATATAACGAACAATTAAAAGATCGCTTGTAAAAAAATCTTTTCGGGCAAAGCCTGACGCCAAAATTTTTCCATCCGATTGGACGACAACATCGAGTAAATAATCTTCAGAATCCGTAAGCGGCATTACGATTTTACCACCGTTGCCGAATGCAGAATCAAGATTTCCGTCACTGTTATAACGAGCCAAAGCGATGTCCTGAAAAGTATCGGAATGAGTATGCCCGACTACTACAATCTTATTGTCAGGTTGAATGGCAACTGCAAAAGGAGTATCACCCCAGGTCCCCATATCGGTAGTCACCACTCCGTTATTACCAAAGCTTGAGTCCAGTGTTCCATTAGGGTTAAGGCGCAAAACCGCAAAGTCGCGATTATAATTGGGACTGCTGCTGACTGTGGTTTCGCCGACAACAACAATTTTTCCATCCGACTGAACTTTTATGTCGCGAGCAAATTCACCGGTTCCGACTGGAACCAAAACCTTTCCGCCATTGCCAAAGGATAAATCAAGCCAGCCCGGTGCGGCATATACAATCACAGTTCCTAAAAAGGAGAAAACAACAAATAATAAACAGAAAAATAAGGATTTACCCGGATTTGGGCAAAGCGATTGTGAGTAATTCATTTAATCTTCAGCTTTCTTAACGTTTTGTTTACAGAAAGAGTATGAGATAAGCAACAATCTAACGGCACTATTAAGATTTAGCGAGGCGCATCTCTATTGCTTAATAGATTAGATTATAATCGTATGCCGGTGAGTTGTTCAACCCGTTAAAAGATTAAGACAAATTTATAGGTTAAAGCGACTTTTCCGTCACTTTTGGGGAAATCCCGACGAGAAGAACGACATTAATCCAAGTGATTCGTTTACGAGTCTGTATAGCCGAATCCCGTTGTCTTTTTATTCCGCTTCAGTAATACAGATTTTTTTAGAAATTTTTTCAAGAGATGATAATGTTCGCTCCGTTTTGGTGCGTTAGTTTATGAGATTCAAATACCGCAGAGCGCGTCTGTAACTCAGTTGATTCAATAAAAACTGATTAGAGCTAAAGAGCCGCGAACGCAGGATAATTCGTAGCTTTTGCCACCAGCGTTTAAGGAGCGACAGTAAAATTGCCAAACATCGGATTTTTTATCGGCTTGAATCTTGTTCTTGTCTCGTTCGGTGATTGCTATGAAGGATACAACTTTGAATTCACTATCAATACGATTTTTGTCGGGATCATCCTTTTTATCCGGCTCGGGCTAATCGAACTCGCGTTAATTGTGTCCGGTGCCGCCAAAACGGATAATGCGTCGCTCTTTTTGTTCGGCAGTATACGGGGCAGGGCGATGTGTTTCGGTTTCGCGGCGCAAATTCCCCCGGGAAGCCGTTACCAGCCGCAGATAACGACCCTCCGGGTATCCGTAGCAAACTCGGCAAATGAGCTGAGAATATGAATCATTTAGCGTGCGACTACGATGCTTTTTATTGAAGGCGGCTCGGAT
>DASVUH010000024.1:0-43356 GCA_036387135.1 Pyrinomonadaceae bacterium | reverse complement strand
CTTAGTACGAGAGGACCGGGATGGATCCACCTCTAGTGTACGAGTTATCGCGCCAGCGGTAGCGCTCGGTAGCTAAGTGGAGCATGGATAAACGCTGAATGCATCTAAGCGTGAAGCCAGACCTAAGATTAGTTCTGACAGCGAGACTCCTGGAAGACTACCAGGTTGATAGGTTGGAAATGTAAGTGCAGTAATGTACTCAGTTGACCAATACTAATTGTCCCAAGGCTTGACCATAAAATTTACTTGTTAGCATAATGGTTAAGTTTCGCAACGACTCAAAAATTCATATTCAGTTTTCAGATATTTATTAGTTCTTTATAAGTTTTCCGGTGATTTTGTCGAGAGGGTCACACCCGTTCCCATCCCGAACACGGAAGTTAAGCCTCTTGGAGCCGATGGTACTGCACTGTTACCAGTGTGGGAGAGTAGGAAGTCGCCGGATTTAATTTTAAGTAAAAGCCTGTTTCATTTTTTGAAACAGGCTTTTTGTTTTTTCTCTTGACAATAAAATATATGCGAGTAAAATGCCAGCATCATCCCAGCAATCATTTGATACAGGCTTTTTATAAGCATAAATTTCGGAGGAAAAAATGAAGAAATTAACATTGTTAATGCTCATTATACTGTCAATGAGCATTTGGGTCTCGGCGCAAAACTCTAACTCAAATTCAACCGCAAAGGCAGCTTCCAACAACGCTAATTCAAATACAAACACAACTGTAGCAAAGCGACCGCCTGTTTTCAGGGCAAGCAAAGATCAAATAACACAAGCACAAACAATGCTTAAACAAAAGAATCTCTATTCTGGCGAAACAACAGGAAAGTTGGATGATCCGACTAGAACTGCGATTAAGAAATTCCAGGAATCGGAAAAGATTCGCGCTACCGGAACTTTGAATAGGTTAACTCTTGAAAAAATGGGAGTGCAGCTAACAGACAAGCAAAAATTAATTCCTATTTCCGAATCAAGTAAAAATCCTGATGCAAGCGATAAAAGCAAATCGCGCTCTTCTGTTTTTCGGGCGACAAAGGATCAGATAATGCAAGCCCAGAAAATGCTGAAAGACAAAAATCTATATAATGGCGCCGAAGATGGAAAAATGAGTGATGAGTTTCGTACATCTCTAAAAAAATATCAAGAGATGGAAAAAATTAGAGCTGCCGGAACTTTAAACCGCGAGACATTGGAAAAAATGGGAATTCAATTAACGGATGCGCAAAGGGGAACACAAACAACCGCTACGAAAACGCAATAAACCATTGAAAAAGCTCAAATTTTCGTAATAAAACCTGCTGTTGAGAAGCAGGTTTTATTTTTTCAATTTGGCAACAAATCTTTGTAAAGTTGGAATCATAAGTCTTTAAATTCCGCGCAATTTATGAATTTCGATACATACTTCAAATTGTCCTCCTATGCGGTTGTATTCTGCGGAGCGTTAGCTTTGTTTGTTTCTGATGGAATCGGTTTGATCGTAACGTCGGCTTTTATTCTCGCACTTTTCTTCGCTTTTAGATTTGAAGATAGACGGTGGCAGCTTTCCGAGCGTTTAGGGCTGGTTTTGACAATATTTTCCTTACCTTTATTTTATTTTGACTGGCAATTTCTAAATGCGACGCTGTCGTCCGAAAGAGCTGGGGCAGCGACTTTGGCTCATTTGATTTTGTGGCTGTGTTTGCTCAAACTCTGGCAGCAAAAGTGTGACCGCGACTGGATATTTCTTTATTTAATTTCGTTTTTTGAAATTTTGTTGGCGGCAGGTTTAAGTATCACGCCTCTATTTTTGGCTGTTTTGATTTTATATCTGCTTTTTTCAATTTGCACGATCATAGCCTTTGAAATTAGAAAAACCAAAAGAGATATCAACGTTCTTGAATCGAATTCAGCAAAAGTTACCAGGAAAACTCTTCCAGCCTGGCGTTTACCGCTTGCGGCAAGCGGCGTTTTGGGTTTGATAGTTTTGCTCGCCGTTCCTTTGTTTTTTATGATGCCGCGAATCGGTGGAGCAGGTTTCGGTAGTGAAAACGGCGGACTTAACGGAATGACCGGGTTTTCGGACAAAGTTGTTTTGGGTTCGATCAGCAGCCTGCAAAAGAATAATCAAGTTGTAATGCGAATTAAAGTTGACCAGCCAAGCCCCGTTCGTAATCTGCGTTGGCGCGGAGTCGCTTTGGATACATTTGAAAATAATACTTGGGAAAATACTCTAACAAATGAAAGAGACTTTAAAACAAGCGATAATCGGGTTTTTAAGTTTGAACAAGCGAGAAGCGAAAATTTAGTATTGCAAACAGTTCTCCGCGAACCTTTGTCTAATATTTCGGTTTTATTTGGAGCGCCGCAAATTGTTCAGATTGAAGGGAATTTTCCGAATGTTTATAGAGATAAAAACGAAACGGTAACCGCCCCAAGACAATACGGACGGATAAGCTATAAAGTCCATTCGGATGTTTCAGAGCCGAACGAAAAACTTTTACGAGAAGATAAGCAGCCTTATTCATTGCAGAAAGCCCTTTATTTACAGCTTCCTGAAAAACTGGATAAAAGAATCGAAAATCTGACTCGACAAATAATTTTAGAAAGCCGCGCGACAAATCGTTATGACGCGGCGCGAGCTTTGGAAAAATATTTGCAAACCCAGTTCGGCTACACGCTCAAACAAAAAAGCAACGGCGATAATCCTTTGGCAACGTTTCTTTTTGAAGCGCGCGAAGGACATTGCGAATATTTTGCGACCGCGCTCGCCGTAATGCTCAGAACACAAGGAATCGCGACGCGCGTCGTCAACGGATTTCAAGCCGGAAATTATAATGATGCCGCAGACGCATATATTGTTACGCAGGCACAGGCGCATTCGTGGGTTGAAGTGTATTTTCCCGCAACTGATTCCTGGATTACTTTCGATCCGACGCCCGCCGCCGGCAGAAATATAGATAACGGCGCCGGCGGGAGTATTTTTGCCGCCGGAATCGGGAAATATCTCGAAGCCGCCGAAATGTTCTGGCTTCAATACGTCGTCGGCTACGATAATCTGGAGCAGCGAGGCTTGGTTCGCAGTTTTAGAAATAATTTAGCGGCTTCGCAGGAGACAATAATAAATTACTGGATGGCTTTGCAAAGCGTGTCCGCCGAATGGTTCGCCGAATTACAGGGCGAAAAGGGAGTTTCAAACAAAATCGGGGCAATTTTCAAAGCCGTTTTATTGCTCATAATGATAGCCGGAATCGGACTTTTTGCGTTGCTCGGAGGCAGGCATTTGCGGCGTTTAGGATTTTGGCACATAATAACCTCGTGGCGGAAATCGAGTGAACCAAAGCAGATCATCCTGTTTTACGAGCGAATGAATCGCGCTTTGGAAAAAAAAGGGATGCGGCGAAAACCACAGCAAACGCCGCTTGAATTTGCCAACGGGTTAGCGATGCCCGAAGCGGTTAAAGTTACCGAAGCGTATCATCGAGTTCGTTTTGGAAAACTGAATCTATCTCCGAACGAAACAATTGAAATCGAAAACTGGCTGAAAAATTTAGAAAACGCTTCAACTTAAAATACCGAGTCAAGCTGACGACCCGGATAAACTAAAATTTAAAATGGCTTCAAACGGCTCAAGAACTTTAATCGGAGTTTTGCTGGCTGCTTTTTCCGGCGCGGTCGTCGGGCTTTTCATTTTAATCGGTTTAATTTTTTTGATTCCGACCGGGGCGTCGAATCCGAATGTTAGCAACGCTGCAAACCGCGCGTCTAACTCTGCGTTGACAAACAAACCAACTCCGTCGAACATCTCCGAACCAACGCCCGCACCGATTGAACAAACGCCGACGCCGGATGAAACTGACAGCCCCGCGCCGATGCCGAAAACTACGTTTACTCCGATTACGCTTCCGACTCCAGCGCCGAAACCAAACAAAACGCCGGTCGTAAATCCGCAAGCTCCGGGCGGCGGAAGAACGCCAAAAACGCTTCCCAAACCGTCTCCTAAAAAACCGATTCCAACGCCGTCGGTTCACACTTAATTCTTGTTTATGGAGTTGATTATGTCGAGGAAAGCTGCGGTTGATATTTCGCGAACACAAAATTTAAAGAGCTGTTTTAAATTTCTGTCGTTATTTTCGGCTTTTTTACTTTTAACGTTTTCGGTGTCGGCTCAATGCACAAAGAAAAAGACGCGCGATTTCGTGACCCAGGGAAATGAGTCTTTCAAAATCAAAGATTTTTCATCGGCAGTCGAATTTTATCAAAAGGCGATTCAAACCGAACCGAACTGTTCTTTAGCTTATTTTAATCTCGGACAAACACAGCGCTTTTTGAATCAAACCGACGCGGCAATCGGCTCGCTTGAGCGCGCTTTGAATTTGGATTACCCCGACAAAGCTGCGAATTATCTAGCTCTGGCGGCTTCTTACTCAGCCAAAGGTCAGAGGGAAAACTCAAAAGATGTTTTAACCAAAGCTCGTTCATACGCCGTCAGCGCGGTTAAAATTAATGATAAATTGCTCGAAGCCTGGCGGATAATTGCCGCAACAAACCGCACGCTGGGGGATGTTCAAGGCGAGCTTAATGGCTGGGAACAAGTTGTTCGATTGCAGCCGACCGATTTTTCTGCCAAACGCGAAAAAGCGCTAATTCATTACCGTTTAAAAGATTACGACAAATCAATTGCGGAATTTGAAACACTTGCGAAAGCAGAACCGAAAAATCCCGACAATTATTTGGCGTTGAGCGATCTTTACCGTTTGACCGGGCAAAACTCGGCGGCGATGGAAATGGCAACTCGCGCTTATCAGTTAAAACCGGATTCGCCCAATGTTTTATTTACGCTCGGCGGGGCTTTTCTCTCGCTCAAAAATTACGAACGGGCAATCGAAACGTTTCGTTCGGCAATTAATTTAAAAACGGAATTTTTGGCGGAAAGTCATTATTACATCGCAGCGGCGCAGATGGCACAGGGAAAATACGCCGACGGAGTTGAGAATTTAAAAAAATCTTTGTCTCAGCCCGCCAAGATTTACCCGGAAAAGGATTTTAAAAGCTATGTTTATCGCGCATTAGCAAACAGCTACGGGCAATTGGCGGATTTTAATCAAGCCATTAATTATTTATCGCAAATCAGAAAAGAGGGACTTGACGATTCAAATTTATACGTTGATCTAAGCTGGTGGCACAGTCTTCTCGGCGAAGACGAAAAGGCTCTCGAAGCGGCGAGTTTAGCTATCAAAAAAGATTCGGGCAATTCAGCAGCGTACACCAATCGCTGCCGCGCGAATTTTACTTTAAAAAAACTCGCCGAAGCCGAACAGGATTGCAAAAAAGCTCTCGAATTAAACTCGAACGACGGTGAAACTTTGTTTTATTACAGCCGCGTTTTGCGCGATACAAATCGCAAAACAGAAGCTGACGCTACGAATAAAAAAGCAATCGCTTTGCTCGAAAAAGCGACCGGATTAAAAACGGCTAACTCGGAAATTGTCGCCAACTCAGTACAAAATCGAAACGCTTCCGCTGCAAGTTCTAACGGCGTTAATTATTTGTTATCGGTAAATGTTACCTCACCATATTCGACTTATATTTTGGGAAACGCTTATTTTGACGACAATCAGTTAGGTAAAGCAGTTAACGCTTACAAATTATCGCTCCAGCGAGCGCCGCGTTTTCCGCTCGCGCATCTAAATCTCGGAATTGTTTATTTTATTCAAAACGACAAAAAATCTGCGCTCGCTCAATATTCCGAATTGGTAAAAATTGATCGCCGGCGAGCCGACGATTTGAAAAAGATTATTGATCAAAAATAAAATTTAACTTTAAATTCCGGGCGCTTTGCAAAGTGTATTTCGGACAACGCAAACACCTATAATAATCAACCAAATAAAGCCTTTCTTGCCGATCAATAAACGAAACGCCGTTCGGCGAATTTCCTTTGGGCGCGGTATAATTTAGGAATCATTTATAACAATAAAGAAAATGAATTTGGCTCTTGTGAGAGCCGCAGAATTTTACAATTATATTGATGAAAAATAATAAAAAAGTCGGATTTGTCAGCCTCGGCTGCCCAAAAAATTTAGTTGATTCGGAAGTTATGATGGGGCAGCTCAAACAAGCCGGATACGAAATAACTCACAACGCTGAAGAAGCCGAAACAATTGTTGTCAACACTTGCGGTTTTATCGAATCGGCGAAAGCCGAATCTATCGAAGCGATTTTGGATGCAGCGCGTTTGAAATCCGAAGGAAACGCCAAACGGCTCGTTGTCGCGGGCTGTCTGGTCGAGCGTTATCGCGACGATTTGATAAAAGATTTGCCGGAAGTTGACGCATTTATCGGCACGAATCAAATCAACGATATTTTAATTGCGGCTGACGAAAAAACGAATTTTCGCTCGCTCCCGCTCCTGCAAATCGGCAATAAAACCGCGACTTATATTTACGACCACGAAACGCCGCGCCACCGCGCGACCGAAAGTTATACGGCTTTCGTCAAAATCGCCGAAGGCTGCGACCGCCCGTGCGCTTTTTGTTCGATTCCCGCGATGCGCGGCAGCTTTAGAAGCCGCAGATTCGGTTCGATTTTAAAAGAAGCGCAGGATTTGGCGGCGCAGGGCGTCAAGGAATTGGTTTTAATCGCTCAGGATTCGTCGCGTTACGGCGAAGATTTGGGCGAGCGGGACGCGCTTGCAAAATTGATGCGCGGCTTATGCGAAATCGAGGGAATTGAATGGGTGCGCGTGATGTACACTTACCCGACGCACGTTTCCGACGCTTTTTTGGACGTTTTGCGGGAAGAACCGAAAGCCGTTAAATATTTGGATATTCCTTTGCAGCACGCCTCGCGCAATGTTTTAAAATTGATGCGGCGCGGAGGAACGCGCGAGAGCCTGGAGCGTTTGATCGCCAGAGTGCGCGAGCGCGTTCCCGGAATTACGATTCGGACGACATTTATCGTCGGGTTTCCAGGCGAAACCGAAGCGGATTTTGAAGAATTGTTAACCTTCGTTCGCAATTGTCAGTTCGATAACGTCGGCGTTTTTACTTATTCGGACGAAGAAGGCACGCACGCCTTTGATTTGCCGAACAAAGTTGACGCGAAAACTGCAAAAGCTCGTCGCGCGCGTTTGATGAAGGAGCAGGCGAAAATCAGCAAAAAGAAAAACGGCGAAAAAATCGGAAAAACTTTTCGAGTTTTGTTTGAAGGCACGTCGCAGGAATCGGATTTGTTATGGCAAGCCCGCCACGAAGGACAGGCTGCTGAAATTGACGGGTATATTTTGATAAACGATGCGCCCGATAATTTAGAGCCGAAAGTGGGCGAATTTTACACTGTCGAAGTAACTGAAGCTCATAGCTACGATTTGATAAGTAGAATTCTTTAATTTTGTTCTGATTAAAACCTGAGAATTGGCGAGAGGAATGAAAAATGGGTTAATATTTCAATGAAATATTAACCCTAATAATTTTTATGGAAGATTCGCCCTCCCTGATCCATCAAACCGACTCAGAATTTGAGGAAAGCAAACGTCGGATTGATAGGGCTTTTTCAAAAGTAAAAAAAAGCCGAACCGATTATCTGGCATTGTCTTTCGCCACGTTCGGAGTCGGTTATATTCGTCTGGCTCCGGGAACCTGGGGATCGCTGGTCGGAATAGGAATTTATCTGCTGATTCGGTCAATCGGGCAAGCGGTCTGGCAAATCGGTTTGGCGAACGGCTGGCGAGCCGAGCAAATGTCGGCTTGGCACGCACCGGCAAATATTTTTATCGTTTTGTTGATTACAATCGGCGGAATCTGGGCTGGCGGACGGGCGGCGAAATTAATGAACGACAAAGACCCGCAAACGGTTGTTGTTGATGAAATCGTCGGTCAATTGATTACACTCGCTTTTATTCCCTTTGATGTCGTCTGGTGGATGATTCTCGCAGGTTTTTTTCTGTTCCGCTTTTTTGATATTGCCAAACCCTATCCGATTGACCGGCTTCAAATTTTACCCGGCGGTTTGGGAGTTTGCGCCGACGACATTCTGGCGGGGCTTTATGCAGCCGTAGTTTTATCAATCATAGCGGCAATCCATATAAGCTTAACCTGATAAGATTTTACTTATCAAAAAAAAGGCGGCTCATTTTACGAGCCGCCTTTTTTATAAAACAGTTAAACAAAACTATTTAACGCCAAGTTCATTAATCAGAAACGCCCATTTATCGGCGGCTTCCTCGATGATTTTCGCGGTTGGTTTGCCCGCGCCGTGTCCGGCTTTGGTTTCGATGCGAATCAAAATCGGGCGTTGGCTGGCGTTTGCTTCCTGCAAAGTCGCGGCGTATTTAAAACTGTGAGCCGGAACAACCCGGTCATCGTGATCTGCGGTTGTGATCATCACAGCCGGATATTTTGTTCCGGCTTTGATGTTATGAAGCGGCGAATATTTATAAATTGCCGCAAATTCTTCAGCGTTTTCGGGCGAGCCGTAATCGGATGTCCAAGCCCAGCCGATTGTGAATTTGTGGAAACGCAGCATATCCATTACACCGACCGCAGGAAGCGCCGCGCCAAACAAATCAGGTCTTTGATTCAGCACCGCGCCGACGAGCAAACCGCCGTTTGAACCGCCGGAAATTGCCAGCTTCGACGGCTGCGTGTATTTTTCTTTAATCAGATATTCTCCGGCGGCAATGAAATCGTCAAAAACATTTTGTTTTTGCAGCTTCGTCCCGGCTTTCCACCATTCTTCGCCGTATTCGGAACCGCCGCGAATCGAAGGCTGAGCGTAAATTCCGCCCATTTCCATCCAGACTAGGTTTGAAATCGAAAATCCCGGTGTCATCGGAATGTTGAAACCGCCGTAAGAATAAAGCAGAGTCGGATTGTTTCCGTCCAATTTCAAGCCTTTTTTGTGCGTGATAAACATCGGCACTTTCGTGGTTCCGTCTTTGCTCGTATAGAAAACTCGCTTGACTTCGTAATCAGCCGGGTTGAAATTGACTTTCGCCTGACGGAAAATTGTGCTTTTGCCCGTTTTCATATCGTAGTGATAAATCGTCGGGGCTGAGTTGAAAGAAGAATATGTGTAGAAAGTTTCGGTGTCTTCGCGTTCGCCGCCAAAACCTCCGGCGATTCCCAAGCCGGGCAAATCAACGTTTCGCACGAATTTCCCGTTGATGTCGTAAATTCTTACGACGGTAGAAGCGTCTTTGAGATAATTGACGACGAATTGATTATTGATAAAACTAACGCCGCCCATTGTTTCGGCAGCTTGGGGAATTAATTCGCGCCATTCTTTGGTTTCAAGGTTGTAAGCGTTTAATTTACTGCGCGAAACGTTTTTGTCGGTTTTAATAAAAAACGTCGAGCCGTCGTTACCGACAACAGTGTAATCAGCCTCGATTTTGTCAACAATCGGCTCGATTCTGGAATCGGCTTTGCTCAAATCTTTGTAATAGAGCATATTCTTGGGGCTTGTGCCTTTGCCGACATAAATCACCAAATATCTTCCGTCATCGGTGACGCCGCCGCCGACGAATAATTCCTTGTCGTCCGGTCTTTCGTAAACCAAAACGTCTTTATCCTGTGAAGTTCCGAGCTGGTGATAAAAGAACTTTTGATTGTAGTTCAAATCGCGCAGCTCGACGCCTTTTCCGGCTTCGGGAAAACGCGAATAGAAAAAGCCTTTGCCGTCTTTCGTCCAGCTCGAAACGCCTTGACGATTCGGGCGCAGAGTGTCGGAAAGATGCTCGCCGGTTTCGACGTTCATCACTTTCCACTCGGTTCTGTCCGAACCGCCCGTCGCTAAGCCGTAAGCCATCAATTTGCCATCATCGGAGATAGTCAAACCGTTTAAAGCAATCGTGCCGTCGGCGGAAAGCTTGTTCGGATCAAGCAGAACTCTGCCCGGGTCGTTTACTGATTTGGCGACGTAAAAAACGCTTTGATTCTGCAAGCCGTCGTTTTTGGAATAAAAATAGTAATTTCCGCGTTTGAACGGAGCGGAATATTTTTCATAATTCCAGAGTTCCGTCAAACGCTGGCGGATTTTCTCGCGTGCGGGAATTTTGCCGAGATAATCAAATGTGATTTTGTTTTGAGCTTCAATCCATTCGCGCGATTCCGGTGCGTCCGGGTTTTCGAGCCAGCGATATGGGTCACTGATTTTCATTCCGTGATATTCATCAACCTGCTCGACTTTTTTTGGTTTCGGATAATTAAACATCTTCGATTCCTGAGCAAAAGCGTCTGCCGAAAAAACGGCGCACGCCGCAACGCTCAGACAGATTTTCTTAAAAGGCAGCATATTTTTAGGTTTTCCTTTCGGAGAGATTAAGTTAGCAATTTTACGTTTGTTTTCATAAATTGGTCTCCGGCGAGCTTCTAAATCGAGCAAACCGCCGTTTCAGCCAATCTCTGTTGATAAAGCGGCGACATTTTTCGCAAATTTTCTACCGCTCGCGGCAAAGCTTCGAGAACGTAATCAACGTCTTCCTGCGAATTGTCTTTGCCGAAACTAAAACGAATCGCGCCGCGCGCCAGCTCGTCCGATCTGCCGAGAGCGCGGATGACCGGCGACGGTTCGAGCGAACCCGACGAACAAGCCGAGCCGGTCGAAACCGCAACACCCTGTAAATCGAGATTTATCAGCAATCCTTCGCCTTCGATAAAGCGAAACGAAATATTCGAGATATACGGCAGTCGCCGTTCACGATTGCCGTTAAAAACGATGTCGGAAATTCTCGCTTCGACTCCACTTTCAAATCGGTCGCGCAGATTTTTCAGATGCTCGTAATTTTCGTTTAAATTTTCCCGCGCCAAACGCGCCGCTTCGCCGAAAGCGACGATGTGCGCGACCGATTCGGTTCCGGCGCGCTGCTCGCGTTCCTGATGACCGCCGAAGTTTTGCTTTTGCAGACGCACCCCGCGTCTCGCGTAAAGCGCGCCGACGCCTTTCGGAGCATGCAATTTATGCGCAGACATCGAAAGCAAATCGCCGCCGATTTCTTCAACATTGATTTCGATTTTTCCGACGGCTTGCACCGCGTCCGTGTGAAACCAGATTTTATTGCCGTTTTCGCGCTCTCGTTTGACGATTTCTCCGATTTCCGCAACCGGCTGCAAAGTCCCGATTTCATTGTTCGCCGCCATCACCGTGATTAAAACCGTGTCGGGACGAATCGCCGCTTTTAAATCTTCGATTCGGATAATTCCATCTTCATAAACCGGTAATCTGGTGACTTCCCAACCGCGCATTTCCATCGCGTCGCAAACTTCCGTGACGGCGGAATGCTCGATTTGCGAGGTGATAATGTGTTTGCCGTGTTGCTCGTTCATCTCGCACAAACCTTGAATGGCGAGATTATTGGCTTCGGTTCCGCCCGATGTGAAAACGATTTCTTTGGGGCGCGCTTTAATTAAAGCCGCGATTTCGTGCCGCGCTTTGTCAACCGCAGAGCGCGCTTCCTGCCCGAAAAAATGAATGCTCGAAGCGTTGCCGAATTTTTCGGTCAAAAACGGCAGCATCGCTTCGACGACGCGGCGGTCAACCGGCGTAGTCGCGCTGTGGTCAAGATAAACCCGGCGAATCATAAACTTATCTTAGCGCAAACGCCGATCTTTTTCAGTTCAAGCCGCAAGCAATTGATCTTTATTTTGAAATTCCGGCAAAGCCTCGAAAACCTGCAAGGCGTATCGAACATTTCCGAAAGGCGCAGAGACTTGAACGCCTTGAATCAAATCTCGAACTTCGAGCAAAGATTCGCGCGCAATCGCAATTCCTTCGTCGCGCGCAGCTTCTTTCGATTTATCCGAAGCCAGCCGCATCCGCTCCAAAATTTCCGCCGTGACACGCACGCCCGGGACTTCGTTGTGCAGAAATTCGGCATTTCTGAAACTGACAAGAGGCCAAATTCCGGCGACAATCGGAATCCGCACGTGCTCGATTTTTTTCAAGAATTCGCGTAGCTGCTCGGTATCAAAAACGGGTTGGGTGATGGCGTATTCGGCTCCGGCTTCGACTTTCCATTCAAAGCGGCGGATTTCTTCTTCGAGATTGACCGCGCCGGGATTAACGCCGACGCCGATTGTAAAAGCAGTCGGACAGCCAATCGGATTGTTTCCCAGATCAAGTCCGTGGTTGAGTTTGTTGACCATATTTGTCAGCCCAATAGCGTCAATATCGAAAACAGCAGTTGCATCCGGGTAAGGTCCCATTTTAGGCGGATCGCCCGTGATTAAAAGCAGATTGTGTAAACCGAGCGCGGCTGCGCCAAGCAAATCCGACATCATTCCGAGCAAATTCCGGTCGCGGCAGCAGTAATGCAAAACGGCTTCGATTCCGATTCGCTGTTCGATTAAAACGCTCGTCGCCTGCGCGCTCATTCTGGTTTGCGCGCGCGGTCCGTCCGGCACGTTAACGGCATCAACTCCGGCTTCTTTTAATAAACGGATTGTTTCCAACGTTTTTTCGGCATCACAGCCTTTCGGCGGTAGAACTTCAACCGATGTAGCAAATTCTCCATTGGCGATTTTCCGTCCCCAATTTGAGCGTTCTTCAAGCGGCACGACTTTGACATCCGCAGGTGTTAAATCCTGGATTCGCGCGGGCTGCTCTTTGACAAAAACTTTAGTTTGACGCGGCGAAACCGAGCGGATGGCATCGGCGAGAAGTTTGATGTGCGCGGGCGTCGTGCCGCAGCAGCCGCCGATAAACGAAGCGCCGACCTGAATAAAACGGCGCGCGTAAGTAGCCATATATTCCGGCGAGCACATATACATTTGCCGACCTTGAACATCGCGCGGAAGCCCGGCGTTCGGCTGAACGGAAAGCTTTTTCTTGGTTACGGGGCGCATCGTTTCAATCGCCGAAAGCACGAGCGCCGGTCCGACGCCGCAATTCAATCCGATTACATCCGCGCCCCATTCATCGAGCCTCGAAGTGAAAACTTCCGGCGTTGTGCCGAAAGAAGTATTGCCGTCCATTTGAATCGTCATCTGCGCGATAAAGGGCAAATCGCAGATTTCCTGAATCGCGCGAATCGCCTGGCGAATTTCGGACAAATCGGAAAAAGTTTCCAAAACAAATAAATCCACACCGCCTTCGAGCAGAGCTTCGGCTTGAGCCTTGAACATCTCTTTGGCTTCGTCAAACGAGGTCGGACCATAAGGCTCGATTCTCAGACCGAGCGGACCGATTGCGCCAGCCACAAAAGCGCGTTCGCCAGCCGCGTCTCGCGCCAGACGCGCGGCGGCGATGTTGATTTCGCGGAGAGATTTATCCAGCCCGTAAGATTGCAGCTTGTGTTCGGTCGCGCCGTAAGTATTGGTTTCGATGATTTCCGCGCCCGCTCGAACGTATTCGCCGTGAACTTCACGCACCAGATCGGGCGCGGTCAGATTCAGCTCGTCGTAAGATCGATTGATATAAACGCCTTTGTCGTAAAGTCTCGTTCCGACCGCTCCGTCGAAAATGTGAATATCGTCCGTCAGAAGTAAATCTCTAAAGTTCTTCATATACAAAAAATCTCGCGCCGAATAAACAGCGCGAGACAATTTACTTAAAACTTTTTGTCCGGCTGTTTAGCGTTTTATTTAAAGTGGTCGCAAGTCGCCTTAACTCACCACGTTTTATTAAATGAAAGTTTTACGATTTTGCTGACGAAGTGTCAAGCCTCACCGCTCGATAATCTACCGCCGCTGACATTTCGGACAATAAAATGTCGAGCGCGCGCCCTGCACAATTCTGGCAATTGAGGTTTGACAAGTCGAGCAGGAATTTCCCGCCTGGGCGTAAACTCGCCAATGTCCCTCGTAATCGCCGCCGTAATAGCTTCCGTCAATGTTTTCGGGATTGACGTTCAATGTCGAACCGTGTTTGATTGATTCGACGAGAACAAAGCGAATTGCTTCATATAAATTTTTTGCGCGTTTTGCCGAAATTTGATCGGCGGGCGTTTGCGGATTAACGCGGGCTAAAAACAATGCTTCGGCAACGTAAATATTTCCCAAACCGCAAACTTTTGTTTGATCGAGCAGAAATTCTTTCAAGCTGCGTTTGGATTTGGAAAGCGCCGCCCGAAAATAGCGAAATGAAAAATCATCGGACAACGGTTCGGGAGCGAGACATTTTAATTCCTTTGTTTCGGCGAGTTGCTCCGATTCAATTAGCTTCATCATCCCGAAATGTCTCTGATCTTGAAAGACGAGCTTGTCTTTATCGGCAAAATAAAAAACGGCGTGAGCGTGTTTCGGTAAATCGCGTTCTTCGGAAAGCAGCATAAAACGCCCGGTCATCCGCAAATGCGTCAGCAAAACCCGATTGGAATCGAAATAAAAAAGAATGTGTTTGCCGCGTCTGCCGACAGTTTCAATCGTCGAATTTGAGACTCCGGCGGCAAATTCCGTCGGCGAATTTGCAGCCGCCAGCTTTTCTCTCAACAGCTCGGCTTTGACGATTTTACGTTTTGACACGAGCCTGTCCAGCGATTGCGCGACAAGCTCGACTTCCGGTAATTCAGGCAATTTGATTTTGGATTTTGGATTTTAGATTTTGGATTTAAAGAAGTGAAACAAAATATCAATCCAAAATCCAAAATCTAAAATCCAAAATTGTTAAACTTGTGTGTAATCGGTGAGCGTTGTTTTGTCGCCGAGAATCGAATTGTCTCCGACGGTGACGAAACGCCCGATGTGGCAGCCGCGCCCGACGATTGAATTTGTGACGACCGCGCCGTGGTTGATTCGTGTGTGCGCCCAGACGACCGAGTTTTCAATGACGGCTTTTTCCTCGACGTAAACATTGGCGCCGAGGAAAGAATTGATAACGCGCGCGGACGGTTTGATAATGCAGCCGTCGGCGATGAACGAAACGCGGTCAATTTCCGCAGTATGGGCGGCTTCAAAATCCCCGCGCGGAGCGTCGAAATGCAGATTGCGAATTTTTCCGTCGAGCAAATCTTTATGCGCCTGCAAATAACGACCGGGCGTGCCGATGTCGAGCCAGTAAGAATCGTCGGCGATGAAAGCGTAAAAAGATTTTTCCTGCCGGAGTAAATCGGGAAATAAACCGTATTCAAACGAGTAATTTTCTCCCGCCGGAATCATTTCGACGACCGAAGGCTCAAGAATATAAATCCCGGCGTTGATTGTATTAAGATTCAATTCGGCTAAATCTTCCGGCGTCGGCTTTTCCAAAAAACGAACGACTTTGCCGTCCGCAGCAGTTTCGACCAAACCGTAAGCCGCAGGATTTTCGACGCGAGTTAAAACAATCGTCGCCAGAGATTTTTTTTGCCTGTGAAAATCAATCACCGCCGCGAGGTCTATATCGGTCAAAATATCGCCGTTAAAAATTACGGTCGCATCGCGTAAAAAATCAGAGGCAAAACGGTACGCTCCGGCAGTTCCCATCGGATTCGGCTCGTTTAAATACTGAAGTCTGACGCCGTATTCCAAACCGTCGTCCAAAACCTGCTCGATTTTGTCGGGCTGATAGCTCAGAGACATTACGATATTCGTAATTCCGGCGCGTTTGAGCGTTTCGATTTGAGTCAACAGAAACGGGCGATTTCCGAGCGGGACAATCGGTTTCGGCGTGTAAACGGTCAAAGGGCGTAATCTAGTGCCTTTGCCGCCTGCTAAGATTAATGCTCGCATTTAACAAAAAACCTCAGAAATAAAAAATAAATTAAACATAAATCCGTAAAAATCGAGTTTAACCATAAAATTAAGATTTGAAAACCGCTGTGAAAAGATGATTATTAAAGACAAAGAACGCCGGAAGCAAAAAAGCGAATTAAAAGAAAGGCGGCTTGCATCCAATATCTGAAAATAGAGTTTAATTTGGATGATTTTGATAGACATCCGACATTTAAACGATTAAAATAGCTATTTGCACCTTTACAAAAAATCTATCGGTTTTGGAACTTTATTTCTTCTACCAGCGAAAGTGAATCATGAAAAAAATAGTCGCCAGTTTATTTTTCTGTCTTTGTATCTGTTTGCTGAACGTTTCGCAAGCCTCAACGGTTTTTGCCCAAAAAAGCAGCCCGATTGCCGCCAGAGCCATTAGCGATGGACAAAACGGCGTTGTTATTCAGTGGGAAATCGAGCCGCAGGCGAGCAGCCTCGGCTATAATGTTTATCGCCTCGAAAAAGGACGAGCCGTTTTGGTTAATCCGCAAATCCTCTTCGGCACATCGCTCGTCAACGCCGAAAAAGCAAAATATTTTCGCGACAATTTGTATTCGATTTATGATTCGCAAGGCAACGTCAATAGCCGATATGTAATTGAAGAGATTGATTTGAGCTGGAACACGCGAAAAATTTCGATTCAGACCGAATATGCCGAAAGCGTTCTTCCCTTTATCGAAAATCAAACAATCGCTTTCGATGAGCTTTCAAAAGATTCCGAAAACGGGGAATTCGCCAAAGAATATCCGGTTGCGCCGGAAGGTAAACTATTTGCGAGTTTAAACGCTGATCTCGCCCAAAACGACGACACGCAAAAATGGGTCGCCGCTCAGCCGGGAGCTAAAATCGCTGTTAAAGCCGAAGGCTTGTATCGCGTCTCGCGCGCGCAGCTTGCGGCGACGAATTTTAACGTTAATGCTCCGGTTGCCAACTGGCAGCTTTACGCGGACGGCGTCGAGCAGACGATTATTGTTGGACCGAACGGCGATTATATCGAGTTTTACGGCAGAGCCGTTGATAATCGCTACACGGACACGAAATTTTATTATCTGGTCGTCGGAACTACTCCGGGACGCAGAATGGGCTTAAATTCTCGCCGCCTGAACAATTCGCAAGTAGTCGCCCATAGTTTTCTAAATAACTTCAAATATAAAATACGAGATTTTACATCGCCATATGTCGGCGATCTTTCAAATGGTGAAGAAGAAAACTTTTTCTCAAGATTAATCGTCGGCGATCCGTCACCGGGTACTAATATTGTCACTAACATCAAGGGCGTTGATACCAGCTCGCCGCAAACTACGCTGACGTTCAAAATGCATGGACAATCTTCCACGGCGCATACGATTACCGTCAAGCTCAATAACGCAGTTGTCGGAACGATTACCGGCGCGGGGCGAGTGCCTCTGGAAAAACAATTTACCGTTCCAACTTCTATGCTCGTTGAAGGAAACAACACTTTTACGTTTTCCACTTCTGCGGGTTCGTCCGTTCTTTTCGATACGCTCAGTGTCGCTTATAACCGCAATTTTACGGCTGATTCTAATCGTCTAACCTTCACTACGACATACGGGCGGGCAACCCGGATTCAAGGCTTTACCTCATCAAACATCCGTGTTTTCGACATCTCCGACCCGAACGGGACGGCTTTGGTCAACGCCCGCAACGAAGGAAACGGCAGCATTTTTATTCCCGCCAATCGCCCGCAAATGTTATTTGCCGTCGGCGACGAAGGGATTTTGCAGCCCAACGCGGCAGCGGTTACTTCAAACTCGCCTTCTACGATTTTAACCTCAGCCGCCAACAAAGATTTGGTCATCATTTCGCACGGCAATTTCATTGCCGCCGCAGAACCTCTGGCTGCTTATCGCCGCAGTCAAGGTTTAACGGTTGAAGTCGTCAATGTCGAAGACGTTTACGACGAATCCGGTTTTGGCTCAGTCACGCCGTTTTCGATTCGCTCGTTTTTGCAATCGGTCAATCCGAAATACGCTTTGCTGATCGGAGACGCCAATTACGACCAGCGGAATTATCAAAACACTCAGCCGAGCAATTTCGTCCCGACCAGAAATTTCGAGACTCTTTTCGGAGAAGCCGTTTCCGACGATTTGCTGGTTGATTTTAATAACGACAACATCCCGGATTTCCCAATTGGCAGGCTGCCGGTAAAAGACAATACGGGTTTGCAAAACATCATCAATAAAATTCAGTCGTTTGAAGCGACCGTCAGCACCGCGCTTTTGCAGAAAGGCGGACTTTTTATCAGCGACAGCGCGCTCGATTGGGACTTTTACGGCTCGAATCTGAAAGTTCGCGCCGAATTGCCAGCCAATACGCCGGTAAAATTCATCAAGCGCACGGACGGCGATTCGGCAACAGTGCGCCAAATGATTATTAACGACATCAACAGCGGACGCTTTTTGGTCGCTTATTCCGGTCACGGACAAATCGGCGCTTGGTGGGCAACGGCAGCTTTTAGCAGGAGCGACGCAGCCCTTTTGACAAATACGGTTTATCCGCTTTTCCTTCCGCTGAATTGTTTAAACGGCGCTTTCGCCGATTCATTTAATGAAAGTTTAGCCGAAGCGATGGTCGAATCGCCGCACGGAGCAGTCGCCGCGTGGTCGTCTAGCGGTTTGACGTTCCCGGATCAGCAGGAGCTAATGGCAATACGTTTCTTCAAAATAATCGGCGGCGGCGAATTCGACCGCATCGGCGATGCCGTGAAAATATCCAAAGGCGCAACGACAGACCCGGATGTTCGCCGGTCTTGGATTCTGCTCGGCGATCCGACTTTAAAAATTCGTTAAGACGATTTTAGAGTAATGAAAAACCGGAGCTTTTTGCTCCGGTTTTTTTTGTGAAAATTACTGTTGAATTCGCAAAATGTAACTGCAAATCGAAATTGCATCCTGCGGCGTGACCGGCGTCGGTTGTCCGGCGGGAACTTCCCGACCGCTGACGAGCGTCGGATTTTTACCTTTGTGCGTAACCCAAAATTTGCCGGTCGAATCTCTCGTTATAATCGCGTGCGGGCGGCTGATTTCCGGGTCGCCGTCGAGCTGAATGTCCGAAGCGATTTTTTGCGATTTGCGCCCGATTGTAATTTGCGGTTGAAACACCGGAACTACAGATTGCTGCCGATTGTCGCGCCAGATTTCCAAACGATACAACTCGCGTTTTTTAACCTGCGTCGCTTCCGTGTCCAAACCGCCGGATAAAGAAGCGGTTTTCGCTTCGATATTGTTTGCCGCATTCCTTTCCACCGTTTGCGATTGTATTCCGCCCGGAGCAAACATTGTCGGCGCAAGCTGCGATGTTTGATTCGCGGCGTTTTGCGGCACATTTTGTGGAACGTTTTGAGGCGCATTCTGCGGTTGAGCGACAATGGGCGGCTGCGCGCCTTTGCGAGGAGTAATGCTGGTTTTCGTCGTGCTGGCGGTTTCTTCCCAACTGTGCTGGACGCGAACTTCGCCTTTGTCGAGCGTTCCGTCAACCCGCAATTCGACGCTGAATGATGCCGTGGCGAGCTTTGTTTTACCGGCTAAATCTCTGGCGTGTTCAGCCAAAACGTGATACAAACCCTGTTCGAGAGCGCGGCGTTTCATTCCCTGCCATTCGCGGTCGTCATCTTCGCTTAAAAAAACGATGTATTCGGGCGGAATCACGATTTGATCGGGCGGCAGAGGAACGGCTTCAGCCTGCATCACTTCGCCGATGGCGCGCGCTATCGTGACGATAAATTGTTCGGCTTGTCGGCGCGGACGCGCTTGTTCGGCGGCGGCGCGCGAGAGAGCGTCTTCGGCATCTTCACCGTCAACCCAGCGTCTTAATGTATCAAGAATTCCCATTTTATTTGAATCAAGTAATAAGTAATCAGTAATAAGTAATTAGCTTTTTAACTAATTACTAATTACTAACTACTAACTACTACTCATTGTAAATCAACAATGCTTCTGTGAATCCACCCGCGCATAGTGCTTAAATTGGATTTTTCCGGTTGACCGTGCTTGACTATCTCAACATCAAACCAGTTTCCGTCCGAGCTTTTATTATAAATTTTCATTTCCGAGCCTTCGGTGACGATTCCAAGCTGATTGTTTGTGACGCCGGGCGATGAGCGCAGCCAAGCGTCTTTAGTAGCAACGCCGCGCTGCGCTTTGAAAATATTGATGCTTGACGGCAAAATTCCGCCGTTTCGCAAATATTGAAAAGTTCCGTAAAGCACGCCGGAAAAAATCGTCAGCAAAAGAACCGCGACCAGTAGTTTTTTGAAAAAACCGGCTGGTCGTTGAGGTCGGTTTTCAACCGATTGCTCTGAAATTTCCTGAATCTGCGCTGCGTTTCCGTTTGTCGGCAAATTGTTTTGATTGCCGTTGAAACTTGGAACAAAACCGGAATTTGTTCGTCGCGGTTCAGCGGAAATCGTTTCCGTTTGAATTTTAGTTTTTTCCGGCGGACGATTTTGTTCCGTGTGGTTTAGCTCGACGACGATTTTAGGCTTCGGCAAAATCGGGTTGCTGCTTTCTTCGACAACGGCTTTTTGAACGGCTTTGAGCGACGGAAAGCTCGGAGTCGCCGGAGCTTGCGGAACAAAATCCGTTAAATTTGTAGAATCAAGCTCGGTTGATTGCCTGAAAGAATCGTTTAGTTTGTTTTTTATTTCCGCAAAATCGCGCCAAAAATCCTGAACGGATTGAAAGCGATCAGCCGGATCGGTTTGCGTCGCCTTTTTCAAAACCTGCAAAACGCCTTCCGACCATCGCTGATTTCGATATTTTTCGGGCAATTCGGTGACGGGCAAATTGGAAAAACGGCGCGGCGATTCGCAGAACATCACAGAGTAAATCGTTTTCGCCAGCGAATAAACATCGGCTGCCGGAGTCAATTTTTGAACCGTTAAAAAATCCGGCGAATTGCTATTCGCAGGGCTGTGTTCCGGCGCGGCGTAAACGTTTGTGCCGACGCGCGTGATCGGCGAATCGAGATCGGCGAACCGCGCGACACCGAAATCGGCGATTTTGACGACTTCGCGGTTTTGCGTGAGCAGCAGATTTTGCGGTTTGATGTCGCGGTGAATAACGCCTTGCTCGTGCGCGTGCTGGAGACCTGCGCAAACCTGCTCGAAATAAAAAAGCGCTTGTTCAAATCCGAGCGGCGTGTTTCGGCACAACTCGGACAGATTTCCACCCGGCAAATATTCCAAAACCAGATAATGAAAAATGCTGCCGCGCAGATCGCGCGCCGTGCCGTGTCCGAGCCGGTTGATAACGTTTGGATGACGAACTTTGTCGAGCGCGTAAGCTTCGTTCTGGAAATTTTCGATGAGCGTTCGTTCCAAATCGGCGTCGGGCGCTTCCTGCAAAAAAACGTTGAGCGCTTTGATAACGATAAGCTTGTGCGAAGAATCCGAAGCGGCTTGATTGTCGCGGGCTAGAAAAATCTCGGCATAGCTGCCGCGTCCTAAAAGCCTGAGAACGTCATAACGCCCGTCGAGTCTTGTGTTTTGTAAAACTAACTCTTTCATTCAAATGCCGTGTGCCGGAGAGCTTCTGCGAATATATTCGCACAAACCCGGGAAAAGCAGAAACTCCAAAATCTCGGCATCCGAAATTAAAACGAAACGCCGAAATACAATGTTGCAATAATGATAAAAAGGGGAGAATTAATACCGAATTGCCGGAAAAATTAGCGAACGGGCGGAGGGGAATTTCTGGCAGTTTGCTTACGTTCGGCGATTAATTCGCCAAGCATTTTTTTTGAGTTGGCGTTATTTGCCATCGCGCCGACCGCCGCCATTGCAAAAGCGACATCAACGCGCAATGTTTCGCGGTCAACGTCTCTCGTTTCGGGCAGCATTTCCTGCGCGGTTTTCAGAGCTTCGAGGGCTGATTCATAATTTCCGGTTTGCAAAAAAGCGCGCCCGCGCAAATAAAAATCCGCCGCCGAAACTGGCGCGGCAGCGTTTGGGGCGACCGCCGGATTGTCGTCAACCGTCCGGCGAATTCTTTCAAAAGTGCGAAATTCGGTAACTTCGGCGGCGCTCAATCCGCTGTCGGCGAGTGTGGAAATCTGTGACGACTGATATTGCGACGTTTGCTGAGATGTCGCGGGCGGTTCGGTTATCGGCTGCGGCTGCGAGCGCATAAACGCATAAATCAAAACTGCGAAAACTGCCGCGGCGATTAAAATCAAAAGCAGCCAGGTCAATATTTTTCCGATTGAGCTGCGGCTTTTCGGTTGTTCAATCGGCTCGAAAATCAGCGGCGCGGCTGCGTTGACTTTTTCGCGCAGACGCTCGTTTTCGAGCTTGTGAGGCAGCGTTATTTCACCGGGACGAGCCGTTTGCTGCGTCGCCGGTTCGTCCGCCGGCGTATCATCAAGACTGTTTTTAGCGGCGGGAAAGCTCATCGTTGCAGGCGGTTCGAGCGGCTGCGTTGCCGCTTCGTCGTGAATAATAGGCGGTAATTCATCGGTCTCCACTTCGTTCTGCGTTTTGAGCGCGCCGTTTCCGATATGAAAATCTTCATTTCGAGGCGCGGCTGCAGTCCGAACACCGGGAACTGTCGCTTCGTCTTCATCAAAAGCGGCGGTTTCCGAACCGGGCGCGACCTTGACCACGACAGCCGTTAAATTGTCTTCCGCGCCGCGTCCGTAGCAGAGATTTTTGATTTCGTTGCAGACATCAACCGGAGAGCGATTGCCGAGCAGAATTTCACGAAGCTCGTGGTCTTGAATGTGTCGTGTAACGCCGTCCGAGCAAAGCAAAAATGTCGTTCCCGGCTCGAAGATAATCGTTTTCATATCAACTTCGACCGTATCTTCCGCGCCGAGCGCGCGGCTGATGACGTTGCGCGACGGATGATTTGCGGCTTGCGCGACGGTCATTCGTCCGGCGCGGACTTCTTCTTCGACGACTGAATGATCTTGTGTTTCGCGAAACAGATTGCCGCGCGTATCGAGCCGGTAAAGACGCGAATCTCCGGCGTGACCGATAATGGCAACTCCGTCGGCGACGTGAAGCGCTACAATTGTCGTCGCCATCATATCGAGTGAAGGAAGATCGCGCGCCATTTGATGAATTGACTGGTTGGCGCGCTGAATCGCCATTTCCATCAGTTCTTCGGTATCAACGCCCGGATGCGGATGCGAAAAGGCTTCAAACAAAACTTCCATCGCCATTTGCGACGCGACATCTCCGGCTTGCGCGCCGCCGACGCCGTCGGCAACGGCGAACAGACCCAAATCAACCAGCTCCAAAAACGAATCTTCGTTGACGGGGCGTTTCTCGCTCAAACCTTTGTCGGAAACCGAAGCCGATATAAAACGCGAAGTTGCTGTGTTAGTCATCATTCAAATTCTCCCGAATTTATTCTGCTGCGCGCATCGCTGCCACAAAAATACACCAAATTACCGATTTGTAAATAAAAAAGTAGTAAACAGCGAGCGATTAACAATTCATCAAATCTCGCTTCTTATTCGTTTTCGGGTGGTTTCGTACCGTTAAATTGCGCGTCAACACCGTTGCGATGCGAAATCGCCAGCAGCATTCCGAGCATCACAAAGCTCGTAATCAGCGAAAAACCGCCGTGACTGACAAACGGCAAAGTGATTCCGGTCATCGGCAGAGCGCGTGTAATGCCGCCGATATTGACCAAGCCTTGAAAACCGATAAAAGCAGTTAATCCGGCGGCGCATAATTTCGTAAACATATCGCGCGCGTCAAGCGCAGTGCGAATTCCGGCGTTGACGAAAACAATCAGCGTGAGAATAATCAGCAAACCGCCGACCAGCCCGGTTTCTTCACCCAGCGCGGCGTAAATATAATCGGAATCGGCGACCGGAATCAATTCCGGGAAGCCAAGCCCAAGCCCGCGCCCAGTTTTGCCGCCCGATGAAATTCCGAATGTCGCGCGAGAAGACTGCATCGCGTCGTCGGCAAACCACGCTTCTTCATTAAGAGATTCGAGGCGTGAGCGCGCCGCCTGCTGTTCTTCAATCGAAGCAGTCGCCGGATCGCTGTAATCGTCCTGCGCTTCCGGGTTCGGCGGTTGATTGTTTTCGATGTTTGATGGCTCGTCACCGACTTTTTCCGTTTCGGCGAGCTGCGGATAAGCCGTTTGGCGCAATTCGGCAAGCTCTTGTTTGGCGCGTTCCTTGACTTCCGCGTTAATCGGGCGCTGCAAATCGTTGATTTTCTTTTGTAATTCCGCGCGCCGCGAATCGCCTCTCGGAAGCTGATTGAGTTGTTGAACGAGCGGCGTAATCTGTCTTTCGACCGGCGCGGCTTTTTCCTGTAAATCGGGGTTTTTCTCGATTATTTCGTTGCGATATTCTTCGGCGTAAAAATTTTCAAAATCGTCTTTCCACCAAAATGTGTCGGACGGCGGAGGTTTCAGAGCTTCAAACCAGAGATAAAATCTTTGATGTATGCGACCGGGCAGAGCTTTTTTGAGCGGTTCGGCAATTGTCGAAAGCAGCGGCACGCGCGTTTGCATCGTAGTCGGCAAAACCGCAAGCGTTAAAATCGCAATCAAAAAAGCTACCGAGCCGACGAAAACAATGCGTTGCGGCAGGCGTTTGACGGCGACGAGATACAAAACTATGTAAGCGGAAGCGAAAACGAGCATTTGCCCGAAATCTTTTAAAACCAGAAATGGCACGAACGGAATCGCCGCCATAAAAACAAGCGGAACGACATCGCGCCCGCTTGGAACTCCCCAGGTAGTTTTCGTTAAATTGCGGTAAAGAACCGTTAAAATCGCGGCGAATCCGAGCAGAAAAGGAACTTTGGACATTTCCCACGGCGTCATATTGCCGATTGATTTACCGCCGCTCGATGTAAAAGCTGCAAGCATCAACGGAACGAGCGTGAGCAAAACGAGCAGAAAACCGTTGTTTTGAAAAAAGTCTAAAACTCGGTCTTTTCTAAACAACAAAAACGCGCCCAGAAAACAGGCGAACGCGAAAAGCGGAATCAGGGTTTTGCCGGAAAATAAAACATCGCCGATTCCTTCGGGTGCCGGGCGCGGCGTTTCGTCGGCGAGATTGACGGGCGCGGGCGGCGTCGCCGGCAAACCCATAAGACGTTTTTTTTCAGCCGAATAGTGTTCTTTGATGTAGCGAAGCTGCTGTGTTTCGATTTTTTGCTCGCGCGCCTGCGCTTTGTCGCCGATGGAAACGTATTCCGGGTCTGAAAATAAACGATATTGCCCGACCAGACCGATTGAAAACAATAAAACGGCGGTCGTAAAAAGCGTCCAATTTCCGGCAAAACGAACCGTGCGCGCCAAAATTATGACTGAGGCAAAAAGCGGAACGAACAAAAATAAATTTCTGCCCGCCGTCGCCCACGAAGTTTCGTAGCCGCGAATAAGCGCGCTGTAATGAATCGTGTAATGACCGAGCGCGGCGAGTGCGGCGATGATCAGCAAAATTAACAGATGTGTTGACGGACGACTTTTATTCATTATCTTCTGCGAATAGTTGGTTGAGGTTTTCTGGTTGCCGGTTGATTATTTGTCGGCGCGATTCGCATCGCTTCGCCCAATAAACCTTCCTGCCGGGCTTTGACAATCATATTGGCGGCGAGCGGCGCGGCGGTTCTGCCGCCGGAGCTGTTGCCAATATTTTCGACAATCACGGCGATTGCGACTTGCGGATTTTCGAGCGGCGCGATGCAGATAAACCAGCCGTCAACTCGTTTTTCCAAAACGGTTCGCCTGATTTCGGTGATTTCTCCGGTTTTTCGGTTGCGGCGTTTGATAACGATGAATTTCGGTTTATTGGTTTTTTTGTCGTAAACCGGAACTTGTTTTTGCGCCGTTCCGGTTTTGCCGCCGACGCGAATTCCTTGACCCAGAATTGGCATAATGCTGCGCGCCGTGCCTCCCGGTTCTTCCGTCACGCGAGCCATAATCTGGCGCACTTGTTCGGCTTGCGACTGAGTTAAAACGTTCGAGAAAACTTCCGGCGCTCGCTCCAATTCTATTTTGGGTTTCATCAAATTGCCGTTCAGGTTTCCCGCACCCGCAGCAATTAAAGCCATTTGAAACGGCGTCATTTGTCCGGCATAACCTTGTCCCATTCCCTGAATCGCCAAATCGTAAAGGCTGATTTCTTTGCCCGTGACGATTGTTGATTTGCGCAGCGCAACGGCGTTTTTGACATCGTTTGAAGAAGCGTTCCAGATTTCGGGAATAAAACCGACGGTTAGCGCATCTTCCGGTTTTTCGACCGGCTCAATGCCGAAAATTTGCGCTGTCTCCGCCATTCGGTCTCTGCCTAAAAGCACCGCCATTTGCGAAAAATACTGGTTGCTCGACGCTTCAAACGCCTGCAAAATATTGAGCGGTCCGCAGCCGAACGGCGGTTCGCAGCCGCCGTTCGCGTCGGTAATCGAACGCGAATTTCGATACGGCACATAACCGCCGGGATAAGCATTTAAAATCTCGTTTTGGCGTCCGGCGCGAAACGCGGAAATCATCGTAAAAGTTTTAAACGTCGAGCCGGGCACGTAATATTCGCGCATCGCCCGGCTGACGAGCGGACGATCTCGCTGATTGGCATCCATATCGCGGAATTTGTCGCGATCCTGAGCGTCGTAAAGCGAATAAGTCGGATTGCTTGCAACCGCCAAAACTTCGCCGTTTTGCGGATTTAAAACGACGATTGCGCCGCGTTTGTCTTTTAATTGTTCAAAGGCAAAACGCTGCAATTCGTGGTCAATCGTCAAGCGCACGTCGCGGTTTTCGTCTTTTTTGATGTCCGGGTCGAGCAGAACTTCGAGGGCTTCGGGCGTCGGTTCTTCGCGGTTTCTGAAAAGATTGTATTCAAGCCCCGGCGTCCCGCGCTCCGTTCCCAAAAGATGCGCCATTTCTTTATCGAGCGGATAAACTCTGGCTAAATCTTCGTCTTCGCGCCCGGATTGGTCTTTTTGTTTGTCAATTTTCCAATAAGCGAAAGAGTCTTTCAAATCGCCGTCGCGGTCTAAAATCCAGCCGCTCAATTGAGATTTTGAAACTCGCTTGACGCGAATGTCGCGTTTTTCCAAAACGGCAAAACGCGGGTCTTTTTCCGCTGCATACAATGCCCAGTAAACGTGAAAACCGAAAACCGCAAAAGCGAGCGCGACGAAAACCACGCGAAAAACCCACAAAGCGCGATTGGCGCTGCGCGCGCCTAAACGTTTGCGAACTTCTTCAGGAAGATTTTCGTCAGGTTCAACCGCGAGCGCAGATTTCCGGCGGCGATTAAAAACGACAAATAAAACCAGAACAAAAACGACAAACGCGATGCCAGCCAAATAAACCAGGCTGAGCAGCGCCGGATAGCGTTCGAGCGGTTTGATTAACTCAGCAAAATTGAATTGTAAAAGAAAAAGCAGCATTATTAAATTAAGAATCGAGAACCGAAAATTGAGAATTTAATATATTTGTATTTTAGTTCTCAGTTATCCGTTTTCATTTCCAGGGTATCCGAATCTTTTTTCGGATTGCTCAAAACCGTTTCCGGTTCGCCGGATGATTTTCTCACGGTTTCCGATTCGACGGGCGAATCTCGAATCGCCGTTTCCGGTTCATTTGAAAAAACAGTTTCAGATTCTTCCAGGTCGTCAATGCTTTCTCGAAAATCGCTTTCGCCTGTTTGGGTTTGAACTTCCTCGTTTGCAAAAGCCGAAAAATCCCATTCAAAAAGACATTTGACTTCGCCGAAGCCGACTGTTTTTTTTCGCTCGATTTCATACGCTTTGCCGTAAGAAATACGCTCTTTGTCAACGTAAGTTCCGTTGGTCGAGCCGACATCGGCGACCCGCAATTTGCCTTCCGGGTTCATCACGAGCGAAGCGTGCAGCTTGGAAACGCTCTTATCGTCCAAAAACAAATCGTTTTCCTTGCTCCGCCCGACGGTTAGATTCGTTTTTCCGTCTGGAATGAAATGCAATTTGATTTCGCGGCTTCCGCCGCTTGGTAAATCAACGGAAACCGCGACTTCGATTTCCTGCGGTTTTTGCGGCTTCGGAGTGTTATCCTGCGGCAGAAGTCCGGCGAAAATTTCGGTGGGAATTTCGACTTTTTCAGCCTCGGCGATGTTGCTGGCGTCAAACCCGACGGCAAGCGTTAAGCCTTCGGATAAAATGTCCGGTTTTACTTCGAGCTTGACGGGCGCGATTGTTCGATAGCGATTGTCGTTGATGTGATCAATGGCGACGACGAGCAATTCGTTTTTTAATCTTTCCAGATTGGCTTCAAATTCGTCTGTCGTTTCGCCCCAGGTATATTTCAAACGAATCAGATGCGGCGCAATTCGGCTTCCGTCTTTTTGCTCGCGCACTCCGCGATCAATCAATTTTTTGAGCCGGTCGGTCAAATCGCTCGTCGAAGGCAGCCTCTCGCCGTCCGCTTCCGATTTAAACGGACGCTCAAAAATTCCGCCAAAGCTCGACAAGGCTTTTTGAACCAGTCGTTCGACGAAAGTTCCGCGTTTAGGGGCGGGCTGCTGCTTTTGCTCCGGGCGATTGTTGTTTTCAGCCATCTTCAAATAAAAAAGCGCCGCTCTGGATATTTATCAATGCGACGCTATTTTAGCGGATAAAAGGCAAACTCAAAAGCGGAAACTCGAAATGCGATTTAAAAATTTCGCTGGCGGGCAGCTTCGTATAAAACAATTCCGGCGGCGACCGCCGCATTCAGGCTTTCGACGGGAGCTTTCATTGGTATTTTCGTTTGTTCATCGGTTTCCCCGACTTCTTCCGGTGTCAGACCGCGCGCCTCCGAACCGACAATCAGCGCCGCTCCCGTGCGCCAATCAATTTCCGTATGTTTTTTTTCTGCGCGAACGTCGGCGCAAATCGTTTTTATTTTGTTTGCGCGGAAAAAATTGATTGTTTCATCGAATTCGGCACCCGTCCAGAGCGGTAGCCGAAACGCCGCGCCCATCGCCCCGCGCAAAGATTTCGGCGAAAAAATATCAGCAGATTTTCGAGTCAAAATTGCGCCCGCAACTCCCGCAGCTTCCGCCGTCCGCAAAATCGCGCCCGCATTTGCCGGATTGTTAAGCTCGTGAAGAACCACAAAAAGCGGAGCGGAAATTGATTTGAGTTTTTCTTCTAATATTTGTCTTCCGGTTTTCGGCTTTAAGGCGAGCAGCACAATGCCCTGCGGCGTTTTAGTATCGGAAATTGATTCAAGGAGTTTTTGAACGACAACCGCGCCGTTAAAATTATGCAATTTTTTTAGCAATTCCTCGCCGCGCTCTGTTTCGGCAAATTCCAGCGTGTAGAAAAAATCCGTAATTTCCAGAACTTCCGCCGCTTCTTCGGCGAGCCGTAAACCTTCAACAAAAATCTCTCCGTCAATTCGCCCGTCTCTGACAGCCCGCGCGCGTTTCAAACGCGCATTGTCGCGGCTGGTAATTTGTTCTCCGCTGCTTTTCATAAATTTACCTTAAAATTTAATCAAGCCGAAAAAGCGAATTCTTTTTGCGAAATCAATTTGTGAATCATTCGGATTTGTTCGACCATTTCGAGATATTGTTCGGGCGTCAAAGCCTGCGCGCCGTCCGAAAGCGCTTTCGCGGGTTCTGGATGAATTTCGACCATAATTCCGTCTGCGCCGACTGCAACTCCGGCTTGAGCAAGCGGGGCGACCATAAAATTTTTGCCCGAACCGTGCGACGGATCAACGATTACAGGCAGATGCGATACGCGCCGAATCGCCGGAACAATAGATAAATCGAGCGTGTTCCGGGCATGATCGGAAAAAGTTCTGATGCCGCGCTCGCATAAAATTACGTTCGGATTGCCTTCGGCTAAAATGTACTCGGCGGAGGACAGCAAATCGTCGAGCGTCGCAGACATTCCGCGTTTGAGCAAAACCGGCAAACGGGATTGCCCGGCGCGCTTGAGAAGCGAAAAATTCTGCATATTGCGCGCGCCGATTTGAATGCAGTCGGCGTATTTTTCCACTAAATCCACGCCCCTTTCATCCAAAGCTTCGGTAACAATCGGCAGTTCAAATTCTTCGCGCACTTCAGCCAGCATTTGCAAGCCCGGCTCTCCCAAGCCTTGAAAAGCGTAAGGATTCGTTCGCGGTTTAAACGCGCCGCCGCGAAAAAGACGCGCTCCGCTGCGGGCGACCGTTTTGGCAACCGCAAAAAGCTGTTCGCGGTTTTCAACCGAGCAAACTCCGGCAATTATTGTTAATTGGTCGCCACCGACGGCGGCTTTCCCGATTTTGACAATTGTTTTCGCCGGATGAAAATCAAGCGAGGCGAGCTTAAAGGTTTTAGTTAATCGAATAGTTTTCGCCACGCCGGGCAAATTCTCAAAAGCCGCTGAGTCAAACGCGGCACCGTTTCCGGTAATGCCGATTGCCGTTTGTTGTTCGCCCGGAATCAGGTTAGCTTTAAAACCCAAACTTTCAATCGTTTCGATAACGCGGTCGAAATCTTTTTGCCCGGCTTTGTCCGACATTACGATAAGCATAACTTTTAAAAATCCGCGAAAAAATCGAATTTCAAACAATAAATCTCAATTCAATTTTGTTGGCAATTTGCCGAAAATTCCGCATTTTGCCTGCGAAAAAAGCGTTTTTTTTTGCCCTTTCAACACATAAATAAATCAAGCAAAAATCTAGCCAAACTGCTGCACTCGTCGAAGAAAATTCCATTCAAAAAACAAAAACTGCCGGTTTACATAGAAACCGGCAGTATGATTAGAGAAAAAAGAAAACAACTTCGATTACTTCTCTCAAAAGCAAAACCTGCTGTTAAAAAGCGCGCCGGCAACAGCAACCGAATTCGGGCAACGACGCATTGGCAGATTGTTCGGACGAAAGAATCATCGGAAACTAACTTGGTATAACTTTGATAACAAACTCGTTATCAAATTGTCAAACCGGGCGCGCTACATTCTTTCCGGCACGACAATTCCGAGCGTCCGAAGCGCGGCGGTCAGTTGTCTCCGCGTAACATCTGCAACTGCGATTAAAACAGCGCGCTTCGCGGCGTTTTCTTCGGCAATAATGCGATATTTTTGATAAAACAAATTTGAAGCTTTGGCGAGCGAAAATGTAAATTTCGCCAAATGTGCCGGTTCGTTTTGTGCTGCGGAAAGCGCGACCATTTCTTCTACTCTGGCAGAGACGGAGACCAGCGACCAGAGGTCATTTCCAATTTCGCCTTCGAGTATTTCATCAAGTTCAGCCGAACTTTCAACGCCTTGAATAAAGTTATCGGCTTCTGTTTTCTTTTCTTCGCCGAGTTTGCGAAAGATTGAATTTAGTCTCACAGCGGCGTTTTGACAATAAGTTCCCGTCTCGCCTTCAAACGCCAATGCTTCTTTAAAATCGAAAACAATAAGCGTGTTGCGGGTAAATTTCAAAAGAAAATAACGCAAAGCGCCCACTGCGATAATATGCGCGATTCTTACTTTTTCGTCACTGCTTAAATCGGCGTGTCTCGATTCAACCTCGCGCAAAGCGTTTTCTTCCAGCCGATTGATTAAATCATCGGCTTTTACGCCGCGACCTTTTCGCCCCGACATTTCAATAAAAGGGCGTTTCTTTTCCTCTTCATCCAGTTTAAAACCGAGTTCTTCCGATGCTGAAACTGATAAAGCGACCATTTCATAAGACAGATGAACCGAAGCGCGTTCGCCTTTTTCCGGCGAAATCGCGGCTACACCCTTTTTAACGATTTCCTGTGGATAAGATTGGCGCGTGTCAATCACGTTGTAAGCAGTTTCGCCCGATCCGAATTTCGGCGCATTAGCATCGCCCGATTCTTTTATCGTCACCCAAACTTGCCTGCCGTCCGGGTAAGTGTGGAAAAGCTTGTAATTAAAATCCAAACCGAGCAAGCCCAATTTCCACATTTGATACGCGATGTCTTTGCCGGTGTAAGTGACGGTTCCGTTCGAGCGGACGAGGATTTTGTCTGCGTCGTGTTCTTCCGTTCCGGTGTAATCGCCGAACGGCATTACCCAGCAGCCCGCGTTTTTGCCTTCGGTTTCAAAACGAATCACACCAAGTTCCTGCATTTTTTCAAACGCGGTTTGCCAGAAATGCAGATGTAAAATTTCAGATTCGCGCGGCAGCAAATCGTACCGAATATCGAGCCGCTCCATTGTGTCGAGAATACATTCGACGTTTCGCGTGGCGACGTAATCCGCCAGCTCATAAATGTCTCCCGCGCCCGATTCCAATTCGTGCAAAATTTGTGCGCGCAATTTTAGATTTTCCGTTTCGTTTTCTTTGTAAAACTGCCCGACTCGCGTGTATAAATCCCAGCAATAATAATCGAATGATTTGCCTTCGGTTTTTAAATTTTCAGCGAGTTGTTTGATTTCCGTGAGATTTTTATTTTCCAGATGAACGAAACCGACGACGACATCGGCGACTTGAACGCCTGTGTTGTCAATATAATTTTGCACTTCGGTTCGGTCGCCGTTGGCGCGCAAGATTCTGACAAACGTATCGCCCAAAACCGAGTTGCGGACGTGACCGATGTGCGCGGCTTTGTTCGGGTTGACCGAAGTATGCTCGACCATTCGTTTCGGGCGCGCCGCGTCGTCTGAAAATTTTAATTTCGGGAGAGCTTCCGCATCGGCGAATTCCTTCAGGAATTTAGCGCGGTCGAAAAAGACGTTGAGATAACCGGCTCCGGCAACCTCGACGCGCGCGACAGATTCCGATTTTTCGAGCGCTTCTTTTAATCGTTCGGCGATATTTCTGGGATTTTGTTTTTCGCCGGTTTGCTGTTTGACTTGTTTGGCGATTTCAAAGGCGACGGGAAAAGCCATATCTCCCAACTCGATACGCGGCGGAACTTCCGAAGCGATTTGCTCCGGCTCGACATTGAAATTTTCCAGCGCGGCTTCGCGCACTCGCTCGCGCAATTCTGTTTGCAGTTCTAAAAGATTCACTTTATTGAATTGTCCTTTTGTTCGATAAAAAACAAAAAGTATAACGGGCGGCGGGCTTTAAAGGCAAAAAAGCGACGCCGTTCGGAAAATCGCGCCGCTTTTTTTCTTGTGAAATCGTTAAAGTTTTACTGGATCGAAACGGTTAAAGTAAATCTCGTTGCGCGGTTGCCGTGATTGTCAATATCAATATAAACATCGCCGTTTCGTTCAAGCACCCGGCTGAACTGCGAATCGTGCAAATTGCCTTGCGTAAAATCAACTCTGCCGTTCCCCGAACTCAATGTAGCCGTCAAAGTTTGACCGCGCCGGGCGCGCAAAACATAGCTTCTCACCCCGTTTGCCGCGAGATTGCCGCTGACGGACGTCGAATTGCTGCCGCGCCGGAATTGAATCCGGGCTTGGGCGAAAACGTCCGAACCTGTCAAAATCAAAACCAAAGATACAACTGATAATGAAAAACCGATTTTTTTCAACATTTCTAATTCTCCTTTTCAAAATCGAAAAACAATCGCGCAAACTTTAATTCGATTTTGGGGAAAATGCAATGCGGGAGAACGATTTACCGAAAAAACCGATTGAATCAATAAGCGAACTCAAGACGTTGTTTTTGAATGTAAGAATCGAGCATCCAGCGGTCGTCCGGCGACAAATCCAAAAATTGAACGCCGAAACCCTGACCGTCGCGCGAGTTTTTGACAATCGCCGTGCAGGTCAGAAACCGCCCGGCGTCCGGCAATTTAAAACGAAGGCTCAAGACGCTGCCGATTGAATAATGCTGCGCGGTTTCAATAAAAGCTCCGCCGACGCTTAAATCCGAAAGTTTTTCATCGGCGCGGGTGAAAATGCCGTCTTGTCCAATCCAAAGCTCGCTTGCGACGCTCGAACGGGGATGCTGTCTTCTGTCTTGCATAGATTTTTAATTGTTGCGGAAGGTCGAGGTTAAATGATGCGGGCAACAAGAGGATTCCCAGATAGAAAATACTCCTTTTAAATAAAAGTTTAAAGAGAAAATTTTTCCGCTTTTTACTCTAATTTTCTTTGATACAATCGGCGGGATGAAAACTTTGTATTTCGATTGTTTTGCGGGCGCGAGCGGAGATATGATTTTGGGCGCTCTTGTCGCGCTCGGAATTGACCGCGTAACTTTAATCGAGCATTTAAAACTTCTTAATCTCGAAGGCTGGCAAATCGAATTTTCCACGGTTGACCGTTCGGGCATCAGCGCGAATTTCGCGCGCGTTACAGTTCCGCACGAGCATCAGCATCGGCATCTTCACACAATCGTAAAAATCATTTCCGATTCCGGTTTGAGCGAAACGGTTAAAAAGCGCGCAATTCAAATTTTCACCAAACTTGCCGAAGCCGAGGCGCGCGTCCACGGAATTGCGGTTGAAAAAGTGCATTTTCATGAAGTCGGCGCGATGGACGCGATTCTGGATGTCGTCGGGGCGTGCGTAGGTTTTGAAATGCTCGGCGTCGAACGTTTCGTTTCTTCAAAATTAAACGTCGGGAGCGGTTTTGTCCGAATGGCGCACGGCAATTTTCCCATTCCGCCGCCGGCAGTCGTCGAATTATTAAAAGAAAAGCGAGCGCCCGTTTATTCGACTGAAATCACCGGCGAGCTTTTAACGCCGACCGGCGCGGCGATAATTTCAACCGTTTGCGAAGAATTCGGCGTTTTTGAGGATTTTCAAATCGAAAAAACAGGCTATGGCGCAGGCTCGCGCGAATACAAAGATTTTCCAAACGTGCTCCGACTGATTTTGGGAGAAACGAACGATGAACAACGAACAACAAACAACGAACAAATCGAAAAACTGACTTTGCTGGAAACGAATATTGACGATTTGTCGCCGGAGATTTCCGGTTTTGTCTTGGAAAGAGCTTTTGCGGCGGGCGCTCTTGACGTTTGGTTCGCGCCGATTGTGATGAAAAAATCGCGCCCCGCCGTGCTGATTTCGATTTTGTGTCGCGCGGAAGATAAAGAAAAATTTCTTCAGTTATTATTTCGCGAAACTTCAACTCTCGGCGTGCGCGAAACCGAGATCAAACGCCACGCTTTGCCGCGCGAAACAGTTTGGGTTGAAACCGTTTTCGGCGCGATTGATGTCAAAGTCGCTAAATCAAACGGCAAAATTCTAAAAGCCGCGCCGGAATATGAACAATGTCGCGCGGCTGCTCTCGAATTCGACGTTCCTTTGCGCGAAGTCGAGCGAGCGGTGTTAAAAGCATTTGAAGACACGTTGAAAAACGGTTGATTGACAGCGCACTGTGAAAGAAAATGAGAGTACAAGCTTTTCAGGTTTGTACTCTCGACGGCGATATAATCACTCGCTTTTATTCGATTTTTTCTTCGGTTTGTCCTTTCCGTTGTCTTCGCTGTTATCGGAATCGCGTTTCTTGGCTTTCGGCTCGTCCTGATTGCTTTTCGGATCGGATTTGTCGGGGTCTGAATCTTTTGATTCTAAGCTCGATTCGCGCCGATTTTTGGCTTTTTCTTTTCCTTCGATTGTCCCTGTTGTAGTTTTTTTGTTTTTATCGCCTTTTTTTGATTCGGCGTTTCCGGTGTTTTCCTGTTCGGCATTGCGACCGATTCCGGTCGGGTTTATCAATTGTCCGTTGACTTCGGTTGCTCCCGCGTTCTCATCATCTGTTCCCGTTATGGTTTTTGATTTATCTGGCATAAATTTAACTCCACAAAATATTTTTCGTTTAAATTTATGATTTTGCGTCTGAAAATTTAGTACGCAGGCGTACTTTAGCCGGTAAATTTATAACCCAAACCGTGAACCGTGATGATATATTGCGGGCGACGCGGATTCGGTTCGAGCTTTTGCCTGAGCCAGGCGATGTGAACGTCAACGGTTCGCGTCGTCGGCGTTGCGTCGTAGCCCCAAACTTCGTCGAGCAGTTCGTCTCTGGAAAGCATTTTGCCGCGATGCTCGATCAAATGCTGCAATAGTTTGAATTCCAAAGCCGATAATTCAACGGGCAAACCGTCTTTTCTGATTTCGGCGCGGCGAAAATCAATTGAGATTGAGCCGAAATTGTAAGTTTCCGGTTGATTGTTCTGATTTTTTTGCGGTGAGCGGCGCAGGAGCGCTTCGATGCGGGCGAGCAATTCGAGAACTTCAAACGGCTTGGTCAAATAATCGTCAGCGCCGAGCTTTAAACCGAGAACTTTATCAATCGTTTCGCCGCGCGCCGTAAGCATTAAAATCGGCGTCGAAACATTTTGCCGTCGAAGATCGCGACACACGTCGAGACCGTTTTTCTTCGGCAGCATCACGTCCAAAATGATTAAATCGAAATCGCCCGAAATCGCCAGACGCTCGCCGCTCTCGCCGTCGGCTGCGGTTTCGACCGCAAAGCCTTCGCTTTCAAGCCGGTCGGTCAGCGTCAGAATTAATCCGGGTTCGTCTTCGACGAGTAAAACTTTCAAGTTTAATTTAAACGCTGAGACGCAGAGACAGAGAGAATAAATTGAAAAACAATTTACAGAGTTTCAGTTTTTAAAATCTCTTTGTCTATATGTCTCTGCGGTTCCTTTGCCGGCAAAGCGGCTGGAATCTCGATTGTAAATCGGCTGCCTTTGCCCGTTTCGCTTTTGACTCGAATCTCGCCGCCATGCGCTTCAATGATTTGTTTGACGAGACTTAAACCGAGTCCGTTTCCGTGAATTTGTTCGCTGACTGCTTTCCGCCCGCGATAAAACGGCTCGAATATTTGACGCAGCTCGCGCGTTTCGATTCCGAATCCTTTGTCCTCGACCGAAATCGAAACGCGCCCGCGTTCCTGCCGCGCCGAAATTTTAATCCAGCGGCTGCCGTTGCTGTATTTCAGAGCGTTGTTGACGAGATTTTGAATTGATTGTTTCAGCGCGTTCGGATCAGCCGAAATATTGGGCAAATCGGCGGCAATCTGTTTTTCAACCGTAAAATCTTTTTCTTCAATTACGGGCTGACAATCGGCTAAAACCGCTTCGATTAAAGTTGGAATGGAAACAATTTGAAAATCGTATTTTTTGCGGCGCGAGCGCGCTCCGGCAAATTCTAAAATTTGCTCGACCATTTCCGTCAAACGATTTCCTTCGCGGCGCAGCAGTTTGCCGTATCGTTCGATTTGCTGCGGCGTGCTGACGATTCCGTCGGCTAGATTATCGCCCGCCGAACAAATCACGGCGACCGGCGTGCGAAATTCGTGCGTTATCGAAGAAACGAAATCTAGCTGGCGCTGCGCCGCTCGCGTTGCGCGGTGCGCCGAAACAATCAGCAAAACTACGCTCGCGCCGAGCAAAGCAAGCATTCCGAAACTGATTCCGAGATTGTGCCAGCGAGTTTTATTGACAAAACTTTCGAGCGAACCGTCGGCGTGGCTGACTTTTAAAAGCCATCTGCCGGGCGATTCTTCTCTTGTGTAAGAAATCGTTTCCTTCTCTTCATTTTGTGAAAGTCGAAACTGCAAATCGCCGTTTGAATTTGTTCGTTTTAAACGGAGCGGCTGTTTTTCTATTCTTTCAATTTTTGATTGAAAAACAAAAGTACCTTCTTTTTTCGTTTGAACTCGCGGCAGCGGAGAGTTTAAAAGTAAAATATTTGACGAATCGGGGCTAATTTCAAAAAATCCGGCAGCGGCGTCGGCTTTGGAAAAATCGAAGTTTTCCTGCGATTGATAAATCGCCTTTTCCTTTTCATTGCCGTTAAAAATCGCAAACGCGAAATTTGAATCGGAAAAATGACGACGAGCCAGCTCTGGAATGATTTCGTTTTTGATCACTTCCGAATTTAATTTAACAATCAGAAGATTGCCGCCGTTCGTCTCGTGAATTTTAAATCTAATACGCTTTTCTTCGGGAACGATTTGATCTTTTCGCTCGGAAAAGGGAATCAGTAAAGCCGGAATTTCCGGGGCAACAGTATCGAAACTGCGAGTAAACGGCAGCGGAGATTCGGATTTTGATTCGTCGTTGATTTTATCGAGCAGCGGCTTTAATTCTTCGCTCCGGGAAACGGCGGAAAATTGTTTTTCCGCAAGGTCGTATCGAGTTAATTGCCGCTCGCCGTTTTCGCTCTCTTTCGTGATGTAAATTTCCGAGACGAGCGCGGGAAACTGCGTTTGTTTTTGCCACAGCGCGTAACGCTCGGAAAGTTGATCCGCATTTTCGGCGTCCTCCAAATCAAACTGAAACGCGAAAAACGCTTTGGTCATTTCGGCGTTAAAATCCTGCCCGAAACGCCGCGCATCGGTTTGCAGACGAGCCTGCATTCGTTCGCGCTCGGCTGTGCTGATTTCTCCGAGCCAGCGATATTGCAATGTCGCCAAAACTCCGAGCAGCACCGGCAGCAGCAGAGCCAGCAAAACCGTTAAAGTCAATTTGTCGCGCAGAAACCTCAACACAAAATGAATCCTAGCACGAAAATTTCGCATTGAAATCTTGTAAAACAAACATTTTACATTCTTAACAAATTCTTTGCGAAGCCTTAACCTATTTATTATAAATTCGCGCGATGATGAATCTCGAAAACGAGCAAAAGGCTCAAAACCCTGGAAATCCTGAGAGGTAAAAAAAAATGAGGAAATTATTAGCTATTTGTTTATGTTCGATGTTCGTCATCGGCGACGCGGCGATTTGCAGTTTGCAAGCGGCGCAAGCGAGAACTTTGCGCGACGAGCGCGCCGAAGCCGTTTTAAGGCAAGCGCGCGAAGCGCTCGGCGGCAGCGCGGTGATTGACGCCGTGCAGAATTTATTAATCAACGGCAGAGCCAGTCACAAAATTAAAACGCCGGACGGTCAAGAGCGTTCATTTGACGGAAACGTCGAGATGGCTCTCGAAACTTCGGGCAAACTGCACAGAAACTTCAAAACCAACGACGAAGCGAATCTGGCAGCCGAATCGGGCAAAAAAGTCTTCGTCAGAAATCTCGAAGTATCTGTTCACAGAAAACCGGACGGCGCCGAGCCGGAAAAATTTCAAAAACGACTTGCCGGGCATGGCGACGAATTATCGAGACTTCTTTTCGGACTTTTGTTGAAAACGTCGCCGGGTTTGAATGCGATTTATAATTACGCGGGCGAAGGCAGCGTTGACGGAACGGCGGCGGATATTGTCGAAGCGAGCAGCGATAACGGTTTTGCCGTCAAACTTTATGTTGACAAAAACACGCATCTTCCGTTGATGATGAGCTATCGCGCAAACAAACCGGTGCAGTTCGTTATAAACCGCAAAGGCGCAGTAACGGGATCAATCGAAAAAGACGTGATGGTTTTCCCTAACGGTTTGCCTGAAGGCGAAAAAATTGCCGGCGACGGTGCGACAAAAGTCTTTATCCGCAAAATGAACGAAAACGGAAACATCACCGAAACCGTCAAAGCCGGCGAAGAAATGCCGCGCATCCAGCTCGAAGAAGCCGAATTTCAAGTGCGCTTTTCGGATTATCGCAGCGTCAACGGTTTGATGCTCCCGCATCGCATCGCTCAAACCGTCAACGGCGAAGCGGGCGAAACGATGACGATTGAAAGCTATCAAGTTAACGCTCAAAATCTGAACGAAAAATTCAAGGATACGGGCAGAGAAAATTTCACCTTTGTTCGCAAACCCGCCCAAAAATAATTCAAAATAAAACCCTCCGAAACGAAAATCCCGCAAAGTTTAAATAACAAACTTTGCGGGATTTTCTTTGAGTCGCGGAGCGATTGTTTGAATTTAGCCGTGTCTTTTAAGGCACGGAAAAAGTAGCGAAACAAATTGCGTCGCGTCAGCGACGCTTGAATACAAAAAGCTGGAGTCAGTCGTCGCTAACGCGACGCGCAAATGCAATCTCTATTATCCGTGCCTTAAAAGACACGGCTAAATTCAAAATGCCGCATACGCGGCGGTGGTGAATTGACGGATTCTCCAAAAAAAAGAATGTGCTTTGAAAAATCAAACAATTCTTTTCTGTAATTCGAGCAGATAATCTCGCAGTTGTTCGGCTGAAAAGTTTTCTACTTTTGTTTGCTTTAATTCCTCAATCAAAGTTTCGTTGGCGGTTTGAAACAAAGTCGTCTGCATCGCCATTCGACCGCGCGCCGCACGTCTGGCGGCGGAATTCAAGCCGTTTGATTCGCTCTGTGGAGTTTGTTTTTGCTCGACGACATCCGCGAAAACGTCAATTTCATATCTTTCGAGGCGTTCCAAAACCTCGCGCGCTCGTGCAATAACTTCCGGCGGCAAACCGGCAAGCCGCGCCACCGCGATTCCGTAAGATTTTGTCGCCCGCCCGCGTTCGACCTTATGTAGAAAAACGACTTCGCCGCCGCGTTCCGATGCCGTGATTTGATAATTTTGCGAGCCGGGAAGACGTTCGGCTAATTCGGTCAGTTCGTGATAATGCGTGGCGAACAGCGTTTTAGCGGCGTGTTCCGAAGAATCATGCAAAAATTCGGCGACCGACCACGCGATTGAAAGCCCGTCGAAAGTCGAAGTCCCGCGCCCGATCTCATCGAGCAGAACGAGCGAGCGCGGCGTCGCATTGTGCAAAATCGCCGCCGTTTCGGTCATTTCAACCATAAAAGTCGAGCGCCCCGACGCCAGATCGTCCGACGCGCCGACGCGCGTCCAAACGCGGTCAACAATCGGCAGTTTTGCTTCTCGTGCTGGAACGAAAGAACCGATTTGCGCGAGAATTTGAATTATCGCCGTCTGCCGTAAAACCGTAGATTTTCCGCCCATATTGGGTCCCGTGATAATCAATAAACGGTCGGTCGAATTATTTAAATACAAATCGTTCGGAACAAACGGCTCGTTTAAAAACGCTTCGACAACCGGATGCCGCCCGTCTTTGATTTCGATTTCGTCACCGTCGTGCAAAACCGGGCGGACAAAATTTCGGCGCGAAGCCGTTTCCGACAAAGCCGCGAGCGCGTCCAGAGTCGCCAAAGCGCGCGCCGTTGTTTGCAGATTTTTTGTTTCCTGCGCGACCGTTGCGCGAATTTGTCCGAACAATTCGGTTTCGATTTCCAAAATTCTTTCTTCCGCGCCCAAAATTTTGCGTTCCCACTCTTTAAGCTGCGGCGTCGTGAAACGCTCGGCGTTAACCAGAGTTTGACGGCGTTCATAATCGGAAGGCACACGCGACAGATTCGATTTTGAAATCTCGATAAAATAACCGAAAACGTTGTTGAATTTGACTCGCAAACCGGCGATTCCCGAACGACGTTTTTCGTTTTCTTCAAACTGGGCAATGGTTTGTTTCGCGTCCCGGCTCAAATTTCTCAATTCATCAAGCTCTACATTAAATCCGTCACGAATTGCTCCGCCGTCGGAAATGTTCAAAGGCGGATTTTCCGAAATTGCGGTTTTGATTAAATCTTTGATTTCGGGCAATTCAAAAATATTATCGTGCAAAACTTGAAGCAGAGAACTTAATGCGTCCGATAACGACTTTTTGAGGTTTGGAACTTGATTGAGCGACCGCGATAGAGCGAGCAAATCGCGCGGCGTCGCGGTGTTCATATTGAGTCTGCCGATCAAACGCTCCAAATCCGAAATTTCTTTGAGCGAAACGCGCAAACGGTCGCGCAAAATCGAATCACATAATTCTTCGACCGCCGTTGCTCTGGCTTCGATTTCGCCGCGCCTAATCGAAGGGCGCAAAAGCCACGATTTTAGAAGGCGCGAACCCATATTCGTGACGGTTTGGTCAATCACTCCAAATAAAGTGCGGCGTTTGTCCGAGCCGCTTTGGGGTTCGGCAATTTCAAGATTCCGAAGCGTCACGGCGTCCAAAATCATAAACTCGTTCGCCTCGAAATAGTTGAGATCGGCGATATGCGCGGCAGCGGCGCGCTGCGTTTCCTGAACGTAGCGCAGGGCGGCTCCGGCGGCGCGGACGGCTTGCGTTTTTTCGGTCAAACCATAACCGTCCAAAGATTGGACTGCGAAATGAGTTTTTAATAAGCCTTCGCAATAATCGTCGAAAAACAGCCAATCATCGAGCGGCGTCAGTGTGGCGGAAAATCCGGTCTGCTCGTTTTTCGTCGGAAAGGGAACAACATTTGCGATTGCGGATTGCGGATTGCGGATTGTGGATTTTTCATCGTTAGCCGCAGAATTGTTTGAATTTGCGAATGAATCTTTAATTAAAGCAGTGAGAGATTCCGGGTAAAGAATTTCGCGCGGGGCGAACGATTCAATATCGGCGCGGAGAGTTTTCCAACTGTCTTTGCCGCGACATTCGGTGGCGCGAAACTCGCCGGTGGATAAATCGAGAAACGCCGCGCCGAAGGCTTCGCCCGCGCCGCAGACGGCTGCGAGATAAACCGAATCTTTGGTTTCGAGAAGCTGTTCGTCAATCGCAGTGCCGGGCGTGATAATACGGGCGACTTCGCGGCGAAAGGTTTTTTTGTTGCCGACGCCTTCTTCGATTTGTTCGCAGACGGCTACGCGATAGCCTTTTCGGACGAGCTTGGCGATGTAGCCGACGGCGGCGTGATGCGGAATGCCGCACATCGGAATCGGGGTGCCCCGATCTTTGCCGCGCGCCGTGAGTACGATTTCCATTTCGCGCGCCCCCGTTACGGCGTCGTCAAACAACAGCTCGTAAAAATCGCCGCAGCGGAAAAACAAAATCGTGCCGGGAAATTTCTGTTTTAATTCGTGATATTGCCGAAGCATCGGCGTTCCGGGATTTGCAGCTTCCATTTTCTTTTCGCTTTACGAATCTTAAAGATATAAGGTGATTGCAGGAATTCAAAATTTAGAATTGATTCGGCTGAAATGCAAGTCGCCGGAAAGCGCTTTTTATTGCTCCCGGTTTGCTTTAGGCGGTAAAATTACGGTATTTTTTAATACGCGCAGAGAAATTTCTCAACCGTTTAAACGCTCAATCCTAAAAAGAGGTAAATGCAATGCGAAAAGCCGTCAGACAAATTTTAATCAGCACGTTATTGGTGTTCGGTATTTTTTCCGCCGCCGGTTTAGCGCAGGAAAAACCGTTAGCTCCGCAAACCGATTCAGGCAAAATAAATCCGGCGGTTTTAGGACGCGCCGAGCGGGACGAAAATGCGCGCAGATACCGAATCGGCGTCGGCGACGAGCTTATTATTCAGATTTTGAAATATCCGCAATATTCATCGCCCGTACCGCTGCGAGTTGATGAAAAAGGGGTTATTATTCTGCCGCGCATCGAGCAGCCGATTAAAGCCGTTTGCAAAACCGAAAATGAATTGAGCGAAGAAATCGCCGGATATTATAAAAAGTATCTGCGACAGCCCTTTGTCAGTGTTTACGTGAAAGATTATAAATCACAGCCGGTTGCGGTGATGGGCGCGGTTGATAAAGCGGGCACGTTTTACATCAATCGCCAAATGCGGCTGATTCAAGCCATTTCGCTCGCGGGCGGTCCGAACAAAGAAGCCGGTTCCAAAGTTCTGCTGGCGCGGATGGGCGACGTTGATTTATGTTCGATGCAAAATTCCGTTGCCGCAAACACAACCGGCGAGGAAACTTTGAAAGGCAAGTTTTACACTTATAATCTGCGCCGCGTGATGGAAGGCGACGACACGGCAAATCCGTTGATTCAGCCGGGCGATATTGTTTCGATTCTCGAAGCCGACCGCGCTTACGTGATCGGAAACGTCAAAGAGCAGAAAACGATTCTGCTCAAAGAGCCGCGCACTTTGACGCAGGCGATTGCCGAAGCCGGTGGTGTCGAATCAGCCACGAAAATGAAAGAGATTTTTATTCTCAGACAAGACGAAAGCGGAAATAAAAGCCGAATTCCGTACAATATGCTGG